>JAIBBE010000199.1 GCA_019694835.1 Fimbriimonadaceae bacterium | reverse complement strand
GTGCAAGCCCGTGTGCAAGCGAACGCGGGTTACGTCGAAACTGGCCAGATTCGCGGGGATTCCGATCGGCAGCCCGGGCGTTCCCAAGCTGAATGTCGGGAGTTCGATCCTCCTCGCCCGCTTTGACTGCCGCCGATGTCACAGGATGACACCGGCGGCTTTTCGTTGGGCATCGGCGCACCGACGGGCAGGTTGATCTTGAACGCGTCGTGTTGCACGGTAAGTCTCGCCGCAACCGCATCGACTGATCGTCGGATCACGCTTTGGGCTTCACCCTGAACCGCTCAATTGCCTGTTCGAGATCGAGGACCGCGTAGCAGACACGAGCGCCGATCTTGACCGCTGGAATCGGTCCCCGGGGTGCAGTGAGGTTGAACAGCGTTCCCGTTGAGATCGCCAGGCTCTTGGCAGCCTGTCGAACATTGAGCAGAAGCGGCTTCACCGCCGGCTGGTTCCGCAAGGTGGCCACTTCCGAGCCATGAGTTTCCGTGGCGATTCGTCGGAACTCACCGACGAGGCGAGCATTGTCCGCGGTCCGCACGGCCTTGACGAACCCGAGCATGGCAGCCGCAAACTGGCGGACCGCATACTCCTCAGACTGAGAGTAATCCATGACCATCTCCCTCGGAGCAATACTGGGCGGGCACCAAACCGCCCCAGTAGAATACCGCCTCCGGCAAAGGACCCTGCAGAACGCACACACTGGAAGCCCGCCCGTACTGGCAGCGCATCCGCTCACACCACGGGAGCACCGAATGCTGCTGAAACGCATCAAGATCGAGAACTTTCGCGGCCTTCGTGACCTGGACATTCCCTTGTCCCAGTTTGTTTGTCTCATCGGCGAGAACAACGCTGGCAAGTCCTCCGTCCTACAAGCAGTGCTGGTGTTTTTGAACGGGAGCACGCTCGCCCGCACGCACTACTTTGACGACACCAAAGACATCCGCATCGAACTCGAATTCACTGACATCACCGCACCGGACCTGCTTCGTCTGGCCGAGGAGCATCGGCCGAAGATCGCGGCAATACTCGCGAACGGCGTCCTCACTCTCGTTCGAGTCTTCGGACAGGACGGGAAAAGCAAGCTTCGCTATCGAGCCCGTCGCCCGACAGACACTCGATTCTCCGACGAAGCGATCGATACAGTGCTCAAGGGAAAGAAGCCTGGAGCGACATTCGTCACAGCAGTTTCAGCCGCGTTTCCGGAGATCGCCGCCCATCTTACCATCACGACAAACCAGACCGAAGCCCGACAGCTCCTTGACGAATACAAAGCGTCCCTCCCAGACAACCAGACCATTCTCACCGACTGCGATCTACCCACTGGCATCGACAAGAGCATCTCGGGCCTTCTTCCGGAACCCATCTACATCCCGGCTGTCAAGGACCTTCGCGACGACATTAAGACATCGGATAGCACGCCCTTCGGCAAGATTCTTGGCATGCTGCTGCGCGCGATCGAACCAAAGTTGGGCGACATCAAGGCGCTTTTCGCCAGTCTAGATAGGAGCCTCAATCGGATTATCCAGCCCGACGGCACGTTCACTGACGATCGTCTTCAGGAAGTCCGCAACATCGAGTCCATCGTCGACGGGTTCGTAAGAGAGAGCTTTTCAAACGTGGGCATCCGAATCGCGGTGCCACCACCGGAGCTCAAGACCATATTGTCTGCGGCGCAGGTGTACGCGAACGACGGAGTAGAGGGCCTGATCGAAAGCAAGGGCGATGGCTTACGCCGGGCCGTGGTGTTTGCCGTACTTCGGGCATTTGTCAGGCTAAACAAGCCGGCGCCCGGCGATGGGCAACAAGCCGCTGCTGAGCCGAGCTATCTCCTGCTCTTTGAAGAGCCAGAACTCTATCTGCACCCCAAGGGCCAGCAGATCTTGTTCGAAACGCTTTCTACGTTCTCTAAGTCTCACCACGTAATCGTCACCACTCACTCACCGGCCTTCTTCGGGCCCGGGGCGACTACCGCGTTCATCAAGCTCCGCAAGACCAACACTCCGGGCATTGCAAAGCCACATGCGGTGGCCCACCCCGTCGATCTTGGAGACGTGACCGCGAAGGACCAGTTTCAGATCATCTGCTACGAGAACAACAGCGTGGCGTTCTTCGCAGACACCGTCGCGCTCGTCGAAGGCGACAGTGACCTGATCGTGTTCCCGCACGTCGCGAGGCTCCTGAACCCAGCTTGGGACACCGCGAAGTCCTCAGTCCGGTTTGCCAAAATCAACGGCAAGACCAGCATCCGTCGCTATCGAGAGTTCTTCTCCCGGTTTGACATGCGGGTCCTGGTCATCGCGGATCTCGATGTTCTGGTCCGGGGCATTGAACAGCTCGGTCCCACTCCAGAGATCGCCGCATCGCGCGAGTCATTACTGAGATTGGTCGATTCGGAGCTCGATAGGGCTGGCGGCCCCGCAGAGTTGAACGCCAGGGGTGTAAAGGACGCCCAAGAGCGGGGTGATGTCAAGGCCCTTTGGCGCCGGGCAAAACAGTCTTACGAGCAGTTTAAGGTCGGCACCGCCACTTATGATCAGTTTCACGCCGCTGTCGAGGACTTCTTCGCGTGGGAGAAGTCCTCCGCTCGCCTGCAGATTCTACAACAGCCAGGCAACCCTGACATCGTGGCAGCAAAGAAGTCGCTGATCGATGCACTGCGGGCAATTGGAGTTTGTGTGTTGAGCAAGGGTGAACTTGAAGACTACTACCCGGGCAACGTTCCGGGCTCTGACAAACCGAGCAAGGCTCAGGGATTATGCAACGGCCTGACGTGCCGGCAGCACGTGATCGACCTCTGCCCACCTATCGCCCCAGACACGAAATGCGAGTTCGAACAGATACTGGAGGTTGTGTTCCGCAACTGACACTGCCGCGAGCGGGCAGGTGATACCCAGTCAACGCCGAACGTTGCAGGTGTCCCCAAGTTCCATCCGGACGTGGCAGGTGGCACCAAGTTGCATCCGGACGTGCCACCGAAAAGCCCGGCTTTGCGGGCGTTTCGGTGCTGCGGACGGATCTACCCGGCCCCGCAGCACCGCCGGCTTCGCCACCGGCCATGAACCTCTCCGGGCGCCCCAGCCGCCGGCCTCGACCACAAACACGTCTCAACCGCGGCGAGCGCTCGCTTGCCCAGAACGCTCCCCGACGCATCGCCGCGGCGAGCGACATGCTCGCCAACGGCAAGCCCCGCCGATGTCACCCCCCTCGGCGGTGACACCCGCGGCATCGGCTCGGTGCCTGGCGACAGTCCCGTCAACCGCCGATCAACGGCGGCGACGCGAAGCCATCAGCCCGCCCAGGCCGAGGATCACCGCCGCGCCCGGCGTGGGAACCGCGTTGATGATCACATCGTCGAGCACGAGCTCCGTCGTTCCTCCGC
>JAIBBE010000048.1 GCA_019694835.1 Fimbriimonadaceae bacterium | reverse complement strand
GCAAGCGCATCTCGGCCTGCCACTGGCGCACCAGCCCCTTGGGGGCCACCACGAGGATGCGGCGCGCCATTCCGCGCAGCTTCAGCTCGCGCAGGATCAGCCCGGCCTCGATCGTCTTGCCCAGACCCACTTCGTCGGCCAGCAGGTAGCGGATCCGGTGCTGGCTCATCGCGCGATTGAGGGCGTAGAGCTGGTGCGGCAGGGGAACGACCGAAGACTGGATCGGCGCGAGGAGCAGGTTGTCCTCCAGAGCGTCGAGCAGCTTGGCCGCGGCCGCGGTATGAAGGACGTGATCGACCGACGGCTCGACGCTCTCCAGCGTGCTCAGTTCCGTCGAGCGGGCTCGCACAACCGCATCCTTGTCCGGCAGCCAGACGCGGTAGATGTCCTCGCCCCACACGTCCTGCCGGTCCACGACCCGGCATGGCGCGGACTGGCGCTGGTGCCAGCACCACGTGCCGATGTCGTGCCCGCGGGCCGCGGGGAGCGCCTCAGCCATCAGGCCCCCGCCTCCGCCCGGGTCAGTGCCTGGTCATACCAGAGGAGCAACTTCTCGTCTTCTTGCAGCGCTTCTTCGGGGATCTTCTGGGCCACCTTGATGATGGTTGTGTAGTCCTTGCGGCCCCAGGCGGCCTTGAACCCTGCACGCAGCACCTCCAGACGGAACTCCTTGAGCTTGCGGCCCACCGCGGTCTGGTATGCCTCGAACTCTTTCAGCAGCGCCCTCTCGCGCTTCTTCTCAAGGTCGATGGCCTTGTTCGGGTCAGGCACGTACCAGCGGTCCTGAGCTCTGGCAACAAGCCGCGGATCGCTCTTGTCGAGACCGCGCAGGTCCTTGTGGTTGGTGGACAGGTAGCTGTGGATCTGGCTGGGTACATCGCCAGCACCGTCGTACTTCAGGAAGTTGTTCTCCAGTAGCGCAGCCAGTTCAGGCTTGGCCTCATGTTTCTTCCATCCCGCGCCGAGTTGGCTGATGAACTCAGGATGCATCTCTTGATATGTCGAAGGTCGCTTTTTCAGGAACTCCGATAGCCAGTCAATCGCACTGCGCTCATCAAATACGAACATCTCAACTTGCGGAGCTAACGCCACCTGCATTCGTTTCTTGTCGTACTGCGCCACCTGCTCGGGCAAAAAGATCATCCCATCCCGCTCAACAAAGCGCTGAACCAGTACTGCTCGGAACTCCTGCGCTGAAATTGGGACCGGAAAGTTATGTCGAACAAACCATGCCACCATTCGGTCAAAAACGATGCGAGGATCCCGCTCGGCGATGAACTCCAATTCATTGCCGTTTGTCTTCATTACCGGAAGATAGTTGAGATGCGTTCGAACAAAATCCCATGCAGACTCTTCACTACCCGCTGCCCGCAAGAACCTCTCCTCAAGTCCTCCATTCGGCTTGTACGCGGAGATCACCAAATCTTGCTTGACCGCAGTCACGCCGATGATTGCATTTAGTCCACCGCGCTTCTTGTCAAGCACGGAGACATTTGCAACAACAAAGCCCACCTCCTGAAGTCCAGTCTGAATCGCATTCCAAATCGACGCTTGCGTATTCGAGAATTCCACGGTCATCCACCGACCAGGCTTTAGTACGCGATACGCCTCCGCAAAGCAGCTAATCATCAATTCCCGATACTCATTGACAGACTTCTTCTGATGGCGGTCTTCGATTGCTTCGGGCCTCCTGTTTGTCATAACCCCAAGCCACGCTTCCATCAGGGAATTGAGCTCCGAGTACGAAATATTTGACCCGAACGGAGGATCGAGAAATACATAGTCGATTGAGTTGTCCGGCATTAGAAGATTGGTGGACGACCGCGTGCAAATTAGCGGCCTTGACAGGCCAGTTGGGAGGATTGCCTTGCGCAGCGCCGCCAAGCGATCGGAAATGAGCCCGATAGCGTTCATCTCGATCTGATTAGATGGCACATAGAGCGTTCCTCGACGATGTCCTGCGGTCGCGCCCCCCTCTCCTGCCTTTTCGCCCCCAACCCGAGTAATGGCGATCTGGTGCTGTTTCGATCCTCTTTGGAGACTACCCGTGACAGCCCACTTCAGCTCGGTCGGAAAGGTCTCGAAGGCAAAGGAAAATACAGCCAGATTTCGCTTTGTATAGAAGTGATGCACATGCGTGATGCCAATCGGATCGTTACGCCTCGTCTCTCCACCGTCAAAGAGTCGATCGGAAGGATATGAAGTGGAGATGCTTTTGCGATCGATTTTTGCAATAAGAGCCAGATCTGCAGCATCAGGCCGCTTCTCAAACCGCCTTGAACCAACGGCGTAATTGATTCTTACGGGGACCGTCTTGGCCTGGTCAATGACTTCTCCCAGTGCAGCATCCTGTCGCCTACTCAGCGCGTGATTCAGGGATCTCTTTGTCTGCAGAGCATTGCAGTGAGGACATGGGAAGTTCTCGCGCACCTTGCCGTTCTCAACGTCTACAGCGGAATCCCAGAATACGACTTCACCCGCACACTCCGGACAAGTAAATACGTCCGACCAGACCGTGTAGTTGACGCGCCCAATCTTCCCGATCACTGAGAGATCAGGTTTCTCGTCGTCTTGAATTGCACGCACAGCTAAACTTACTTCTGCCTGCGATGCTTGATGAAGGGTCTGATACATCCATCCGAATTTCGATTGCAGTTGGTTTACCGAGCTCGTGATTCTCCTGTCAAAGTCTTCACGGTCTTGAGGTGCGTTGTAGTTGTGAGCGATGAATGTTGCCGCCGGTGAAAGATCACCGAGGATGGCGCGCCGCGCGCCAACCTTCGACACTTTGCGCCACCCGGTCCGCCCGCTTTCGTTCTCTGCTTCGAAGATGTCACCAACTGCGTCGACCCGGAAGCCAAGCGATTGAATCGCCGAGACGTCGCCACAAAGCTGTGCCGCCACACCCGTCATTCCAGTCCCACAGAATCCGTCGAAGACGATGTCGCCTGGTTGGGTGTAATGGAGGATGTACCGCATGATTGCCTTGTGCGGCACCTTTGTGTGGTAACCATGGGCGTTATATATCGGGTCGTTCTTCCCCTCTGTCACGTCGGCTGCGAATGGCTCTTTGCTATACGGCACATTCGGTTCGTATCGTTTTCCATATAGTCGGACGAATTCCTCTAGGAACGGATTGGGGCAGGCCGTGTAGTAGGGCGGGTCCGACATGGCCAAAATGGCATCGTCACTTCCCGTTGGAAATCCTTCCGTCTTTCGGAACGCAGGTTCCTTGAGCTTCGCAGCCAAGAGCCTCACGAAGTGCTCGCGGCGCGCGTGGTCGCTCGGGAACTTCAGACCTAGGCACTCGACGGGGCCGCTTGCTGACTTCTGGTCTTTGTAGAGATCGTTCATCGGGTCGTTCCGGAGTTCAGAGATTCGGGCG
>JAIBBE010000241.1 GCA_019694835.1 Fimbriimonadaceae bacterium | reverse complement strand
GATTCAGCTCTACAAGAGCCCGGAGCAGCACGACGTTACGCCTTCCGCGATCTTCATCGACCGGCGTAGCAACAAGTACATCGGGTCGCGCGCCTACATGAACGCCGCACGCAATCCGGACAACGCCGCGACGCTGTTCAAGCGCCTGATGGGCACCAGCACGCCAGTGAAACTGCCTGCGGTCAATCTGACCATGACGCCAGAGGAGTGCTCTGCCGAGGTGCTGCGCACTTTGTTCGGCTACCTGCCGGAAGAAATTCGGGGGGATGGCGACACGGGCACCGTCATCACGGTGCCTGCCGCCTTCAACCAGATGCAGAAGGACTCGACGATGGCTGCTGCCGACGCGGCTGGCCTCGGGCGGGTCGCGCTGATGCAAGAGCCAGTCGCCGCCGTGATGAGCGTCATGCGCCAACGGAAGAACGATGGCGTGTTTGTCGTCTACGACCTCGGTGGCGGCACGCTCGACATTGCCATCGCGGAGAGCATCTCGGGGCGCGTGAACCTGCTGGCCCATGGCGGCATTGCTATGTGTGGTGGGCGCGATTTCGACCGCATCCTGTTCGACAACGTCGTCAAGCCGTGGCTACTGGAGAACTTCGACCTTCCCGAAGATCTGGCTGCGAACCCACAGTTCAAGTCTCTGCTGCGCATGGCCACATGGGCGACGGAAAAGGCCAAGATCGAACTCTCGCAGAAGGAGGAAGCGGTTGTCAGCCTTCCCGAGACTGAGCTGGGCGTCCGTGACCAGTCAGGCGAGGAGATCTACATCGATATCGCGGTTGATCGCAAACGCTACGACGGACTGATCGCATCGAAGCTCGAGGAGTCCATCCAGTCCGCCCGCGAAACGCTCGAAAAGGCCGGATTGAGTCCGCACGATGTCGAACGCGTCGTCTTCGTGGGAGGCCCCACGCACTACAAGCCCCTGCGCGACAAGGTCGCCTTCGAGCTGGGAATCGCTCCGTCCACCGACGTGAACCCGATGACGGCTGTTGCTGAAGGGGCTGCCGTTTTCGCCGAATCAATCGACTGGTCGTCGCAAAGCCGTGGGCGCAAAAGTGCTCGTGGCGCAATCAGCGCCGGTGGCTCACTCGACCTCTCGTTCAACTACATCGCGCGCACGCCAGACTCAAGAGCCAAGATCGTGGCCAAGCTGAGCCGCGCGCCCACGGGCATCGAGTTCCAGATCGACAGCCTGGATACAGGCTGGTCGTCTGGCCGCGTTGCGCTGAAGGATGGCGCGAGCATCGAACTCAGTCTGACCAAACCCGGCGACAACACCTTCAAGGTGTTTGTGTTCGACTCCAACGGTGCGCCCGTCACGTTGGGTGAGGACAAGATCGTCATTGCACGCACCGCTGCCAGTATTGACGCGATTCCGGCGTCACATTCCATTGGCGTGGAAGCGCGCGACAAGGTCGGGGGTCGCTTGGTGCTGGACTACCTCGTGCGCGAAGGCGATCAACTTCCCAAGAAGGGCAAGAAGACCTTCAAGGCGGGCGAGTCGCTCAAAGCTGGAAGTGCGGGCTCGATCAAGTTCAAGCTATGGGAAGGCGAGATATCTGACCCGATCAACGACAACCGTTTCATCGGCATGTTCGAGATCAAGGGGTCGGACTTCGACGACGGCGTCATCACCGCTGGCGCAGAGATGATCTGCGAGTACGAAGTGCTCGACTCCGGCAACATTCAGTTGGAAGTGTCGGTGCCTTCCATCAGTGGTTCGTTCAAGAGCGGGCGCAACTACTACTCCAGCCAGGAGGGCAAGGTCGACTACACCAGTCAGGCCAAGAACATTCAGGAACAGTCCGAACACACGCTGGAACGGCTCGAAGAAATGGCCTCCAAGGTGGACGATCCGCGCCTGGAGCAAGCCCGCGAGAAACTGGAGCAGGCAAACACCATCGAGTCCGGGGAGACCGACCCCGAAACAGCGAAGCAGGCGATGGACAACGTACAGGAGGCCAAACGCCTGCTGGCGCTGACTCGCAAAGAGCACCTGAAGGACATCCGCCAACTCGAACTGGACAGGACGGTCGGCTTCTTCGAGAAGGCTGTGCGTCAGCATGCCAGACCGACCGAGACATCGTCGTTCGATAGCTTGGTGAAGACGGCGCAGCGCGCCATCGACAACAACAGCAACGACTTCGAATCGCACCTGGACGACCTGCGGGGCCGCAACTTCATGATCCTGTGGCGTCAGGATTGGTTCGTGATCGACCGCTTCAAGTGGCTGGCCCAGGACACCTACCTTTTCGCCGACCTCCACGAACACGCGCAGTGGGTGGCCGTTGGTACCGAGGCGCTAAAAGCCAACGACATCGACAAGCTGCGCGCCGTCGTCGCCAATCTCGACTCCATCCGCATCGGCTCCGCAGGAGAGGACGACATGATGGCGGGCGCGAACATCGTTCGGAGCTGATCATGGCCTTGGAAGCGTGGCTACCTGTTGGATTCCAGTTGCCGGATGGCGCACGGGTACGCATCGCACTGTTCGATGGCGCGGACTGGCAGATCTGCGAGACCATGGGTGGCGGCCGCGCCCTGATCGCACAGGACACGCTGGCGCAACACTGGGTCGAGGCAGGACTGATCGACGAAGGGACGCTGGATGCCTTCCAGTTCGGTACCCGTCAACTTCGAACGATTTCCAGCGCGCCGAGCCAGACGCTTTGCCCGGTCAGCGAAGGCAAGTCTCCAGACAACAAGTCCGAGGCATTGGCCTTCGCGCTGGCGTTGAAGGCCACGCGCGACATCGACCCAGAGTCGGCGCTGCAAGATGCCTTGTATGTCGAGAAGATCACGCGCTTGCTGCCGACCTACAGCATCAGCTCCAGAACCGGCGACGATGTCGTGCTCGGCTACTGGCTGACGGGTGGCACCAACATTCCAGCCAGCTCGTTCCGCCGCCTGCGTCAGTCGATGAGCTGGCTGGGCGCGAGCCACTTGAAGGATGTAGTGCAGGCAGCGGGCTTCGAGGTCGCCGAAATCATCCCGCTCGAACGCCAGCCGGACACGCCGACCGAGAAGACCGAGGCTGTTCCCGCTGACGAAAAGATCGAAGCCAAACGCACCGCCCCAGAACCGAACAAGGTGTTCGAACTGGCGGGGCGACCAGAGTTGGCCGCCTTCTTCAACGAGCACATCGTTGACATCATCCTGCACCGCGAGCGCTACAAGGCACTTGGCATCGAGTTTCCCTCTGCGGTGATCCTGCATGGCCCTCCGGGCTGCGGCAAGACCTTTGCTGTCGACAGACTGGTGGACTTCCTCGGCTGGCCGAGCTTCCAGATCGACGCCTCCAGCGTGGCCAGCCCCTACATCCACGAGACCAGCAAGAAGGTCGCGCAGGTGTTCGACAAGGCGATGGAAAACGCACCGTCTGTGCTCGTGAT
>JAIBBE010000224.1 GCA_019694835.1 Fimbriimonadaceae bacterium | reverse complement strand
ACATTCAGTGAGAGACAGTTACCGCGATGGCAACAGCCAGTGTTCCTGGAGCCAGGTCACTTCTGCGTTGAGCGCCGCGGTTCGGGTAAGGAACGGTCCGAGCAACGGGCCTTGGACCGGCGAGAGATTGGCTGTCCATTGGCCATCCGGCGTGGGTTCGACATGGGAACCGCGACGAATCGACAATCGGCCGAGTTGGCCCAGGTCGATCTCTTCGCCGAACACACAGCGGACCATTCCCGTGGGTTCGATCAGCAGGTCCATCGTGAGTTCTCCATAAGCTCGGGGGCTACGATTGATGATGTCCGGCGAGCGACCAACGGGAGCGTGGGTTGCAAACTCCGAGCGGCAGCTCGAACCGGGTGCAGGGCCATGCCCTGCCTATCGGGGCCGCCGGAGGATGTTGCGACGGGGCCGGTCGACCATCAGGCCATCGAGCGACGACTGCACGCCAGACAGTTGCGTGGCGACCCGCTGCCGGAGCGCAGCGTTATCCCGCAGCTGTTGTGGCTCGACGCCGTTCATCAGCCGTTGGGCACGCTGCACCAGATCATCGAGTTGGTCGTTCGAGTGGACGCTCAGGGCACGGAACCGCTCGAAGAACTCCGTCAGGTTGGTGACCGCCGTGTCACGGAAGACCTTCGGCTTGCCGTCCGTATCGCCATTCAGGCGCTCGCGCAGGTGTTCGACGAGTTTGGCCAGTTCGTCGAGAAAGGCTTGCTCGGCGAGCTGCACGGCTTCATCAAAACGGGCCTGCACGCGACGGCATTCCTGCTCGTAGAGGGCCGGGTTGAGTTGACGCAGATAGTCCGGCGGTTCGACAGAGGGGTATTCGTGCTCAATGCCGAACAGACCGATCAGCGAGACCGGGTAGTCGCTCGGATCGAACAGGTCCCCCAACCGCCGCCGGGCTGCCGAGCGGAGATCACCGTAGTGTCGGTCGAGTTCTTCCACGGCCTCGATCAGCTCGTCGCGGAACCCCGCGATCTGCCGGTCGAAGTCGGTGATGGCGCGCTGCGGGATCAGGCGAATCCCCGGCTCGGGATACGGCAGCGAGATTGCTCGCCAGTAGCTCTGGCTGCGGCCCTTGATGGCGGTCACCGCCTTAAACGCGGGATGAGACGTGTCGAGCAGCTTCTTGCCCGCCGACAGAAACTTTCCTTCGGCCCCGAATGAATCGGCGGCCTGGTTCTTCTGTTCAACGGTCAGCGACTTGCGGGTGCCGAGCCAGGTGAAGCTCAGCCGCACAGCGGCCATCGTTCCACGGAGTCGTTCCGATGCCGCCGACAACTGCTGTGCCGAATCCGTGCGAGGTTCATCCAACAGAGATGCACACATGGGGTTGCCTTTCGTGAGGAATGTGGGGTGTCAAAACGAAAACGCCGCTCGATCCAGGAATGGGACCGAACGGCGTTGAACGGTGCAGAGATGCCGAAGCGGGGGGGCGACAGGCCGCTTGTTTCTTTCCCCGATACAGTCAAAGTCCCTTACGACCGAGATACTCTAACGCTGCATCAAGGTTGATCACTTGACCGAACAGATCGAGGTCAGCCTCCTGAAGGCTCGCAGGAAGATGCGCAAAGTTGATGCGGACGTTGTGCTTCGGCAAATCCCAGCTCACAAACTTTGTCGCCTTCATTTCTCGAAAGTCCTTCGGCATTGTCATGTTCGTTGGCTGCCCAAGCGACTTGTGATACGGAGCCGTCCATTCATCAGCACTCTTGAAAGAGCGAGGGACGAGGAAGCGAACGGCGAACAGCTTGTCGTCGAGGAACTCGTACATGTATGTCGACTCTCGATAGACCGCGTATTTGATTGCGGGGACGGATTGCATGTTGTCATTCTTTGCCGTTGGGTACTCTTTCAGGAAGTCTGCCAGTGATCGCCTTTCAAGAACCTCGCGACAAACAGAATCTTTGCCAAGAAACCTCTTGACCGAATCGGCATCGTCTGGAGCAGGCGTGTCCTGAGGTTCCTTGCTGTGCTCCTTTGCCTTCTCGATTTGTTTTGGTTGCGACCCCTCTTGCTCGCTCTGGTACGACGCGATCACTTCACCCTTGATGGTTCGTAAAACCGCCGAGACGAGGTGAGCACTGACAACCATGGGATTCGCTGAATCCGTTGGACGGAAGTAGTCGGGCGTCATTCCGGTCAGCACGCCGGTGCGGTTCCACTGAAGGACGAAGTCTGAGTCCATCTCTTCAGCGATGAGCGCTCCGTGACGGTAATACCCCCAAGAATCCTGCCAGTCCAAAGCGGGGCCGTATGTCAATCGTTCCACTTCGATTTCCGCGACGATGTCTTGTGGAGCTTGGGCCTTCGGATCGAAGTTGTTGTAGGGAATGTTTCTCAGCTCGGATGCATGGGGATTGGAGTCGAGCCCCCTGAATATCAACATCGTCCGTCGCCCTTCGCCGAAAAACAAAGAACCGCCCCTAGCAACGATCATTTGCGCTTCTTGCGGCGTACGGCACTTTGCAAGACGCTCATTTTCGATCAAAAACCAAGCCACTGACGCATCGGCGCGATTCACCACAACACTCTGGACTCCTTTCACCCCTTTGGAACGCTCGCGGTCGACTGACTCCGCCTTGTAAAGGCGAAACGGCAATGCCATCTGAATCGCAATTTCATCATCGTCGATCCGATCTTCCTTCTCGGCGACATCCGCCTTTCCGTTGTTGCCAAACTGGCTGCGCAAGCGAAACGCGTCGGCTTTGGTTCTCGCTTGGTCTGAGGTGGGAATCCGGTGAACCGTCGTGGCGATCTTGAATCGTCCCTCCAATGAGCCGGTTTGAGCGGGTTCGATTGCGGCCTTCAAAAACCTGTCAAGATCGTCGGCGTAGACATAATCAAAACGATAGCCGCATTCCCGCATCATGAATGGAAGCGACCCTCGCTTTTCTCTCCGGACGATCTCTCGGGCATGAACCTTGGTCGTCGTTTCATCCGCAGACGCGGTGCCATTGCTGGGCCGTGAGACAGTCGATTTAGAAGGCGGGATCTTGTTGTTCTCATCGCCCTCAATGGCTCCCCTAACGGGTGGAGTCGCGGTTTTGGGAATTTCGACCACCCCTTGCTCTGGCTCAGTCGGCTCCTCGCTGGCGACTCTTGCGTCAGCATCAGAATCGATAGCCGAGGAAGAACTATCGGAGCTGTCGGATGCTTTCGCTTCCAGTGGATTCGGTGCGATGGATGTTCCGCACCCGAGAAGCGAGATGCCGATCAGCGACAAGCCGAACAGCCATTTGTGTGAGTTCAAGAGAAGCTGGTTCATAGACCGTTCCTTCGTTGTTCTGGTGACTTGCAGAAAGACAACGAACGGTCGTCAGCTATTGCTCAGGCAGTCGTGATGAGCGCAGAGAAAGGGCGCTGAACCACGACCGCTCCAGCTACCCCCGCCAAGGGGCCA
>JAIBBE010000154.1 GCA_019694835.1 Fimbriimonadaceae bacterium | reverse complement strand
CCTTCGGTCGATGCGACGGCCACATGGGAACATGGGTGCCGCGTTGACGCGCCGGGGGCGGTAGCTCAGTTGGTTAGAGCCGTGGACTCATAATCCATTGGTCGCGGGTTCGAGCCCCGCCCGCCCTACGTCAGAGGGTGTTTTTCGCGATCTCGCGGGCTGAGTCATCGTTTATTCATCGTTTATGCCGACGGTTCGGTCCATTAGGGCCGCTACCTCGGTATGTGTCGTGCCGCGCTTCATGTAGCGGTCCTGGGTCATCGACACGTTCGAGTGGCCGAGTTGGTCGGCGCCGACCCGGGCCGACAGACCCTCCTCGTCGATGAGGGTGGCGATGGTCTTGCGAAAGCTGTGACTGCTGACGTCAGGTGCGCCGAGTTCGTCGCGGACCTTGCGCCATTGCTTCCCGAAATTGTTCGGGTCGCGGAGGGTGCCGGCCGTGGAGGGAAAGATGACCCACTGCTCTCCGAGGAAGGGCCGGCTCCGCCGGGCCTTGAGGGCAGTGACCGCGAATTTGGGCAGAGGCACGGTGCGGTAGCCGGCGTCGGTCTTCGGCTCGGGGAGCCGCTTGAGGCCCTCGCCCTTGGCTCGCACGACTTTGCCGGCCACGCTCAGCGTCGCTTTCTCCTCGTCGAAGTCCTCCCAGCGCAGCGCCAGCAGTTCCGAGCGCCGCAGGCCGGTCGCCATCAAGACGAGGACTGGGTCGGCCAAGTCCAGCTCGCGGCAGTACTCCGACTCTGCGAGCTTGAACCGAAGATCGCGGACTTGTTTCGCGTCGAGGGCAGGAGCTCCCTGGGGTCGTTTCTTGCGCTCGATCGACTCGACATCCCGGGTGGGATTGGTGGTCAATGCGTTGGCCATGACCGCCAGCTGCAGCGCGCCGGCCAGGATGGTCTTGGACTGGCGGGCCATCGTCGGACCGTGAGCCTTGTTCATGGACCGAATGGCGGCGTCGATCCGTGCTGCCGTCGCCTCGCCCACCCGGAGCCCGCCGATGAAGTTCTTGAGTTTGGTTGCGTTGTAGCGGTAGGTCGACATCGTGGCGGGGGAGCGGCCATTCTCTTCCAGCCGAGTGAGGTGTCGCTCGACAAGGTCGTAAACCTTTGTCTCCGTTGTCACTTCGCCGGAAATCGCCAGTCGTCGCCTCTCATTGAGAGCCTCGATGAGCGCGTCCTGCGCCAGCTTGCCGTGCTTGTCGTAGTCGTCCGCAGGTCCGACTCGCTGAACCACGCGAGTGACGCCGTCAAGGTCGCGATACCGGCACCTGGCCAGCCAGACCCCGTCACCCTGGTAGATCCTCGTGATCTTCCCGTGGGCGCCGATGCGGAGCTGCGGTCTGCCGGGCATTTCGCGCTATGACTCTCCCTGGTCGCGGCCTGCGGCAAACGCCGCCTCCTTACAGAGTCCGGCATGGTCGGAATTACAGCAACCACGTCCGACAGGAGCTTTTCGCAGCCACGGGGCTGACCCCACCTGCACGTTCCCAGCAGCTCCCGACGATTCCTGCTATCTGCCGACCACTCAGAGCCGATCAGGCCCGGGCTGTCGGAGGCGCCTCCTACGATGCCTATGACGGCCAAGGAGAGTGGCTGCGGGGATCGGACGGGGGATTTGGTTATGCACGTTGAGTTTGACGACGGTGATTGGCGACGTTTCAAGATCCAGAAGGAACCCTATGGATCGGTGGTGATCGTGAACTTCTCGTCACCCTTCGACTCTTTCGAAGTGGTAGACGACCGAGAGCTTGTGGTCTACAAGTCAGGATCTGTCATCGCTCGCTTTGACGCAGATGGACGACAGACGTACTGAGCGAGCAGTTAGGTCAATATCCGAATGAACGATCCTCAAGCGAAGTTGGCCAATCCGCATCTCAGTATCTTTCGGCCATACACCGGAAATCCGAGGCATGAAGACCAACTCACGCGGGCCGCACTGATCGTCATGAAGTTTGTGCCGCGAGCACATGACGCAATGTTGGCCATGATCGGCTGCAGTCCCTTGTCCAAACTCCCCGCGCCCCGGTTCGATCTACAGACCGAGAAGCTCGTCCCTCCAGGCGATGGCGATGGGAATGTCGACAAGCTCGTCAGCGTCTTTCTGACTCCCGACGAGCACGTTGCCGGCTTCGACAAAGTCGAGGCCTCCGAGCGAAGAGCCCGCTACGACGGTGTCATTCGGTATGGGTCGAAACTGCTTGTCGTAGTCGAGAGCAAATTGTTTAGCGGGGTCAGCTTCGGCCAGGCGAAGAACATTAACCCGAAGGGAAGTGTTGTCTGGAAAACGTCGGTTCCCAAGCCCATTCAATGGCACGAGCTGCTGAACCGTTGGTGGGATCTGCTGGAGTCCGACAGCTTAGGCCCAGCGGAATCGGAGATTCTTACCGATTTTTTCGACTACTCGGAGACGAACTTCGGTGATCTTCTTCCCTTCACCGACCTTGGTCGTTGCAAGAAGAATCAGACACGACTACTGCGGCGCTTGCGCTCCATCATGCAGGAGGCCACCGGGCTTCCAGCCGAGGTCACCAGTGGATCGAAGAACCTTGATACGGGCAAGATCTACCCGCCCGGCGTGAACGTGAAATTTCCAGTTGCCAAGTCGAGTTCAGCCGTGGGGGTTCACGCAGTTGATCGCGTAGGCATCTGGATTGAGAGCGGGGTTGTGCACCTGGCAATGTGGTCAGGCGAACTCCAGGACCAGTACCGCTATTTGTATGGTGCTCCGCAGAGGGTCGAAGCATTGATCGCACTCACGCATTCTCCGGGCTGGAAACTTAAGGCCAACTTTCACCTAGGCTTTCGGTATTCCCGTTCCTTCCAACGTTGGTATCCCGATGGAGAATTGTCCGGCGACAAATACGTAAGGCAGTGGGTCGAGGACGTGGGGAAGCACGCCGGCGGCCGAACCCCGGCAGAGATCGCGGACAAGGGATTCCGCCAATGGTTGCTAAATCGGCACTACGCGACCAACGAGGATCTGATAGGTCTCAACAAGTGGATCAGCGCCCGCCCGGCAGGCCTCCAGATCCATGTTCGTCCAAGTGTTCAGATCCAGCGCATATGGAAACTAGCTACGGCTGTAGAACTCGACCGAGAAAGCCACTTTGCGGACGACGTCAAGCACGCAATCGACTCAATGCTGGCAGCACTAGATGAACCGCCTCTTGGCAGCCTTGCCCAGGTGATTCCAAATCCAGAGTCGTCAACCGTCGTCGATTCCTAGGAGGAGCAACGAAGATGACCGACATCGCCGTTCCGCTCTTTGATAGTCGCGACGACGTTCCAGACCGCGAGTCCTATGTACTCGGTCAGGGATTCAGTCGAGACATCGAGAAATGCAAGGCGTTGCTGCCCGATAGCCGCATGTGGCCACCAGAACTCGACGAAGCGCCTATGAGCGGAACTCGTCGGTTAGTTGACCGT
>JAIBBE010000147.1 GCA_019694835.1 Fimbriimonadaceae bacterium | reverse complement strand
TGGTCCGTTCGCCGCGGGGCGCCTCGATATAGGGCAACCGGTCCTCGGGGGAGAACTGACGGTCAACCGATTGTCCGAAGAACCAAAACATGAATCCGCTCCCTATCGACTGGCACTCTCGTGCACACGAACACCTAAATGGTCAGCGAGGGTCCTATCTCCCGTGTGTTCACAGACTGCCCCGACCCGAATGCGCGCTAGCTGCAGCAATTACCCCACGCAGCGTCGAGCACGGTCACCGTATCTCCTCAGACCGACAACTTTCAGCGCCTCCGTTTGCGACGGGCAAGAGTTCCGCCCCGAGTCGGTCGATACTTGGCGATCGACGCCGCACGCTCGGTGTTCGCCTTCCTCGACGCGAGACTCGGCGCTACAAGCGCGGCCCGCCGAACTGCTGCGCGGGCCGGCCTCGGAGCGGGGACGGGGGAAATTGTGATAACGCGGAATTATTCGAGAGTCTCCAATGGCACCAAGTTTGGCCGCGACTCGTTCCTCGGCAGCGCCACTCGGGTGTCGCTAGCAGATGGTCGCCCACGCGACGAAATCGGGACTGGGGGAATAGCGTGGCCCCATGGTTGACCGATGGCAACCGACGCCGCGCAGTAGACATCTGTCGGGTCGAAGCAATGGAAACACGCTTCCGGAAAGGCGTCTACGGTCTGCACTCCATCGCCAAGGCGCCCGGTTTCGTTTGCAGCGGAGACTCGCGCCGGCCTGCCAGCCGGATATTGTTCTGCCAAGTCGCCGACTTGCCGTTTTCGTCGATGGATGCTTTTGGCACAACTGCCCCCAGCACGGCCGGAAGTCTGCATGGTCCGGCCCCAATGCGGACCTCTGGGAACAGAAGCTCGCTCGAACGGCGGAACGTGACACCGCGGCTGTCCGCGCAGCAGAAGCTATGGGGTGGCGCGCGGTCAGGGTCTGGGAGTGTGAGGTACTGGCGGACGCGGATAGTGTGGCTCGGAATCTTCTAGCTTCCGCCTCGGACACAACAAGCTAGCGGGCTTAAGGGGTGCCGGTTGCGACTAGCTCCAGCCATCTGCGAAGGTCCGTTCCAAAGACTTGCTCTGATTCTTCTGGTCGATCAGTCCCAAGCATCCAATCGCACACGTTAAGAGTCACATTTCCCACCTTGACCGCTGGGCCGAAACTTCGCGATTCGCTGAACCCCACCCGAAGCGCATGCTTCTTGCCGAATCCCGTCGCGAATGTAACGAGCTGATACAGATCTGGCCTTGGCCAGTCTCCGTCCCAAATCTTGTATTTCGCATCGCCAACCGCGATATCTCCGAAGACAAGGTCTGGGGTCAATGAGTGATGGGAACCTCGCAAGTAACGAGTCTTTTTCGACACATTGATTCGGTCGCGTAAAGCTTCTTCACAAATGCGACGAAGCGCCTCCTCGACCATCTCGGGCGTTCGAATTAAGAATCCGTAACCGTGTTCCGTCCCCGAGTCAATGTTGCGTCCAGTGCTCGAAATTACATGTAGGGCTAAGCTGATCGGCAACCGGTATCGCGCTGTGTGCCTCTCTACGATCAACATCCCAAGGTCGCCGGGCCGTAGTGGACCAACCTCAGGCAGTTGCTCCACCAACAGCCTTGCGCGACGTCTGAGTTCCCAAGTCAAGACGGCGCTAGACGACACCGCGAGCGCAGCCGCCTTGAGCGCGCGATTAAGTGGAGTATCTGAGTCGAACTCTTCGTAGTCGCAATGCATTGCCGGCACACCACGGGTTATCAGCCGAATTGTTCTAAGGGGATCGATCCGTCCGCGGGCCAACGGAAGGACCTCTGACCGCGGTTTGTAGCCGCTGGCAAGACCGGATCGCATCAGCCGTTCCAGCGCCGACACGAACCAAGTTGCAGTAAGGGTCCACAGATCCCTGGCAGATCCGAGCTCGGCGACGGCAGCGCGGTCAATCTGTGGGAATGCTCCAGACCTACCAAACAGATACAACACGTGCTCAAGCGGAATCTTTGGCTGAATCACCAGCTCCAGGTCGGCGACGCGGAGCACACCAATTGCGTTGGGTACCTGAACCTTCCATTGTCCGAATCCGTACGGCTCGCATTGAATGGCCGATGAGGACGGCTCATTCCCGTTCTCCGCTCGAGATCCATTCCAGATCTTCTGCGAGGCCATCCTGCGGCCCAGCGCAGCTAGTCCCTCAGCCTCAGGCGCTGTTAGCGCGAGAACGGATGGACGCGACTCGATCAGGCGCTCGACCCGCACCTCAGCCGCCAAATACAGAGGGCCAGAATCGTTCGAGTCGAAATTCGCCCAGGATGTCCGATTGATCGAAGAGGTATTCCTCTATGAGGGGAAGGATCTGGCGGTCCCATGTTTGTCTGAGCTGTGTTGGGTTCATCCCTTCGGTTTTCATCAAGAAGGTATGGCCGATGGTGTGATGGCGGTCGAGCAGCTCTGTCAAGAGTGCGTTTAGCTCATCAAGGCCTTGGCGAAGTTCGGGGATTTCGTTTGCATGGTCGACATAGAACGCTTCGAGAACATCCCCATTCGGCGGAAAGTCGAAGATCTGGAACCTGCGGCGTACCGCAGCGTCTATGGACCTGATGCTTCGATCTGCGGTGTTCATCGTCCCAATCACTGCGAGACCCGCAGGGAGCGAGAAGTTTTCTGAATACATGAGATCGATCGGTGAGTCCCGACGTTCCAAGGCGTATAGAAGTTCACCGAGTACGCGGGGAAGATTTGCTCTGTTCATTTCGTCCATCACCAGGACACGGCAGTCACCGTCTTTCCAATTATTGCAAAGCCGGCGGATTGCACCTGGTTGAACGGTGAATTCGAATCCGTCGCCACTTGGCTTTGGACGAATGCCTTCGACGAACTCCTCGTAGCCGTAGCTTGCATGCAACTGGACAACTTTGTACGAAGATGTGTTATCACCGGTGAGGTACTGCGCAATCGCCACTGCGACATGCGTTTTCGAGGTTCCGGGAGGGCCAGCGAGGATGACTTGCGGTTGTTCCGACTGAAGGACGTCGATGATGTCCAAGAGCATGTCCTGGTCGACACCAGCTGTCTTTACTAGTGCGGGAAGGTCATGTGCTTTGAGCACTGGCTGCTTGGCGGCTGCTATGGGCTGGGCCGGCCGGTCTTTGACCTCAGCGATGGTATGCATGAAGACCGCGTGAGTTTCTTCTGGATTCTGATCGACGTAATCAATGACCGAAAAGAGTGCTTGCCAAACTTCTTTGCCCTTCTTTGTAAAGTCCTCGTCGTGAAGACGATCTCTGCGCAGAGGGTTGGAAACGTATGGATCGGCTGAGAATCCAAGCCGCATGCTTAGGGGTTTGAACGCCACGACGGTTTGCTTGGCGAAGGAACGTGCTGACATTGGTCCTGTCACGGAGGGAATTCCTTCAAGGCGACGCCCGTCTGGGTCTCCCGTCACCAGCTTGAGTAGTAGCTGTGTTGGAAGCGCATATCGCTGCGAGACTTGGGCCTCCGGTGACATCACCTTGGCGATAGCCGCAGCTACTTGCGACGGAATTTCTCCGGGCGACTCGCCTTCTCCAAGATTGTTCCAGGCAATGTCGAGCCTTGACAGACCCTGGGCGTAAACGTCGGATACGTCCATCAAGTTCTCCTACCGTTCGCTTGCTATGTCCCACCGATGTAGCGGGTTAGTAGTGGCTGTCGCTATCGGTGCGTCGGAACTGCCATAGAGAGGGCAGGGGACCTGCGCCGGGCAGGCTGCTGATCTCCTCGGCGATGTCCGGAAGGCCTACACCGATGCCGCTCAGATAGGAGAGGAGCATTTCGACAGAGACGTGCCGGCGTCCGCTTTCGAGCCTCGAGATAAATGCCTGGTCTTCGAGGAGGACATCAGCGAGCGCGCGTTGACTGATACCGGCCTGCTCGCGCAGCCGACGAAGCAGTCGGCCAAGAGCCTCGTCGAACTCCGTCATTAGCACCTCGTTCTTTCGCTCCCAGGCTAGGCACCAGTCCCATGGCGGATGCGAGCGGGGACGTGACACGCCGTATGACGTCCGGGGGATGCCGGCGGGTGATGTCAAAATGACATCACTTACCAATCCACCGGAAAAGGAGCGTTGAAGGTGACGGCACCGACGTTCGTTTCTCTCTACACAGGCGCTGGCGGGCTGGATCTCGGGTTCGCCCTAGCCGGCTTTCGGCCTGTCTTCTCTAACGACATCGACTCCGACGCGGTAGCGACGTACAAGGCCGCTATTCAAGCTGCGGCCGGGGACCTTCCGCATTTGAAAGAGGGCGATCACCGCGTTACGGGGGGCGACATCAGAGCCGTGCCAAATCTGCCGGAGCGCGGAGCTGCGGATCTGGTTATTGGCGGGCCGCCTTGCCAGGGTTTCTCAGTTGCTGGCCGAATGGACCCAGACGATCCACGCTCCCGACATGTGTGGGACTTCATGGGCCTTGTAGACCGGGTCCGTCCTCGAGCTTTCGTTATGGAGAATGTGAAAGCGCTCGCTCAAAATAAGCGGTGGACAGAGCTCATGAACAAGCTGCGGAAGTCGGCCGAAAGTAAGGCGCTCGGTTACAAAACCAGTCTCATTCTGCTCAACGCGAGCGACTACGGTGTTCCCCAGGCCCGCGAAAGGATGTTTCTCGTCGGATTTCGGGACTCCACCGACGACTTCACCGCTCCGCCGCCAACGACAAGAAGCCGCCCTCGAACGCTCAGGGCAGCCCTCGAGTCACTTCCGCGCTGGGGCGAGCCTGGGAACGACACAATTTGTACGGCGAAAGTGACACCTGCGAAGACTCCGGTGATGCGCCGCTCTCCCTTCGCGGGGATGGTTTTCAACGGGCAGGGTCGGCCGATGAACCTGGATGCGCCTGCGCCGACATTGCCCGCTTCAATGGGGGGGAACCGGACGCCGATCATTGACCAACTCGAACTTGATGAGGGTGTTGAGTGCTGGGTCAGGAAGTATCACGCTGATCTCTGGAACGGGCGGAAGCCGGTCGCCGCGGTGCCGAAACGAATGAGGCGGATCACGGTCGAGGAAGCTGGCGCCATTCAGACATTTCCGCCGCTCATGCCTTGGATCGGTAGGCAATCGTCTCGGTATCGCCAGATCGGAAACGCTGTGCCCCCTTTGCTGGCATACGCGGTTGCGCGCCATGTTCGCGACCACCTCGGTATCGCCCCATTCGCCCCTCCGGGCCAGTTGCTCGGCTTATCGATTCCGAGGGATCGCCAGTAACGATTTTGCGCCTGGCCGTCTGTGCCGATCCCGGAGAACGCAGTTCCGGCGAACCGCCGCTTGTGGGTTTCTACTGACCAGGACGTACTGGAAGCCTCCATGTGACCCAAAAACGTCAGGGCGGGATTGTAGTTTTGTCGCAGGTGGCTTGAAGAGAACTCGTTGGGGGATGCGTGCAGAGCAAGATCAACATCAGGCCTGGGGTCGGGATGCTGGGTCTTTTTCCGAGCATGAATTACCGCGCGTGGTACGCCCTTGGGGAACTGGTCGATAACGCAATCGACAGCTACCTGCACAACAAGCGGCGCCTAATCAAGGCCGAGGGGCGCAACTACCGGTTACGCATCGTCATCGAAGTGGATCCAAAAGACGGAGGCTTTATCCGAGTTTGGGATGACGCGGCTGGCATTGCCGCCAAGGACTACCAGCGCGCCTTTGTTACAGCTGAACCTCCGCCCGACTCTGCCGGTCTATCGCAGTTCGGCATCGGGATGAAGAGCGCCAGCTGTTGGTTCGCCCGTGAGTGGCGGGTGAGGTCTACGGCCCTCGACGAGGATGTAGAGCGGACTGTCGAGTTCGATGTTCCTGCCATCATCCGCAGGAATCTTGAGTCGTTGCAAACTACGACCAAGAAATGCTCGCCAAGTGCACATTTCACCGAAGTTAGGCTTTGGAACCTCTACAAGCCTCCACAAACCCAGACGCTAGGCAAAATGCGTCGGCACCTCGGGAGCATGTACCGGCAATTCCTGCGATCCGGTGAAGTATCGATCGAGTTCAATGGTGAAGCCATCTCCTTCGAAGAGCCCAAGGTGCTCGTTGCACCCTCGTTCAAAGACCCGGACGGGAAGCCGCGCGAGTGGCGTCGCGATGTTGACTTCTATCTGTCGACCGGCGAACACGTTACGGGCTTTGTAGGTATCCGTGACAAGGGTTCCACTCGGGAAGCCGGACTTGCGCTCTTCCGCCACCGGCGGCTGATTGTTGGCAGCGATGATGACACTTACCGGCCGACTGAAATTTTCGGGACACCCAACAGCTTCTCCTACCAAAGGGTCTTCGGAGAACTTGAGCTAGACGATTTCGATGTCAGCTACACGAAGGATGCATTTATCTGGGGGGATCGCGAGACCGAACTTCTCAAGCATCTCAAGCGTGAGATCGATAAGGCGC
Organism: Fimbriimonadaceae bacterium; assembly: GCA_019694835.1. The sequence continues at coordinate 11,339 of JAIBBE010000147.1, read as the reverse complement.
CGCTTCCCATCCTCCAGCAGGCCGAGGGATACAGGGCAAAGAAGGCGTCAACAAGCTTGGTGAACGCGGCAGTAAAAGCGGCCGCGAAGACCGCCGAACTTCTGCCGGCCGCCGAAAAGGTGATAGGTGCGCAGGCCGAGCGTTCACCCAAGGACCAGAAGCCCAACCCAAACTACGGAAAGTCGGCCGCGCCGGCCACAATCCGGAGCACGCAGTCTCGGCGGCTCTCGATCAAAGGGCATCGCTGGGACGTAACCATCGATATGACGACCGATCCTGCAGCGACAGAGTGGCTGAAGATTCGGGAAAGTAAGGCCGGCAGTACCTCTCATGAGCTTGGGATCCTTCTCTCGTTGTCGCACCCATTCACTCAACGGTTTGGCGGCACCACGGAGGGCGACATTGAAGGTCTGGTCCGTCTGGCGGTTGGATTGGCGATTGCCGAGACGACGGCACGTGAGTCGGGCGTCCGTATGGCAGGGGTCCTCTTGAGGAACCTTAACGAACTGCTTGGCGGTGTCTTGTCGCAAGATGCTCAGTGATTAGGGACGATAAGGGGGCTGGGATGGAAACCATACGGGTGATCGATGACGGGGGAATCGCAATATCGCCGGGCGGCCGCTGGCAACCGGAGGTAGGACATGAGTGCCTAGACTTCCTCGACGGACTCTTCCCTGACGCAAAGGAGCGCGTTCGGGAAGAAACCGTCGAAATCCTCTCCCGTGGAACCGAACCCAATGAGTTGAGGGCATCAGCGGGTTTGGTTGTGGGTTACGTCCAGAGTGGCAAGACTACGTCCTTCACCGCTGCCGCGGCGCTTGCCCGGGACAACAAGTTTGCGCTCGTTATCGTTGTCGCCGGAACGAGCAAAAACCTTCTCAAGCAGACTCAGGACCGGTTGAGATCCGACCTCAAGCTTGATGACAAGGCCGCTTACCGACGTTGGATTCACGCCAAGAGTCCCCGCCTGGATACTGAGGATGCAAGTAAAATCGCTGCCGCGCTTGAGGAGTGGGTTGATCCTGCAATGGCCGGCGTCGACAAAGCAACGGTCTTGATTACGGTTATGAAGCAGCACCAACACTTGGGCTGGCTCAGTGAGGTATTGAACGAAATCGGTTCAAGGATTGACCTGTCTAAGGTCACGGCTTTGGTGATTGACGATGAAGCTGACCAAGCTTCGCCAAACGTCAGTCGGCAAGCCGGCAAGGAAAGCAGCACCTACAGCAATATTCGCGCTCTTCGTGCGATGCTGCCCTCCCACACGCTCCTCGAATACACGGCCACTCCACAGGCTCCTCTGCTGGTGAGTCTCGTCGACGAGCTTTCACCAGACTATGTGTGTGTAATTGATCCCGGACCCGCGTATACCGGTGGCCGCTACTTCTTCCAGGAACACAGGCAAACCTTCGTAAAGCACATACCTGCGGAAGACAGCCATGCCATCGACGACGACACTGCAGACGAACCCCCGTTGTCTCTCAATCACGCGTTCGCAACTTTCGCGCTTGGGTGCGCCGCGGGGACGTTGCTGGGTTGCGACCCGCCACAACGATCGATGCTTGTGCATCCTTCACGTGACACCCTTCCGCATGGCAAGTTCGTGCGCTGGATAAAGAACATTCGAGATCTTTGGGCGGAGCTTCTGAGTGAGGAGGATGGTCAACCCGACAGAGCAAGTTTGGTTGCAGACTTCTTGGAACCGGCTTACGAAGATCTCGTTCGCACGGCCGCAGATCTTCCTTCTTTAGGTGAGATGCTTGCCGTCCTGCCAAAGGTCCTGAAAAAGACTGCCGTTGAAGCAGTGAACGCGACTAAAGCGAGTTCAAAGACTATTGACTGGTCGAGCGGATACGCGTGGGTGCTCGTCGGAGGCCAATTGCTCGATCGAGGATTCACCGTCGAAGGACTCACTGTGACTTATATGCCGAGGGGACTCGGGCTTGGTCATGCTGACGCCACTCAGCAACGGGCGCGATTCTTCGGCTACAAGCGATCCTATGCTGGGTACTGCAGGGCCTGGCTCGACCCCGCTGTAGACCAGGCCTTCCACAGGTATGTCGAACACGAAGAACACATGCGCAAGCAGTTGATCGGGGTGGCGGAATCTGGCGAGACCCTGCAGTCCTGGAAGCGGCAGTTCCTTCTTGACAAGCGAATGAAGCCCACTCGAGCCGCGGTCGTTCGTCTTGGGACTGACCGCTGGAACTTTGCCGATAAGTGGTTTAAGCAGAAGTGCTTTGAGGATCGAGATGAAGCGATCTTCGCTTTGAACCGGGACCTAGTTAGTAAGTTCTGCGCTCGGTACTCATTCGAACACGACCCAGGAGACCCCAGGAGGCAGCCGACCCAAATCCATCCCTTCGCAGATGTCGACTTAGAGGATGTGTTGCGGGAGCTCTTTACGGACTTCGTCATGACGGATCAGGACAGCGTCGATTTCGCAATGTTGCGAGTCCTGCTTCAGTCGGCAGTGGACGAGGGCGGTGCGGTTCCATGTCGTGTACACCAGATGACCCAGCTCGGTCCGGGTGATGGCAAATCATCGAAGTACAGGTCTCTCGACGAGCGGGGCCATCCGATAAAGCTGTTTCAGGGCAAGAATGAAAAGCACGGCTACCCCGGGGCTGAGAAGATAAAGGCAGCCGAGGCGGTTACGGTTCAGATTTACCAACTGGATCTTCGGGACGGTGACGCGAAAGGCGAGACGCTTGCGGTCGACGTTCCCGTACTTGCGATTTGGGTACCGAGCGATTTCCTCTCCGTCATAGCGCAGGTGGGATGAATTCGACCTTTAGCCTGCTGGCGCTTTGGAGGACTCTCGCTACGCCGAAGGATGGCGGTGATCTCGCGTTTACAGCGATGCCGATTCCAGGCCATCCTGGCGCGCGGCTAGCGAGATCAGCAGAGGGGCCGGCGATACTCTTCGAGATTTCCGGACAAGCCGCACACCTCGCTCCGATTGTTCTGCGGAATCTGTCGGTCAAACACAACGCAAGGTGCCGGATTGAGGATGGTGGCCAGGTGCAAGAAGGCCAATTCACTGTCGTCATGTGTACGTCGCAAGACCCGGGACTCCACGGGCTATTTCTTGATGCGATTCAGCCGCTGCTGGGGAGGGTCGATTCATCCGATCCACGTGTAGTAACCGCGGTGGTGAATGCACTTGTCGAGCTATTCCGAGCACTGGGCAGGCCAGCAGAGACCTCAGTACTTGGCTTGTGGGGGGAGCTGTTCCTCATTTCGGTCGCATCCGACCCGGATCGCATGGTGGGTGCGTGGCACGTAATGCCAAATGATCGCTACGACTTCGCCTTCCAGGATCAACGGATAGAGGTTAAGACAACAGTGGGGCGCAGACACCACACCTTTTCGCTTGTCCAGCTCAATCCGCCGAAAGGGGTTGAGGCCGCCATCGCCTCAATTGTCACCGAGGTCTCTGCAGCGGGCGCCACGGTCCGGGAGTTGATCGCAACAATCTGTGATCGCGCTCTGTCATCGGAGGTCGCAAGCCAGCTGCTCATTTCAACGTCAAAAGTGTTGGGTTCGGATATTGCGGCGTGGGGTGATTCTCGTTACGACCAAGCCCGAGCGGCTGAAAGCCTCCGCTTCTTCCCGTCCAAACTGATTCCCCAGCCTCGGTGTCCATCGGAGCGTGTCTGGGACGTGACGTTTAGGGCGGACCTCGAGGGCTTGCAGTCCCTCCCGCTTCCGCTGCCCCGGGAGTTGGGAGCCGCCGCTACTCCGTTCTCAAGCTAGCGACGTCAGTCGTGTTTGGGTCGTACGCGTGGCTGAAGCATCTCAATCAGGAAGGCTGAAATGACAGGTGAAGGACCGACCCTCTTGGTTGACCTTTCGAATGTTTGCCGTGATGAATCGATATCAGGGACAGCTTCCGGGAGGGCCTCCTGGAGATCGTACGAACTGCTTCTGCAAGCGGTTCGCGATGCAGGAATCAAGATCGGTGGTGTTCATCTAGTAGCAGACCGAAACCTGCGGTATCTGCTTGATTCCCGGGGAGTCTCTGAATTCGACCGGGCTGAGCGCGCTGGCCGGCTAGAAGCGACCCCGTTGGCTGACGAACGTCTGTTGGAGTACGCATTCGGTGCTGAGTCGGAGTTCTCGGGCGCACTTGTCGCGTCGATGGACCGATTCGACGACTTTCGCCGGAGCTATCCCGAAATCCAGCAGAACGCTGATCGATTCGTGGGGTGGCAGTCGCGGAACGGGATATTGACCGCGTTTCTACGCGATATGGGGACATCGAGTCACTTCGAGATGTCCAGGAAAGAAGAGCAAAGCGAGTTCAAGGAGCGCCGAATTCGTAGGCAGGAGGTCGCCAAGCGTGCGGAGTCCAGTTACTTTCGCTGCGAGAAAGAGTCATGCATTGCTCATAGATTGTGGCCTGAACACATCAGGGAGCTACCACGATATGACGACCGCCGCGACGACTTCCTCTGTACGCGATGTGGCGGCGTGCTGAAGTCCGTAGGAAGACGGCGCCCGAGCGCGCAGCTCATCGTGTTTGTGAACGGAGCTGAACGTTCACGAATCCTGCTTCAACAGGGAGAAACACTGGCGGTTGGGCGTTCGGATTCGGAGGACTGCGTCGGCCTGCGGCGGCTACTGCCTGGAGATGAGCAGAGCGCTATCAGCCGACGGCATCTCGAGTTTCGTTGGGTTGGACCAGACCTGACAGTTAGTGACTTGGGTTCAAAGAACGGGACCCTGGTCGTGAAAAGCTCGGGCTCCGGTCCGGGGCGGTTGAGGCCAGGCGATGCTATTCGATTCGGTCGTGGCGCAAGAGTCGATCTGCCAGATGGAATATCAATTGAACTATCGGGTCGACGCAACAGTTTTGAGGGCGAGCGGCCAGTACCAAAGGATCCAGCTGAAGCCACGGATATCCCTACTCGGGTAGTACCGCCGCCTAGCTAGCTAGGTTCACCGACGTCCTGCGATAGCCTGTCTCGCAATTTCAGGTACTCACTTTCAACGTAGCCGGCATCCCGAATTAGGACGCCGTCTTCGTGGCGGTACTTTCTACGGCCCACACCCCCTGCGGATAACCAATCAAAAGTTGTGATAATCAGGTTGTCATCCCAAAGCAGCATCGGATATGTTTCGTTGCTCACGAACATTTTGAACGTGGAATACCGGTTCCTGAGCTTCTCCAGCATGCGCATCGCTCCGGATTTTTTCGAAATTACTGAGCCATCAGAACTAGCACTCCATCCAAGATCAACAGCGACTCGCTGTCGGCATAAGCGTTCCAGGCGCTGGATCAGGTTTTCAGTCAGGACTTCAGAACTAGATTCAACAGACATGATCACTAGTCGAGACTTCGCCTGCGACAGAGCGATGCTGAAGTACTCGTCATGCTCGTAAGTCTGAAGCGCTCGGGCCGGCATTGACGCCAGTTCCTGCCGTGCCTCTGATGCATCGAGTTGCAACTCTGCCTCGCCAGCAACTTTTGAATCCGCTATGCCCTGCCGTTGAAGCGCGGCGGTGGCAGTTCTCGTATCTTCAAGGAGCTGGTTCAGTTCCGCGCTGCGTTGTTGGAGTGCCTGGACTTGTTCACGAGGAACAACTTCCGACGCAATTGGTTCCGGCAGCCGACTCCGTTGGAGTTGCGGATGGGCCGAATCGACGACTAGCCCGCATCGAGAGGGGCCATTTACCTCTGCGAAGGCCCGCTCATGCTCGTCCGATAGACGCCCATCGACTGCAATCGCTACCTGCGTACTCGTGCCATCGCTCGATGCGTACACCAACGCGAAAGCAGGGAGAACCATCCGCCGGTTGCCGACGTTAGTGAGGGCCAGTATCTCGATCTCGCGGAACGATCTGCCAGGTAGCTCACGTATTGCGCGATCAACAAGATCGACGGTCAGGTCAGCAGGTTTGAGGCGCTTCTGGGCTTTTGGCGGTATCTCCATCAGCCCGGTATCAGCAGCGACCTTCGGCAAGATTAGGTCGCCGAGACGCCGCCCAGTCACCGACCATAACAATCTGTCGAAGCCAACTTGGATCTCACGACGCTCTCTTAGGGGCATGTCTTTCTCCAGCGCGATCTGGCCCAGGCCTGTGAGTTTCAAAACGCGCGCGCCTGAGCCTGGGTCGTAGAGATACTGAAGATGATCAAGGTTGCACTGGTTTGCTATGGCGCGGTCGGCTAGAGCCCGGCTAATGCCCAGGAAGCCGGCAACCTCCTCCGGCAAAAAGAAGCCCGCGTTTACTGCCCGGAGTACGTACTCGTCAATGGCCGCCATCGGGGAGGGTTCCTGAACAACAACCTCAGTTGCGAGTTTGAAGAACGGCAGCCCTACTTCTTCAACGGCAATTAGTTCCAAGCCGGGCCGAGCGCCACTGAATCGCGTAGCGATTTCGCTTGACGTTAGATTCATAGGGCCAATGGCTCCAGCGCGCAAGCGCGGGGGTTGCGCCTGATGTATGAAAGCACCTTCTCCATCGGCCCTTCGGTTCGATCAAAAAAGGCTGCATCCCCGAAAAGTGTTAGAGAGTAACGTCCCCTGCTAAGAGCGACGTTGGCTCTTGCATAGTCGCGTACGAAGCCAATGTGGCCTGTTTCGTTGCTGCGAACTGTCGAAACCAAGAGAATTTCCGCTTCGCGACCTTGGACAGCGTCGACGGTTCCGACCTCTATCTCCAAGGCATCGAGCTTCTGTCGACTTGAGTCGATCTGTTTGAGGATGTGGGCCACCTGGAGCCGATAGGGCGCGAGAACAAGCACTTTGGCTGGGCGGCGGCCGCCGAGTCGCGAGCGCAGTACAAAGTTCAACCGCTCTAAATGGCGAAAGATCCCCCTTGCTTCAAGTGGATTGATGTAACTCGGCGCATCTTGGCCCCGGACCATCTCATGCCGGTCATTGAACGATTCGGTCGTGTACCAGGTGACGGGTGCCCGCTGGACCAGGCTGAGGTCCCAAGGCGCATCGATTGGAAAGCTTTTGAGCCGGTCCTGATAGAAGCACTCGCTGATCAGGCCGCCGATCGGCTGAACCATCCGATACTGGGTTGAGAGTGGAGCGGTATGAGTTTCGGCTGGAAGGCCTTTGGCCAATCGTCCAAAGATCGTCCCACCCACTTCGGATTGATCAAGTCCGAAATCCTTGATTACCGACGGATCTCGAAAGGCTTCGTCCAAGTGTGGTGGCAGCTGCTTGTCGTCTCCGACGAGCACCCATCGCTTGGCCCTAATCATGGGGATAAGTGATTCAGTTACTGCTGCTTTTGAGGCCTCATCCAGGATGCAGAGATCAAACGGGGCCTCATCGATATTTCTGTTACGCGCGAGTCCAACGCAGGTTGCCGCGACAACATTGCTTTCTTCAAGCAGAGCGGCCTCAAATTCGGGCCGCCGGCTCAATCGCTCGAGCCACTTGGACTGGAGCTTCACCATCTCAGCAATGGTTGGATCGGTCGTAGCGCTTCCTAGGATCGTTTCCGCGAGGCTGCGGACTGCCGATGGATCGTGAGACGGCAGGCCGCGTAGCGGCTTTGCGACAACCTTGGTTTCCCGAAGGTGTCTGGCGTCTCGATCAAGCTGAGTGCGCCGTAGCCGCATTGCAGCAAGCTCCTCTTGCGCGACTTGAAGTTCGTCAGCTGTCATTCGCTGGCTAGGAAGAATTCCTCGCACGCCGTCCTCGATAATTTCCTCGAGATCATCGATGTCCGCGCGTACGAGTGTGGCTTCCTCTAGCACGCTCGCTAGTTCGTGCAATAGAACGACGACTTTCAGGGCAGAAAGGTCGACGTCGCGTTGACGCGCGAACGCATCGAGAAAACGCTCACTTCTCTGGCGCACTTCCGTACGCCAGTTGTCCAGTTGGCTGTCCAAGGTCAGCTTGCTGACAGACTCCGAGATCTTCCCCTCTGCTGGGTTTCCCAGGCGAAGCATCCGAAGAGAGTCTCCAGAGAGGTCCATAATGCGTTCGAGCGCATTGTCGAGGGCAACATTGCTCTGGCTTGCAAGAACAATCCTCACATTAGAGTTCCGTTGAATCTCCTGAGCCACAAGTTCGGCGATGAAGGTCGTCTTGCCGGTGCCCGGTGGTCCTTCGACAACAAAGAAGTCCTTCGAACCGAGGGCCCCTCGGATCGCTGCCTTCTTGCTGTCGTCCAACTCGGCGTTTGACCAATTAATTTCGGAAGGCGGTTCGACAACTTCAACCTCCGAAGGATGAACCAGAAGCTGTGGAAGATCAGTGCGACGAAGCTGAGGGCCGCAGAACCGGAGCGCATTTAGGGCAGAACGCTCTCGGCGTAGCACTTCCCGTGTAGCCAGAGTGTCTAGGGCTAGTCTGCCCTTCCGGGGGAGGGGCGCCCGCGGTTCGTTGTCTAGGTAGATATCGACGAATCTGCCGTCGATCCATTCGACTTCCCCGAAAGCGATTGGCCAAGAGTTCTCGTTCAGAACACAGCGTCTCTGTTCTATCGAGAGACGATCGATCCCGTCATCAACTGTGAAGCGAGCCCGCTGCCCTGTGACTTCCACAGATTCATAGGCAATTCGATCTTCGCGCTGGGAGTCTGCCGCCTCCCGAGCGTCTAGTTGCTTTCGCCACTCTTCGAAAAGACTCTGCTCCTGCCAGCTTTGTCGCTCGATCGCTTGATCGCTCTCGAAAACCTCCACCGCCTCAAGCAGCAGTCGGGCAGATTCCTCCCCTGCAGCGTGGTCTATTGTCTGAGTGCACTTGAAGTCCCAAGACTCCGCTACGAACTGTGTGTCCCGCTGGAAGTCGGACTCGCCGACTGAGATTCTCTTCGCTCCAACGACTTCCACTGTCGGTGCTTCCGCTGCAAAGGCGAGCCGGAAGCTCCACTCCGAACCGAATATGAACGCTTGCTTTTCGCCGACTCGACCCTGGTAAGAATTGGGATTTAGCAGACGGACTGCTGGCCCGTCGGATAGTTGATCCTCCACCAGTTTCGCCAAGTCGCGATCTGAGAGCTCGTTCTCCTCCGAGATGATGCGTTTTGCGGCTTTCGTTAGCCGAAGGTAGATCGGACGCCTCTGGGTCCACTTCTTCTGTCGGTTGGACTGAAGGTCCTCAAGTGCGGTCAAGAGTTCGACAGCTGATGCTGGACGCTCGTGATGGTCGAAGCTGACGCAGCGTCTGAGAAGATCAACTAGTTCCGGCGAACCGTCCACCAGCTCTAGGGCGGTTTCAATGTCCGAGTAGTCCGCGAGGTGATGCTGACCGAATGTCAGTGCCCACAGCATTAAAACGCCGAAGCTAAAGACATCTCGTCGTTCCCGAGTTTCGTAACCTTCGTTAGGTGGTGTAAACGGCCGAGAATGGGCGTTGGCGAGGAGGTCGCTCTCGTCAGAGCTGTAGATGTGCTTACTGATCCCGAAGTCCGTGAGCTTCGGAACTCCCTCCGCAGTCATCATCACATTGCTTGGCTTTACGTCCCGATGGAGTACTTGCCGCTCATGGGCAGCCGCAAGGGCCCTGAGGATGGGTAGGCCAACGCGTTCGACTACGTCATCTGTCCCCATGGAGTCCTGACGGGCCATCCACGACTTCAGGTTCTCGGGGAGCCACTCATAGACGAGGAACCAGGTCCCGTCGTCCTCGGTGTTGACGTCAAGTAACTCGACAATGTTGTCGTGCGACAACTCCTTGGCGTTCAACTCACGTTGGCGTATCAACTCCTCGAGGTGTTCAACGTCCCTCTGTCTGTGGATCGTCTTGACCGCGACTTGTTTGGTGGGGTTTTTTAGGTCGGCACAGTGGAAGACAATCGCCATCCCACCCTCGCGCGGCGGCTCTGCCTGAAACCGGGCGTACCGGCCGCCGAAAATCGCGGGATAGCTGTCCCCGGTAACTCCCCCACTTCCCACAGGCGTCAGAATAGCGATTTTCCTCCGGGCGATACTGATTGTTGCCGCCGCTGGGGCGTGGCCGGAGTGGCAAAGCGGCTGCTTGGCGGATCGGGCGCGTCCGGTTCGGTGGGAGGCCGTGCGGAGAAGGACCAGCACACGCTGGCACCCAACCGGTGCTCGGCTCCAGCTACCGTTGTCTGTTGCTGAGGGGTCTGCCGATTGAGCAGTCCGAAGTTGACTACCGTGGGAGTTATTCGTGGTTAGGCGTGTGGGGACACCATCGAAGATCACCGCATGGCTGGACTGCCCCCACTACCTGACTCTGCGCAGCCAGGTCGATGACGGCCACCTCTCCGAGCCGGACGTCGTCTTCGGATCCTTCTCCCGGCTTCTGCAGGCCAAAGGGGAACTGCACGAGGCGGCATGTCTGGAGGAATACGAGAGATCCGGATTGTCGGTCCACCACGTTCCCGCAAGGCAGGACAGAGAGACCTTTGCCGCGTGGGTGGCCCGCGTGGGAAACCCTCTAACCGACGGTTACGACGTGATCTACCAAATGCCGTTTATCCACGGCGGCGTGAGAGGTATCGCGGACTTCCTCGAGCGGGTCGACACGCCAGACGGGGGCTTCGCTTACGAGCCCGTGGACGCGAAGCTGACTCGAGTCGACGCCAAGCCAGGGCATGTCCTGCAGTTGTGTTTCTATGCCGATGCGATCGTCGGCTTATCCGGCAGCGATCCGGAGCAGATGCATATCATGCTCGGCTCGGGCCGGCGAGAGACGCTGAAGGTCAATGAGTTCCGCCCGTATTGGCGACGGCTGCGCGGGCAGCTCGCCGCGGCCCTCGACGCCGGGCCAGAGGCGGGCACCGCTCCCGAAAAGTGTGGGCACTGCGCGTTCTGCGAGTTCTTTCCTCACTGCGAGTCGCAGTGGCGTGAGCAGGACTCGTTGATCTTCATCCCCGGCATCCGGCCGGCCGAGCGGGCTGCCCTCGCCGTCGCCGAGGTGACGCGCTTGGAGCAACTCTGTGGGCTCGATGGCCAGCCTGTCCGGATCCGCGGGCCGAGGCTGGGCTGGTTGGTGGAGCAGGCGAGGCTTCAGGTGAAGGCCCGTCTCGACGGGGATGAGGCCGCCCCGCCCTTCTCCATCGTGGAGGCCGGGGAGGACGCGAACCTGGGACGCGGCTTTGAGCTGATGCCCGAGCCCAATCCTGGTGATGTCTTCCTCGACTTCGAAGGTCATCCCTTCTGGCGCCCGGATACCGGACTGTTCTTCCTGCTCGGCCTCATCGAACGCAATGAGGCAGGCGACTGGGTCTACCGGGACTGGTGGGCCCATGACCGCGACCAAGAAGCTCAGAAGGTTGCCGAACTAGTCGAATACCTGAGCGAGCGACGGGCCCAATTCCCCGGCATGCACGCATACCACTACAACCACACCGAACGCACCGCGTTACAGAGCCTGACCCGTGATCACGGCGTCGCA
>JAIBBE010000184.1 GCA_019694835.1 Fimbriimonadaceae bacterium | reverse complement strand
GAAGACGTGGCCGTACAGGTGCGGTGAACCGGCCGGGCCCGGCGTGGGGTTGTGATGGAGCCCCGCCGCCTGGACGTACGGGCCGTAACGCCGCGTCGGCGTGTCGTCGATCCCCAGCGTCAGCCGCCCCGTCCCCGACGCCAGCGCCAGCAGCGCGACGACCTCGTTGAAGAGACGTAGACCGATCCGCTCGGCCCGCTTGCCCGCCGCCGCGACGGCGATGTAACACGATCGGAAACGATCACTCAGCCGTGCGGCCCGAATCCAGGTGGTGACCGTTCGCCGTCCGCCGGCCAGCACCACGCCGACGAACAACAGGGCGAACCTCGGTGCCGACCTTCGATCGAGGCTCGAGGCGAGACGGACGAACCACTGGCAAGGGACGAGCGTCGGATGCAAGGATGTCATCGGGGTCGGCTCCGGTTGAGACGTCTGGAAGTCGTGATAACCGCCATCGTCGCGCTCGGGCCGGCCCCCGTCTACTCGCCGCGTCACCGGAGGGCCGCGCCATGGCCAGGTGGGCGATCTGGTCCCAAGTCGGCTTCGCCATCGTCGGAACCGTCGCGACTCTCGCAGACCAGGGGGCTGTCCCACGTCAACTGTTCCCGCCCCAGCCCGTCCTCATCCTTTGTTACCTCTCGATCCTCGTACCGCCGGTGGTCGTCCTCAAGAGCGGCGGGCGGCGCAAGCCCGGCACCGTTCGAATCATGGAGGGCATCGTCACCCTCGGGCTCGCGTTGACGACGTGGTTCGCTCTCCTTCCGTTGGTGCAGTAGGCCCAGGACGGAGCTTGATCAACGGCATACGGAAGACATGAAATCCCGGAAAGTGCAGGCTCAGACCGACACAGATGGATTGATCCTACTGTCAATATTCGTCCTGTATGTCGATCAAAAACCACACACTCGACAATCACGGATGGCTACCAAGCTAGCGCCATAGATCACTTCATTCACTCTTTCAATCCGGAATTGCGATCGCCTGTTCCAAGTGAAAACTCAGCAGACTACCGAGGAGTGCGAGTCTAATTAATCATAAGAAGACGAGTCCAACTGAAGGGAGAGCAGCACGATCTTGTCGATGCGCGTCGCACGGCGAGGAAGACTTCTGAACTTGACTGAGGACCATTTTGGATGACATGGCTCGGATTTCAGACGGGAGCGATCCCTGGCGCAAGCCTATGATGTCAAGGCTTCGGTTTCGCTCAAGAAATCGAAGCAATTCCAAGCCTATCAATGGATTGACTAATTTGTCATACTCGAAAACTCACATCAGCCAGAGAGCAATCGAGCCCACACGACTGCATGGACGTTTGCCTGAATCGGCTTGTGCATGTCAACACGTTAACAGAAAATTATTAGTAGCAATCTAGACTCTTGCTGCCGTCCAGGGCACGAGCTATATTGGCCCGAGTTGCAGATCTACCTCAGAGCTTCGTCGCTCCTGGTGAGAGGAAGATGAGCAACGTCGAATGCGAGGGGTTCGACGTCAAGGTTGAGTGAACGATGCTCATGCGAGTCGAGTAGTGCGGTCGGTCAACGCAGAAGTTGCAGAATCGTCCTATGCGTCGTATGAGTTTCCTTGACTGGAAAATGTGTGGAATGACCACACCTAGCTGACCTCGCACTCCTTTCAGCCGTCCTTCATGAATACCTGAGTCGATGCGTGGCGTGTAACCCGATCGGGAACGCACGCGGGTTCGCTCCGCGCACGCTCGCTTTTCCTCAATTGATACTCCCCAACATCTACTCCAGGACCTTCCCGATGGCGCACAGCAACAGGATGCCGAGGATTTCGTCGAGCCGCCAGGATCGCCGACGCAGGCGCGTCAGCCCCGTGTTGGAGCATCTGGAGGACCGGAGTCTGTTGAGTCTGGTGGCTGCCTACGGCTTCAATGAGGGGAGTGGAAGCACGCTCACAGACCTTTCGGGAAACGGGAACACCGGGGCAATCACGAACGCGACGTGGTCAAGCTCGGGCAAATACGGCAAGGCGTTATCCTTCAACGGAACCAACAGCCTGGTTACGATCAATGATAGTGCATCGCTTGATCTCACGAACGGAATGACGATCGAGGCCTGGGTCAAACCTTCAACGGTCTCCGGTTGGCGCAGCGTAGTTGTCAAGGAACGACCCTCGAACCTCGCGTATTCCCTCTATACCTCGGAATCAACGTCGAGGCCTTCGGCATATATCAATACCGGAGGCGCCAATCAGCCAGCCAAGGGAAGCAGGCTGTCTACAAGCGCATGGACGCATGTTGCGGCAACGTACAATGGCTCTTCCCTCAGATTCTACGTCAACGGAGAGCTGGCGGAAACCAAATCAGTCAGTGGCAATCTTGTTACATCAGATAGTGTGTTACGCATTGGAGGAAACTCCGTTTGGGGTCAGTATTACAGCGGAATGATCGATGAGATCCGCATATACAACCACGCACTCAGCCAGTCGGCGATCCGAACTGACATGAACACCCCGGTGGCGAGCACCAGCATCACGCTGACCAGTGTTACACCGGCGAACGGCTCAACCGGCGTCTCAAGTTCGACAACCGTCACCGGCACCTTCAGCGTCTCAGTCCAGCCGGGCTCGATCGGGTTCGTCCTGAAAGACTCCAACAACAACACCGTGAATTCAACCCTCACCTACGACGATTCCACGCGCACCGCAACCCTCACGCCCAACGCAGCCCTGGCGAACTCCACGACCTATACCGCGACCATCAACGCTGCAACGGATGCGAACGGCAACCAGTTGGCAAGCCCTGTAAGTTGGTCGTTCACGACGGCAGGACAGAGCACGTCGACATATGACCCAACCACGCTTGCCCCTTCGCTGGGTACTCCTCCCAGCGCTGGACCAAATGTCATCTGGGTCAGCACGGTTACTGAGCTGCAGAACGCCGTCTCGAATCTGACCTCTGGTCAAACCATAGTGATCCGGCCAGGAACCTATAACCTGACCAGCACTCTCTATATCGGAGTCAATTCGAGAATCTCCAACGTCACAATTCGGGGCGAGACCGACAACTTCAACGACGTCAAGTTGCTCGGCAAGGGAATGGATAACGCTTCCTACGGCAATGTACCGATGGGATTCGCGATCTTCAATGCCCAGAATGTTACGATCGCCAACCTCTCAATCGGAGAAGTCTACTCTCATCCGATCCAGATCAAGGGCGAATCGGGTGCTAATGCGATCAACGTCTATCATGTCCGGCTTTACGATGCAGGAGAGCAATTCGTCAAGGTCACACCCCCAGCATCTGGAGTCGGCACAAGCGACTCCTCAGTCAAGTACAGCCTGATAGAGTATACCAATGGCACACCAAGGACGGATCACGGTGGAGGCATTGGATACACCAACGGAATCGACATCCATGCAGGTCAAAACTGGCTCATCAAGAGCAATCTGATTCGCAACCTTCACACGCCGGATTCTGCCGCAAACCTCTGGAATCCCGCGATCTTGGTGTGGAACCGCTCATCGAACGTCGTCACAGAAGGCAATACGATCATCAATAGCGATCGGGCTATTGCATATGGTTTGCTGGATCGGTCGAGCGGCTATGACAATCAGAACGGCGTCATTAGAAACAACTTCATCTATCAAGCACCTGGACTATTCAGTTCGTCTCGAGCGGCTGGCGCAGACGGACAGATCCTGGTCTGGGATTCGCCCGGGACGGCCGTCGATCACAACACCATTCTCACGAATGGAAACAGTCCCAATTCGATTCAAACACGATGGACAACCACGGGAGCAGAGTTCAAGAACAACCTCTCCGATGCTCCGACCAGAAACCGAGACGGAGGGTCCCTCACGACGGGTGGCAATTACCTGAGTGCAACGTCATCGATGTTTGTCAACGCCTCGATCGGTGACTTGCATCTCGTGTCAAACAGCGCAACGCAGGCCAACGTCATCGACCGAGTAAGCCCGCTTTCAATCGCTTCAACCGATTGGGAAGGTGACGCCCGTCCCCAAGGCACTAATGCAGACATTGGAGCGGACGAGTATCGGGCGGCGGATACAACGGCTCCGAGCGTCACGAACGTGACGCCCTCACAAAATGCCACGAATGTTCCTGTGACGACTTCGGTCAGCTCGACATTTAGTGAGGCGGTCCAGGCGAGTACAATCAGTCTCACACTCACAAATCCATCCGGCGCCACAGTTAGCGGTACTGTGAGTTATGATGCGACGAACTTCAGAGTGACATTTTCCCCATCCTCATCGCTCGCCTACGCCACGAACTACACGGTCAGAATCAGTGGCGCGAAAGATCTGGCGGGAAATACGATGGGCACTATGAGTTACAGCTTTACAACTGCTGCACAGACCGACACCACTCCTCCGACGGTAACATCGTCCACTCCGACCTCCGGTGCCACAGGAGTGTCGAGCACATCCACTGCCACTGTCACATTCAACGAGGCGCTGCAATCAGGAACGGTCAACACAACCAATTTCACATTGACCGACTCCTCGGGCCGTGCGGTCTCCGCGTCAGTCAGCTATGTGGACAGCACGCGCACCGCGACCTTAACAGCAAGTTCACCGCTCGCTGCTTCCACAACTTACACTGCTTCAATTCGGAATGTGAAGGATTCAGCAGGCAACGTCATGGCGAGTCCATTCACCTGGTCGTTTACCACTGCATCGACCACAAGCTACTCACTCTGGAACAACTCGACAACCCCAGCAACTCCGACTGATTCGGATACTGCAGCAGTTGAACTGGGTGTCAAGTTCTACTCCGACGTCAGTGGTTCGATCACCGGATTGAAGTTCTATAAGGGGACCACAAACACGGGAACCCATGTCGCGAGCCTCTGGACAAGCACGGGTACCCGACTGGCAACCGCCACTTTCACGAGCGAGACCGCTTCAGGTTGGCAGCAGGTCAACTTCGCTACGCCGGTTCAAATTACGGCCGGTGTTACCTATGTCGCATCGTACCACACGACCGTCGGTCGTTACGCCAGTGATCAGAACTATTTCCGGACGCAATTCAACAACGGACCTCTGCACGTACCAGTCAACGGGGGAGTCTACGCGTACGGGAGCGCAGGAAACTTCCCCACGCAGTCTTGGAATGCCAGCAACTATTGGGTTGATATCGTGTTGAGTAGTTCGACCACTGACACGACGCCACCGACAGTCGTCGCTCAAAATCCGGGAGATCACGCGACAGGAGTTCCAATTACGACTGCAATCGTTGCCACTTTCGGTGAGGCGGTCCAACCCTCGACAATCAACTTCAGTCTTACCGACGCAGCCGGTAGAACGGTGGCGGCTTCGATGACCTATAACGATAGTACGCGTACAGCGACATTGACTCCAACGAACTCCCTGAGTTTCTCTACGACCTACACAGCGACTGTCAGCGGAGCGAAAGATCTAGCAGGTAATGTGATGAGTGGCTCCGCCACCGAGACATTCACGACAGTCGCTTCATCACCTCCTGTGGTGACAGCCGTGAGTCCGACCTCAGGGTCTACGTCTGTAAGTATTTCTGCAACTGTCCTCGCAACCTTTGATCAGTCTGTTCAGTCGAGTAGTATCACCACATCCAATTTCACTCTCACTGACGCGTCCGGTCGAGTTATTGGCGCGACTGTTGCTTACAACGACGGCACACGCACAGCAACTCTGAGCCCGAATTCTCCCCTCTCGCCCTCCACGAGATACAGTGCCTCGATTAGTGGGGTCAAGAATCTTTCCGGAACTCCAATGGCGAGTCCTTTCACATGGACATTTTCGACATCTGGCACTACGTCGGAGTCGGACGCTTCACTCCTTTATCAGTCTAACATGCAATATGTCGGTGCATTCCGAGTTCCGAATGGAACACTTGGAGCTTCGAGATTTAGTTACGGTGGTTCGGCGATCGCCTATAATCCAACGAACAACTCTCTGTTCGCGGTTGGTCGTCCCGCCGATCAGGCGATTGCCGAGATTAGTATTCCAAGTTCGATCGTAAATAGCTCCCGTTTGAGCGACCTCGCTGTATCATCAGTGATTCAACCATTTTCGAGCATACTCCCCCGAATTCCCAATAATCCAGCAAACCTCAATCAGGGTGGATACGAGGCGATCGGAGGCTTGATGGTCGTTGATGGCCAGCTTATAGGTACAGTATTCAATACATATGACGCATCGGGGAGTGTGACGCTATCGCATTTTAAAATGAGCTCACTCAATCTGGCGTCTTCTGCCGTAACTGGCCTCTATCAAGTCGGCACCATGGGTGGAGGTATGGTTGGTGGCTACATGACTCCTGTACCATCGGAATGGCAATCCAGTCTAGGAGCACCATATCTCACAGGCCAGGCGGCGATCAGCATTCTTGGCCGCACTTCCGCTGGACCTTCGGCTTTTGGATTCGATCCGGCCAACTTCGGTACTGGAGTCACGCCTGCCACACCGTACCTTTACTATGACGAAGCTCACCAAACCCTGGGTGCGGGGGATAGTTCGCCGCCAACGCTCTACAATTCAACGGTTGTGCATAACTTCAATACCGGCTTCGGAGTCTTTTTTGTCCCGGGAACTCGGTCAATCGTCTACCTTAGCGCTATTGGGACTGGCGAATTTTACTATGGCGATGCGGCTGCTGCCAACGACCCGAATCGAACGGATAAGGGTCCTCATTCTGTGGGGGGGAACTATGTATGGCAGGCGTGGGCATACGACGTAGATGACTTCATCGCGGTCAAGAATGGGGAAAAAAGTCCATGGGACGTGATGCCATATTCCACCTGGAACTTCGATTTTCCGATCGCCGATGGGAAGAAGTACCTAGGGGGCGTCGCCTTCGACCCGAACACAGGCAGGTTGTATGTATCGCAGATCAATGTCGATAATTCGAGAGATGCATATGATAATGCTCCTCTGATTCAAGTGTTTCAGATCACTCTGCCCGAAGGTGGAGGCAGTACGGCGACTCTCGGAGCTGAGTCGGCTCTAGGCACCTCAGAAGCCGTATCGAAGGTTGATTCTTCTCCGCTACTGCCCGCAAAGGGTGCAATGGTTGCTGCACAGGAGATTATCACGAAAGACCTTATCGCGAACGAATCCAAGAACGATCTCATGATTTCCCCAGGTCATGCGGTGACTTCTACGGCGAATTCCGCGTTCACCAAGATGTCCCACATGCAATCTGCTCAATCCTCCTCAGCGACTACTTCGGCTACGACTACGAATACAATTCAAAGGCTTTCGCCGTTTTATGAGAGTCGGATCTTCAAGAAGCAGAAGCGAGTGAAGTTCATCGAATCAAGCGACGCCTGATCTGTCTGCCCAGCTGGCAAAGTGGATAGATCATGTTATGCACTCTTGACAGCAAACGTCCGTTGAGCTTCGTCTTAACCAGCTTCCCCTGCCGCGCGCAGGTGTGCCGGATCGGGATGAGGTGAGATCCGGACTGATCCCGGGGAGGGACTGGATGACTCGGCGTCGGCCCAGGTCTACTACTGCGGCGCCGGCTTCCAGTCGTCGGGCAGCAACTCGGCGATCCGGCTAGCCGGGTGGGTGTTGACTCGTAAGCGCTCGGCCTCCCACACGAGGACCCGCTTCCGCTGGAACTCGGCCAGCGGAGCGAGCGCCGCGGCGGCGTTGCAGACCCAGTCGCAGAGCGTGCTTCGCGACAGGCTGACGCCGTGTCGAAGCAGAATATCTTCGAGTCTGTATAACGGCAGATGATCGACAAACTTGCTCACCAGCACGAACGAGACCAGGCCCGCGCCGGCGATCCCTCGCGATACGGGCTTGGGCGGGACCGGCGGACTGGCCACGCCGTCCTTGCACTTCGAGCAGGTGTATTTGGGTAGGACGTGGACGCGGACCTCGAGCTTTTCGGGGTGAACTCCAACTCGCTCGAGAGGTCCTCGCCGATGCGGGTCTTCAGGCCGCCGCAGCATGAGCAGGTCTTCGCGGCCTCGGGCAGATTGTGCTCGATGCGGATGAGCGGCGGATGATCCAGCGACCTTCGCTCGTGGGGCCGCGCCGACTGACACGATGTGTTGGTCGTCGTCTCAGGTTCCACAGGCGCAGGAGCAACAGGCTCGATCGCGACGTCTTCCAGCTCGAACAGATGGCGCTGGCCCGGGTCGTTGACGATCCTTTCGCGGCGCGGGCCGAAGACGTAACGGCGGAACAGCGCCAATTCCTCAAGGATCCCGGCGTGCCGCTCCCGAAGATCGCTGAAGTCGGCGGCCGTCTGGTCGAGCACACGCTGCAGCCCGTCGTTGCGGCGCAGCAGTTCGTCACGACAGCGCAGGGTCTCGACGAGCAATTTACGGTATTCCTGGGGATCGTCGGGGAGGATCGGGGTGGTGCTCATGACATGAATCGTAGTCATGTCTTTACTCATGGCACGAGCGCCGCGCGAAATTTCGTGGAGATTTCTCGGCCTCAGCAGGCGGCGCGGAATCGTTTCCGCTGCCGCGCGCTGTAGAGGTCGATGCCGGAGAGGATTATGGTTAGTTCCGCCGGCTTGAGCTCGACGCCGTCGGGCTCGGTGGTGCAAGGCATCTGGAACGGGCCGACCTCGAGCCGCTTGTATCAGGTGACCAGGCCGTCGCGGTCGAAGTGGAGCAGCTTGATGCGATCGCGGCAGAGATTGACAAAGCGGCGTGTCGCCGCAGCCGTTGTGTCCAGAGACGTTCCTGTTCGCGATCCTTGGGCCGTGCCATCGAGAAGCTCTCCTGGGTTGGTGGAACGAGACAACCCCAGGACGGTACCTACCGCGGCAAGACTGGATTCACCGAGCGCTTACGACCGATACACTGGGCATCATGGATCGCTATTGTACGGGGGCGCCGCCATCTCGCTCTTGGACGAACCCGAAGCCTCCCCTGACGACATGCGCGGCTGCTGCGACCACATCACGCGCTTCCTGGATCGCCATGTGCCGTTGTTCTACCGCGAAAAGCAGCGCCGACACGCCGGTGCCTTCGTCCGGGGGCTGCTCAGCGGGCTGCCCAGGAAGTCTGTCGAGCCGATCGCGGCGTAAGCGGACATCCTCCGCACCAATCTCGAGCTCTTCGTCGGCTGGAACGACGAGAGCGTCTTGGCCGAGTTGCGGCGTCGCGTCCGCGAGGAGACGGCCGAGGACCACCGCGTGATCGTGATCGACCCCAGAGGCTCCCCCAGGAAGGGCACCCAAAGTTGCGGGGTGGCCCCACCCGTAGGGCGGTCGGCTGGGCAAGCAGGAGAACCGCCAGATGGGTGTCTTTCGGGCCGAAACCTCGTCCAAGGGGTTCATGCCACTGGACCGCCGGCCGTACCTGCCGCAGGACTACGTCGGCGATCCCCGGAGGCGCCAGAAGCACGATGTCCCCGCGGACGTGACCTGCCGCAAAACAGTACGGGTCTAGAAAAACAAAAGGACTTACGTCTTTCGACGTAAGTCCTTTTGCCCTATGCCGAAGAGAGGACTTGAACCTCCACGGGCATGGTTAGCCCACTAGGACCTGAACCTAGCGCGTCTGCCAATTCCGCCACTTCGGCTTGCTGAGACTATCATGAAGTGGGAAGGGGATTTCGTCAAGGGGTAGCAGGGTTCGGACCAGCGGTTGGGTGGGGATGATTCGGTTGGTCAGTGTGGGAGCTCCAGGACCATCAGGTGCGAGGGGTGGGCCTGCGAGCGATATAGGCGCTGTGTGGCCTTCTGGAAGTCGGTTTCCCGGGCCGTGGAGATGTCGACAAAGGTCTGCGGGTTGCGATCGACCAGGGGGAACCAGGTGCTCTGGACCTGGATCATCACCTTGTGACCGCTCCGGAAAGTGTGAGCGACGTCGTTGAGGCGGAAATTCAGAGGCGTTGGCTCGTTGGGCACAAAGGGACGCGGTTGGCTCAGGCTGTCGCGGAACTTGCCGCGCATGACGTCACCTCGGACGAGCTGCTGATAACCACCGAGAGGAGCGTTGGCGGAGTTGGTGGCGCCGAAGTCGCCCGGGTAGACGTCGATCAGCTTCACGATCCAGTCGGAATCCGTTCCCGAGGTCGAGACGAAAAAGCGGACATCGATCGGGCCGACAAGTGTCAGGTCGTCGTCCAGAACGTCGGTCTGATACACCAGGACATCCGGCCGCCTGGCGGCAAACCGTTGATCCTGGATCATGTAATCACCCGGCATTCGGGTTGTGAGCTGCTCAGTAAAAGGGACGGGCCGCGCTGGATCACTGACGTACTCGTCGAAGCCGCCTTCTGCGCTGGCATCGGGAGCCTGGGAGCCGATCCTTCCCGACGGATGCAGGAAGAGACTCCGCTTCACGGCCTTGCTTGGCGGCCAGGCGTCGAAATCACGCCACTGGTTGGTCCCTGTCTCGAAGACCCGAGCCTCAGAGAAGTTCGGCGAGCCCTTTCCCTTCAGGTAGTACTGAAAGAAGGGGAACTCGATATGTTCACGATAATGAGCCGAGGTGTTGGAATTGAATGCGATCGGCCCCAGCGATGCACCATCGTTTCGGGACCATCCACCGTGGAGCCACGGGCCCATCACCAGGATATTGGTGGCCTGGGGACTGGACGCCTCGATGGCACGGTAGACTTCGAGGGCTCCGTAGAGGTTCTCGGCGTCGAACCAGCCGCCGACGGTCAATACGGCCGGGCGAATGCCCTTCAAATGAGGACGCAGATTGCGGGCGGCCCAGAAGTCGTCGTACTTCGAATGCTGAAGCATCTCGTTCCAGAATGGGATGCTTCCCTTGAAGTACTTCGCGTCGGCATTGGCGATCGGGCCGAGGCTCATGTAGAAGTCGTAGCCGTCGGGCGTGCCGTAGTCGAAGTCCTTGTCGGGACTCTTCTTCGTGGGCTCCGGTCGCGGCTGGCCGAAGTGTGCCATGAAGTTGAACGCGTGCGGCAGAAGAAGAGCTCCGTTGTGGTGCCAGTCATCGCCCGCGAACCAGTCGGCGATCGGTGCCTGGGGTGAGACCGCCTTGAGGGCAGGGTGGGCGTCGATCATTCCCGCGGCCGTGTAGAAACCAGGATAGGAAATACCCCATTGACCGACCCGGCCGTTGTTACCCGGTATGTTCTTGATCAGCCAGTCGATGGTATCAAATGTGTCGGTGCTTTCATCAATATCTTTCGCCCCATTTCGTGACGTGAGCTGGGGCCGCATGTTCACGAACTCTCCCTCGGACATCCAGCGACCACGCACATCCTGATAAGCGACGATGTATCCTTCCCTGGAGAAAAGCGACGAAGGGCCGATGTCGGTCTTGTAGGCATCCGTGCCATAAGGCCCGACGCTATAGGGCGTGCGGCAGAGGAGGATCGGATACGTGGTCGATCGATCCTTGGGGACGTAGACCGAGGTGAACAGCCGGACGCCGTCCCGCATGGGGATCCTGTATTCGAACTTCGTATAGCGGGACTTGATCGGATCCGGCTCCTGGTCCGAGGCGAGGGACGAGGAGGCTGCCAGGATAGCGGCCGCGTGGAGGCCCAACCAAACGATCTGAGAGATCGAACGACTCGAGGTGCAACGCATGCTCTGGAAACTCCCGACGGGATAATTCGATCTGGGCGACGGTCTGGTGGTAATCCGGGACGAAGCAGGCCGAACATCGATCACGGGCAGACAGGCAGTTCGATGAGGCTAGCGCGGTTGGGGGTGTGGAAGACGCGCTGGGTCGCCTTGACGAAATCGTTGGGCTTCGCCCAGAAGATGCTGGGAACGAAGGTCTGCGGATTGCGGTCATAAAGCGGGAACCAGCTCGACTGGACCTGGACCATGACCCGATGTCCGGGCAGGAACACATGATTTACCGTGGGGAGCTTGAAACGGAAGGGCAGAGGCGTGCCCGGCGTGATTGGTTTCGCGATCCCGAGGTCCTCGCGATATCGGCCCCGGAAGATGTCCATCGAGACCGCGAGTTGATAGCCCCCCATCTCGGGCTGTCCTGCGACCTCGTCGGGATAGACGTCGATCAGCTTGACGACCCAGTCCGAGTCGGTGCCGCTCGTGGAGGCCACAAGATTGGCGACGGGCTCACCGGCGACCTTCAACGGTCCGGTCAGAACGTCGGACGTGAACGCCAGGACGTCCGTCCGTCCCGACGCCTCGCGCTGATCGTCGACGAGCCATTGCGACCAGGTCTGGCCCTGGCCGTAGCCCATCGGCTGGATCGGCCGAGCGCGGAAGGGTACAGGCTTGGAGGGGTCGGAGACGTACTCCGCGAACTCCGCGTCACCGGAGGCAGGAGCGTCGAAGCTGAGCTTCAGATCCGTTCGAAGATAGAGCGGCTTCGGTCCGATCGTGGAGCCTGCCTCAGTCTTCGGAGGCCAGGCGGACATGCGTCGCCAGGTGTTCGTTCCGGTTTCGAAGGCCGTCACCGGGGCGACATCCGCCTTCGGGGCATCATCCTTCAGGTAATGAGCGAGGAACGGCGCGAGGATGTCTCTTCGGAATTGCCGGGCGGTGTCGGCGTGGAACCTGATGGCGCCGAGCGCGCTTCCGTCCTGGATCATCTGGCCGTGATACCAGGGACCGATGACGAGGAAGACCCTGTCATTATCCGTGTCCTTCGGCTCGATCGACCTGTAAACGGCTGGTGCGCCGTAGATGTCTTCCTGGTCCCACAGGCTATGCACGAGCATCACCGGCACCTTCAGCGGCCGTTTCGCCAGGATCTGGTCCATGGCCTGCTCACGCCAGAAGGTGTCGTAGGCAGGGTGCTCAATAAGCTTTCGCCAGAAGCCGGTCTGGTCGAGGCCTCTGCGCTTGCCCAGCTCACCGGCTGAAACTGCCTGCATGTACATATCATAGACGTCGTGATGACTGGTCCACCACTTGAAGTCGCCCTTGCGGCTGGCGACCTGATCGTGGATCCAGCCGACATTGAGCTGTCGGAAGGCCCCGTTGTGGAACCAGTCATCGCCGATCCAGCCGTCCACCATCGGGTTCATGGGGACCGAGACCTTGAGCGCCGGATGCGGGTCCACGAGCGCCATCAGGGGCAGGAAACCATCGTACGAAATGCCCAGAATCCCGACCTTCCCGTTGGTCTCGGGCACGTTCTTCACGAGCCAGTCGATGGTGTCGTAGGTGTCGGTCGCGTGGTCGACGGGCGTCGGGTTGAGCGGTCCGCGCAGGGGCCTGTTCACCACGTAGTCGCCTTCCGAGCCATGTTTGCCGCGGACATCCTGAACGACCCGGACGTACCCGCCCTCAACGATGACATCGGTGGCGTTGTCATAACCGCTGAGGACCGGTCCCAGGTGGGCGCTGTCGGAATGGCTGGTGAGGCGGTCGGCGTCGTAGGGAGTTCGCGTCAGCAGGATAGGCGCGTGCTTCGCTCCCCTGGGAACGAGGATCACGGTATGCAGCTTCACGCCGTCGCGCATCGGGATCTTGACTTCCCGGCGGACGTGGTCAAAGCCGTCGAAGGTCGGCTTGAACTCCGCGGGGATCTCGCTGGGCAACTCCTTGTAGGTCGCGGGCTTCTGCTCCGCCTCCTGTGCCGAGGCTCCCCCCGCCAGAGCGAGTGCGAAGAGAACGAACGTCCCAAAACGGGCTCCGATCGAGAGCCCGAAGAACTGCTGCCTCATGGTCGTGCCTTTCCGACTTGCCGTGGACGTGACCGGCCCTCACCCTCCGCCAATCGGATGGGCCGGTCCAACGTACACGGTCGAAGCGCGGAAGTCGATTCCCCGGGGCCGACGACCATGAAGAGACCTTCGTCCCGAGGAATTCCATTCAGCAGTGACGGGTTAACGTCCGAGGCCCAGCCGCTCGCGATGATAGGCCAACCGGTCGGCCGGACTCATATTGCTGAAGTCGGGACGGCCGTTCGACCAGGCCGAGCCGTTCGAGCCCCTGCCGTTCCGAGACGAGACCACGTTCGCGGATTCGGTGACCAGATGCCCTTTGCATCCACACTCACCGTGGCTGGATTCGGAGGCTCCCTGGCAGGCGCAGTGTGCCTTGCCGTTGGTGGTGGGGGCTGAGGCGGGGACAACCGGAACGGACTGAGGCGGGGCAGCGGCTCGGGGTGGCACGGTGACTGATGATCCACCGGCGTAGCTCATCGATTGCTCGGTCACCTTCAGGTCGTCTTCGAGCGAGCGGTGGGGCCTGATTCCTAGCTTGCCGAGGACCGCGTGATAGGCCTTCACGGCATCGACGGGGCCGATTTGCCCCTCGACGATCAGCCTCAGGAACTGGACGAACGCAAGTTGATTTTCCGAGTTGTTGATCTTGCGCCCGAAGAGAGCCACCTTGGCTCCGTACTTCTGGGCGTCCGCCAGAAGCTGGAAGGCATCGCGGGTTGTGCCCGACGATCCGCCGAGGATTCCCACGACCAGATGCGGATCGAAACGTACGAGCTCTTCCATGGCCTTCGGGCCGTGGTACACGATCTTGAGGAAGCGAGGACGGCCGGCCGGCGCGACGCCTGCCAGCATCCGAGTGATCATGTCGTTGAGGTAGTGCGGCAGGATCTCAGGCGAGAGACCAGTCGTCACGTTGGGGTCGAAGACTTCGAGGAAGTACTGAAAGCCCTTCCGCTCGGCTTCCTCACGGAAGCGATTGAAGCGATCGAGCGTCTCCAGGTCGCGTTCAAGCTGGTTGTTGAACGTGACGCTGTAGAGACCGAGGTTCGCCCCCTGGGTGCGTTCCTCGGGCGTGCAATCCAGGTGGCCGCACTGAATGTGATCGATATTCGCCGTGCGGAAGGGACGCGAAGCCTCTGACGTGTAGCCGGATCCGCGCGCCAGGTGGATGTCGCTGGTGTCGTTGGCACGCACGGCGGGCGTGACGTGAGAATGGTCGAACAGTCTTTCGCCAAAGGTTAGCGCATAGTTGGAACTGGCCGACATGAGCATGATGTCTACAAGACCCTGGCGGGTGATGAGCCGCATCTGCTCGCGGTATTCCTCGAGGGTCTTGAAGCGGACCTCGCCCGCGTGCATCTCGGGCGATTGGCCTGGTGCGCCGAGGCCGAGAGCCATGTCGGCATCCTTGGCGTCGGCCAGGATGAACTCACGGCAGTTGGGATCGGCGTGGATGGCCGCCAGTTTGCGGTCGAGCGACTTGATCATCTTAGCGCCCCTTGCCGTGGCCGTTGCCCAGTCCTGAGACCGTGACTCGCGAGCTTCCGCCGAAACTGTTCCCACCGCCGCCGGCTCCCATGGTCACGCGGACGGGACGCGGAGAGCTGGTCGCCCTTTCAGCCGGGGCACCCGCCGAGGCGACCGGCTTGCCGGCGGCCTTCGGGTTGCTCTTGAGCACCTGGTCGATCGTTTCGCGAAGCACCTGAGCGGAGTGCTGGAGGGCCGAGACTTCCTTCGGCCACAACTCGATCTCAAGCTGGGCCTCGACGCCGCTGCGGCCGACCACGGTGGGCACCGAGGTACATACGTCGTTCATGCCGTAGGTGCCGCTGACCAGCGAGGAGACAGGGAGAATCCGCTTCGAGTCCAGGGCGACGGCGTGCACGACCTCGCGGATCGAGATGCCAACCGCGAATCCAGCTCCGCCCTTCAGCTTGATGACCTCGGCACCGCTTCCCTTGGTCCGGGTGAAGAGGGCATCTCCGCGAGCGGTCGTCCAGCCGGGGAACTTGTCCAGGGGCAGTCCGGCTGCCTGAGCCGCGGACCAGATCGGCACCATGCTGTCGCCGTGCTCGCCCAGGATCAGGGCCGTGACCTGGGTGGCCGGAAGCTTCAGATCGTCGGCGATCAGGCTGCGGAAGCGTGACGTGTCGAGCGCGGTGCCCAGGCCGATGACCTGCCGTGCGGGAAGCTGAAGCTGGGTCGTGGCCAGGTAGGTCAAGACGTCGACGGGGTTGGATACGACGAGGATGATTGCGTCCTTTTTGAGTCCGGCCGTCTTGACCTGGCTCAGAATGTCCAGGAACAGAACGACGTTGCGGTTGATGAGGTCCAGCCGGCTCTCGTCCGGCTTGCGCCTCAGCCCGGCCGTGATCATCACCAGGTCGCTTTCGGGGATCGCCTCGTAGCCGGTGGCTCGGATGCGTTGGTCCGCCACGAGCGAAGCTCCGTGGAGCAGATCGAGCGCCTGTCCCTTGCACAGGTCAGCGTTGAGGTCGATGAGGTCGATCCCACTGACCACTCCGCCGCACTGAAGGGCGAACGCCGCACACGACCCGACCAGGCCGCCTCCACCGATGATGCTCACTCTCATAACGCCGTCTCCCTCAATCGCTCTTGATCGGATTGGTGTACGAAGCCCGGGAACGTCGGACGCTGAACCGAGACGACCGTGCGCCTCTCAGCGTGAGGCTCCCGCCATGGCCTGCATGACCTGATCGGTAATTGTTTTCACCAGGGCGTCGATGTCCGGACCCGCGGAATGGCCGTTCGACGGCGGGGCCGAAGCCTGGGAAGCCGATGATGGGGCCTTCGATGGCGCGGGGCAGGCGACGCCGGTCGCCGTCGGCTGGCCGTTTTGAAGCAGCTTGGGGTGAATGAACACCCGAGGTTCGAGGTTCTGATCGTCGTAACCCTCGCGGAACAGGCTGTTGCCGCAAAGGTCGCAGTTCTCCAGCCCCCGCGTCAGCCGCGGATCGGGGATGCCCAGCTTCGGTTTGAGGCTGATCAGCTCGGCCGCCTTGGCATCGTCATAGTAATTCACCTGGCCGAGCTGCTTCGCCAGCAGCAGGATGCGGCAATAGGCGTCGATGATCTCGGTCTTGAAGTAGGCGTCTTCCAGATCGGTTCCGTAGGTCACGGTCCCGTGATTGGCCAGCAAGATCGTCTCGGTGTCGTGGACGTAGGGCAGAACCGTGTCGGCGAACTTCTGGCTGCCGGGTGTCTCGTAAGGCGCGATGGCGACCTCGCCGAGGAAGACCTCGATCTCGGGGAGCACGCACTTGGGAATCGGCTCGCGGGCCACGGCGAAGGCCGTCGCGTGAGGGGGATGGCAGTGCACGACCGAGCGGACGTCGGCCCGTGCCTTCATGACCGTCAGGTGCAGGAGGATCTCGCTGGACCGCTTGCGCTTGCCCGAGACCTGTTTGCCGTCGAGATCGACGATGCACAGATCATCGGGCTTCATGAAGCCCTTGGAGACGCGCGTCGGAGTGCACAAGACGCGGTCCTCGGCGAGCCGGTAGCTGATGTTGCCGTCATTGGCCGCGGCGAAGCCCTTGTTGTAGACGCGGCGGCCGATCTCACACATCAGCTCCCGCATTTTCCATTCGTTCATCACCGTTCCGTTGCCGCTCATCGTGTTCCTCGACGTCTTCCGGGGACCGTGGGGTGACTATGCGTCATGGCGTGACAGGTCCACTCAGCACGCCGTCAAATTCATTGTCCTGTTGTGGTGCGGGCGTCTCGCCTGCACTGTGATCGAGCGTTTGCTTCATTGTCTTGTTGTGGTGCGAGCGTCTCGCCTGCACCGGTGTGTTCTGCTTGTGGTGCGGGCGTCTCGCCTGCACCGTGATCGAGCGTTTGCTCCGCGTGTAAGAAGCAGCCGGGTGATACCTGGACCTTTCAGTCAGAACGAAAGCCTGTCGATCAGGCACGCACAGTAGGCGTCGATGGGAGGAGGCTTCTTGCCGAACGGGTTGGCGGCCTCGCGGCCCTCGCTCACGCCGATCAATGCGCCATGCCCTGCGCCCAGGTTGTCGTAGACGACCAGCTCCTCACCGCGTGCCGGAGATCCCTCGACGAGTGCGGCCAGCGGCATGGGCCGAGCGAGGACGAAGCGGCTGCCTCGCAAGCTCGGATCAAAGCGTGACAGCGTGACCCTTCCGATCACCTCGGCGATACGCATCGGATCGACTCCTCCAGCGATTCCGCCGGGGCCGCGGGCGCACCGGCTTGCCGAAACGTCTGAGCCAGTTGCCTGATCCACGCGATCGACTTGCCAGTGGGCTCGACGACCAGCAGGTTGACGCCCAGCCCGCGCGTGGCACGGCGCACCTCG
>JAIBBE010000267.1 GCA_019694835.1 Fimbriimonadaceae bacterium | reverse complement strand
CCCTGGCAGGGCGGTCGTTTGCGGCCGATTTGGCCGCATCAGCTGGTTTCGGTAACCTTGGGTTCACCATCGCGGGGTGGAGCAGCTCGGTAGCTCGCTGGGCTCATAACCCAGAGGTCGCAGGTTCAAATCCTGTCCCCGCTACCAGGTAAAACGGCCCTCGGAGAACTCTCCGGGGGCCGTTTTCGTGTCATTTGGTCACACTTTTGGTCACATGATCTGCCGGGGCTTGGTCACGGGAGCTCGGACGGCGGGACATCGCCGGTCTCCTCCCGAGCGTCCCCGAGCAAGAAGTCGGCGGCCTGCTGGGCGGCCTCGTGGTCGGCGTCAGATCTCACGTGGGCATACGTCTGCATAGTGAAGCTGACATTGGAATGCCCGATCCGCTCGCTGACCACCTTCATCGCGACGCCGCCCTCCAGGGCGGCGGTGGCGTAGGTGTGCCGCAAGTCGTGGAACGTGATCCGCGGGACTCCCGCCTCGGCGGCGTAGCGCTCGATCAGATCGACCAGGTTCTGCGGATGCAGCGGCCGGCCGAACTCGGTCGTGAAGACAAGGTCCCCACCTTCGTAATCCGGGCCGCGCAATACACGGATCTCGTTCTGCTCCGCCCGCCAGCGCTGGAGCGCGGCGATGGTCCGGGTGTCGATGGCAATGGTCTTGTCGGCGTTGGCCGTCTTGCCGCCGCGTTTGTCGCTCGCTCGGCCGTGCAGGACGATCCGACTGTCGGCCAGGGTGATCGTTCCGCGGTGGAGGTCGACGTTGCTCCACGTGAGCCCACAGAGATGCCCCCGGCGGATGCCGGTGGTCAGCTCAAGCAAGAAGAGGGCCTTGAGCCGGTCGCCAGGGACGGCGCGCAGGAACGCCTGCGTCTGCGCGGGCGTCCATACCGCCCGCTGCTTGCGTTCCAGCCGTGGCGGTTTGATGGCCGCAGCGGGGTTGTGCGGGATGTACTTCAGCGCCACCGCATCCTCGAGCGCCGCGCGCAGCGCGGCGTGAATGTTGCGCAGGGTCTTGGAATCCAGGCCGGGCGGTTTCGGCGCCGGAACGTTTCCCCGTTGATATCGGCGTACCGCCGAGCGCGCGGCGTGGATCGTGGTGCCGCACGCCTCGGAGACCGCGCGCGGGGTCGGCGGCTCGCCGGCGGCGACCCCCGCCGCCCAGAACTCGTACATCGGGCGGTTGTTGTCGCGACGGACCCGGCCTTCCTTGCGCAGGTCGACGTAGAGCTGCAGAATCCGCGATTCGTCGAGCTTCTGGAGCTTCACGCCGCCGACGCGAGGAAGCACGTAGAGGTTCATTTCGTCGGTGTAGCCCTGGACCGTCGTGGCGCTGGCGTTCAGCTTTTTGAACTCCAGCCATTCAGCGATGAACTCGGCGACAGTCCTGTCCGACGGGTTGACGTACTTGCCCTGCTGGGCCTCCTCGATCGCCGCCCGCTGGGCATCGGCGGCTTCTGCCTTGGTGCGAAAGCCACCCTTGGTGATCCAGGAGTGCTTGCCAGTGGCGGGGTTGATCTGCGGGTTACGGAACTTGTAGTACCAAGTCTTGCCGCGCTTCTTGACTGAGCCGTTCATAACCCGAACTTCTTTTTGAACGGCTCGAACAGAATCAGTATCCGGCCGCCCAGGCGCCTGGATTCAATTTCACCGCTCTTGACGAGCCGGTAGACGGCGTGGGGCTTCAGCCCGGTGCTAATCGCTGCTTCCTGGACCGTGATGGACACTCGGTCCTTACTGGGATCGAACATTAGATTGCCTCTCTTGGTAGTGATGTTTCTCGTGCTTGCGTTCGAATCACCCATCCCGCTTCGGGATCCGGGGGTGTCGATCTGATCGGGGCGCCCCACGCAATCCCGTGGGTATCACTCCCAGATCGAGCGGGAGTACCAGATCGGTGGGGTCCCCACCCTTACTGGTTGCCGGATGATGTTGCACGGCAGGGTGGTTGAGCAGATACCTGCTTGACCGCTGGCTTCCCGATTCGTCGAACTGGTAGTCGCGGCTGATGAACCCGCCACGCTCCAGGGCGTTGAGCGCCCTTCGCACGGTGCTTTGGCCGCTCGACGACGCCTGGGCCAGCTTTCGCACCGACAGCAGACAAGCGAAGCTGCCGTCAACCTGCAGGGCAAGTTGCAGTAGCACCAGCTTGGCTACGGGCGACCCGATGTCTTGATTCGCCGCCCAGGCAACGGCTTTCGTGTTCACCTTTCCGATGTCCTCCCTTGGCTCAGGCCTCGCAAGATGTCGGCGGGGGGGCCGGCTTTGCGAAGCGCTAAAGCAAACGTAAGACGGAGCCGCACTTCTTACGGCCACCGTCGGGCGGCAATGGGTGAGCGGTCACAAGGTGAAGAATCGAGAGAATCTCAACTCTTGTGAGATGGAGCGCGCGCCTCAGTAAGGCCGCTGCACTGCCTCCATCGCTGCCACGAATCTCGCGGCCGCCCGGCGGGCATATCCATACGTCCAGTACCGCGCGCCGCCGTCTGCGAAGGTCTCTTCGGCAAGAGCCTCCAGCACGGTCGCGCACGCCCGGGGCGAGCCCAGGACAACCTGAGCGGCCTCGGCCGCCGTGAGGTACCTGGTCCGAACCTCGACCTGCTTCTCGATGCGGACGCGTTCGACAATCCGCTCGACAGGCTTCTCGACGATTTCGGTCCGTACCGCGATGGCGCCATTGGCAGCTGCGCGGCGTTCCTCGTACGCGGCCCGCCGGCAGCGCTGGGAGCACCACGTCGGGGGGCGTCCCGGACGCGGGGATGCAGGTGGCGGAGGAAGTGCTTCACCGCAGCGGGGGCACCGTTTGTCGTCCACAACGAGATCGTAAAAGGCTCGTCTATTTCATGCGGACGAAATATCGTTACCGTTCCGTTACCCAAGATGCACTAGGTGTGAGGGAGATAGAGGGGGTGGTTGTTGAACTGCGGCGATGTGGGCGATGGGCGACGAGACAACGGGCTGGTGTGGTCGAAGCTGAAGAAGAGCGGGAGCGGAAGGCGGACATGCGACATAGGCATGGTGAGCGAGGCGTGCGAAAGAGTGAGCGAGAAGTTAAGGGGAGGTGCCGACTCGGGCGGCGCTGTCACCCCAGGACTTCGCGGATCGCCTCCAGCGGACCGCCTCGCTCGCGCCACCACCCGATCACAGCGCGGCCCACTTCCTGGCGCAGTTCCTCGCGGCGTTGGCTCTCACGCGTCAGCTCGGCGTCCCGCGCGGAGTCCCAGCGCTCATGCCGCTCGCGGTCGACCCGCCGGGC
This sequence comes from Fimbriimonadaceae bacterium, assembly GCA_019694835.1. The sequence goes on along the minus strand of JAIBBE010000267.1, from coordinate 14,876 downwards.
GTGCTTCCTGCAATTCGCCGACCACTGCCCCTCTCCGAGATAGAGCGTTGGCTGCCGGCAGCGGCTCATACCGTTCTTGCCGCGGATGTCCTGGCAGGTGGGCCACTCATCGGTGAAATGGAGCAACGGTGAATCGCCACCATCATCGAACTGGCCCTCGAACTGGTCTAGGAACGCGCCGGCGGTGGACACTCCCGAATCCCTCTCGGCTGGACTGTTCGACGATTGGTGTTCCTCCGGGGCCGAAGCGTCAGCAACGTGCCGCTGCCACTTCGTCGCGTCTGATGTGAGTCGGTCCAGCTTGCGGGCGGTTGAGTAGATCCTTTCGGCCCGAAATCTCGCGTGCTCGATGTCTGCCGCCAGTTGATGGAACAGGACGTCGGACTCCTCCTCGACGACATCGAAGATGAAGTCACAGCACGTCAGGTGCCAGCACACTTGGTCCAGAGCCGTCAGTGCCATATCGCTGACGACTCCTTCAGTCGGCTGGATCAGGTCCGGTGCCGGATAGGAAGTCCAGGGATCGAGGTTGTGCGGCATGGTCGTCCTCCCTGTCAGCCGTTATGGGGTTTAGGCCTCCGGATCAAGATGCCCAATCTACCAAGGTGCTACTTATAGTCTGTAGACACATAGGCATCAATGCCCGGATCGTCGATGGATCGTGGGCAAAGAGGTCTTGGTGGCTTTCGGGCGGCAAGTAGCTGCTGAGCGGCGAAAAATCGGCCTTTCACAGGAGGCTCTCGCTGCCAAAGCCGGTATCCATCGGACATATGTCGGGGCGGTCGAGCGTGGGGAACGCAATATCTCGCTTTTGAACATCCACAAGCTTGCCAACGCACTGGGGGTAGATCCCGGGACTCTAGTTCGGCGCACCGAGTAAGGAGGCAAATCTTTGAGGCTACGGGTAGCAGGAATCGATCGTGGCTGACGCTCTATCGATCGCCGCTGTCGTTGAGACCCTCGTTGAAATGAATCTCGTCGACCTCAACGGAACGGGGCCTTGGCCGGGTGAGCCGGAGGGAGTCGATGTTTACGAGCCCGACTGGTCTCAGATTCATCCCACACAAACGGATTTTGAGGATGCACCATCCAATTGGGTTGGGAGTTCTCGATCCGTGTACGACGAGGTTCGGCGAAGAGCAAATTCGGGCTTTCTTGAACCGCCGAAGGACGTGATTGATGCCCAAGCGTGGTACACGCCTCTTCACTACTTTGGACTTGGCTCGGCGATCTACATTCGGGAAGCCGCGGTTCTTGAGCTCGCCGCCGTAATTCTTAGCCGGCTTAATCCGACCGAGCGTGACGACGATGCGAACGTTCTTGGAGCCTGCCGAGCGGCGATGTCGGTCTTGTATCTGCATGAGGCTTTCCACCACAAGATCGAGTCAATGGCCATCCGTTTCGAAATGGTCGAGAGAACTCGGCGGTACCTGCCCTACCACCAAGATGTGGTGATTCCGCTGATGCGGAAGGGCTCGGACGATGTCCTCGAGGAAGCACTTGCATGTGCGGAGATGTTGCGTCGCTTCAAGACTGAAGATGTTTATCGCAGAGGTGTCCCCCTCGTGGTGAGGCGGGCAACGCTCGCGTTGCTACCAGAATGGTTCAAGCCTCTCCCTCCGAGCTACCGTCAGGCCGGCCGGTACCTTGCCGATGGCGCTTTCGCCGAAGGTGCGAAGCAACTTATGTGCCAGGTTCAGGAAGCAACGATATTGCCTCGGCGGAACCTGGCCGAGTGGGACCTGGCGCCGCATCTGCATCGAGGCCTATTCGACTGCAAGAGAATCACTCACGTCGTTGTGCCGGTCGGTGAGCGGCCTCTGCTGCCGTGGATTGGCCATGTTCCGGCATTGCCTTCGGTAAGCACGAGGAAGGCCACTCGCTTTCTCGAGGACAAGGGTTGGCGCATCATTTCCGGAAGGGGAAAAGGCTCTCATATTCGGATGGATAGAGACGGCGGCCCGCCGTTGACCATCCCGGCGAACCGTGAATCTTTGTCGCCTGTAGTGCTGAAGTCCATCGCGGGCGCCATGGGCGTTCGAGTGGGCGAGCTCCGTTTCTGAGTTCCGAGAGACGGAGATAGGTGTTCCTAGCGATCGGTAAGGATTAGAAGTTCCGTGGTCCCGTGGTTCTGGGCTGTTTGCTCTGGAGGAGGCAAATTGGTTATGGACTATCCGCCCGAGGCGTTCGCGCCGAATGGCCAGTTGTGGTGGGAGTTGGAGTTCGAGCCCGGAACGAAACGCCCATACGGTGTCGAGCGGAAGCTTGCGGCCTGGCTGCGCTTTAACAAAGGGGTGGGCGAAACCTTCACAACAAAAGAGGCGAGAGCCGCTCTTGGGGAACCATCCCAACCTAACGACGACGAGCACTTTCAACGGCGCCTGCGCCAGTTGCGCCACAAAGACGGTTGGGTCATTCCATCGACCAAGTACGACATAAGTTTGCTGCCTGAGCAATACCGTATCGACAAAATAGGTTGGTATCCCGGCTGTGGATACGAGCGGCCGGCCAAGTCGTCGATCAGCCGCTCGAAACGCAGAGCTGTCTTTGACCGTGATGGTTGGGCCTGTGTCGTGTGCGGCGCGCGTAGTGGTGAACCTCGTCTCGATGATCCGGATGCGACGGTCGCGTTGACAGTCGGCCATGTGCTGTCCGCCGACTTCGGCGGTGGCGTGGACATCCGCAATCTGCGCACCGAATGCTCCGAGTGCAACGAGCCCGTCAGGTCTGAGTTGGCGAAACCCGAGTCGCCCGAAGAGATAGAGACGGCAGCACGGCGGCTGGGCAAGGCCGACCGAATCCGGCTAGCTGAGTGGATCAACGCTGGACGTCACATACGGGATGCCGCCGAAGAGGTATACGACCGCTACCGAATGCTGGCGCCTGGCGATCGTGAAATCGCCAAGGCTGCGATTCTTAAGCTAGCTGGCCTTGTCGATCTAAGCTGACCGGACTACGGCAAGTCGCCTAGCAGCCGATGTGCGACGACTAGCTCCGAGAGCTTCTCCAATAGCAGTCCCAACTGCACGGGCAACCGGTGGCGGGAATGCGTTACCAATCTGTCGGTAAGCGGCAGTCTTACGGCCGGAGAACTTCCAGTCGGAAGGGAAACCCTGTATTGCAGCTGCCATTTCGAGCGTGAGCCGCGGCGTATGGTCCACCGGGGTGAGCTCATTGGGGCCGTGATTAGCCAGACCCTTTCCATCAACTCCGAGTTCGAGCCATGCAGCGCGCGCGCGTGTAGGGCCGAGGTCTGGGCCACCGTGTTTGCGTGAACCGCCGACGATTGTGGGGCCGATCCCTCCGGCGCGTTCAGCCCAGATTTCGGCGCCTGGCCAACCGTCGCGTGCCATGAGTGGAAAGAGCACCTCGCCGACCGTCGGCGGAGTGCCCTCGGCGCCGGGCCACCGGAAACGTCTGAAGTAACGGCGTTGCGTAGCAACGAGAATGAAGCGTGGGCGCAATTGCGGAACTCCGAACTCGCAAGCGTTCAGCACCTGCCAATCAGAGTCGTAACCCATCTTGGATAACTGATCTTGGATTGAATGCCGATACATCTGGAACTTCACCGTGGACAGTCCGCGGACGTTCTCAAGCATTACGGCTTTGGGCCGAGCCTCCTCTACAAGCCGCAAGGCTTCAGGGAACAGATCGCGCTCGTCATCTTTGCCTAGCTGCTTACCCGCGATTGAAAATGGCGGGCAGGGCACCCCGCCTGCCAACAGGTCGATACCTCGGTAGTGGGTCCCGTCGATCTCGCGAACGTCTCCCTCGTAGACGTTCCATGACGGCCGATTGGTACGGAGCGTCTGGCACGCTTCCGGTTCTATTTCGACGGCGAGGTCATGCGCGAATCCAGCCTGTTCAAGGCCGAGTGACTGGCCGCCGGCACCAGCGCAAATCTCCAGACAACTGAGCTGGCCGCCCATCCCATGCTCCCATCATTCGAACTTATGTTCGAAAGATACCTCTCGGCCCCGGGGCCGTCAAACCGCTTGGGCGTACGTTAACGAAGTGGACACGTCGAAGAAGGTCGGCACGCCGGCGGTGGCCGAATCGCCAACGTACGTCACCACTCCCGGCCGGTCCCGGAACATGGCCGCGATCCGTCGGCAAGATACGAAAGCAGAGGTCGAGCTGCGATCAGCGCTTCATAGATCTGGGTATCGGTTCCGCAAGGACCACCCCATCCCCGCAGACGGGAAGTTGATCCGGCCTGACATCGTATTCACGAAACGCAAAGTTGCCATCTTCGTCGACGGCTGCTTTTGGCATAGCTGCCCAACTCACGGCCGGCAACCAACCGCGAACGCGGATTATTGGTCGCCCAAGCTCCAACGAAACGCCGAGCGGGACCGCCAGCAGACGGCAGCTCTTGAGTCGGCCGGCTGGACTGTGTTGCGTTTTTGGGAACACGAAGCCCAACCAACGGTCATCGACGCCATACGCGAGGCCGTAAGTCGACAAGCCAGTCTTTGAGCGTTTGCTCAGCGTGCGCCCCGGAACATTCTGAAACTTGTCGGGGCAGTCGGCTAGCATGCGGAACTACGGGGATCCCGTGCGGTTTGAACGAATCCAAACTGGGGGATGTGGATGTCAGAGACGGTCGACGCGGGTCGACCTCGGACCATTCTCGGAATGACGGATGATCCGAACGGACCGTTGCTGAGTGACCCCTTCATAGGCGCATTCGTAGGCCTTGGTTCACTGCTCCGGCGTCATATACAGGCCTTCAAAGGCCGTCAGCTGGTCGTGGCGATCTCGGTACCATGCCGAGACTTTGCGGCTGCACTTATTGGTACCGGTTGGATGCTTAAAGCTCCTGTTCCCGAGCTTGCGGATCCGATTGACGTATTTCGCTGGGCTGAAGAACAGCGCCAGGCCGGCTGTCAGCCTTATTTGCGTGCTGTGACCGAGAAGAATGTGGTTGCTGGTGCCTTCGCCAAACTGGACGAGACAAAGACACCACCTCGCGTAACGATTGGGGGCAAAACCAGGCACGTCGATTGGTACAAGGCGGTTGTGCCGCTATCGAGCCCGTGTGAAAACGTTGAGGACGAAGTCGCGGACCCAGGTTTCCTGGGTGAGCTTACGGACGCAGGACGTTCTTGGAGGGAACGCACCGCTGCGCCTGCTGAGGATCTAGTTCTTGTAGGAACCGCGAAGTGGCTAATGGACGATCTCCGGGCCTACGTCGGCAACGGTGCGAGTCATATTTCGCCCCCTGTGCGGCTCGAAAACTACGTGCTCCCTGCGGGAAAAAAATCTGCGACATGGGCAACCGTCATCATTCCATCGGCACGACTGGGCGAAGGCGCCGCAATTCCAAGCCATTGCGCTCTCGCCATCCTTGATCGGTACGGAGCAATCAAGTATCTAAACGAAATAGAGACACCCATCGTCCTGTGCGTAATCGACAGGTCAGTCGCTGACGAATCCGCCGCTGAGTTGGTTGTTCAAGCGCGGGTGGCGAATAGCCGACCCATATCCGTTCGGGATGATCTTCGCTGGAAGCCGCCAGTCGGGGTTGAGGCACTCGCCTTCACGGTGGCACTATGAGCCGAATTCAGGATGTGATCCGGCGCTACGAGAATTGTCGAGCAGTCCTCCGGAATGGTGTTGAGATCATTGCGGTTGGTGATCCCATAGGGGCCGCGCTCAACTCAGCTGTTAGAACGGCGCTTTTCCGAATTGACGAGGAAAACAAAGAGGTTTGGGGAGGACTCATCCGGGCCGCTAATGCAATCCGCTGGAGGCGGTTGACACAGCCGCAGCCGAATGGCTTCAACCCGGCGGTGTATGAGGGGGTGGAAGAAGTACGCCGCGAGGTCAAGAGACTCCGCGGATCCGTTAATGACGAGGCACTGCTGAATCAAATCAGCTCCGCGGCTGAGGCCGTCACGGAATCCGACTCTCCGCTGGGGGATGAGATCCTGCGACTGGTGAGGGAAGTGGGGCCGGAATCTTGCACGGTAGTGGCAAGAAACGGGTTCGCGCGCGCGGGACTGCGGAACTGGCTTGAAAACTATGGCGTCAGCGTGCTGCTCACAGGCGAACTGGAGAGCCTCTCGCAGCGTATCGAACAGAGTTACATTCTTGGTCCGCCGACTCTATTTTCGGCATCGTTGGTGACCGCGCCAGCCACCGGGGCAATTACTTTCGTCATGCCGGCCTGGTTCGTCAATCGATCTCTTCCGCCGTCCGGCCTTGTGTCCCACGCGGAACACAGCAGCGAAATCCAGTCAAAAGTGCACTTCGTCGGCAACATCGAGGATCCGCCGACCGAGGTCCCGGAGGATGCCCAAATCGTCGATGAGTATTACCCCCAACCAGTTTGGGGCCGACGCGAGGGCGAGGATCGTGAACCTGAGAGCGGAGAAGTCGAAGCGCGAAAGATTCTCTTAGCTGGAGGGTTTGGACTTTGGCTGGACGATGGTGAGCGCATTCGTGCACTCGATCCGCTTCTGCCAGAGGGTAATCGAGTGAGTTATGAAGCGGTAGCCGATGTGCGCCCAGGCACGTATCTAGTCCTCAGAGAGGGGGCAACTGAGCACGGCGCCATGTTCGAGGCTGCCATGGCTGAGGTTGGAACCCACGCTGAGGGAATTCTTGCGACCCAGGCCCTCTGGAAGCAAGCGCTTGCGGAACGGCTGGACCGTAAGGGAACTAAGCAAGTGATCGCGGAACTTGACGCTCGGAAAGTACGTGCGGCCACGCGTGTAAGAGCATGGACTGATCCGACCCTCATATGCCCGAGATACGAGCAGGATCTGGCGCTCTTGTTGGACTGGCTCGGCATCCCAGCGAACCCCAGTTTCAACAACGCAATGATTCTTCGTCGGGCGGTGTACCGAGCCAGTGCTGATCTGCGTCAAGAGCTTGAAGATGCCGTTGGGCGCGCGGATCTTCGAGCGCTGGAAGAAGAAGGTTTCATGCATCTGGAACTTGAGCGCGAAGGCTTCCGCGGCATGATCGTCGCGCGGGTACTTGCTCGCGCTCCATTCACGGAAATTGTTCCGCGTCCTCAGGCGAGAGTGCCTTTCAAGGATGGAGGTGCACAGTGGCTCGAATGATCCCGGCCTATTTCCCGGAGGACGCACCTCCTGGCGAAAAAGCCTTATATCAGGCGCTCGCAGGAAGCAGAGACACCGACGACTGGATTGTGCTTCATTCCCTTGGCATCGCCGAGCACGCCAAGAAGCCGGAAGGGGAGGCCGATTTCGTCATAATTGCGCCGCGGCTTGGCCTCTTGGTGATCGAAGTAAAGTCCCATGACTATATTCATTTTGATGGCGGTGTTTGGTACCTTGGCAAACAAGCGCCGACCGCTCGCGGCCCGATAAAACAGGCGAGTGAAGCTAAGCACTCAATTCGCAAATATCTAGAGCGAAAGCAGGTCGAGCTCAGGTCGCTCCCTGTGATTAGCGCGGCTTGGTTTACCGGAGTCCGAGCCAGAACCAGTCTGCCCTCATCGTCAGAGTGGCATGAATGGCAGATTCTTGATTCAGAGGACTTAAAGAATGACCCGATTGAGGCAATCCGCCGAACGTACCGGGCTGGAATAGCTCATCTGGATAGCAAAATCGCACATTTCTCTTATGGGGGCGTGGGGCCAGACGAGGCTACTGCCAGGCGCATTGCCCTGCTTCTGCGTCCCAACTTCGAGGTTGGCGTCTTTGCCGGTGATCTTCGTAATGCTCGCGAAAGCCAGCTAGTCCACTTTGTAGAGGAACAGTACGACGCACTCGATGCGATGTCAGACAACCAAGCGGTGCTGTTTACCGGCCCGGCTGGATCTGGCAAAACGCTCCTCGCCATGGAGGCTGCTCGACGGGAGTTGGCGGAGGGCCGTCGCGGACGCTTGATCTGCTTTAACAGATTCCTGGCTAGGCGACTGACAGCGGACATGCCGAATGTGCCGGGCCTTGCGGTCGGAACGTTGCACCGCCAGATGCTCGAAGTGGCCAAGCTCAAGGCCCCGGCCGACGCAACAAACGATTTCTGGGTCGAGCGGCTCCCGCAGCTCGCGCTCGAGTCCCTCATCGAGGGTGACGAAGCGCAAGGCGACTTCCTCGTCGTCGATGAGGTCCAGGATCTCATCAGCGGCCCCTACTTGGACGTATTGGATCTCATGGTCAGGGGAGGCCTCAAATCTGGACGAGTCTTGCTCTTTGGAGACTTCGAACGTCAAGCGATCTACGGCGAAGGGGATCGACGAGAACTACTGAGGTCGCGTATGCCGAACCTAACTTCGAGCAAGCTAATCATGAACTGCCGCAACCTTCCTCGTATCGGATACGCAGTCAATCTATTTAGCGGACTCAGACCGGGCTATCAAAAGTTTCGCCGTGAGGATGACGGCGCACTGCCCGTTTGGTTGAAATATCGTCGGGGTGAGGACCAGTCTGCGCTCCTACGGCAGGCGATCGAGGCGCTCCGAGATGAGAAGTACGATTTGCATGAAATCGTCGTCTTGAGCCCTCTCGGAAGTGACTCCGTTGCGGCTAGCGCAATGGACCCCTGGTTACGCCAAGTCTTGAAGCAAGCAGACGGTTCCAAGGCAAGGCGTGGAGAGCTCTTGTATTCCACGATCCACGCTTACAAAGGCCTTGAGGCGCCGGCGGTTGTGGTCACCGATCTCGATCGGGATCTGGTCCCCAACTTCACGTCAGTTCTCTACACAGGTTTAACGCGGGCTACCGACCGGTTGTACGGGTTGATCGAAGAGAAGACTGGGCTCGCTGGTCTGGAGGGAAAGCTATGACAGGTGTCGAGGCGCGAGCGATTGTTGAAGATTCGGTGCGCCGTGAATTGTTCGGTCCTTCACTTGGTGAGATACCTTCCGGTAACCCTATTGATTGCTCGAAATTGGCTATTACCTTCGAGACCAAGGCCGATACTAATGGCCAATTTCATGATCGTGACACCCTTGAGGAAATTCTCACTCGATCTGATCCGCTTCGCCGCTACGGCGTGGGTGTCCTATATAGCGGGGGAGCGGCCAGCGGCAGTAGCGGATCCGCAAATGTGAACGAAGACGGTGGTTCAACCCTAGGGGCCGATTCGTCGGACGACCCGATTGTCATCCCTGGGCTGCCGGAAAGCGACGAGAATCCCATGCAACCGCCAACTGAGCTCAGGGGAACTATCCGACAGGACCAGCTGGATTCAGACGATTTCGATTTGTCGGATGCCAATCGACGCAAACCTTCCGCGATGGCCGTTTCCTTCAAAGTTCGTGTGCCGGAAACAGGCTCGCTCCATCTCAAGGTGACGGGGGCATATTACGACTCGATCAACGTGAGTGCTGCGGATGAGCGAAGCCTGAATCTTAGGTGGTGGGTCCGGCGTCCGTTCACGGTCGAGGGCACAGTGCCTGCTAAGGACCTGCTGCAGGATAGGAAGCGATCGAAGGTAACGATGTCCCCGATTGTCACGGCGCCGAAAATTGCGCCGCGCATAGTTCCGTCCGCGACGGTATTCACTCGGCCGGTTCCCAACGAGGCAGCGGACGACCTTCGTCTAGTCACGGTTGCGGTCATCAATGACGTTCGGGGTACTGGGCCAAGCAATGCGTTCTTCCAGATCGGATTCACCGTCTCGGCCCAGAACGGGGCGGCGATCGAGCCGTACCCTGATGTTGAGCAGCCGGACAGTGATGACGAGCAACAGTCAATTGCGCTGCTTTACCGCTATCAACGTACCTTTGCGATCGGGCATGGATGCGCAGCGGACTGGGGTGTCGTGCAGCAGCCCAGCGCGCTCGTTCCATTCGTTGAATCAGTATCGGCCGATTCGATGCCGGCTTACGAAGTCACCAGCCTGACGCCTGACGTTTACGAAAAACTCGCAGATGGCTCCCGCGTCCCGGTCAGTGTGAGCATGGAGGAATTAGCCAAAGGATCTGACGAGGGAAAGGCTCAGGTAGAGAAGGTTCTTACTCTCTATGGGGAGTGGATCACGCAACAGCGGAGTCGCATCTCGAATCTGCCAGAGCGGTTTCACTCTGCCGCTCGCCGACACATGGATCAGTGCGCGGATGCGTTAGAGCGTATGGAAGAAGGTTGGAGGGAAGTCGAATCGAATGACCTCGCTGGGCGGGCGTTCCGACTCGCGAATCATGCGATGTTGTATCAACAGTTAAGGTCGCGTCTACCGATTCGGGATGTCGTTCTTGGGAGTGACAAGATTTATCGTCCCAAAGGCGCCCATCCCGAACCTATTCCAAATGAACGTTCCGGAAGATGGCGCGCCTTCCAGATCGCGTTCGTCCTGGCGAGCCTGCCCGAACTGGTTCGTCCGGAACACCTCAGACGCGATCTTGTTGACTTGATCTTCTTTCCGACTGGCGGCGGCAAGACTGAAGCTTATCTTGGTGCTGCGGCGATTTCTCTACTCGCGCGTCGACTTCGCTATAAAGACGATGGCGGAACCGACACAATCATGCGGTACACGCTCCGCTTGTTGACCGCGCAGCAGTTCCTGCGGGCGTCGTCGCTCATCTGCGTGCTGGAGGACTTGCGCTCAAAGAACGAAGATGAACTGGGTTCGTTGCCGTTTGGAATCGGTGTGTGGCTCGGTGGCGAGTCGACACCGAATACCTGGAAACAAGCTCAAGCAAGTCTAAAGTCGTTGCAGCGGGATTATTACGCGTCAAACCAGTTCTTGCTATTGAAGTGCCCTTGGTGTGGGACGCGAATGGGCCCCATCCGTAAGTCGCGCGGACAAGACACGCCTGGCTATGAGTTAACAGGGACCAAGGTTGTTCTGCGTTGTACTGACGATAGCTGCAGGTTCAGTGGCAAGCGAGGTCTTCCGGTCCACGTAGTTGATGAGGATATTTATGAATCTCGCCCTTCGATCGTTATCGGGACCGTTGACAAATTCGCAATAATGGCGTGGCAGCCCTTGGCGCGCAAGCTGTTTGGATTGGGTGATCACGGCGAGCAGGTGTTCTCACCACCAGGTCTGATAATTCAAGATGAACTGCATTTGATTTCCGGCCCCCTCGGATCAATGGTCGGCCTCTATGAGCCGGTTATTGATGACCTAACAACGGATCGCCGGAGAGGCCGTAACATCCCTTCGAAGATCATTGCTTCAACCGCCACCGTCCGGCGATATGAAGATCAGATCAAGGCTCTATTTGGACGTGAGAAGGTGGCACTGTTTCCGCCGCATGGACTCGAAGAGGGGCACTCATTCTTTGCCGAGCCGGCGACTTTAGAAGACGGTAGCCAAGCTCCTGGTCGGCGCTATCTGGGCATTATGAGCTCCTCTCTTGGCTCGACGCAGACGGTTCAGGTCCGAGTAGCAGCTGCCACTCTTCAGGCAGGAATCCGGATACCCGACATTGCCGATCGTGATGGTTACTGGACGAATCTGAACTTCCTGAATAGTCTGCGCGAACTGGGAAACACCGTCTCACTGCTGGAATCTGATATCCCCGACTACTTGGTTGGACTGCAGCGGCGTGATGGCGTCGAGCCTCGATGGTGCCGCAACACGTTCGAGCTGACCTCTCGGCGCCGAAGTGACGAAATTCCAAAAGCGATCGAGCAATTGCAAGTTGAGTTGCCCGATCCCGAATGCATTGACATCTGCCTGGCATCGAACATCATCGAGGTAGGAGTCGACATTGATCGTCTGGGACTAATGACAATAGTGGGCCAACCGAAGACTACTGCGCAATACATCCAGGTCAGTGGTCGCGTTGGCCGCAATGTGAAGTCGCCCGGCCTCGTAATCATCATCTATGGCGCCGGCAAGCCACGTGACCGCAGCCACTACGAGCGATTCCGGACTTACCATCAACAGCTTTACGCGCAGGTGGAGCCGACCTCGGTAACCCCTTTCGCAGAGCCGGTGCTTAAGCGAGCGCTCCATGCAGCCGCGATCGCGCGGATGCGGCAGTTCGAACCGGAGCTTCAGCCTGATCCGTTTCCGGTTCACGCATTCGAGGAAGCTATTGCACTACTTCGGGGACGCGCCGAGTTGGTCGACCCCGAGGAATTGGCCACTTTCGATCATTGGGTTCGGCAGCGGGCTCTCACCTGGGAGGTTGGTGAACGAACCGCCTGGGCTGCAACAACCTTTTTCAGCGGAGATCCGAAGCAAGGCCTCATGCGGCCGGCTGGCGAGATGCCGGACCCCGACAACAAGAACGTGACGTGGGATACCCCGATGAGTATGCGCAGCGTGGATGCGGAATGCCGACTTCAAATCACCAGGGCATATCTCGACGATGACATCGAAGCAATGGAGGGACAGTGACGTCGGGAAGGATTCGACGGGCGCAGTTGGTCACCCCATTTGGCGTGGGTGCTATGAGCGTGTTGGTCGACGGGAGTTCGGTAATCACCGGTGGTCTTGAGCATTGGTTCCCACGAGACAACAAAGACCTTGTGCTCGAGGATTACGTCGTTCACGACTGGCGGCTCGAGGCTCGCCTGAACGTCAAGGAGTTTCGGCTTCCGCCGGACTACCGTCCGGGTTCAGCCAACGATCACCGAAATGCCAAGTTGTCGGTACCTGTTCTACGTTTTCCGCGGTACGCCTTCTGTATGTACTGCAAGCGTCTAAAGCAAGTTCCACTGAGCTTTCAGGAGATTGTGCGTTGCGAAGACTCCGCTCATGCCGGAGCTAAAGGCGGCAAGGGACCAAAGATGTCGCAGGTGCCATTTGTGGCAATCTGCGAAGGAGGCCACATCGATGACTTCCCATTTCGCGAGTGGGTTCACCGATCGGCAAGTACCCAATGCAGGGGAACAATCCGGCTGTTCTCCACCGGTGCGGGAGGCTTGGAAGGCCAGGTCGTGCGCTGTGGTTTCGACGCAAAAAACAAGCGAGATACATCGCAGGGGTGCGGTGCAACCCGCACCCTAATGGGAATCACGATGGCTGGAAGGAAAGACGCCAAGGGCCAGGACAGCACCGTGCTCACGGAGGAGTTGGAAGGTCGGACGCAGCCCTATTTGTGTACGGGTGCGCGTCCATGGCTGCATGAGAGTAGCGGGAAATGTGACAGGCCCATGCGTGGCGCCCTTCGAGCGGCTGGCAACGTCTACTTTCCCCACGTAGAGTCCTCCATCTTTCTGCCGCAGAAGGTGGGGGCCGTAAGTGGAGCTCTCCGTGAGCTTTTGGCCCGCGCTGAGGTTGCCACAGCGCTCAACGCTATTCACACTTTTGTTGGCGCTGAGGCGACAGCTGCTCAGATTCGCGGCCAGCTGCCGGCCGAACTCTTTGACTCTTATCCGGACGACGAGCTGCTGGCCGCGTACAAGGATCGTTTTGGTAGCGGGGAAAATCAGTCCGGCGAAGGTGGCGAAGGAGCTGATGGACTCGACATCTGGCGGTATCCAGAGTTCAAGATGATCCGTGAGACTCCTAATGACGATGCTTTGCGAGCCTCGGATCCAGGTGTGCACGAAGATCTTTCTAGCCATCTCGATCGGGTGCGACGGGTGACTGTTTTGCAAGAGACGCGAGTGTTGCGCGGTTTCACTCGGGGCCGCGATAGCGATCTTAAAATCTCTGAAGGCAAGGCACTGCTCCGACGTCATCCGCTTCCGCCCGAACGTGATTGGTTGCCCGCCTACGTCGTTAAAGGCGAGGGAATATATCTCGAACTCGATCGTGATCGGCTACATCGGTGGGAGGCGCGTGCAGAAGTTCAGGCCCGGGCTGACCGTATCAGCCGACAATACAACCAGGTTGTTACTGACAGGGGTGGGCGGCTGCGCGAGATCAGCCCACGAATGATCATGCTGCACACCTTGGCGCACCTCTTGATTAATGAACTTGTATTCACTTGCGGATACAGTTCGGCCTCACTTCGTGAGCGACTCTATGTGTCCAAGCAGGACGGGCGTGAGATGGCCGGTCTGTTGATCTACACCGCTGCTGGTGACTCTGAGGGGACCATGGGTGGTCTCGTCCGTATGGCAGGGCGTGATCAACTGTTTCCAGTCTTTTCAGCTGCACTAAATGAAGCACGCTGGTGTTCAACTGATCCCGTCTGTATGGATGCGGGCGAAAAGGGACAAGGCCCCGACTCATGCAACTTGGCGGCTTGCCACGGCTGTGCGCTTCTCCCAGAGACAAGTTGCGAAGAGTTCAATCGGTTTCTTGACCGCGGACTGCTTGTGGGTACATTCGATGATCCGAATTTGGGCTATTTCTCTGATTTCGGCGCGGGTTCGGCGGATGCGAAAGACAGCTATCGCGGATGATGGGTCTGCTGCACGAAACTGTCACCCATCCGTGCAGCAGAACCGACCGGCGCAGTGATTGGTCACCGATTTGGTCACGCTTTCCCCTGAAACAGGTGAAAATCATGCGACTCAGTGAAACCCTTGCGGAACCCGAACCACCGTTGACCAGCGCTAACGGAATAATGAAAACCGTTGTGGCACAACAGAATCCAACTCATAACCCAGAGGTCGCAGGTTCGAATCCTGTCCCCGCTACTAGGTAAGCCAGGTGAGAGGGTCTTTCCCTCTCACCTGGCTTCGTTTTGGGCCACCCATCGGTTGGTGAGCGACAGAAGCGGTGGCATGGGGGACGAGACAGACTCTTGCGACACCGCGACCTGCGGGAAGGTCGGGCGGGAATGCTAGGGCCAAGGATGTCTCACGTAGTTCTATTCCGAGACAGCGGTCAGTTCCGCTCGGGCCTGGTCGATCTGGTCGTGCGCGTAGGTCATCATCTCGGCGGTACTCATCACCGCACCCTTGCGTGCGAGGGAGTGGTAGATCTGTTCGCCGAGAACATCGCGCAGATGGGCGATCGTCATGTCGAGTTGGGGCAAGCTCGCATACGTAAAGGCACTCACGGCGGCTCCGCTGATGGTCGCAGCCCCTTCGTGGTGTCCGAGA
>JAIBBE010000089.1 GCA_019694835.1 Fimbriimonadaceae bacterium | reverse complement strand
CTCGATCAACTGAGCCCGCCGTTCTGAGCTGCGGCCGTACTGCTCGCGGCGCAGTCTGGCGATCTCCAGCCGGAGGTGAGCGATCATCGCCTCGGAGGTCGAGACCACCGCCCGCGCCTCGGCGAGTTCCGCCTCCGCCGTCCGGGCACGAGCCTCGGAAGCGGCCAATCGGGCGCGAAGAGAAGCGATCTCGGCGGCGGTATCGGACATGTCCGAAGCTACCATGTCCGGCCAGCAAAACCCAGCAGGAACAGCCAAATAGCGGCACTCAGCCGGCCTTCGCCGGGCGCTGCGTCCAGCGCGGATTGCGCCAGTCGATGCCGTCCAGGAGATAGCCGAGCTGTGCCGCCGAGATCGCCACCGCACCCCCGCCGGGACCGGCCGGCCAGACGAACCGGCCGGCCTCGAGCCGCTTCAGATAGAGCGACATCCCGACCCCGTCGTGCCACAGGATCTTGACGAGGTCGCCCCGCCGGCCGCGGAAACAGAAGATCTCCCCACCGTGCGGATCTCGTCCCAACCCCTGCTGAACCCGGAGCGCCAGGCTGTTCATGCCGCAGCGCATGTCGGTGACGCCGCCTGCGATCCACACCTTCGCGCCGGCCGGGAAGGCGATCATGGCGCGTCCACGGCCGTAACCAATCGCGACAGCGCGGCCGGATCGACCGTGACCGGCACGATCATTCGCCGCCCATTCCGCAGCACGATCTCGACCGTCGTCTCCACGGCCGGCGGCACAACGGCATGCGATATCGGCGGGCCCTCAACCGGGAGGGGCGCCAAAACCGGAGCGGCGGCCTCAGCCGTGGTCACCGCCATGAACGTCGGCACCACGGCACCCAGCCGACCAGCCCGGTAGTCCGCCCGCCACCGCGTCAACAGCGAGCGCGAGATCCCGAGCCGCCGCGCCGTCGCCGATCCCTGACGCCACCCCCGCAGGCTCTCCTCGACGACACGGATCTTGTCCTCGGCACTCCACACCCGCCGGCGCCCAACGTCGGTGGCAGATAAAACCTCGAACTCCGAAATGACCTTAGCGCTTGCCATAAGGCAGGCTCTTACCCGCCATGACTCAGCCGCGCGAGACGGCCTCGGCCGGAGGCTTACTATCAACTTCACGCATATACTCTCTGAATGGATAACCTGCAATATTTTCACCAAATCGAGGATATTTCACATACATTCGCGCGCATATATCTATTTCCCTCTGGGATGAAAATTCAAGGAGCGAATATGTCTCTGGAGAGAAGTCCATAATTATTGACATTGGTATTCTCAAACCAATCTCATTGCTGAATGCTTGCAGGCGGTCATGACTATTGATATTGAATGCAGCAAAAAAATCTTCTGTCTTTCCTTCTTTCCATGCCACGTAGAGACAGAACTTCATTCGAGTATCGATAGATGGAAACCAAATACCTCGTGTATTCTCAAATCCACCAATCTTTGATAGTCGAAATGCGCCGAAAATCTCCTTCCGAATGGCCGTTGCATTAGCTCCATTGTAAAGTCCTTCTGGGACAAACTGGGCGGCTACCCGTTCTTTTCGTGTCAAAGCGAGAGCCGTCTCGACAAACATCCGATAGACGTTGAAATCACCTTTGCCGAGATTACCTTCTGCAAAGAGGCGATAACGACCGCTTGACTTCATAAAGTTTACAGACGCGTATAAAGAAAGACAGTGCTCTTCCCATAGAGTGGCAATCATTTTATCTGACAATAATGACTTGAAGGCTATATCTTGCTCTTGGGGAGATAGGTGACGTATTCCCTCGTCGAACGCCGAAAAGAACTCCTTATAGTCCGGGCTCATTGTTTCCCATGGCGGGTTCCCGAGGACGCAATCGAATCCTCCAACGGCAAATGCTTCGGGGAACTCTAAGGGCCAATGGAAGAACCTTGCCCGGCCTGCTACCTCGGATGTCGCTCCGATCAGCGGGCCATACACAGTAGAAGGGGCGCGCACGTACCGCCAAACGGTGTCCGTGGTGGGCACGAGATCGCGCCCGACGAACTCTGGTTTCCCGGCCTTTGGTAGGAAAAACGCCGCACACCAAAGATCGCAGGCGACCTTGAGGTCGTAAGTCGCCTGTCCTTTTTGAAGCCGTTTCAGCGCGTGCGCTTCTTCCTCGACCTGCTCGACCGTGTCCTCGGGCAATTCGGTGAGGGCATTGAACGCCGCCGCCAAGGCTGGGGGCACGGAAGCGTCACTCAGGAAGCCAAGGTGGGGCGTCTTGCGTTCGGCCGCATTTCGCTTTTTGAGGTCGCGGCAATACACTTTGTCGTCCCCGGTCAACTCCTTAAATGCATCATCCGGGATACCGTCCTTCAGTACCTTGAGGTCGAACACGCCGACGAGGCTGTCACCGCATTTGACATGCGCATCGAGGAAGGAAAGCGGTTTGCCGGGCTCGATAGCCTCAATCCAAAGGGCCGTCTTGCACAGTTCGACGGAGAGGGGGTTGCGGTCCACGCCGTAGATGCAGCGCCGCACCACCTCGCGCAGAGCATGCCGCCGGATCGCCTCGTCTGGCAGGTCGCTCTCGGCATCGAGTCTTGCGACCGCGTCGGCCAGCCGCCGCGCCGCGCCGAGCAGGAAGTGGCCCGAGCCGCAGGCGGGGTCGATAACACGGAGCTTGAGGAGCGCGGCACGCGGGTCGCCGGGGTTCTCCGTGATCGTTCGCTCGATCACCGGATCGAGAGCGGAGCGGAGCAATTCCTGCACAAGGCTGTCCGGTGTGTAATAGGAGCCTGACAGCTTTCGCTCGTTGCCCTTGGCGCTGCCACCCAGATCGTCGCCGACAAAGCCGAAGGTCCAAGGACGCTCGGCCACCTGAACGACCGGGTGGAGTTCGAGCAGTGACTCGTAGACGGACCCGAGTTCCTCGGTGCCCATGTCCCGATAGTTCACACGGCTGAGCGCGCCATCCGAGGTGAAGTAGGCCAAGGCATGGACGGCAGCAAGGAGCCGCGAATTCGCGAGTTCCGCCTTGTCGAGATCGGGGCACAACAGCGGATCGAAGAGACCGCCCATGGCAGGCAGACCGAGAGGCTTCGACCCACGCGACAGCGCCCGGAACGTCGTGGTGAGCCCCGCCCAAAGATCGCCGTAGCGGTCGTAATGGCGGCGGAACCGGGCGCGGTCGCGGACACGACCGAGGCTATAGCCGTCCCGATAGACATCGCGGGCGTCGGCGTCCGCCTCCGGGGGATGGAGCAGATCGCGCTCCTCGGCCGTGAAGAGCAGCAGCATGCGATAGACGAGCCGCAGCAACTGCTGATGCAGCCCGTCCGCCGTCAGCGTGCCATCGCGAAGCGCGATGCGGAGCGCGTCGTTGGCCGGGTTTTCGACGAAGCCCGTCCCAAGCTCGCGCAAGGCCGTCGTAACGCCTGCCCGTAGTTTCTCCAGCGCCCGCTGGCCGGTCTTGGCTCCCTCAGCGCGCCAAGCTTCCAGCCGCGTACCGGCAACGCCCTTGGCGTCGGGAGCGAAACGTGAGGCGTGCAGGAGCAGCCAGAGGGCGGTAAAGTCGGCGTAGAGCCCCTCATCGAAGATGCGCTCGAAGTCGGCCTCCACGAAGGCCGGTCGCGTGAGCGAAGGGTTGTCGCGCAGGATACGGAGGCGCACCCCGTTCGTGACAACGCCCCAGAGCACCGCAGTATCGGCGTTGAGAAACTCCTGCATGGTGGCGTGAGGTGCGCGCTTGCGCCCGTCCTCGCCGAAAAGCCTGTCGGACTTGTCGAGGGAGTGATCCGCTGTTGTGATCAACAGCGGCAGCTTGCCGCCATATGCCCAGTGGGTGATGGGGAAGCTCCGCTCGCCGATGACCGAGCGGCTCGACGCCGCCGTGAGATCGCCATAGCCGAACACATCACGCAGGAGTCGCGTCATCCAGCGCTCGACACCGACGCGGGAGCGGTCGTGCCCCTCGCGCTGGCTCTGGCTGCGATACTCCTTCCAGAGAGCCTCCGCGATAGTCCAGTAACGGCCGATCTCGTCACGCACCGTGCGACCGGGCGGAACATCGTAGTCGTCTGGGCGCTGCGCTGGAGCTTCGAGCGCGGCAATGCGAGCGAGGAACTCGGCGGGGAACAGGCCGCCTTCGACACGGAGCGCGGTGAACGAGGTTTCGGCAGCGGGCATCAGACGGGCACCAGAACGAAGCAACCAATGATGTCGGCGGGCAGGCAGGGTTCCACCGCGTAGGCCAGCCCCTTCTGGCGTGATGCGTCACGCACACGAGTGTGGTCTTCGAGGAGCGTCTGCGCGCGTGATCTCGCGAACGCCTCAAATTCAGTCGTGAGGCGAGCAACGGTGTCGAGGCTGTCCTGCACCTCGAACGCCTTCTCGTCGGGCTCCATGTTTCGGGCAGGCTGGGCGGCCATGAGCGCGAGGGCTTCTTGCGGCTCTAAGGCCCGTGGGGCAGCGCTGCCTTCGAGAGCGACGGCCACCGCCTCCTCAGCAAGCAGCGTTCTCAGGCGCGACCGGCGTCCACCCTCCACCCGGTCAAGCCCGATCTGGGCGCGCAGGCGAAGCAGGAGGACGGTCGTCCTCGTCTTGACCGCTGTCGTAGCCAACGCACCGCAGCGCGAAGCGAGGTCTGGCTTGTCCTCGGCCAAAGCGCGTTCGGCAACGTGGTCGGCCAGCGCCACGACGAGGGGGTGCGTTCGATGGACGGCCTCAAAGCCCGCCGGGGCCGGGTGCCGGAATGCCACGCGAAGCGCTTTGCTGGGGATGCGCGCCGCCTCCAACTGCTCCACGACGGCAGGAGGGAGGTTGGCGGCAGGGAGCTTGTAGCGCCCCTCGGAGAAGGCCTCCAACGGAGCGCCGAGCCGCTGGCAGGCAGAGCGAACGAAACGTCGGACATCCTCCTCGCCTCCCAAAGCCGCTATCGCCTTCCGCCACTCCGGGAGGACTGCGTCAGGCTTGAGGGTGTTCTGGGCAAAGATGGTTCGGTTCTGCTTGGCGTTCTCCTTGGCGGACTCCCATGCGAGATCGAGTTCACGCTCCTCCATGAACTCGAACCTGCCTTGCTTCAGACCATCGGCCACGCCGCCTGTCTGCAAGAGCACGACACGCAGGATCGCTTCGGTGACCTTGTTGGTGTCCATCGGAACCGGGACTGCCACGCCAAGGTCCTTGCGGATGCGTTCTGCCTTTCGCGTTATGACCTTCAGCACCGCCCCGTCCACGGGATTGTTCGAGCCGTAGATCATCAGGGCACGCACGGTTTTCGCCGCCTGACCGAAGCGATCCACGCGGCCCTCCCGCTGCTCATGGCGGGTGGGGTTCCAACTCAGGTCGTAGTGAATCACGGCCGAGAACAGCGACTGGAGGTTGATGCCCTCCGACAGGCAGTCCGTCGCGACGAGGACCGGAATGCGGTCTTCTGCGGCCTCCGACAGGCCGTCGATCCGGTGCCGCCGTTCCTCGGGCGGCAGTTCGCCCGTGACGACGGTGACGAGGTACTTCTTCTCGCCCAGCGCTTCTCGCAATTGCTCGGCGACGTAGTGGGCCGTCTGGATATAGCGACAGAAGACGACGGGCCGGAACCCGTCCTTCAGCATCCTCTCGACCTGCCCGACAACCAGCTTCACCTTGGGATCACGAGCGACGCCGCGCAGGGCTCGGGCCTGACCCAAGAGCCGCTCCAATTTCGCCCGATCCTCGTCGGTCATCAGGCCATCGTCGGTGATGCCCGCAGGGGCACTCTCCTCGGTCGTCAGTTCGTCGGTGGCCTCGCCGTCAAAGACCGCCTCGGCCCCGCGAACATCGAGTTCCGCGATCTGCTCGGCCTCCTGCATGCCCTCGACGGCACGTAGGCGGGTTTCGAGGGCAACGGCTGCCGACGCCGGGGATGAGGAGACGCAGCGCAGAAGTGCGAGCGCTGCCCACCACGACATGCGCTGTCGCAGCAGGGACTGGTTCTCGGTCCGCTTCACGAGCGTTCGAGCGTAGTCGAGCACCCCGTCAAACAAATGCCCCCATTCGCCCGTGAGAGCGTAGCTGGCCTCACTCGTCTCTCGATCCGGGAAGACGGACCCTTCGTCCCGCCACTCCTTGATGTCCTCGCGTCGGCGCTGGACGAAGTGCTGCGCCAACTGCTCTCGCAACTGACGCCGTGCCGTCCCGTCGGGCATGGATTGAAGCTGGGTGAAGGCTGGGTCGAGCAGACCCAGCAGATTGTGGAACGCGGTCTCGTCGCCAGAGTGCGGCGTGGCCGTCAGAAACACGATGTGGCGGTCGTCTTTCTTCGCGAGCCCCCGAAGCAGGTCGAGCCGTTGGGTCCTGCTCCCGGCACCAGCCCCGACGCAACTGTGAGCCTCCTCCACGATCACAAAGTCGGGGCAGGCACGAAGGAACTCGTCCCGCCGGGTCTTCATCTTGATGTAATCGAGGCTCACGACCGTGAACGGATGCACGTCGAATATCGACACGTTGGGCGGAAGGCCGCGCTCAAGGCGCGAGGCCGTTCCGGTGCGAACCACCTCCGCTTGGATGGCGAACTTGCTTGCGAGTTCGTCCTGCCACTGGTCGCACAAATGGGGCGGGCACAGCACGGTGAGCTTGTCGATCTCGCCCCGGTCGAGAAGCTCCCGCGCAATGAGCCCAGCCTCGATGGTCTTGCCGATACCCACATCATCTCCAATGAGGAGACGCACGGTATCCTGCTTGAGCGCCATCAGGAGGGGAACAAGCTGGTAGGCACGGGGCTCGACGGTGATGTTGCCTAGCGACCGAAAAGGACCGGCACCGGCCCTGAGCTTCAGGGTAAGGGCGTCGCGCAATAGAAGCGCAGCAGCCTGATCCGAATTCATCTCGGGGTTGGGCGGCGGGAATGTCGCCGGTCGAGGCGCTTCACGCTCAAGCGGGAGGTAGATCAGCGTCGCGTCGTCCTCCACGCCGCCGAGCGGCCGCACCCAGAGGCGGTCCCCCGAAGTCTTTGGAAGCACGACCCACTCCCGCCCCCGCGCCCGGACGAGGCTGCCGGGAGAGAAATCGGCCCTTGCGGCAATCGAAGCGCTCATGCGTTCGGCTTTCCAAATACGAAGGAGTAGCGTTCGAGGACGGCCTTCCAGCCGTTCGGGTCAGAACCGAACTCGATGACCTTGTACCCGGCATTGCGGAGTGCCGTCCGCTTCACGTCGTCCATCAGTTTCACGGACGCATGCTGGTGGTGAGGACCGTCGATGTAGATGATCGACTTCGTTGCGTCATAGGCGAAGTCGGGTTGGGTCCCAAAGTCGGACATCATGGGCTGGGCGCGGTCAGGTAGCCGGTAGCCTCCATCCCGAAGAGCTTCGAGCCATTTCCGCTCAAGGCCCGACCCCGCCATGCGGTGCAGAACGGCGAAGGCGTCTTCAGCCGTTGCGCCAGTCGAACTTCCTATCGAGGCATCAGCGCGCGTTAGACGGCACAGCAGGTCGAGGACCGTCTCGTTCCGCCGGTCGATGTCCGTGTGGTCGGGCTGATTGGAATAGGAGAGCAAACAGCGATAGCAGCCAGCCTCGCAATTCGGGTCCTGATCGTCGATGGCAGCAGCCGATACCCAAGCACCAGTCCTCGGGCCAAAGTGCATCACCTCCAAGGCGCGCTGCGCCACACGACGCATGGCGGTGAGGTCTGATGCCAGCCGGTTCAAGACACCAGCACCACCTTCAGCCGCTTCGTAGAGCAGGATCGCGTGACGGTGTTCGCTATCCGGCAGCGGCTCGGCAGCCAGTTCGCTCTCCTCAAGCTGGAACAAACTCTCGATGCCGCGCTTGAGCGCGAACATGAACGTGGTGATCTCACCGTGCGAGAGTTTCACTCTCGGCCTGACCACAAGGATGTTCCTGCGATCCTCGACGAAGGGGATGATGCGTTCGACGGTGCGTGACGTGGGTGCATCGTCCATTCGCTCTTCGGGAGCTTGCTCATCTTTGGCCCAGTCGCCGGTCGCGACATCGATCAGGAAACCGTAGATCGATTTTGCTTTCCGACGACGCCATCCAAGGTTGATCCGCCAGACGGTAGCGGCTGGGCCATAGTCGGCTTCGAGGAGGCATTCTCCTCCCTCGCTCACCTCGATCTTTGAGACGCGGCGCTGGCTCGCCTGATCGGCGAAGCGCAGCGTCGTGACGATCTCGTATCCCTGCCGCTGACGCTCCTCCTCGTCGGAGTTGATGCGGTCGGCGCGTCGGGTGCTCACTTGATCGATGCGGTAGAGCTTCGAGAGCAAGCTGGCATCGCCATCGAGACGCGAGCCACAAGCCACGCACAACTCGTACTCAGATTCCGCATCGAAGTGGCCATATCCGCAAGCTGGGCAACGCCGCGCCTTGCGAACGGGAAGTTGCGAGTCAGCGGAGATCGTGTCGGTGCTCCGAAGGGTCAGGATTGCCTTACGGACGCGGTAGGTCGATCCCTCGTGATAGATGATTGAGCGGGGTCCGAATTCCGAGAGGCCCAAAAAGCGAGGGCGGGACAAGAAGCTCTCTCGACCCGCTCTCTCTCGCCGGGCCGGGATGTAAGCCAGAAGGGGCAGCCGAGGGAAGTTATAGCCGGGCAGAAAGCCCTCCGACGCCAGATACCTGTATGCGTAGAAGTCGCTGTTCAGGGATGATCCGCTGTCGAGCAGAAGATCGCGCTGCATTCGCGCTTCGTCGAGCCGCTGTCTGGCGTCCTTCTTCGTCTTTTGATCGGCGGCCAGATTGTTGTCGATGGCTGAGGCCAGTTTCATCTGGGTCAAGGTAGCGCGAAGCAGATCGCGCCACCGATCAAAGGCCGAATTCAGCGTGAGATGGCTCGAACGGATGGTGTGGTCGAGCCAGTCCTGCGTGAACCAAGGCGCAGCTTCTTGCGTGAGGTCGGTCCGCAGCGTGCCGAGGATGTTGATGGCACGGGCCGACGCTTTCACGCGGGCGCTAGGCTGATCGATCTGAAGCGCGATCTGCTCGATGATCGGCAGCTTGTCGTCTTGGTCCGTATCGATCACTTGGCGAACGGATGGCCCCAGCTTCGCTCCCGTTTCTGCAAGCCACACTGCATGGATGTGGGAGCGAATGAGGTCCTCATTGGCGAGATCGATGGCAGGCGGTGAGACCGCACCCGCAACCATACGTGAGGGGTCACGGAAGAAATACTGATCATGTGGGCTGCGCGCGGCGCAGTAGGTCAACACCAGTGCGGGCTGGCCGCTGCGCCCCGCGCGGCCTGAACGCTGCGCATAATTGGCGGGTGTGGGAGGGACATTCCGCATGTAAACGGTGTTGAGCGTCGAAATATCGACGCCGAGTTCCATCGTGGGCGAGCAGAACATCACTGGAAGCTTGGCTGTTCTGAAGGCGGCCTCGCGCTTCTCGCGCTCGTCGGCGTCCACCTGCGCCGTGTGTTCCCGAGCGTGAAGCACGTGAAGCAGCCGGTCATTCTGGCGCAACATCTCGGCGACGTTGTCATAAAGGTCGCGGAAGAACGGGTTGGCGTCGGCCTGCTTTTCGGTCGATCCTTCTCGCCATTCGAGCGTCGATGAGGGGACCTGAAAGCCCGTCAGATCGCGCTTGATCTCCACCGGCTCGACGAGGCCGTAAACCTGAAGCACGGCCAGCATATCGTCAGCGATGGCGTTGTACGCGTCCTCATCGATCTTGGCAGGGAACCGAGAGATAGCGTCCTTCCATGTCGCCTTCGCACGCACCCTTCGTCCAAAGACCGAACGGTGGGACACGTTTACAACGAGGGCGTCTTTCTGTGCGGCCGATTCAGGTCGGGGCACCATGATCGCCGAGGAGAGCGGGCGCTCGTCTTCCGCGTAGCCCCAAGGGTCCTTCAGATCGGAGTAGGAGCGATTTCGGGCCGTCTCCTGATGGTCAGGGTCCAGATAGACCGTCTTAATGCAAAGGCCCCGCCTCATGATGTCGAGGAGCGACCTCAGCAGGTCCTTGCGGACGGCTGGCGTGGCTGCGGCCAGAAGCGGATGCCGCGTGCTCCACTCGTCCTCGTCCTTGGCGCAATCATCGAGCGACGAATAGCCGATCTCCAGAAAGCCCAACTGTTCGAGATTGGGGTGCGTGAAGCGCCAACCGCGCCGCAGGTCGAAATAGAGCCGGTAGCCCAGCACATCGCGCAACGCGCGCTTTGCCCCTTCAGCCTTGGCACCTTTCGCCTCCGGGTTGCTGGCGTAGTCCTGCGGAGTGAGGTGCAGATGGTCGAAAACTTGGTGGGTCAGGTGGTCGTCGCGAAGTCCCTCGCTTCCGCTGTCCCTGAGCGCTGCCAAAAGAGCGCCACGCAGCAGAAGGATCATCACAAAGTCGTTGAGGTGACCGGCTTGAAGGGAAGCGTCCTGCCTGTTGTCGCTGAATGCGAGAAGCTTCTTGGCCTCGTCTGGCAACGAGTCTTGCGAGATGAGAAACCGCATCGCGGAAAGGGCAAGAACCGTTGTCGCGCTTGATCGCCCTTCCGCCGACAGCGACCCAAGCTTGCTCCCTTCACTTCGGACAGACCCGTCGAAGCTGGCGTGGCAATCCGGCGCGAGACAAAAACGGAAGCTGCCGGGGACGATCCAGCCCGAGAGACCGGCTGCCGACGCTTCTCCTTCGGGCGTGCAAGAGAAGGAAACGGGCTGGTAGCGTCTGAAGTCCCGGCGCAGCCGTGCTCCCCCATGTTGGTCAGGCTCCATCCATTCGGCTGGATAGACCTCCATGTCGTTCGGATCGAACGAGCCGCTCGGATCGGGCATGAAATAGCCCCACGAGGCCCCTTCCTCGTCGCCCGACCGTTCGCCGAATTCGCGAGGATTGATCTGCGTCGGCTTCTTGTTCGTGAGCGTCATCCAAACGGGCAGATACTCCTGACCGCAGGACCGGCAGAAGCAGGCCGTGAACAGGGGTTTTGACCTATCGCCCGGCTTGAACTGCTGCCCATTCACCGTCAGGAATCGATCCTGCGGCTTCTCCAAGGTCGTGAACAGGTCGCCTGCACCAGTGACGAATTGGTGCAAGCGAAACGCGAACAGGCTCACGCCGTTGGCATTTTTCGCATTGTACGAGGCCAGCAGGAACGAGCGGAGAAAGCGAGAACACTGATCGAGTGGGCGACCGCTCTCTCTCGCCAAGAGTTCCGATGCCTCCTCCACGGTCTTTGGCTTCGGCGCGCGGACCCACTTGCCATCCGGCTTGTTGTCCTCGCGAGCGAGGCCGAGCGTTGTCTCGATCCACGCAGAGATGGAATGCGAACGGAGTTCCTCATATCCCGCGCTCACCGGAACACCGGCGTCGATAGCGCGAGCGAGAGACGGAGTGCTGATGTCCGCGCTGTCGGGCGTGACGCGTCGCAGCGTTTCCGTGACGACGTTGGCCGGGCTCACATTCGCGCCGAACAGGCGGCTTGCGACGCGAGCGACAACCGTCGCCTTATCCGACGCCAGCCCTTCCGTTGCCATCGTGGCGGACGTACCCACGCAAAGCAGATCGGGATTCATTCGATCCCGAACCCGCCGAACGAGCATCGCAACGTCTGCACCCTGCCGACCACGGTAGGTGTGGAGTTCGTCGAGTACGAGGAACCGCAGCCCTTGTGCCTGCTGGACAATCTGGGGATCAGGGCTTGAGTGGCGGGTCAACAGCAACTCAAGCATCACATAGTTGGTCAGGAGAATATCGGGCGGATTCGCGGCAATGGCATCCCGGTCTGTCTGTGACTCTTGACCCGTGTAGCGAGCAAACCGAACGGGCTCGCCGCCCCGATGGTAACCAAGACAGATGTACTTCTCCAACTCTTCCATTTGTGAGTTGGCCAGTGCGTTCATGGGATACACGACGATGGCGGTGATCCCTTTCGCCTCGCCTGCCGCCTTCCTGCGGAGAACGTCATCGACAATGGGGATGAAATAGGAGAGCGACTTACCGGACCCTGTGCCGGTCGTTAGAACATAGCTCTCCCGCCGCTTGGCGATGCGGATGGCTTCTTCCTGATGCTTGTGGAGCAGCAAGGGACGCCCCGGAGCGCCCTCCGCTGACTTCCCGAACCGGAAGATGCGCTCACACTCGGGGTGCAACAGCCCTTCGGCCACAAACGCTCCGATGTCTCCTCCAGAGACGAAGGCCGGATTCAACTGGATCAGCGGAGAGGGCCAAAACGCCCCGGCGGCGTAGGCCGAATCGACAAAGCCCTTGATGTCGGGTGCCTTGATCCGCACGAAAGACCGCGTGAAGGTCTCGTAGTCCGAGACCAACCGCTGGCGAAAGTCAAAGACATCCATGATTCGACACCTGTGAGGGATCGTTTTCAGTGAAAGTATTCAACAATCTAGCCTTCTGGGAAAGGCTCTCTGGCGCTTCAGTAGTGCGATTCGACCACCGATTGTGATGTCAGTGAATCATAGACTCCAAGTATGGCTTAGCTCCCGCTTTAGCCCTTACATGCTGCAACAGAGCGGCTTCGCTCGCAGCGTACCCAGCGTCGCCCAGCCGCCCGCAGAACAGTTCGTGGATGAGCCAGACGCGATAGGTGTTGACGACATCGGTCTCGCAGTAGGCGGCCACGTCGGCGATCCGCCCCGCCGCAATCAGGTCTTCGACACCCGACCCGTCCACCCCGTCCGGTTTGCCGGGGAGATCAAGCACCCGGCAGAGTTCGTGGAGAGGCATCTTCGCTCGGCTGTCGAACGAACCCAGCACGTCGCAGAGATCGAGCGCGTCATCGGCATAGCGCCTGAAGTACGGTCGAACCTCAAGCCCCGGAGCAGCCACCCGGTGAACCATGGCACGGTAACGAAGAACCGGCAGGTCGAAACCGTTCAGATTGTAGCCGACGAGACGCGGACGGAGTTCCTCGACTTTGTCCACGAAGCGCTTGATCAGTTCGGCTTCGGTTCGCTCGGCGATGCTCGGAGCGCCGACAGATCGGACCGTCCAGTGGTCATCCTGTCGCTCAGCGATCAGCGCCCCTATGCAAACGATTTTGTGGAGAGCCAGCTTCGGAAACTTGTCGCCCAGCGCCGCCCGAACCGCCTCAGCAGATTCCCCAACCATGGCGAGCATCCGCGCCGCTGCATCGAGGTCGGGTACGGTTTCAAGGTCGAAGACGATGACGCTGGACACTCAAACGCTCCGACAACGAACCCCACTGGGGAGACATAATGCGGTTGGGTGACAAACACTGTCACGTCGTCCAAGGGTAGCTCACCGAGTCGCACAAAGATCAGCTACGGCTGCTTGGGCTTCCTGCTGCTGGGTCGCCTTTCGACCACGACCCCTTTCATTCTGTCGGTCTTGCCACTGTAAAGCTCACCAGATAGAGGCACCGTCTTGCGCTTAGCGGCCTTCGCGCTTGCCGCCTTCTGGCTGGGCTTGGCCGCCATTTTCTGCTTTCCACGGAGGCGGTTGTTGACGCGAGCCTTTTCTTCCGGCGTGACGATGCGCATCGTTCGCGCAGGGTTGGGGGGCTCCCATCGGATGGCACCC
The DNA here is from genome assembly GCA_019694835.1 of Fimbriimonadaceae bacterium. The sequence continues at coordinate 4,699 of JAIBBE010000089.1, read as the reverse complement.
TGAGCACCCACTTTCGGCCGCTTGGGTGGAACAACATCGTCGTTGGGCTCAGGTAGCAGATCGAGAGAGATAGGCTCGGTGCCTTGTTCCCTCATCTGCTTCTCGCGTCGAATGCGTTCCCAATTGATCGCCCGACCCATTCTGTCACCCAGAGCAGGAAGATTGTCCGCCAACTAAACTAACGATGACATTGTAGATCAAATAACTCGTTGACGAAAACAGACTTCCGGCGATCCTCACCTAATGGTCGTCAGCGCGGAGTATCACATAAAGGGCCTCATGCCCGTTGCCTCGCTGGAAGGCGCATGGCTCGAATGGGCGGTCCTACTCGACCATCAATCGTCAGGTTTTTTGGCGTTCGCGACGTGCGCAAAAGGGGCGCGGCGGCACTGCATCTTGTGGGCGCTGGGGCTGTTGCAGAAGCTGACCCCGGATGCTCTCGCAGACAAGCTGGGGGGACATCATTCTTCGCCCACCGCCCATCCGCTGTTCCGGTTGGCGACCTCGCTCCGTGTGGCGTCCCCTCGCGAGACTATCGACGCCCTCTTCGGTGAATGCCCTGCTGGCTTTCTGGGCTTCTTAAACCGCCTTGAGCCGAGCCCCATGCGTCCGGGCATGTACCGCGTTTGGGCTCACCTGTTTGCAATCATGAGCCCGCGAGCGAAGGTCGCAATGCAGTCCGAGGGCACGTTGACATCGGGCCTCCTCGACAAGGTCCTTAGCCTCGACGAGGTCGCGCTTCGCCCAGCCATTGTGGCTCGTTTGGGTAATCACGATCCCGAGCAGGTAAACGCGTGTGTTGATCTAATTCGCCGCACCTGCTCGTCGGTCGCGGATGCAGAACTCACCGAGTCCTTGACCGCTGATGGTACGCTCGACTTGGGCCTTTGGGTGACGAAGTGGCTGGGCCGTCGAATGGACCGCCTTCCGTTCCCCCATCCTATTTCGGCGGATGATCCAGACTTCGAGCCCGTCGCGACAGGGCCTTCGGTTCTTGCCACGTCACGGCGGTTCGGAAATTGCCTTCACTCTCACCGAGTAGCCTACATAGCGGCCGGAAAGTGCAGCTATGCCGTGGGCCGTCACGCGGAGGTGGTGGTCGAGTTCCGTCGCCTAACAGCAGCCCCTTTCTGGCTCGCATGCGAGTTTTTCGGGCCGGGTAACACCCCGGTTGATGCAGAGGTATGCGCGCAAACTCGCAACATGCTGGCGGCGCGTGGCCTCCCCTTTCTGATGGGATTGTCAGTTCCCGACCGAGCCGTCGAGTCGGTGTGCGGTCTGATTGATTATGCCGACGTGAACTCGCTGGAGGTGCGCGACCACTACCCGGTGGACGTAGCCTACGCGCAGGCGGCGGAATGAGCACTTGTCCGGGCAGCATCGAGAGGCGTTCCGGTCAGCACGCTGGTCAGGTGTTTCGCTGCTCTCATTGCGCAGCAGTCGGCTGCATCGATACCCGCTGCTCGAACTACGTTTTCACCAGCAGCGGGAAGTGCCTCAAGTGTGGGAGGTTTGGGACGAAGAAAGCGGTCTGATCGGCATGGCGACCGCTCAGGCTAAATAAGTGCGGCACCGAGACAGAAGGCTGCACATGACACTTATCCAAGAACTAATCGAGAGGCGCGTCGCCTCGTCCCAGCGGCACCTCTCCCGCATCCTGCGGCGCGCCGAGAACTACGTCTGCGAGGTTCGAGGCTTCCGAGCCGAAGACCTTGTCCATCTTCGTCTCCATCTGATCGAACGGGGCGGCCCTTCTGACATGATCGAGAAAGTTGAACGCATGCTGCTGGAGCCGTGGAGATGACACGCCCGTCCATGGCAGATGCAGCAGCCACGGTTCGGAGGGCTCTTGGTCCGGGTAAGCCGTTCCTTAGCTTTCCGTGGTCCGTCGAGTGTTGGGACATGAATCTAACGGCAATACGCGAGCCGCAGCGACTGAAATACGAACTCTGGGTCAGGCGAATGTGGTGCCGGGCGAACTGCTCGGCTTTGGAATACGACATTGGTGGTCTTCATCAGGACGGAGCACTTGTCGGGAGAACCTACTGGTTTAAAGACAAGGCGAAAGCAGCAGGTTTCAAATTGAAGTTCGGGTGAGCGGAGAAACCCTCAGCTTTCGGTAGCCTTTTCACTCTCGGAAAGGCACTTAATGATTTCCTCTGCCAGAAGCCTTGCAGCATCAAAATCCAATGGCGGAACATCCGAAGCCACTGCCGAAGCGATTTCGCACGGCCTCAGTCTCGGAGCACCAACGCAGTCCCTGACTGCGTCAACAAACTTCTGATCTGGACTGCCAGTCTTGATGCGACGATCATCTAAAGCGCCTACCAGTCTAAGCTGTACCTCAACGTCATCCGGGCGCGGTTCCCAAGTGTCGAGATTAACGACCTTTAGTCCGTAACTTTGGAACAAGGCAGCAATAAATGTGGAGCAAGTAAGACCAAAGGGGCTACCCAAATCAATGAACTCACCAGAGTTCATAAAGCACTCCGGGTCACTCATCAATGAATAGGGGATGGACTTATTTTCTTTTACGGCATTGAGGTATGCGATGAACGGATCAATAAGTATCTCTCCACCCTGCTCTACAATAGGACAGCCAGCCCAGACGTACTTTTCGTCAATGTGATTGTCGCACCGCAAGTCATGATGAAAGGCAAAATGGAGGAACCGAATCTCGCCGTCCTCCCGAAACAACAGGCCGACATGATGGCCCTCGCTGGTCCGAGAGACCGCTGTGCCAACCGATACAAAATCCTCAAGTTCGCTTTTCGTCGCGCGTCGAAACATTTATTCACCTAGACCAACCAATAGTTTTTTTGGATCGTGACCTTTTTCAGCAAAATACTGTGATGCTATATCGCGAATATTTCGCCAAGACGAAATATTTCCCCGAAAGACGTAAGTTGCGCGCAATAATGTCACCACTACAGCCGGGTGATAGGCGCGAGGATTGACTTGGGAAAACACGAATTCGAGCGCATCAGGCCCATGGTTCCGCGCTAAAGAGTGCAACGCGGAAATCAGCCCAGTTAGCTGCGCGACCGCTGGCTTACTGGAGACAGCCGCGAAGTCCTTCAGGAGTGCGATCACCGCAGAGCCCACCTGCTGCGAGCGCCGTGGCGTGATTGAACGAACACTGGCCACACTTGGAAGCGGAGAAAGGCTTCTACGGCTTTTCAGCCAAAAGACTGCCTCCTGACAGTCCAATTCCCAAAGTCGGCGGCGCTGGTGGATTTCCGCGCTCGACCGGGCAATTGGTCCGCTTGTCCCACTCGCCGCTGTCGAGAACACGTAAACCGCCCGACTGTTGTCTCTCGTTAGCAGCGCCCCGAGCTTAGCTATATGCTCTCGCAATAGCTGTTCGCCAACGAGCGCCACTTCGGCCTGCAAAACCGGAGAGAAAACGGGAATGGAGTGTGGCCGCAGAAGTTCGGTGATTGACGCTGTGTTTGGCCCGGCTGTGCCAAGAGTGCCCTCAATCGGTGGCTCAATTCCGAATAGTTCCATCGGCCCTTTCGTTGCCAAAGAGGCCGTATTCGCATTCACGAGAGCCAATGCCTCACGCATCACTTGCCTCAACAGAGCCAAGCGCTCGTCTAAGTTCCTCTGTAGTCGCCCAATGGAAAAGCGGGCCTGAGTAACTGTGGAGCCTCTCAACCACCTCCATAATCGAACGTGCGTTTGTCGAGATGGGACTCTCTAAAAACAGATCAACATCAATAAAAAACGCCGACTTCTCCCTTTTTGTTTCATTTATAAGGCCCGCTTGTATCAAGGCAGAGACATCTTGATAGTCGAAACGAAAAACCTGATGTAGCTGCGGAACCTCAACTTCATTGACAGATGAAAGCGATAGCGGCCCGAGCAAGCTCTTATTGATGAGCTTCCGCCAAAGACGCTTCTTCATATTGATCTCGTCACGGTCGATTATATTCCGATACCGAAGACCGATCCGCGTTACTCGCTTCATCGATTTGCCATAGGTCGCGAGCAAAGCGTCAACAGCCAATGATATACCTTTACTGAAATCCTCCCACTGCGTGTAGCTCAGGGTCGAGAGGCTGATTGACCCACGGCTCAGTGCGCAGTTCGTCTGCAAATCCTCACTCTTGAACAAGTGGCTGCGGCTCGCAGAGGGGCTCTTTGGGAGGGGCTCGTCCAATCTGAGTTCCAGCGTTTGCTGCTCCTCATAGATTGGGAAGGCCGTTCCTACACGCTCTTGAAAATCCACCGGCACTTCGCTTTGAATCCGCAAAATGTCATCGAAGCGAACTTGGCAAATAACCTCACGGAGAGGGTTACGCTTGAAGACAATGCGTTGGAAATCAGTTCCCGGTTTGGGAAGTGGCAATGGCATGGTCTCTCCCTCGAATCTCTCTGATCATAGCGGAACCCGTTGCCCTGCGGAAAGCTGGCACTGAGAAGGTGAACCACGCGCTACGTGACGCTCGTTCATATCTGCTTTGTCGAGGGGAAACTCGGGGCACTCACCTCTGAGTCTCGACACGGGGGGTATATAGACACCTCGGTATAGAAGCGTTTTGATCCGCTTAGGCGTGCTACCCCCCTGTCCAAGAACTCCTAGCTTTCCGCACTGGTGCCCGGCCCACGGGAATCCAAAGTCGTTGACGTTCAAAAAGTCCGTGCGAGAACTCGGAGGGTCTGTACGGGAGTTTTTGGATGGGGCGTCGCTTCG
>JAIBBE010000077.1 GCA_019694835.1 Fimbriimonadaceae bacterium | reverse complement strand
AGACGGAGTCGTACCGGGAAAGCGTCATGGGTCCCTGGCCGACCCCGCGCCTCTCGGTCGAAGCCGGCGTCACCACCGGCTGGCAGCGCTACACCGGCCCGAACGGCGGCAGCGTTGGCATCGACACGTTTGGCGCGTCCGGCCCGGGCGGCAAGGTGCTCGAGCGCTACGGATTTACCAAAGAGCATGTGGCTGCGTCGGCCCTGCGCCTGCTCGACAAGGGCAAAGACGCCGACAAGCTCGACGCCGGTTTCGCCGGCCACAAGAGTCATGCATAGGAAGGACCGCACCGCCCAATACCGTCATCCCGACCGAAGCAGAGGGACCTCTCGTTCCCCCGCGATCCGGTCTCCGGAACTGGGCGAAGCGTCATCGAAACCAACACCACACAGAGGAGGAACCCAATGAACGCGCGCGTCTCCCAGCTTCTCGATCAGGGCCAAAGCATCTGGCAAGACGACATCGCCCGCAGCATGCTCACCAGCGGCAGCCTGGCAGCCATGATCGAGGATGTCGGCATCCGGGGCGTCACCTCGAATCCGACCATCTTCGAAAAAGCCATCTCCTCCGGCGCCGATTACGATGCCCAGATCGCCGAACTCTCCCGCAAAGCGATGTCCGCTGCCGACATCTTCGAAGCTCTCGCCGTGGACGACATCCGCAACGCCTGCGATGTCTTCCGCCCGATCTATGACCTGAGCAACGGCGGCGACGGGTTCGTTTCCATCGAAGTCGCTCCCGATCTTGCCCGTGACGCCGAAGGCACTCGCGAGGCGACCCGCCGGCTCTGGAAGACCATCGACCGCCCGAACCTGATGGTGAAGATCCCGGGCACGGTCGAAGGCGCGCCGGTGATCCGCGAGATGCTGGCCGAAGGGATCAACATCAACGTCACCCTGCTCTTCTCGATCGAGGCATACGAGCGGGTCGCCCACGCCTACGTCGACGCCCTGGAGCAACGGGTCTCCGAGGGCAAGCCGATCGATCGCGTCGCCTCGGTCGCGTCCTTCTTCGTCAGCCGGGTCGACACCCTGGTCGACCGCTTGTTGAATGAGAAGATTGCCGAAGTGGAAGACCCGCGCGACAAGAAAGCCCTGGAAGAACTGCGGGGCAAGGCTGCCGTCGCCAACGCCAAACTCGCCTACGCCAAATTCGAGGAAATCTTCAGCGGTCCGCGCTGGGATGCGCTCAAGGCCGCCGGCGCACGCCCGCAACGTCCGCTCTGGGCCAGCACCGGCACCAAGAACCCCGACTATTCCGATGTCCTCTATGTCGAAACCCTGATCGGCCCGCACACCGTCAACACTATGCCCGGAAAAACCATCCAGGCCTTCCTCGATCACGGCGTCGTCAAGCGCACCGTCGACACCGACCTCGACCAGGCCCGGGATGTGATCCTCGACCTCGAAGCCGCCGGCATCTCCATCGACGCCGTCACCGCCCAGCTCGAAACCGAAGGCATCGAATCGTTCATCAAATCGTTCGAAACCCTGCTCGCCGGCGTGGAAGGAAAGCGGGCTTCTTTGGCTGCCGCGGCTGACTAATTCGCGTCATTCCTCCGTCGGACCTAACCCCGATCCGGACAACCGGGTCGGGCCACCTCTTGCAACAGTCCCTATGCTCATCTGAAATCAGGCATTTCACCCTCCTGCTAACAACGGACTCGCAGCTATCACTTTCGGCGTCAATCCGGGCATGCTATCTTATGCGCCGACAGGTAACCAAACAGGCGTATAGCCAATCTACAAGCGCGGAATAGTTGGCATCAGCAGCACTTCGGCAAGCTGGGCCTTGGAGACTCAATTTGACCGAGCATGACTCCGCTTTGCGGTGCCCCGCTTGCAGCGCCCCTCTCTCTCCAGGTGATCGCTTTTGTCCAGAGTGTGGAAATGCCATCTCCACATTACCTGTCGCAAGACCGGACCAAGTAACACAGTCCTTCAGTGGTCCAGAAGGGAGAAAACGGAGACGAAACTTTCTGGCCCTCTTCGGAGCCGTGCTAGTTGCCGCATTTGTTCTTGTCGTTGGATGGATAGTCGTCTACCGAGATGATCCTGTTCCGGGGCTTGCATTCTTTGGTGACACAAAAACTCCAACCAGCACAAGCACCCCGTCGAATTCGCCAACAATCACAAATACACCTTCAATCACTCATACCGCAACTGCTACTTTCACGCCAACGTTTACACCCACTCCAACTCACACTCCGACTATCACGCCTTCGCCGACCCCAACCCACACCCCCACGCCAATAGTTGCAATTACGAACTCTTATCGATTCGAAATGGAGGGAGCTAGTCGGGGGCGGAGTTTCACATTGCCAAATGGAGTCTTACTGCGGCCGCTCGAGGATGGACGCGATTGGGTTCTAGTCACGTTCCGCCTGACTAATCTCAGCAATGATGACTTGCGCATCGACTCAAATGACTTTCGCCTCTTTGATGGAAAAGATAGAATCAAGCAAGCAGGAAAGGATCTACCTCCCGTAGGCGAAGCGCTGGGTCTATATGTGCTGGACAGTGGGTTCTCCGCTTCGTCCATGGATCCTGGCGAGACGATTGATGTAGTCCAGTTATTCAAGTTGGATCCACAAGTCAAGAGTCCGATTCTTCGTATTAGTCTTGACGATAAGCTGCAGTTAGTTCATCTGGCGCCGTTCTTACGGCGTACTGAATCCCCGACTGAACTCATTCCGCCTACTTTCACCCCTACCCCCACATTTTCCCCAACCGTTACGAGCACCCCCAGTGCAACAAACACTTGGGGGCCTAGTCCGACACCGACCAAGACTGCGACCAGACGTCCCAGTCCCATACCAACTGCCACCGACATCCCACGGATTGGAAGTGCAGAACTCCCTGCTGACTTGGGCCAAGTGGTTACTTCGGGGCACACTGCAGTTGTCATAAATTCCGCCTACGAGACCGACTCCATTGGTTTTTTCTCACCACAGGGCGGATTCGACTTCGTAGTTCTTGAAGTGGGAGTCGGGAACGTTAATTCAGACTCATCATCAATTCGATTTGATGAAGGCTGTTTTTCCGTTGTAGAACTCACCAATCAATGGATTTACGAGCCAGCCGACCCCAACCCGGCAACTCAGCCGCTAGGCTCAGGCAACCTCCAACCAGGTGAAGACACTTACGGCAGGGTCGTATTTCAAGTTCATCAGAGTGCGCAAATGATTGGAGTCTTCTACAACTGTACCCGCGACACGCTTGTGTGGGCGTTCATCATGCCCTAAAAAAGTTCGTCCTTTCTGCGCTTCGATGGGTCGTGTGTACCCAGGGTGAAGCCTCTCAAGGTCGGATAGCAATTGCCCACAATGGCCACGGAACTCTAATCGACGGGGCGAGGTCTTCATTTCGCCACTGTCTGCAATCGCTAATCCTGATCATTTTTGATTCAGATTTACTCGGCTCATCCTTACACTCTGTCGAAAGTACGGATTCTCGAACTCCCGATCTTGCACCAGATCGATCTTCCTCCCCAGCAGCTCCGACAACGCCGCTTCCAGTTCGAGATATCTGCCAAGGGTTGGTTCC
>JAIBBE010000102.1 GCA_019694835.1 Fimbriimonadaceae bacterium | reverse complement strand
TCCAGTTCGAGGAGGGCTTCGCCGGAGCGGCGGAGTTCATTGCGCAGACTTGCCAAACGGCCAAGGCCGGAGCCTGCCCCTCGAACTCCGAGTCTCAGCTCAAGCCACTCCGCGCGTGTGGCCACCCGAGCCTGCCCCGCCCTGCCCGCGGCTTCACGAATTCCACTGAGCGCCGGAAAACCCCACCCGTCCTCGACCTCCCGCCCAAACCACTCGTAACCTCGGAGATAGGCGAGCGAGGTATCGTCCAGTGAGGAGCATGCCTTCAGGCTATGAACCGCGCCGAACAAACTCTCCCGACAGCGAACGCGGTCTCCGCTGAGAAATGCACAGTGGGCATCCAGGAGGCTCCTGTGCCCTGCGACGAAGTCCGTCAGCTTGTCTGAGTCCTCGGATCGCAAGGTCGACAATTCAGCCTCGGCACCCCCGATGTCGCCTATCTCACTGGCGACAAGAGCCCGCAACAGGGTCGGGGGCAAGCCAAACCCTTGCGATTGATCTACCTTGGCTTCAGAAAGAGCACTCACCTGCCTGTAGCTTTCGCCAAGACGCGACATGGCGCAGAGGATGGAGACAAGGTTTTTTCTGGCGCTCAATTCCAGGGCGCTTGATTCCCTGAGCACCGCAATTGAGACAAGTTCGGAGATCATCTGCAAAGACTTTCTCAGGTCCCCTTGTTCGTATGCTATCCCGCCAAGCACGGACAGGGTCGAGTACTTGTCCGTAGTGTTGTAGACGTGATCCGGGACGAGCGTGAGCGCGTTCGCAACAGCCGCAGCATCCAACACCATGCCTCGCTTCAAGAATGACCCCGCGGCATACGAAACGACTCGTGCGATTACAAATGGCACGTGTGAGCGAACTGCTCGTTCTACGGCTTCGGAGTACAGCTGGGTAGCGCGGCCAATATCACCCTTCTCTTCCGCACCCCGCGCCAATGCATATGCCCACAGCGCACCAGCCTCGAATGAATTTGCCCCTATTCTTTCGAGCGCACGCCATTCTTGGTTCGCCGCTTCAAATCCACCCACATTTCCCATGGCGACACACTCCTCGGCCGCCAACCGTTCCCGGATGCCCCCCCCTGCATCACCCCCCGTGAGCGCCTCTTCCGCCTCAGCTGTAAAGCCAGGTCCGAGACGCCCCTCCGAAATGCGCTTCTCAAGCAGGACGCGAGAGACAAGAGATCGATTCGGCAGACCTCGTCCGGCTTCGGCAGCAGCCGACCACATTGATTTCATTGCCTGAAACTCACCCAACGCCCAGTAGCTATTGGCTCGCGCCCTGGCAACGACAACTTGCCGGTGCGCACTCATGCTGAAGAGCTTCTGGTTATCGATGCCATGCAGGATTGCCAGAGCAGGTCGCGGTCCAGACGATTTCCGCAACCATTCTCCGGCCGCCGTCGCCCGACTTGTTTCGGACGCTGAGACTTCAGCGCAGCGTAATCGCAGCGCGAGTTGGCGCAAACCAGTCGAATCGCCACCTGGCTGCGCAAGGAACCACTCTAGCCCTGTCGAGACGCATTCTCGCACCATCGCTGGCTGTGCTTGGTATCCGATGCACTCCCCCGGCAGCCTCACCGCATAGACCGCATCCTCATCCGGATTAAGTCTTACTCTCCCCGACTCCAGCAACCCACGAAGTGCCCGCGAGAAGCCACTAATTACGCTTTCCCAGTGCCTGACCAGAGAGGATGGAACTCCGTTGGGGATCCCAGCAAGTAGATCGACCAGGGCATCCGCAAGAGACGGACTGGAGATCAGACCGGCTCGGAGATCCCCAGCACGGTTCGCGTGGGGTTGGAGTGTATATGGCCGGAGACCGAGCGCCCCACTCTCAAGGTGAAGAACTTTGGCCTGAATAGCCCACGACAGGTAGTCAACAGTCGGCCCGGGGATACACTCGGTGCTCCGCTCGACCTCCTCAACAATCTCGTCTTGAATCGGCACTCCAGAAAAAAGCCGAGACAGCCAATCAGCGAAGGTAGACCGGGTCGCAGGGCGCGGACGGAACTCAACCATCCCGGCACGAGTGAGCCCCTCGTCTTCCTCGGGATGAGAATCGCGGTCGCCACCGTCATCGAGAACTATCAGGCGTACCAGTTTCGAAGTATCGGCCCTCGAGCTCGCCCCCACGGCGCGCAATAATTCCCCTCGACTCTTGGCGTCGCGTGACGCGACGCCAACTACGGCAACTCCTTCAGGCGCATCACGAAGTTGTTCAAGAACGTCTATCGCCGGCGTCTCAGGCGGGATGACCGAACAGTGAGTCCCCAGTGCGAGTGCCGATAATCGCAACTGCTGGGTCGCCACCGTGTGAGTGGCGGCGCGGGGAAGTCGGCAGATGGCGCCCCCGGCCTCCATGGCTGATTCCAGGCAATGCTCCACGGCGCGTTGAACGACTTCAGATTCTTCCGATTGAAGCACGCCTTGGTTCCAGAGCAACTCAGGGATACTCGACGTGTCATCCAGAAGGCTCTCAGCCGCCGCGAAAATTGGAGGTGTGAGATTCCCATTAGATCCGATCCGAGCGGATGGATCTCGTGCCACCATCCGGGCAAGCAGATCGTCCCACGCGCCCCCCGCGAATCGTGGATCAAATTGCCCCAGAGTCGGAAGGGACCTGAATTCGATGGCTCGCCTGAGCGACTCTTCCGATGTTGATCCAACGAGAGGCTGCGCACCGGTGATTGCCCAGAAGAGCCACATGCCGAGCGCAAATACGTCGGCGGCCTTTCCCTGCACCCCGGCCCCGAGGGACTCGGGTGGTAGGTAGCCAAGGGTACCGGATACCTTCCTGCCGGACGTTTGAGAGGGAGTTGCAAGGAGATCGAGGTCGCCCAGAATTACACGCACACTCGTCAGGGGATCGATTCCCCCCGCCGACTCGACAAGGATGTTCTCTGGCTTCAAGTCCGAGTGGATGTACCCAAGGCTATGTATTGAGGACAGGCCGATTGCAGCCTGGAGGAGCAGCGAGTAGGCCGCGGGGGGGCCACCAGCCGAAATCAGATCTCGAGGGGAAGTCGTACGGACAAGGGGGTACAGGATCTCCGGAGGCTCATTTTCCGGAAATGACCAATCCACCGGGAGCAACAACCCTCCCGGCGTCTCCTGTTGAAGCGATTTCCAGCACCGAAGAAGTTCGGCTGAGAGATTCTGGCCGGGATTTAGTCGCTTGAGTGCGTAGCGCCTCAGATCCGACGGATCCTCAACCTCCCAAACCGTTCCTTGGGAACCCGATCCGAGTTGTCGAATCCGGTGGAACTCCCTCGCTTTCTGTCGCATGAAGCGAAGATAGCTGGCCTAAGTTCCGGCCCAAAGCAAAAAAGCCGGCCCAGCCCATTGGATTGGGCTGGGCCGGCTGCCACTCAGCGCTGCAACTACCCGCCGGTCGTGAAAACATCCCAGGTCGAAAAGTGCTGCAGCAGTGCCCGAGCCTGGCGGCCGGAGGCCGGGGACTCGGACATGACTTGCCAGGTGTTGGCCTGGTCGTTGTACCAGGCGATGCCGACGGTGGTCGTGGAGGGGAGGAGGAGACCGTTCAGGTCGGCGGAGA
>JAIBBE010000179.1 GCA_019694835.1 Fimbriimonadaceae bacterium | reverse complement strand
ACAGCGTTTGGCCGAGTCTGGGGCGATCTGATCGCACGGATTCCGGGTGAGTCGTGGAAGTCGTCAAAAACTGTGATCGAGGCAATCCGTAAGTCGGCTATACCCAAGCTGCTTGAAGGAATTCACGAGTAGTAGAGGTCGCCAGTTCGGGAAGTTGACACAGGAAGCTGGAAATGAAGGTTGTTGTTGTTGACTTCGACGGTGCGATACTTAATGCCACGTTTTCCATACTCCTTCTGGAAGGCGGGATCATTTCGTTGGACTACGCAAGATCATAGAGGAGTACACGCTTGCTTGGGCGATTCGTCATTACGAAGCTCAAGGGTGGATCGTGCAGGATGTCGGGGCAACAGAGTCATTCGACCTCCGGGGCGACAAGACGGCTATTGAACTTTTTCTCCGGGAAATTCGCCGCTGGGATGCCGGATTACGGAGACAATTTGACTTGTAACCGAAGTCCTAATAGTGACTTGCGTCGAGTGGCCTCTATTGCGGCTTTATCTGGACGATGACTTTTCCTTTGGCCCGACCCTTCTCGAGATACGCCAGTGCCTCCTTCGCTTGGTCGAACGGGAAAACCATGTCGATCACCGGCCGGATGGTCCTCGCCTTGAGAAGTTCGCCGATCTCTGCGAGTTGCTCACCGTCTGGATGCACGAACAGGAATGAATACTCGATGCCGCGTTTTTTGGCGTGGCGAATGATCTTACGGCTTAGCAACCCGAACACGAACACCATGAAAAAGTTCATTCCTCGCGCTCGACCGAACGCGGCGTCGGGTGGCCCGACGAGTGAGACCACGCAGCCTGTCGGCTTCAGGACCCGAAGAGATTTCTCGATCGTATCGCCCCTGACGGTGCCCAGCACGGCATCGTAGTCCTGCAGCACATCCTCAAATTGCTGTTTCTTGTAATCAATCACCTCATCTGCCCCGAGGCTCCGCACCAGATCCACATTGCCCGTGCTGGTCGTCGTCCCCACCTTGGCTCCGAGGTATTTCGCGAGTTGGATCGCGAACGTGCCGATGCCGCCGGAGCCGGCGGGGATGAACACCTTTTGGCCGGGCTTGAGGTGCATTCGCTCTTTGAGCGCCTGCCAGGACGTGAGTCCGACCATCGGGATCGAGGCCGCTTGCACGAAGTCCAGATTGGCCGGTTTGAGCGCGGCGACGTTCTCCGGCACGACAGCAAACTCGGCGAGAGCGCCAGTGCCTAGGTCGAAGATACTGGCGAAGACGGCATCGCCCGGCTTGAAGCGCGTTACGCGACTTCCCACCTCCACCACGATACCCGCCAAATCGCTGCCTAGCGTGGCCGGTAGCTGAAACCGGAGGAAGGGCTTAAACGTTCCCTTCGGAATCATCGTGTCGATCGGATTCAAGCCCGCGGCGTGGACCTGGACGAGCATCTCGTCCGGCTTGAGCGTTGGGCGAGGAATGTCGGCGAACGCGATCTGATCGGGTTTTCCATAACGTTTGAATACGAGTGCTTTCATGTTCGCTGATCCTACGATTTTCCAAACTCGATGTGCTACGAGGCCAGTGGGAGAAACGCGCTTACCGTTCAACGAGCGTGTTGAGCCCCATTTCCTTCCGAAGAGCAGCATCCACCATGCTGGCGGGGGCAAGCGTGCGGAGCCAGCGAAGCGTTTTCGCTTTTCTGCCGGCCGTGTATTGAAGTCTCGGGTGGGCCGCGCTGGCTGCTTTGAGTACAACATTGGCGACGACACCCGGGTCGTCCCCGTTCTCGATCATTGCCGTCAGTCTCTGACCCACGACCGCCCGCGCTTCACGATACACATCCAGCTTTGCGTCGGCCTCCGTCGCATTCGCGTCGATTTGCGTGCTCGTGCCCGCAGGCTCAATCACGATGACGCGGATGCCCCATGTGCGGACCTCGTGATCAATCGATTGCGAATAGCCTTCAACCGCATGCTTGGTTGCGGCATAAAAAGTCATGAACGGAGCGGGCAGGAAACCGGTGATGGACCCCATGTTGACGATGCGGCCGCTCCGCTGGTTTCGCATGTGCGGCAAGACGGCGCTGGTCATTCGAACGATCCCGAAGAAGTTTGTGTTGAAGATCGATTGGGCCTGCTCGATCGAGCTTTCTTCCGCTCCGGCGGGAGCGAAACCGAATCCGGCATTGTTCACCAGCAAGTCAATGCGACCCTCGCGCCGCATCACTTCACTCACCGCAGTTTCGACGGATTGATCGCTTGTCACGTCGAGGGGCAGCATCTCGAACGGCCGCTTGCCCGACTGGGCTCCTCGTCGGCTGGTGCCGTAGACCTTGTAGCCCGCCTTCGCGAGCCGTTCTGCCGTTGCTTTGCCGATGCCGGATGAGGCTCCTGTCACGAGAGCAATCTTCGCTTGGCTGCCTTCACTCTGCTTACGCATGCTCAATCTCCAAAAAGTCGAGGTGACGCTGGCCGACCGGGCTCTCTCTTTTACATGACGGTCATCATGTATTGCTTATATTACGAACGTCATCTATAATGTCAATGGGTCGTGGGCCAAAATTGATGCTTACCTAGCGAGGTCGAAAAAATGAGAGTCAGCAGGGCAAAGGCGGCGGAGAACCGGGAGCGGATCATCGAAATGGCGGCGAAACTGTTTCGCGAGCGCGGCTTCGACGGCATCGGCGTGGCGGAGCTAATGAAATCCGCCGGACTGACCCACGGTGGCTTCTACGGGAATTTCGCATCGAAAGAGGAATTGATGGCTCATGCCTGTGCTCACGCGCTGAAAGGGACCCTGAACACGTTACAAAATGCCGTCGAACGTGGGGGCGAGGACGTCTTGTCCGCCGTCGCGTCTGCTTATCTGTCTCCCGCGCACCGTGACCGGCCGGGCACGGGATGCACGCTCGCGGCGCTGGGTGCGGAAGCCGCCCGTCACGACTCGCCGGTGCGGGGGGCCTTCACCCAAGGCGTGCGCTCTGTAGTTGACATCCTGGTGCGACTTCTCCCAGGAAAGTCCAAGCGGGCGAAGCGCGAGCGGGCCCTGACGATCTACGCGAGCATGGTCGGTGCGATGGTGCTGGCACGGGCCGTTGATGACGCCGAACTTTCCGAAGAGGTGTTGCAGTCGGTATTGGCGTCGATCGCCGCACCCGATTCGCGGTGAGCAGATAATTGTTATCCCAGAGCCGGACTCAAACGAGATTAACCGGTCACTCAGAAGGTTGATTGGATTTGAACTTCACAACCTATTCTTTGACAACAGGTTCCGGCGAACGGCCGTGGATATCAGGTGAAGTCTTGCGGCTCTATAAACCGTCGGCGTTGGATTGCAAACTTCTCCTAAACTACTCCCGGTAAACGAGAAACGGCTGTCTTAAGACAATGCGTCGAGCCGTTCGATGTTCAAAGTCGGGTTAGCGGGATTTGAACCCGCGACTTCTTGCACCAAATAGGTGATTCGTTCATCTACTTGAATATATAAGGGTTTAGTTAGAGCAGCACTCTTCACATGGAAAAGGAGGAATGATAATAAGATTACTTGCCAGAACGAAGTCTAACTTTACCTTTCAGATGGCCTGCCTGTGTTCCAAATGCCAGCATCAGAG
>JAIBBE010000149.1 GCA_019694835.1 Fimbriimonadaceae bacterium | reverse complement strand
AAAGGCGGAAAGGCGAGTCGGCAGCCTCGCTTTCTACGCCACCGCAGAATTGTTCCCTTCCGCGCGACATCGGCGCCCGCTGCCCCGGGTGGCAGTGCTGAAACGAAAAATTCACAACCTCTGAGCCCATCTCACCCTGCCTCGGCCAATGTCGGGGCATGCCTTTGTCCTGTTGGTCAGCCCGCGCCACCCGAGAAATCGCGGCCTGCGGGAGAGGCGTGTGTCTAAACTTCAGTACCACTCATCCTGCTGTCCGAATTTCCGGTGCCACCTCTGCAACAATCTACTGGGCGGCTGCCGGATGGCAAACGTCCTGGTGCGCTGTACGCCGGTACGGGCACTCGACTCAACGCTCCAGGAAATCCGCATAGGCTCGCCGAAGGCCTTCATCGAGTCCCACCCTGAGACAGCACCCCAGAGCATGCAGCCGAGAGACGTCGAGCAGCTTACGCGCAGCACCATCGGGTTTGCTCGGATCAAACTCAATCCGACCGCAATAGCCGACGACCTGCGCCACCGTTTCGGCGAGTTGCCGAATGGTGAGGTCCTCCCCTCTGCCCACGTTGATGTGCGACAGCATTGGCAGCGTGTGCGCATTGTAGGTCGCTTGGTCGAGGTTCATAAGGTGCACGCTAGCCGCCGCCATGTCGTCCACGTAGAGAAACTCGCGCTTCGGCGTACCTGTTCCCCACAGCGACAGGCAAGGAGGTTGCCCGGAATGGCTGGTATCGTGCAAATGCTGCCGCAAGCGGTCGGGGATAGGGCCGTGGCGCGCCTCATCGCGAACGATCGCCGGCCAGTCGTGCGCCGCGGCGAGCTTCGCCAAGTGCAGCTTGCGAATCATAGCCGGAATGACATGGCTGTTCTGCAGATCATAGTTGTCCCCTGGGCCGTAGAGGTTGGTCGGCATGACGCTGCGGTAGTCGCTGCCGTACTGACGGTTATAGCTCTCGCAAAGCTTTATGCCAGCGATTTTAGCGACGGCGTACGCTTCGTTGGTTGGTTCGAGGGGTCCGGTGAGCAGTGCGTCCTCCACCATCGGCTGCGGAGCCAGCTTAGGGTAGATGCAACTGCTGCCGAGAAAGAGGAGCTTCTGGACGCCGGCACGCCACGCCTCATGAATGACGTTCACCTGGATCATCAGATTCTGGTAGATGAACTCGGCTGGGTAGCTGCTGTTGGCAAGGATCCCACCGACGCGCGCGGCGGCGAGGTAGACCTGGTCAGGTCTCTCACGCGCGAAGAATTGACGCACCGCAGCCTGATCGGCAAGGTCCAGTTCGGCATGGCTACGCGTGATCAAGTTGGCGTGCCCCTGGCCTTTCAGAGTGCGGACGATTGCCGAGCCGACCATGCCACGATGGCCGGCGACGTAAATTCGTGGTTCGCTCACTGTATCCCTTTCACTCATTGTGATCAAAGGTCTGGAAGCCCGCGAGCTTGACCATCGCGTCGCGCCGAGCCGCGTTGTAATCGGCAAGAACCATTTCCCTGACAAGTTGCGGAAGGCTGGTAGTCGGCGTCCAACCGAGCTTCTCCCGTGCCTTCGCGGCATCGCCAAGCAACGTCTCTACCTCGGTCGGACGGAAGTAGCGCGGGTCAACCCGAACGATCACGCTGCCAGGCTTGACCTTTGCGCGATCGCCATCAACGCGACTGACAACACCGACCTCGTGCACTCCCTCTCCATCAAAGCAAACGGCGATTCCCAGTTCTGCGGCGGCAAACTCGACAAACTGCCGGACACTGTGCTGCACACCAGTGGCGATGACGAAGTCTTCCGGATGATTCTGCTGCAACATCAGCCACTGCATCTCCACGTAGTCGCGAGCGTGCCCCCAGTCGCGCAACGCGCTCAGATTACCCAGGTAGAGGCACTCCTGCATGCCGAGCGCGATGCGGGCGATGGCGCGGGTGATCTTGCGCGTGACGAACGTTTCGCCACGAATCGGGCTTTCGTGGTTGAACAGGATGCCATTGCAGGCGTAGATGCCGTAGGCCTCGCGGTAGTTAACCGTAATCCAATAAGCATAGAGCTTCGCCACCGCGTATGGACTGCGCGGATAGAAAGGCGTCGTCTCTCTTTGCGGCGTTTCCTGGACGAGGCCGTAGAGTTCTGAACTGCTCGCCTGGTAAAAGCGGCTCTTGTTCTCCAGACCAAGAATGCGGATCGCTTCGAGCAAGCGTAGCGCGCCGATGGCGTCAGCGTTGGCGGTGTACTCCGGCTCCTCGAAGCTGACGGCAACATGGCTCTGCGCCGCGAGATTGTAGACCTCGTCCGGCTGCACCTGTTGCAAGACGCGTATCAGGCTCGTCGAGTCAGTCAGATCGCCGTGGTGAAGGACGAAACGACGGTCAGGCTCGTGTGGATCCTGGTACAAATGATCAATGCGGTCGGTGTTGAACAGCGAAGCGCGTCGCTTGATGCCGTGGACCTCGTAGCCTTTGGCCAGCAGGAGCTCGGCTAGGTAAGCGCCATCCTGGCCAGTAATTCCCGTAATGAGGGCGATTCTTCTTGCGTTTTGTGTTGGAGTTGTCATGAGGGTTAATATTGGAATGCGCGTAAGAAAGAACGTGCAAGCCCACCAGCGGCCTTGAAACAGGTCTCAGACCATCAAGGCAACATGCGGCATCCGACCGTGGCTCCGGCGCGAGCTTACATCCCCTCGTCCAGCTGGACTCTGGATCATGTCCACGGATTGCAGCACATCCGAGGGCTGAAGTTCCAAGGGCTGGGCAACAGCCGTGTCCCGCTCAATGATGTGAAATAGGCAAGGGCTTGATCACCCAAAGGACAGAAATGACGGCAGACTATGATTTTACCGTAGGGAACCATTTGGTACCAGGGCTGTGTCACAGGGCAGCAGTTCTCATTTCAAACCCAAGGAAGGAGGTTGTTGATGTAGCTTGGCGCACGAGGGTTGGGGGGACTTGGGCGATGAAGATGGAGGGGAACTCGGTACTTCTTAAAAATATTTTAAACAGTGCGTTATGATGTTAACCTCAATCTTGCTCGAAGTTTCGATGATTGCTAGGCACCCCGACTGTTTCCGCCGTTGCCTCCACCCTGCTGCCAGGCCCCGCCGTGGCCTTGATCGAGAAGGTTCGCGATGCCTTCGTCCGGGCTTTGCCCGACGGGCGGCAGCAGAGCAATGCCCGGCGCTACGAGATGGAGGATGCGGCCCTGTCGGCCTTTGCCGTGTTCTTCTCGCAAAGTCCGTCCTTCCTCGATAGCCAAGTCCGGATGCAGAGGCAGTTGGGGCGAAACAATGCCTCGTCGCTGTTAGGGGTGCATGAGATTCCGTGCGACGACCAGATTCGCAATCTGTTGGATCCGGTGCCGCCGGAAGCGCTGTACCAAGAAGGCTATCTGGCGGGATTTCGCAGGCACTAACATTTGCGGGTGGTGGACGTGTCGCGCGCCTTCGGGGTGCCCGCGTTGAGTGTCAAGCGAGCGTTGAAGCGTTATCGGCAGGAGGGGCCGAAGGGATTTGTCGCGGCCAACCTGAAAGTGGTCGCCGTGAGCCGGCGTGAAGTTGGATGTTCTTGGGGTGGATGTTCTTCGAGAGATTGATATCGAGCTGGTGTTTCTTCGCTGCTTGGTTCTTCTTTGGTTTT
>JAIBBE010000180.1 GCA_019694835.1 Fimbriimonadaceae bacterium | reverse complement strand
GTTCGGCGCCCGCCGCGCTGAAACCCAGCAATGCAGAAAACCGCCCCTGAACAGGTCAGGAGCGGCTCTCCGCATCGGGGTGGCTGACGGGACTCGAACCCGCGACAGCCAGGATCACAACCTGGTGGTAAAAAAGGCGTATCTTGCCTGATCAAGAGCCATTTACTGTGAAGTGAACTGCAACCTTAAGATGGACAGTAATGCCTGTTGGTGGCCATACGCGGACTTGATAAGGTTGCGGTAGAGTTGTGGTCGTGGCACCGAGAAAGACCACCAGGAGACGCTCCTGGGGCACCCTGCGGGTCATGCGGAACGGGCGCATACAAGCGTCCTACATCGCTGAAGATGGTCGCCGCTATTACGCTCTGCACACCTACGACAACCGCATGGACGCCGAGGGCTGGCTGGCGAATGAGCGCAAGCTGATCGAACTGGGGGTGTGGACCCCACCCGAGAGCCGCGCAGCCGTGAAGGCCTTGCGAACAACGACGCTACGTAAGTACACCGAAGCATGGCTAGCGCACCGTGACCTGACACCCAAGACACGCCATTTGTATGGCGAATTGTTGAACGGGCGGATTCTGCCGACGTTGGGGGCGTACAACCTCAATGCCGTCACGCCGGCCATCGTGCGGTCCTGGTGGGTGGAGTTGGGCAAAAAAACACCTACCCGCAATAGGCATGCCTACCAACTACTCAAGGCCATCTTCAACACCGCTGTCCAAGACAAATTAGTGGCAGAGAACCCCTGTCAGATCAAATCTGCGAGTAAGCCACCCAAGCAACGCGACGTGAAGGCCCTCAGTCCCAATGAGCTTGGGCGCGTCGCGCAAGAAGTGCCCGAGGCATATCGGGTTGCGCTTCCTGTAATTGCATGGTGCGGCCTTCGGTTCGGGGAATTGATCGAACTGCGGAGAAAAGACGTTTACGACGGCGAGCGGATGGTGCTGAAGATTCGGCGTCAGGCCACGCGAGTAGGCAACGCTTTGGAAATCGGACCGCCCAAGACCGAGGCCGGAATCAGGGACGTGACGGTGCCGCCGCATGTTGCCGAGATGCTGCGGACGCACATGGCCACCCGTACCGGTAAGGGGCCCGAGGCGTTTGTATTCACGACCACCCGCGGCGAGCGTCTCTCCACGACGGCCTTCACGAAGGCAGTCAAGCGGGGCTTCGCTGAGGTGGGCAAGCCTGAAATGAGAGTCCACGACTTGCGTCATGTGGGTGCGACGCTCGCAGCCCAGGCGGGAGCTACAACCAAGGAGTTGATGGCGCGGATCGGCCACGCGACGCCTGCGATGAGCATGCGCTATCAGATCGCCGCGGCCGAACGCGATGCAGCTATCGCGGACAGGCTCTCGGTGATGGCTGGCTGGACCGACGGGGACTCCGTATCGGGCTAGTCGCCCTTCCCGCGCCCAGTTCGCAGCGAGTTTGGCCATATATTTCCAAAACTTGACGAGCCACGAATATGCCCGACAAGCGGTCCCGAGGCAATCGCCGTAGAGATTTCGACCCACCCGCTCATTAGTGAGCGATGGTCTCGTTGCGTGCTGGCGCATGCTTCCAGAAACGCATAAGTGGACGTATTCGCCTCAGTGGCTTGTGCGCGCATATTGCTGTGCTTCTTCTGAGGCTATTGACCCGACCCGGACGCGAGCCCCTTGCATGCAAAAATCATCTGACTCAGTTTTGAGCTGTTGCCAGCCGATGCACGGAAGGGTGCCGAGATGCCTCTGAACTACGACGGCGTCAGTATTGCGCTCGGCGAGCCAGTGATGGCTTTCGCGGGCCAGCGCCCAGGTCCGTGGTATCTGTATTCCTACGAAGACGGAGATCGGGGCAAACCTGTTGGCTCCGCGCCGAGGGTCGACCTGCTCAACTGTAAGTTCTCGGTTTGGCGGGCGGGCCCTCAAAATGAACTCTACGCCGGAGTGACCGGAGCACTGACGGGGTTCTCGGACTCGATAACGCCGTCATGCGAGTTCTATTACGTCGTGGTGTGGGACAGCGAGAGTGAACAATTCATGCGCGCCTGGGGCTCCTGGGATATAGACCATCTCAATTCCGTCCTGCTGTGGGACGACGGGCTGATCTACGCAGAACGGACGCCCGACATTCCACTCAATCCCGATTCGACCGCGGAGCAAGAAGCCAATGAGGCCTTCGCAATTACCTGTCCCGAATGCGGCGCTGAGCCGGGCGTGAGGTGTCCAGGCAGGCGCACAAGTGGTCTCCATAATGACCGACTTCTGCTATCGCCTACCCTGCAGGCTCGAACTGGGTATACAACTGGCGGCGTGGCGCCATAGTCTCTGCTCCAAGCCCGGGCCGCCTGCCACTACATCAGGAACACCGGCTGCGGTGGTGCGCCCACGGCATTGTTTTACGATGCCAAGGATGGCGCACGAAGATGAAGCAGTGAGTCGTCCGTATAGGCCCCGTTCGCAGGGGACCGCGATATCGGTAACGTACTCGCCTCCGTCGCTCGCTCGCTCGCGGAATATGGCGGCGGTGAGGAGGAGTGACACTACGCCCGAGTTGCAATTGCGCAAGGCACTTCACGCTGCCGGCTACCGTTACCGAAAGGATTTTCCAATACGGATTGGAAAGTTCGTTGTACGTCCAGATATTGTGTTTACCCGTCTCCACCTCGCTATTTTTGTCGATGGTTGTTTCTGGCATTGCTGTCCAGAGCACGGACAAATTCCGGCAACAAACGTCCAATTCTGGACGAAGAAGCTGAATGAAAATGCGGCACGTGATCGCCGACAAGATCAGCTGCTTATCGACGCTGGATGGGTCGTCTTGCGCATCTGGGAGCACGAACCGCTCGCTGCAGCGACAGCAGAGGTAACCACGGCACTCGGGCTGTTGACTGTGCCGGCCCGCTCTCGTGAGAGTTGATCGCCTGCATCGTGCCGATCCGGTGATTTGTCAGTGCCAGACCGTACGATACGCACATGCCCACGATGATCGATCTCTTCGCCGGGTGTGGCGGCATGACCAGCGGTTTCGTCGCTCAGAGCTTCACTCCCGTGCTAGCCGTGGAGTGGGAGTTGCACGCTGCTGCAACATACGCGGCGAATTACGGTGAACATCACACGCTTTGGCGGGATATCGGTACCGTCACAAACGCCGAGATTCCGAACGCAGACGTTGTGATCGGAGGTCCACCCTGCCAAGGTTTCTCCAATCTGGGCTCTCGAAATGTAAACGATCCGCGAAACAAGCTCTGGCGCGAGTACATCCGCGTTGTAAAACAAGCCAACCCAGCGGTCTTCGTAATAGAGAATGTCGATCGATTCATGCGTTCATCTGAGTTTGCGCTTCTCCTCGCGGAAACTGATGGTGGCAGCCTAGGCAAATACGAGCTCACATACGGCCATTTGAACGCTGCTGACTTCGGGGTAGCACAACGTCGCATTAGAACTATCGTCATCGGTTCACGGGTAGGCCGAATCGACCTGCCTAGGCCCACACACGATCGGGCCGGCACGCTTCCGAGGGAGCCTTGGCGAGGAACCCGCGAACGCATCGGAAACGTTCCAGAGAGTCCAACTTCGAATCACTTACCCGATTCGACTACGGCCTTTTTCGGTGAGGTCGTTCCCGGTGCATTCAAAGGCCTCGAGATCCATCTGGGACGTACGCCAACGCCGCTTTCACTCGCCCGCTACGACCATGTTCCGCCGGGCGGTGGTCGGTTTGACGTCCCTGAACACTTGTTGCCACGGTGTTGGCGTGAGAAGCCCACCGGTACAACGGACGTTATGGGCCGCATGCGCTGGTCCGTGCCCTCCCATACAATCCGAACGGAGTTCTTCAAGCCCGAGAAGGGCGCCTATCTTCACCCTCAGTGGGACGAGGAAGGAAAGCACCGTGTCAATCGTCCGATCACGCACTACGAAGCGGCGCTCCTCCAGGACTTCCCCGAGGACTACCTGTGGTGCGGTTCGAAGATCGAGATTGCCAAGCAAATCGGCAATGCAGTCCCCGTCGGACTAGCTAAGGCTCTGGCACGACACGTTATTGGGTACCTCTAGGGCCGACGGCGATCGGTCAGAAGACCGATGTGTCATCGCAGTCGCGCCACGCCGAGTCCGTAGGCTGAACCAGTGGCTACCAAAGATCCCCTTGATGACTATCACGCCGCGCTTGATCGGTTAGCTGCGCTTACTGCCGCAGTCGCGTCGCAAGCGGACCAAGAAGAAGTTCTCGAAGCAATCACCCAACTTCGTCTTTCCGTTGTACGCGCTTACGAAGGCAGGCGTCCCAGACGCCCGCATGGCCGTGGAGCACGGGGCCTGATCCTCGACTATTTAAAGCTGCGAGTAGGGGAATGGGTCTATGGCGACGAGCTCGCAGCAGTATCGGGCATCGGTGAGTGGGCACGACGCGTAAGGGAACTTCGGGTCGAAGAGGGCTATGGCATAGAAGAATCCGGCGGCCGTTATCGACTAGTCGCGGCGGAACCCAATGTTGCTCGTCGAGAGCGTTGGCGAATGGTGGGCGATGTGCAACAACTGGAAGACCCTCCTAAGGAGCGCGTTTCGGAGCTTCTTCGTCGAGCGGTTGGTCAGGTGGTGCACGTGGATGAGCTAGACCGAGTCGCCGGCTCACAAATCGGAGAACGGCTAGCACGCTCGCTACGCGATGACTATGGCTTTCCTATCGAGACAGACGCCGACGCACCGGACCTTCAGCCCGGCCAAGTACGACTCGCGTCGACGCAAGATTGGGCCAAGCTCGACCAGACGCAGCGACTATTCCCGGAGGATCTCCGCCGGCAGGTGTTTCAGAGAGATCGCTACCGCTGCTGGTCGTGTCAGCATAGCCACGCGGATGTCAGTCAATCTGAAACTCAACCCTTCTACTTGTTGGTTCGCCACCTCGACGCTCGTGGAGACGGCCTATTTGGCCTTTCAGCTGAGCGTCTTGGCGACTTGAGCAGATTGGCAACAATCTGCAATAGGTGTGCAAGTAGCGGCACTGTCATCGGTTGAGTCCATCCAGTTGCCTGACCGGGCTTATCCTTCTGAGTTCAGCGCGGCTTGCCCCCGCATCAGCGCGATCAAATCGGAAAAGTAGCCCGGAACCTCCTCGTTGCCTATGACCAGGAGCCGGTCCAGCATCAAATTACTGCGTTCGCAGGATGTTTCAGATACAAGACTGCATCCATGGCAGGCGGCCAAATTCAGGCTATCGAGGCCCTGACCGCGACTCTCACCGCATAACGGATCTGCCGAGCACCATGCCGCTTGCTCAAGTGCTGCAAGTAGCGTACGACCAAGTCGAGGTGCTTCTGCCTGTCGGGCGAGCCCCCCCAGTGTCCCCTCCGAATCACCAGAGGCCGTGTAGATCAAGATCCCGCTTTCTGGTGTCGGTACGGTCGCCCCGTATACACGTTCTCGCAGCGATGCGGAGGAGTAACCGCACGAGAACGCCAGCTGTCTCATTAGTAAGTGGCTGAGCGTATGGAGTAGGACAAGTCGTGGCGTCACTTCCTCCAGACGAGAGCCGATCTTGCTGCTTCTGCGCCTTCGCTCTAACGTTGCGACGCGTGCCCTCACTTCTTCTTTGGACTCCCAGCTACGAAGCTCCGAGTCGTCGAGCGTCAGAAGAATTCCCTCCCCAAATGATTCGACTGCCGGCAGCCATCTCTCGCGACCCCTGGGACCAAGGTCGACATCCACAAAGTCGCTTCCATAGTCATATCTTCGAAACCCGCGCAGCACTCTAATCTCCCGAATACGTTGAGCGATAACGACATTTCCAACCAACGCTGACAGTGCCGTGAGTGCCTCATCGGGGCTGTCCGGGAGGAAGGGCGTCAGCGAAACCACGAAGTTCGGGGTTCCCACCGACTCGCCCGGGTTGTCTATAGCTTGTTGAAAGGCGAGCCACTCATCCGCTAAGAGGCCTTGCCTCGCCGCTTGAATCTCCTGTGAAGCATTGGGACTTGTTCTGGCGACTCTCCATACCAGTTCTTCGCTTACTTGAAGATCCTCCGCTATGAGGCCAACAAGCACTGAAGCCCGCGGTCCGTCTGGCGCAGTCCTCACATCCTCGAAGTTCCTGTGTTGCCGAATATTGTCTTCAACGTTTTGGACTTGCGTCGTCGGCTCCGGGATGTCCAAGGCAGTTACTGTGTCGCTAATCGTGACGCTGGCAGAGCCTCGCTGCAGAACCTCTACGCGTTCGTCGCATCCGCCCGGCCGTGGGGATTGCCACGGCTGCGCTCCGCTGCAACGCACTCCTATGCGACGCAGCGACTCCCGCACAGTCAGATCTCCCAAGTGGCGGCTAGCTGAACAGGCTGCGCAACGTACCACTAGGCTTGCAAGTCCCTCAGTCTCCGCAGCCGTCGTCTGGAAAAGCAATTCCTCTGAACGGCAACGTCGTTGATTGTCATCTGTCGGTTCGGAATGTGCCCAGACGTCCCATGGCACGTCCATTGCATGGCCGTGTTGCACCCCTACGGCGACGAACCGCATAGGCACCATGGGCCCGCTGCATTCTGTGCACCGGGGCGCAGACCCCGTCTCCTCTCGAGACAGAAAGCGGTGCATTCGCCGGCAACTCTGGCAGAAGAGCCAGGCCGGAAATCGCCGATACGCCAGGCCCGGCGTGTTGACTGATGGGTATGAAGGAACGCTCGGTGGACTGCGTAATTCGGATACGCCGAGGCTAAGTTCGAGCCGACGTGAAACTACTCGGCGAGTGTCGCGATACGGCCAGACACTGATGTCCATGGCCATGAGTGACTCACCGCCGATGTCCAGTATTGCACCAACTCCGAAAGGTGACACAGTCTGACTCAGTCGCGTCATCCTCATATCCGCGGTCATCAGATCCCCTCTCCGAAAGCAATAACGCGAACCTGGCGATCAACCGATCGCATCGTATTGGCCGTCGGCCATCCTTCACGTCGCTGGCCAAAGTCGCATAACAACGCCGGATAGTCGTTGTCTACGCTTCGGTATCGCAAGGTGAGACCTAGTTCCGAGGCTTCCCGCACTCGACGATCCCACTCAAACGCAAGTCTCCTCAGATCATCAGCCGTCGCTTGCCGCAACTCTTCGTCAATTGGCTCCGCCCTATTGACTGCTCTTTCGATCATTTCGATTGCCTTCGCAGTAATCCGGCTGTCTGCTGTGAACCGTCCCGCATCGTCGTTGGCGGTGAGTCCCCCGCCATGGCGAACAAGGATAACGAGTGCAGCATGAAGGGATCGGACGCGCGATGGCAGCGACCAGGGAGTCACACTCGTAGGTTCAACGTACCTATATATTGACTCGTGGTACGCCCGAAAAGCCTCATAGTGGGAGCGGTCCCGTGGCTTGTTCGCGCGAAGAAGTGTCACCACCAAGCCGGGAACGGTGGACCGCCCCACACGACTTGTGGCTTGAATGTACTCAGCAGTTGTCTTTGGTTGACCGTTCATAAGCATCAGTCCAAGCCTGCTGATGTCAATGCCCACCGAGAGCAGGTTTGTCGTAGCGACGAGATCGACTGCATCACCTTGATCGACCCGGCGCGCCAATCTACCCATGTGCTTGATCAGTTGGCCCGGCGTTACATTGCTGCGCAGTTCGATAACTCCATCTGACCGCAACGTGCGTGCGGAGGTTCGGCCCTCTGCCCGCCGACGCAAAACCCCGCCGACGTCGTCCCTCGCGGCGGTCACCGTGCGACCTAGCTCTCGCAGAGAATTGTGATATGCGACCAGAGTCCAGTATGCGTCCAGCTCCGCTGGATTAAGCCCAGTCGTAGTTGGCGCCTCAAGTAAGGCTACGGACGTCAACACGGCCGCGCGGCTCGCGGTGTGCGCCTGGGGCATCAATCCGATATATAAGCGACCGGGAAGGCTGTGATCGGTCCGGGCGAAGTAGCTATTCTCTGCGGTGAGGCCACTTGGGGGGAAGAGAGCCACCTCGGAGCCGTACAACTTGCGTACCTGTTCGGAGGCAGATCGAATCGTCGCTGTTGATGCGATTACCTTCGGCCTCTTTCCATCCCATGTCAGTAGGCCAAAAATTGCTGCTTCATAGAGCGCGACCGTTGTTCCGAGCGGACCTGATAGCAGATGGAGCTCATCCTGGATTACAAGACTTGGGGCGTCATAGTGTTGATGCCGACCAAATAGTGCCCCCGCGTCTGGCGACCAAGCGAGCCGAGCAAATTTATCTACGGTCGCAACAAGCAACGTGGGCGGCTCACTGAACATTTGATCGTCTACCACGAGAACGGGGAGCGCGTCCGCGAAGGCGCAATCGGGGTGAGTGCAATGTACTTCGAATGAGTTTTGTGTGGAACGAAACCCGTACGCACCGTCTTCATCTGACCGGCGTCTTGGTATAAGACTTGTGCCGCACCATGGACAGTTGCTGATCTGAAATGGGCTCTCTGGCTCAAGGGCCGTGCGCATGTCTCGGTATGAAGTAAACGCTTCACGGTAAGAGTTGGGCGTGGTCTCGCCCCCAACCCACAGACCAATCGTAAATCGTTCGGTGTTTTGAAGGCGAACGTGATCACGCCGCATCAGCTCCAGTGCACAAATCAGTGCGCTGGCACGCTGAAACTGTTGCGCAGTCAGCATACGGAGGGTGTAGCGGGTGATCACCGCTGTTCCGCCGCCGCGAGTACCACGTTTTAGGCGTCGATGGATGATCTCAAACGCGGCCATCGCAAGGTACGCCTCAGTCTTACCTCCACCGGTCGGAAACCAAATGAGATCGACCAACTCCCGGTCAACGTCATCCGCAAATGCAACGGAAGAAAGAGTCAGCAGTTGAAACGCTAATTGGAAAGGAAACCAAGCCGGCTCCATCGCATCGGGATCGAGGGGTAGCAACGCGGACCCTCGAACACCTGGCGTATCGCGAATGTGACTGGACTGCTGCATCTGCCTCCGCATCGCCGCGTTCGCAAGGCGGAACGACACCAGGACATCGTCATCTTCGGCCAAGACATCTATACCTGCACGCATCCGCACGACAGCGCGGTTCATCCGGCTAGCGAGGCGCGAGGGCGCACCGTCGAAGCGTTCGTCAAGTAATTGAATGCCGTCGGTCTCGGTTTGAACCCACTCGGCGTAACCGTCTACGAACTCTTTCAGGGCTGAAATAAGCGTCGCCCTTTCCACCGTCTCGTCGGAAAGGTAGGAGAGGCGCAGGACTTCGGCACTCCGGTCTCCGGCCGAGATGCCGGGCACAACCGCTTGGGGCAACATTTCGGTCGAGACCGTATGAACTCTGCCGTTGCCATCGGCCTCCCAGGACACTGAGCAGCCGTGCCCCACGCCAAAAACCTGTCGATACCGGTATAGAAGCTGCAGCTCCTTGTCCTCGGGATCATCACTCAGCGACGCGACAGCGGGATATGGCTTGGCCTCGCCGTCATTTATGTGACACGACAAATGGACCTGAAATAGACAGTTTTCCGTCGGGGGTGGTGTCTCTGCATTATCGTGCACTGCAGTGTTTTCGACGGCGACGGTGACCAGTTGATCGGAACCAACAGATCGCCATACGGATACGAGCCGGCCCGCGCCACCAAGAATGCTAGGGACGTCAGTGCTATCGGGATCAATGACAATTCTGGATTCCTTTAGCGGAATGCGCTGCCATACAAGACGATCACCCTCGGAACGCCGTTCGTAACGAGCCGCTGAGACTTCGCATATCAACTCGGGTGAAGTGTGAAGAAAGGAGATTGCAGCCGACGCCGGGTGCCATGCGTTCGCCAGCTCGATTGGTTCGTCGAGATCGTCTCCACGGCCATCTTCCCCCAGAACGTCACCGTCTTCTCGGCGGCTCGCTGGACCGCGGGGGTATAGGGTTCCAACCAGGTAAAATCGATCAGGGCGGTCGATGAGAGCCTCGTCATCACCGCCAGCGGGTCCTAGATACTGTCGCCGCAGGTGTTCGACAACTTCAGCCCGAAGATCGGTCATTCGCCGACTATTTTCCATTCACACTCCTCAAACGTTTTCCGTGCTCATTTGCGCCCACGCCAGGGAACTGACACAAAGCCACAGGCTGATTCGTGGGCGTGTCATTGCGACATACAGCCGAGCCATCATTGCTTGAGTTGACAGATCATCGACGTCGACAACCAAGATGTGTGCAGCTTCAAGCCCTTTGAACTCGCGTGCAGTCGTGAGTGTCGCTGCGTCTGCGCCCACGGCAGGACCGCCGGCCACTTCGATCTGGCCTCTCCGAAAGGCCCTCGTGAGAACCGCTGCACTTTCAAGGGCACTGTCGCGAAGCGACACGATCGCGACATCACAAAGTTGGACTTCATCGCCGCGCAAGTGCTTCAGCTGCTCATCTATTTGGACCGCGGCCTCCGCGTCGGAGGAGGATTGCTTGAATCCAACGGCGGGACCTTCGCCGATTTTCGCGACGCCTAGATCAGCACCGGTAATGAGTTGGGTCTGCTGGACGACCGGCGCGGTGTTACGGCAGTTGTACGGAAGATGATATTGCGCAGCATTTTGACGATATTCCTTCGCGACTTCGTCGTCGTAAGTGCCATCAATGTTAAGTTGATTGTTTGGATCGCAGAACATACGCCACCTGCCATTTTCGATACCCCCTTCGACAAGCTCATCGAGATGAATGAAGTCAGCGACATTTGTGAGGTCCTGCGCTTCATCCACGACAAGAACCTGCGCCGGTTCCGCTCCATAGGTCTTTCCGTAGGGGAGGCAGCGAACGCGCCTGTCATCGAGCGATGCGCGCATGACCTCGACTACATGGGGAGACCGGCATGTGATGAGGACATCAGCGCCATCTTCTGCAGCGCGCCGTGCGGTCTCGATCGCAAGGAGCGTCTTGCCGGAGCCAGCTCCTCCCGTAACGAATACGCGGGAGTTGATCTCAGTGCCCCGAAGTGCTTCGTACTGTTCTGACGCGAGCTCGAGATACTCCTGTTCGAGGGCACTTCCCATTAGGGACATACTTAGTACCCGGTCGAAATCGGGCCGCATAACTTTTAGGACATCACGCATCGGAGTGTGGCTCCTGTGTCGGCACTTCGACCGCCAGAAGCGGATTGCATCGCGGAGACCAGACTCCATCGCGTTGACCGTCATCCCGGCGGGCCCAATGTGCTCTGAAGGGTCCCACTCAATGTCATCCGCGAAGGATTGATCGGGGGTGACCACAACCGAGCCAAAATCGAGTCTCGATCCATGAAGACGCTCATCAAGGATTGCCTTGAAGGCAAACGCACCTGTACGCGCTTGCTCGAACGGCCCTTCACGCTTTGTATTGGTGTCGCCGTAACGATCCGTGAACTCCCAGACTCCACCACGTCGGGCGAGTCGACCGCCTTTGACTTCCACTACCAGGAACATGCCATCAAGAACAATCAGGAAGTCAATTTCGGCCATCCGCTTGTACTCATGCTTCGGAATGTGTACGGAGTAGAAGCAAGTTGCCGGTTCGCCGACATTCACATCCACGAGAAGCTTGGCCACCCGAAGCTCGGCCCTTGAGGAGATGGGGCCCCAGTGTTGAACTGCTGGAATGATTTTCACGGATTCTTCTTGCCTAGCTTCTGCCACAGATAGTCGAAATCCTTGTATGCTAGATCGTGACCAAATTCGTTAAACGTGTCCTCCACATTTACGATCAAGCATTCGGCCTTGCCGCCGTTAAGCTCGCCACGCAGCCCCCGGCCGACCATCTGGATGTAGGCATTCGGACTGAATGTCGGACGGGCGATGTAGAGGGCGCGAACAGCCGGGGCGTCAAAGCCCTGGGTCAGCAGGTTGCAGTTCGTAAGAACGCGGATGGACCCCTCGCGAAAGCTCTCGATGATCCTGCGTCTCTCGCCCGTGCGTGTGCTCCCACTCACTGTCCCAGAAGGTATCCCACGAACGCGCAATAGAGCCGAAAGCACCTGAGCCGACAGCACAGATGATGTGAAAACCAAGACAGGCCAATCATCTGGTAGCTCTTCTATGTGCCTTAGCAGAGTCACCGTGCGTTCGTGATCCTTACCAACCCGCTCGAGCACACTATTCGGAAGGTCACCAAATGTGTTCACCTTCTGAACCTCGTCGGGATTCAAGGCGACTGTCGCACCACGCAACGGCTGATGCTCCACTGTCGCAAGTACGCCAAGGCGTTGTAACTCAGCGTAAGGATCTTCGACGGGGATCTGGAGGAGCTGACCCCCGAATCGTTGAGAGAGCCGCTCGTTTTTCTCTACCCCGCGGCCGGCAAAAGGCGTTGCAGTCAAGCCCAGTAAAGGGACCGATGTAGTATTCCGACCTCGTATACCAAGCCATCGCAATGTTTGAGTGATGCCAGGTGCGGTGGCCCCGTGCGCCTCGTCGATGATCACTGCAGATACCGACTTGATCCACTCGTAGTCGTCGCTCTCGCGGATCTTATCGAGCTTCGCGTCGGTCGCGACGATCACGGTTACTGCATTATCACTTCGGGCAACTTCGTGGTGTCTCCACAGCCTGCAAATCCGCAACGGCTGGTCGCCGAACTGCCGCCACACCGTGGTCCATGTCTGCACGGCTTGCTCGCACAACTCCTCCGATTGTGCAATCCAGAGAATCGGGCCGGGCGACTCTCCGCTGATCAAAGACTTCGCCGCCGCCTCCACAGTCACCCGCGTCTTTCCCGCACCGGTAGGCAGAAAGAGCATCGCGCGTTCGGGACGATCGCGGTTTCTAAGTAGTCGGCGAATCTGCTCAGCCAGATCCGACTGATACGGATGCAAGCTGTCCAGGTTTGGTGGCCCGAGAACCACAAACTCTGGCTGCAGCCCGCGATTGCGCTCACCCGCATATTCCGTTGGAAAGCCGAGACTTCGGACGAAGGCGACAGCCGGAGCGGAGCCAGCCCACCGGTCCGGAACGCTGTAGCCGGCTTCCGCCAGTTCCTTGCGAACTTCTGCAAGCGCATCGAACCCGTGAACAAGGAGGAGCAGTTCAGCCACCTGTCGCTCTTCACCTTCGCCCGAGACTTGGCGAATGCTCGCGAGCAAACCAGTCGGAAGGTGCATTTCAAGCTCCCTGGCCGGCAGCAACGCGAGCAGCTTGTCCGCAGGATCCGCTTGCGCTCGGCAAGCAGCAATTCGCTCCCTTATTCTGAGATCCTCTGTCGCACTTAGCACATGCTGGACATCCAAGGGATTAAGGCCGAGGCCCAACTTCTCCGAAATCCAGCCGACGAGCTCCTCTTCCGAGAATGTGGCTTCGTAGTAAATCTTCTGCCCGGACTGCTCAACCTCCAGGTAGTGGCTTTCGGTGCCAGCCGGCGAACTCACGACTTGCTGAAGGGAACTGCATTCCACAATTTCGATATTGTCAAGCTCGTCGAATACGTAGTTCCGCAAAGTCGGGAACCTATCCAGGAGCCGCACCGGATCGCTGGCCTCCTCGGTCACTATCTCGACGCTCAAAAGCGTTGAAGCAAGAGAGCAACGCCACGTTGAAACGAGGGATTGTGCGTCCTCCTCGGCAGCGAGGGCCACAAACGGGAGTCCTTCGTGGCGTAAGGCGCGACATTCGTCGTCGCTCCGCGCAACGAGGAGGTCGGTCGCTGGAACCACATCCCACCCCACCCCACGCACTGCTGGCAACGATTCAGGCGCGGCGCCTTGCCCTAGGGATCTCGAGGCTCTGAGTAGCAGATCACCAAGTAGGAATGGATCCCCCCCATCAGGATGGCGTGCAACAAATTCGCGCCAAAGCTCGGGAGTGACATCGTCGATCGTAGTTATGGTTGATACCTTGGCAGATACGGGCCAGCGGGCCACAGGAAGCAAAGCGGAGAACTCCGCAAGGGAGTGGCTCAGCGTTTGATGGGGCTGGCGTGGGCCCCAACTGGACTCAATTCGGCCGTATCTCTCTGCTGCCCAGAGGTGGGGCGCCCGCACTCGCTGTGGAGCAAGAACCGCTCCCCGGCCAGGGTTCTGTTGAAGCGTAAAAAACTCATCGCCATCAGCCTCGAGCAACTCTCTTGTCCAACTTGTTAAGCAGTCCATTTCGTCTTCATCCTCGAAGCGCCTGAGGAGATAAAGGGGGCCCCACGCCTTCGATTCCGCAAAGTTGATCGTCGACAGATCCGGCCGCTGACGGCTATCGACGCCCTTGACGTATATATCCCGACAGATCCTCAGATACTCCAGGAGCGTGAGATCCCGTAAAGCGGTGGACGTCATAACGGGTCGTTCAGCGACCCCTAGCTCGCGAAGCAAACCCAGATGGCGTTCGTGAAACGACACATCCACGGCCAGGGCGCCCTTTGTCGGGTTGACAACCGCAGGTACGACGACAGTGCCCACCGGTCGCCAGGATCCGTCGCGACTCAAGACCTTTAAGATGAGTCCCTCGTTAAGGTGCGCAACGAGAATTTCTACGGCGTCGTCGGGGCTGACTTGGTCAACCAAGCTCCAGAAGGCCCTCCACTCGTCGTCGTCCCAGGTTCGGGCGACCTGATTCGCCAACCGCTCCAGCTCATGCTTTGGATCGACGTCAACAAAGCCCAACGAGCGCAGCCGTTCCTCGACGTTCTCGCGCACCAGGAATGAGCGGCGAACCAGGCGGAGGCCCGCAGCTTCGCTCAGCAGATTACCCCTTAAGAACAATTCGCTTGTTGCATCTAGGCTAGAGAGTCGGCCGTTCGCATCGGGAATTATTCTTGCTTCCAGCATTAGTGCCCTGGTGGCTTCATCTTTTATCGATGAATATACTTGCAATGCATAGTCGCATTGATCGTCAGTCGCATCTCGGACGAGTGCCTCCAGCCACTCGGACGCACTTAATTCGCGTTCATTAGGGATCGCATCATTATCGGGCCTGATGAGCGTGCGGAGACGGAATTTACGAGTATTTGACTTAAAGCATGACCAATGCGGAGACAAGACGGGTCGGCCCGGAGACTGATCCCAAATTCGCACCGACGCTAGTTCAACGTTCAAACCCATTTCCGGGTAGCTTAGAACATCGGGCAACTTCAGGTTGCCCTCGGCGTCCGGAATGCATGCAGTCTGCGATGCGAGCTGAGGTACTAATGCAGAGAGGCGCTTATCGGCGGTATACGTAATTTCTCTGCCCCGCGCTGGCAAATAGTCAAAATGACGCGCAGGATCGTCAGCGGTGCGGAGGTAAGGCAGAGCCATAACGATTAGGTGCGCAAGTACGACCAACAACTCCTCATTGAACTGGCCATCGAGCAAGTTCGTGCGATCGTCGTTGATTCTCCAGGGCGCATTGTGAATGCCCCTTGCAGAGGTAACGTCCTGCAGCGGGTAGTATGCCCAAAATTCTCCGCGGGCCTGGGCATCATCCAGGGGAGCCGCATATGTGACGGTCACCTCGGGCCGGCGGACAGCCTCGCTGACCTCCGCAAGGGCAGCATCCGATGGGCGGTGCATTTGTCTGAAGACGACGTATTCAGAACTCTTCGTCCCATCGAATAGCCGCCACAGGTGGTCATTGATTTTTTCCGATGCGAATGCCACTGGCGCCTCGTCGCCAATTCTGATCCGAATCTCGGACACCCCGTCTACAAAAAGCATGAATTGAGCTGGGAATGATTTCAAGTCCTCGATCAGTCTTTCCATTCCTCGGACTACTTGGACCCTTACGATAGTTGTAGCCCAGTCTGACAAGTCTCGAAGGATAGGGTCGTTATTTGCTTCCACTTGAAAATCGATTAGATGGGGTAATCGCAATATGGGACGGCTACCTACTCGCGGTGCAATTTCGTTCAGAATCGCCGCTGACTCGGCTTGCAAAAAGCCGAAGGAGACTGTTTTACTAAAAACATGTATCGATTCACCAATGCCCAGAAGAGATTTGAACCCTAGGCCAAAGCGACCGATCTCCTGACCTCGTTTGTCGCTCAGATACGCATGTGTGACGGCTTCAAGGCCCGACTGATCGAATGGCGCACCCTGATTAGCGCAGTATATGAATCCATTGTCGAGTACGACCTCGATCCGGCCTCGTTCGTGACCGCGCGAAAGCGCATCGGCGGCATTCTGAACCAATTCCAACACCTGCCGGTGCGCATAGCCACCGGTTCGGTAGCTATCCTCTTGCCTTGAATGTTCCTCTATGAGAAGTGGATCCGCTGCATAAGCTTCGATGGCACGTCGGCGGTGATCATCTACCCAACGAATGAGACTTCGGTCCTGGTTGAGCCAGCCCTCAGAGGATGTCACCTCGTCGATTATGCCTACTAGCACCGACGGTTCGAGGCCGTTCGTCCATTCAGGACGTCCACGCTGTGATCTGCCGCAGCTAGGGCGCAGATGTGCTTTAATCGCCGGACTTCTCTGCGTGCCAACAGGATTGCCGTGATTCGCCACGTGCCCTAAGGATGCGCCAGCCGTCTGAGTGGCTACTCTATCTGCTCAATAACTGCGAAGAAGATCCGGTGACCTGTGCGGTTTGTGCTTCGTATTCCGTACAGGTGCGCGGAGCTCGTCCCCAATGCGTCCGCGGTACACCAACAACCGCAGATGCTCTCCACTACTCCAATGCTCTGAGCAGCGCGTTCAACACATCACCAAGGCGGTCAATGTCAAGACACTCACGTCCCTTCGTTCGGGACGGGTCGCGCCCGCTGCCCCAGGACATATGGAGACCCGAAAGCTGCTCGCGAGGGAGGCGGCTTGCTGCGGAACGGCTGGCGTCTGGTGCTACTGCGGCAACCGCGTTCCGTAAAATCGGTGCGCGCCGCCCGCCCGACGTTGGGGTCAGATCACGCGCCTGTTATCGCGCGATAAGTGATCACACCATCGCGGCATTGGTGTCGTCGGCCTCATTCGCCTTCGCGGCAATCCTGTTGGCCTCGGAAGCAATGCAATAGGCGCAATTGCCGGTGGTCGCGCCCAGCGGACCGCCGCAACCGGGGCAGTTGTCCACAGTCACGTCAGTCGCGTCACGCACGACTTGTACACGAGGCGACTGACGTGACTGACGTGACCGTGGTAGCGACCACAGCGTGTGACGCGGGAAGGCATTGGACGTGGTGATCGCCACCTTCAGGTTCCTAGCCGCGCGGTCGATGGCCGATCCACTAAATCCTTCCGCCTTACCCGTTTCCTTGACATCACGTGAAGGGGCGGTGCCGTGTTCAGTGAGGTAGTCCTCGAGCCAGATCTGCGCGTCACTAGCGGCAGGCGGCTTGGCCTCGCGGAGAACATCACCAACCGTGCGATCCGACTCGCCGATGATGACGAACCGCCCCACCTCGGCGACGTTGGCCGAGTCGGTGGTCACCGGGTGGGACTCGATCCGGTAGGTGAGCGCCAGGTCCTCCTCGCCGGTGGAATTCTTCTCTTGCGACATGATTCGGTCGTCGTCGGTTGCCGGGTCCTTGGCGAAGCCGAACACGGCGCGAGGGACCTCGCCGAACGCACTCGACCCGTTGACTCCCGCGACTACATCTCCGGTGGCGGCTTTCTTCAGGTGTGCGACCCCGATGACGATGCCGTCGATCTTGGCGGCGATCCGCGCCCAGGGGTCGATGCAGGCCCGTACCTCGTTGTTGCGATGGATGTCGGTGGAGGCCGAGATGGTGTCCATCAACGGGTCCACGA
The DNA here is from genome assembly GCA_019694835.1 of Fimbriimonadaceae bacterium. Next base: position 1,003 of record JAIBBE010000180.1, on the reverse strand, counting down.
CGACGATGGTGATGCCCGCTGCGACGATCTCCTCGGTAAGACGGGCTTCGTCCAGGTCGGACTGGAGTCGCACTTGCTTGTCGTCGTGCCATACCTCGGGGAAGTAAATACGGCTGAGGTCGGCCCCTGCGGCGCGCAACCCCGGCTTGACGATGTACTTCAACGACTCCTCGGCGGGCGCGATATAAGCGACGTTCTGCGGCTTCCCGCACCAGCGGCCCGCCAGTGTGCCGTTGGTAAACCCGGCAGCGAACCATCTCGCGGCTGTGCTCTTACCGGCTCCCGGCCTGCCGGCGAACAGTGCGAGGGTTCCGAGTTGTATGCGGCCCTTGCCGTTGTACTCCCAGGCCCACGTTGGCACGTCGTCGGTAACGTCGGTCGCCGATATGAGGTTGACTGTCCGGTATTCGGATGCGGTCACGAATTCGCCTTTGCGGCGGTGTCGCAACCGATCAGGGTGTCCAGAGCAAGGAGGGAGTCGCGGTCCACCCGGATCGCACGCGGACCTACACGGTAAGCGGTCAACCGCCCGGACGAGATGTAGCGACGAATCGTCTTGGTGGATAGGTTCTTGGATTCTGCGGCCTGCCGGATAGTCATCCGCTGAGGCAGGCTCGTCTGGTTGCAGTGCTTCATAACTAAAACACTAGATGTAGATGCCGGAGCGTGATCTCCCACAGCATGTTGTGTTTTAGCCGATTCGACCGGATGGAAATAGTTCCAGATCGCGGTGTAATTTTCCTTGGCGACGAAGTTTGACTTATCGGCGTGTCGCGGCTGGCCATTCTAGTGGGTAACACCCGTAAGGTTGCATTAAGGATGCAGGCCCCGAAGCCGAAGAAAAAGGTCAGGGAGCCCGAAGGCTCCCTGACCTGCTGGGTGGCTGACGGGACTCGAACCCGCGACAGCCAGGATCACAACCTGGTGCTCTACCAACTGAACTACAGCCACCATTGCCGCGCAGCGGCGTCGTCGATACTAGCCGGTTTCGGGCCCGGCAGCC
>JAIBBE010000209.1 GCA_019694835.1 Fimbriimonadaceae bacterium | reverse complement strand
CCCTTGAAGGTGCTGGCGAAGGAGTGGTTCTCGATGTAGTCGAAGCCCTGTTGTAAGGTGTGCAGCAGCTCGGCGTCCTGGGTACGGGCCAGCTCGGTGATATTGCCCCACAGATATTGCGGCTCGATCACGTAATGCACTTTGCGGCGCATCTGCTTCTCGAATTCGGGGACGTCCGCAGCGTTGTCGGCATACCAGAACGACAGGGGGCTGAGCCGATCCTCAGGCTCCAGTTCCGGGTAGTCCGGTCCCAGCTCCTTTTTTGCGGCGGCCTCGTAGTTGTCCGACAGGTAGCGCAGGAACAGAAAGGCCAGCATGTAGTCGCGGAAGTCGTCCGCGTTCATGGCGCCGCGCAGTTGGTCGGCAATGGCCCAGAGGGTCTTGCCCAGTCTTTGTTTTTCGAGATCGGTCATGAGGGTTTGCCTGTGCGGTGCTTGATCTTGCTTTCCAGCGCTTTCAATTCGGCCTCGTCCTGCGCGTCGGCAGCCTGGGCCTCCAGGGTTTTGCGGCGCTGGTCATAGTCCAAGAACAGCGTGCCCACCTTTTGCTCCATGCGGGCGTGGCTGACCGAACCCGCGCCGCTCAAGAGCGGAAAACCGTTGGCCACGATGATCTGCCCCACGTTCTCCTGCCAGAAGGCCATGGGAGTAAGGGTCTGCCGCTTGGCGCGCAGTTCGGCGGTTTCCAGGAAGATCACCACCAGGCGGTTAAGGGTGTCGATTTCATCCTCGGACAGGTAATTCTTGGCGACGACGATGTCCTGCTTGCGGACTTGCGCCCCCTTCCAGGTCAGCAGGCCGAAATGGGGATCGGCGGGGTTGGCCCGCGCCAGAATGAGTTCGGCCGCGGTCTGCTGCGTCACCGCGTACAGCAGCAGGTTCTGCACCGTGGCGAAGAACTGCTGGGTGGCCGTGTCGGTCTTGTCGTAATCGCTGGAGAGGGCGAAGAGGTCGCGCACTTTCTGATAGAAGCGCTTCTCCGAGGCGCGGATGTCGCGGATGCGCGCCAGCATCTCGTCGAAGTAATCCGGGCGGCCGTCCGGGTTCTTCAGCCGCTCGTCGTCCATCGCGAAGCCCTTGAGCAGGTACTCCTTCAGCACCGTGCTCGCCCAGCGGCGGAACTGCACTCCGCGCGGCGAGCGCACACGGTAGCCCACGGCCAGGATGGCGTCGAGGTTGTAGTGCGCCACCCGGTAGTTCTTGCCATCGGCGGCAGTTGTCAACCAATGGTTGACAACTGATTCCTCGCTCAACTCCTGGTCGGTAAAAATGGCCTTCAGGTGCTTGGCAATGTTCTGCTTGGAGGTCTGGAACAGCTCGGCCATTTCCAACTGGGAGAGCCACACCGTGCCTCCCTCGGCGCGCAACTGGATTTGGCTTCGGCCGTCTTCGCTGGTGTAGAGGATGAAGTCATTCATGAGGGCTAGAGTTGCACGAGCGAATATCGATTTTCACGGGCTCTGAATGCATCCTCTCCGCCTTCCAATAGCAAACAGACTGCTTCACGAACTCCCAATATGCTCCCAGAAACAGAATGTTCTAAGCCGCCAGAATCGTAACGAATGCATGGATATGGTTGACTGCTTGGGCGCTCCGCAGACGCAATGATGACCTGCTCCGCATCAGTCGCCACGACAAGATTTGGGTTGTGGGTGATCAGGATAATTTGCCGCCGCTTCTTCGCCTTCCTGATGTAAGGCACCAGTTGCTTGTAAACGGAAGAATTGTCGAGATTCCCCTCTGGCTGATCAATCAAGAGTGGTCTGGTGTCATCTTCGTCCATCAGCAAATAAAGGACCAGGAGAGCTATGCCACGAGTCCCAGGTGAAAGGTATTCGAGCTCGGTCCCCGAGTAGTGAATCTTGTAGGAGAGCTCGATGTGATCGACCGAAAAAATCCAATCGGAAAGTTCCACACGGGACAACTTCGATGTCCCGAATTTCTCCGGAAACGTTCGGATGTCTACCGCAGCAAGGAACTCCTCAAACGCACATTTGATGTTGTTCGGATCACCGCTCTTCCATGCGGGCACCAACTTCGTTTCAACGATTCTCTCGATCTCTTCGCGCTTGCCTTCTGCTCCGGTACGGCGTCCATCGAAGAACCTAGTCGCTCGATCTAGCCAAGATTTCGCATCAATTTGGTATCCAACCGAAACACTGAATTGCATCTCCTCGCCGAGTTGATCGATCGCGTCTTGCATAGGCGAGTAGAGTTCCTTCAAGCCTGCCTCGTCGGCTGACAGGGCCTTGAACACTTCTAGATACAGATCGACTTGTTTGGCCTTCTGCTTTTCGAGGGTCTTTGCGACCTTTTCATCGAGGTTTTGAATTTCTTTGCCCAATCGCTCTGCATTGGCGTTTCGCTCAGCAATTTGCTTTTGAAGATCAAGAAGCCTCTTGCGGCTAACCTCATCCTTTGCAACTAGCTCCTTAAGCTTTGCAATCTCTGCCTGAACGCTGAATACAGAAGGCGGCGAGGGCGGAGCATCCTCTGACCCTTTGAGCGCCGCAATCTCTGCATCAAGTTTTTCGACTGCCTTCTGTAAGTGGTCGTCGATGTCAGGAGCCCAAGTCGGGAACAGTTTTTGCACCGTAGCTTCCGTAAGCTCGGCGTCGAGCAGTTGCTTCTGGATTTTGGCTATTTCCTGAGCAGCGGTCTTTTTGACGGTTGCATATGACTCTATCGCCCCCTCAATTGTTCGGCGACGGCGACTCCGGGAAGCAATCTGATCTTCGATCTCTTTGAGGAGGGTTTGCTGCTGTTCGAGTTTCTCCAAAATCTTCTGATCAACCGACTGCGTCGCGTCAGGCAACTGTTTCTTCAGCTCGTCAGCCTGCTTTTCGACCTCAGCCTTGGCTTTAACCTTGGAGCCTCGTTGGTCGATTGCCTCTTGCAGCCTATCTATCTCCTTGTGCAAGGTCGCAAGCTCACCTCGGAGCGCTTCTTTCTGGATATTGGAGGCTGCTTCCCGCGCTTTCCGTAACTCACCGAACGAGGAATATCCTTCTTTTTGGATCTCGTCCAACTTCGCAAATACAACGTCTTCAATCGCTTTTTGGAGCTCGGTTCCCTCGTGGTCCGAAGAGCAGAGTCGCTCAACAAAATCCTGTGACAAATAGCGCACACGTGGTTTAGTGGCACTGAACGGAGAGTCAGTAAGGGTTCCTTCCGTTCGGTCGCCGCCTCCCCATTCGAGTTCAATCTTTGTTCCGGAGAGGTGCAGTGCTCCTTTTGTTATGAAAGACGACAAGGACTTCTTATCCATCGGGTAGCCCGATGCAAAAGACGAAAGATCGGCTACAGCGGTTTTACCCGCGCCCTTTTCACCGATTACCGCAACGAGCCCTGAGTTCAATTCGATTGAATCAATTGCGAACCAGCCTGAGCTGTTCGTAATCGAAATGCCTTTAATCTGCTGGCTATGGTCGGAGGGCTGCGGCGGCAGAGCTCCTCTCGCGGAAATTGGCTTCCAGCGATGCGCGATCGCGGATGTCCGGGCAGCAGGTGTATTTGAGATCTTCCAGCGTGGCGATCAGATCGCGCTCGATGAGGTTTTCTGCGGCTGTCATGGGTCCAGTTCAGGGCGCTTGCGGGAAGGTGCTTTGGTGGCCCGGCTCGCGGCGGGCG
>JAIBBE010000207.1 GCA_019694835.1 Fimbriimonadaceae bacterium | reverse complement strand
ATCGCACCAGCGCCTCCGGCACCTGGGCACTTTTCGGTTCCACCACGAAAGCGAAGTTCCTAACGACCTGGACCCCTGGCAGCTATATCGAGTTCCGCATCACCGCCCAGCGCGGCAGCAACACGAGTATTGCCAGCAATTCCGTCGTTCTCTGGAGCGGCTCGTCGTCTTCAGCTGCGACTTTGGAGCTGCAGGCAGCCTAACTCCCATCTCACTCCCTGAGAGGGGCTTCGCCGCGAGGCACGAGCGCGCGATGGGGGAGAGTAATTTTGAGGGCAATCGACGACCGCTCGGCACCCGGAGGATTGCTCCCCCTCATGCACGCTCGTCCCTCGCGGCCAGATCCCCCGAAACCGGAGATGAGGGGGGCGTGGCTGGCGGGGTGGCAGCGCGAAGCTACGACGCGATCGGGGCAGCAAGCAAGTAAAATCGGCTCTGCCATGAAACGGATCTTCGCCGCTTCGCTCCTTTGCCTCGCCACCCTCGCCCAGGCCGATTTCACCCTGACGATCTTGCACACCAACGACTGCCACGCGCGGGTCGAGGCGACGATGATCAAGGGCAAGTCATACGGGGGCTACGCGCGCATGGCGACTTATGTCAAGGAGCGGATGGCGAAGGACAAGAACCCGATCCTGCTCTCGGCGGGCGACGTGTTTCAAGGCACGATGTACTTCAACGTCTATGAGGGCCTCGCCGACCTCGCCTTCATGAACTCCTTCGGCTACACCGCAATGGCTCTCGGCAACCATGAGTTCGACAAGGGACCGGCTACTCTGCGCCGGTTCATCAATCACGCGAACTTCCCGGTGCTTTGCGCGAATGCCGACTTCTCCAAGGAGCCTGAGCTTCGCGAGAAGGTCAAACCATCGACCGTGATTACGGTCGGGAAGCAGCGGATTGGGCTCGTGGGAGCGGTGACAGAAGACCTGCCCAGCATTTCCTCGCCGGGCGCGAACATCGCGATGAAGGATCTTGTCCCAAGTGTGCAGGCCGAGGTCGACAAACTCACCCAGGAAGGCATCGACAAGATCGTGCTGGTCACCCACTGCGGATACGACGTCGAGACGGGCACGCTGGCGGCGAAGGTCAAAGGCGTCGACGTGATTGTTGGTGGCCACTCACACTCCCTTCTCGGTGAGTACGCAAACCCCGATTTTCCCAAGGCCTCTGGCCCCTACCCGACGGTCTCGAAGGGACCCGAAGGCAATACGGTTCTGGTGGTCCAGGCCTGGGAGTGGGGGAAGGTGATCGGGCGACTGGAGGTCAAGTTCGACGACAAAGGCAGGGTCAAGAGCTGGAGCAAGGAGCCGCCTCGCGTCCTCGACGACACGATTCCAGAGGATCCCGTCGCGGCGTCCTTTGTCGCTGCCCTTCAGAAGCCGATTCTCGCCGCCGCCAACGAGGTGGTCGGCCAAACGGACAACGGCATCGCGCAAGGGGGCAATCGAACGAGCGAGTCGCCGATGGGCAACGTGATCGCCGACGCTCAGCTGGAATACACCAAAAAGGCGGGGGCCGAATTCGCGATGATGAACGGCGGCGGTATTCGCGCGACGATCGAGCCCGGTCCCATCACCTACGCGGAAGCGGTCGCCGTTCAGCCGTTCAACAACACCCTGACCCTCCTTTCGCTGACGGGTGATGAAATTCGGCGGTCGCTGGAGATCGGCGTGAAGACCTTGCCCGAAGGCTCGGGCGCGCTCGTCCATGTCTCGGCCGGCACTTCATACAAAGTTGATCTCTCGAAGCCGGAAGGCAGCCGCATCATCGAGGCGGTCATCAATGGGCAGCCGCTCGATACGCTCAGAACTTACACCGTGGTGCTCAACACGTTCATGGCGAATGGCGGCGACGCGCATACGGTTCTGAAGAACGCGAAGGGCAGACGCATCGACACCGGCTTGCTGGATATCGACGCGCTCGTCAGCTACTTCAAAGCCCATCGGCCGACCGAAATGAAGGACCAAGGCCGGATCGTCATCTCGAAATGACCGAAGTTCATCCCGTCGTCCGAGAGGCTCAAGCGTATCTGCACGACGTGGTGCGGCCGCGTGCATCGGATATCGACCTGGACCCCGCCGCCTTGGGTGAGGCCCTCGATGGAATGTGCGAGCGCGGACTCATGGCTCTCAAGCGACCGCTCGCTTACGGCGGCCCGAATGTCGATGAGGCGTCGTTTCGCTGGTTCCAGGAAGCCGTTGCCAGGGTGAGCGGGTCGCTCGCGTTTCTGCAGACGCAGCACCAGAGCGCGGTCTCGCTGGTCTCGAAGTCGGACAACGAGGTGCTCAAACAGGAGTACCTACCGAAGATGGCGAACGGTGAGCGACTGGTCGGGATCGGGTTTAGCCAGCTTCGCCGCGCGGGTGATCCCATCATGCGGGCAACGCCGGTAGAGGGTGGCTACTTCCTCAATGGGCATGTGCCATGGGTGACCGGGTTGGGGTTTTATCCGGAGTTTTTGATTGGAGCGGCACTGGAGAGCGGCGAAGCCGTGTTCGGCGTCGTTCCCTTGGCCGAGCAAGACGGGATTCGGATCAGCGAGCCGATGAAACTGGCGGCGATGGAGTCGGCGCAGACCGTGACCTGTGATTTCACCAATTGGTTCATGGCTTCAGAGAAAGTCGCGTTCACGCGTCCCCCTCGATGGATTCACACGAACGACCAGATCAACATCACGCTGCAAGGATTCTTCGCTCTCGGCTGCGCGCGTGGCGGGCTCGACGTAGTGTTAGAGGCCTACGAAAAGAAGCAAGCCGATTTCATTTTGACGGCATGGCAGGCACTCGATGCTGAGCTGACCGACTGTCGAACCGCAATGGCGGAAGCCCAGCGACTGAGCGGTGACGAGACCACGGAAGAGAAGCTGAAGCTAAGAGCCTGGGCGATCGAGCTTGCCGTCCGGTGTGCCCACGCCGCCATCACGGCGTCATCGGGTGCCGCCAACAGCATCCGCCATCCGGCCCAAAGGCTCTATCGCGAGGCTCTCGTGTACACGGTCTCCGCCCAGACCGGGCCCATCATGGAAGCGACGCTCAATCGACTCTGCCGAGTCCCCTCTCCCACTCCGGTGGGGGAGGGTTAGGGAGGGGGCCATGTTTCGAAGAAAAGCGGTTCCGCCGACCATCCCGCCGGAAGCAATGATCGTGGGACTGGGCAACCCGGGACCCGAATACGCAGGCACCCGCCACAACGTCGGATTCGACCTAATTGACCAATTGGCCAAAAAACACCAGGTCCGCGTTGATATTCGCAAGCATCGAGCCGTGTATGGGCAAGGGACTGTCGAGGGCAAATCGGTGCTGCTGGTCAAACCGCTCACCTACATGAACCTGAGTGGGCAGGCGGTGTCGACCATTGCCAAAGCGTACGGGATCAAGCCAGGGTCGATCTTGGTAGTCGCCGACGAGCTTGATTTGCCCCTCGCGCGGGTACGCATGAAACCCAAGGGCGGGCCGGGCGGGCATAACGGGCACCGCTCGCTGATCGCCTCGCTCGGGACTCACGAATATCCGCGCATCCGCATCGGGATCGGGAAAGGCGGGCCCGACACGATTGATCACGTGCTGAATCGATTTCGACCCGATGAAAGAAAGGCCATCGAAGAAGCCCTCGATCTCGCGGAGAAAGGCTGCGAAATCTGGCTGACTGATGGAATCGAGAAAGCCGCCAGCTACGTGAACACCTCCAGTCGAGGCGATGCCAAAGGGGATGAACCCAGTTAGCCTTGTCCTTGACGAAGATGGGGCTCCTCAGCGTCATCGAACTCGACAGGAGCAAGGGTTATGTCGGAAAGTCGCTGGGAGAGGGTGTCGCTCTGAGTCACCACGTCGTCGATTTCTGCTAACACCTGCTCCGGTGAGCGGGCGCGTTGTTCGTCGCTGATCAGGCCGAAGGTGTCCTCCAACAGGTGGAGTTGGTGGCTCAAGTTCACGAGAATCTCACCGAGGGCATCGACGTGGCCTCGTCGCTTGGCGAGCACGTCCACGCGCATCTCGAAGAGGGCCCGGTTATGCAAGTTCTCCTCTTCCGCCTCGGAGAGTTTGGCCAAAAGGTCAGTCATCTCGACATCGTATGCCTGGCAGAGCTTTTCGACCGATTCCTTGATCCATTCGTCCGAAATGCCCTTGGTCATCGGGTTAACGAAACGGCTTCGACGAGGCTGAACCTGGGGCGGCTTCAGTCCGTCGAGGAGGTCGCAGAGATAGTCGCCGTAGTCGTCGCGCTGTGCCGCGAACCGGAGGAACTGATCGAGCAGGTCATTGAGTTTGCCGACCACATCCTCATAGCCCTCGCGTCCGGTGGAGTAAGTCGCGATCGCGTCACGTCTTTGTTCGAGGAGGATGTAGCGGTTGTGGTCGATGGCGTCCAGGCGAGGCAGGACGTGAGCCCTGAGCGCCTGCCGCTCCAGCTGTCGCACTTTCTCCGCCTGGATTGCGATGCGCTCTCGATACCACTTGGCGTGGGGCGCGAGGCCGACGAACATCCCTTGCGCCACGAGGCCGGCGAGGAAAGGAATGGGGTTGGCGATCCCGATCGAGACGATGCCCAGCATGACCAGCCCGACCGTCGTGATCGGCTCGCGCAGCGCCTGTCGCCGAAGTCGGGATCGTTCGCTCTCCATGTCGAGTTTCCCAGACTCTACCTCCTGGGCCACGCGACCCAGAAGGCCTCATGCGAGCGTCGGTATACTGTGCGGACGCTGGCGGATCGTCTAATGGCAGGACAACGGTTTTTGGTGCCGTACGTCTAGGTTCGAATCCTAGTCCGCCAGCCACTCCAAGTTGGCTCATCGCAATGCGCGATCAGATCCTGTCAGAACTCTCCCGAATCGAGCGCGAATACGGCGTTTCCGTTCTCTTCGCGATCGAGTCAGGCAGCCGCGCCTGGGGATTTGCCAGCGCCGACTCGGACTGGGACGTTCGCTTCATCTACGTCCGCCCTCTCGCAGGCTATGTGACGGTAAGCCAGACCAGGGATGTGATTGAAGAGATGCTGCCGGGTGATCTCGACCTTGCGGGTTGGGACCTCCGGAAGGCACTACTTCTCTTTCAGAAGTCGAACCCCAGCATGTTAGAGTGGCTGCGCTCACCGATTCAGTATCGCGTCGACGAGGAGTTCATGGATGCCATTCGTGGGCTCGAACCGGCGATTCTGTCACTTCAGGCTGGCCTGCATCACTACAGCAGCATGACGGTCGGCACTTACGACAAGTACCTGCGCGGCGAAACAGTTTCGTCCAAGAAATACCTTTACGCCCTCCGGACCCTCCTCTCGGCACAGTACATCGAGGGGCACCAAGCCTGGCCACCCATCGAGTTCCCACAACTGGTGGATTCGATGATCGATGATCCAGCCGTGAGAACAGCGGTTGATCGTCTTCTGGTTGAGAAGCGGTCAGGAACGGAAAGAGGAGTGGAGCCCCGTGATCCCGTCCTTCATCCGTTCATCGAGCAAGGTCTGGACTCGCTCGGGCGGGTCACCTTGCCTCCACGACCCACCGTCGATTACGACGCTCTGGATCGCGTGCTTCGCCACTTCGCGTCGCGGACCGTGGGTTGATTCGCCAGCCGATTTCAAGGTGTGAGGCAGTTGGTGATGACCTGATTGGGTGGCCGGGGTGATGAAATTGTGCACCCCGGTTCTGCCATCTGCGGGTCACTTTGACCTTTTGGGCACAAGCAACCCCTGACGAACGAGGAGTTCACGGAAGTGTTCTTCTTGCTTCGCATCCTCGAAGGCTCGTTTTGGCACGGGGAGTGGGAAGCCGGGTTGAACAAGCAGAAAGTGGCTGGCACGATCCTCGGCCGATGTAATGGCTGACCAGGGCAAGTTGAACACCTGGCCTCGCGCCATGATTTCGATGCCGGCATCGCTGAATATTTCCGTTCGGGAAGTGTTGGCGCCTGCACCAGCCATGATCCGACGAACGACTAGTTCGGGCAACAGGGCGCAAACGAGCAGGTAGACAAGTGCGCAGCCGAACACGATGCCCCCTCGATAGGATTCACCTGCCAAAACGAGATAGAAGACAAAACCCGCTCCCGAAACGAGAGGAAGGATCACGACGAAGCGAACCAGGATCCTTGAGAACTGGTAGTTAACCGCCTGCCGAATATCGGCGGCGGTTGGCTCCCAAGTGATGCTGACAGGCCCCTCCATTACTCCATCTTAGACCGGGCTCACGCGAAGTAGTCAGGAAAGTACTTTGGACAAATGGTGTTCCGGGAGTCGCGCGGAGGGTCGATGCGTTCAAGGGTCACGTTCGCGAGCATCTTCTCAATCGCTTCGGCAGCGACCACGTTTGCCTCGGTGACCTCATACCCCTCAAAGAGCGACATCGTGACGCGATCGCGTTCGCACCAGATGAAGACGGAGTGCCCTCCAACCACCGTGTGTCCCGGCTGGCGAACCCAATTCGTTCCGGGAATCAGCGAGGGGAATCTCTCGAAATCCTCCATCGGATACGAGACGCCAGGCTCTGGCTGGGGCGGACATGCCTTATACCGCTCAAGCAATACGTCCAGCATCGCCAACATCCGTTCGAGCTCCCTGAGGGTGTGATAGCGAAAGGCAACCTCGAGCGAATCGCCATCGTTCGCGTGGCCGCCATGGGCGCGGATGAACCGGAAGAACTGGAGCCTTCGCGCCCACGAGCGCAGGGTCTCCTCGGAATGAGTCTCAAAGAGGTACTGCTCCCACCGGTCCATCAACAGGATTATTGGCTTGTCCTAACGTCTATTGAGCCTCCGACAAGGGCTGCAGCCAACGCGGGTCGGCCTCAATTGCTTTCCGAAGGCTGCGCTTTGTAGATGACAAACATGAACTTGCCATTGGCGTATGCGTGGTCGTAGGTGTCTCGAACATACACGAGCGCATTCCCGAAGGAAAAGCGACAGTTGATGGAGTAATCACCCAGACCGCTCTGGCTTGTGGCAATAAACTGGGTCGTTTCGGCGGCGAGTGGCTCACCATTTACTGATATCTCAAAAGTGCCTGGACCGCTGAGCACGGACGTCCAATTGCCTGATCCTGCGCTGAGAATGGCTCCCGTACCATCGACGGTCCCGAACGCGATTGGCGTGATGTTTACGTTCGAGCCTCCAGTGAAGGTTTTCTTGTAATGACCATTAGTCCAGGCTCCGCCCTTCGGACCGGCGAGTTCAGCTTTTGAGGTCGATGCGAGGTTCTCGGCGTGTACTCCGGCGCCGTTGGGGCTTGCGGTGCCGAACCATGCGCCGAAGTTGGCACCGGTGGTCGAATAGCCGATGCCGAGGATGCCTGCACCAAGGTCTCCCGCACATTCACCTTGGATTGCAGCTTGGTTTGCTGAGGCGTTCGTTGACTTGGCGATTAGCGCATAACCCGTCGGCGCATTGGTGCGAGCGGTGATTGCGGAGCTGTAGATCTGGGTGCTCTGGTTGGTTACGTCAATGGCCGCTGCTGGGGTGTTGATCGAACCCACGTAGGGAAGCGTGAATCCTGTCGCATTTTGCCAAGTTGCGTTGCCGGCTCCATCGCTGGTCATTACCTTGCCCGGCGCAGCGCCACTGGGCAGGACGAATCCGCCACCAAATGTTTTCACGCCGTTGAATGACTGAGCACCGCTCAGCGTTGCCACATTAGGAGAAAGCCGTGCGTCGGCAACCGTTCCTTGCGCCAAGCTGCTGGCATTGAGGTTGGTTAGCGTGACGCCGCTCCCCTGGAATTGCCCCCCGATGACTGTCCCGCTCACGTTGACGTGGCCCGACTGCGGCGTTCCAGGTGAACTCATCTGGAGTTGAACAAGGCCCTTGGTCATTTGCGCAACGGCCGGGACTGCGTGGGTCACCACCGAGAAAACTGCGGCGCCGAGGAAGCCTAGAGCTACGATCTGAAGTCGGTCGCCAGTTGTGAGTTTCATACACAACTATAACACACGCCACTAAACGGATCCGGCCAAGACAGGGGGAGGGCTTCTGCGTCCAGGCTGGACAAGCCACTGTGCCAGATTCTCAAGCAAGTGGAAAACCAGTGGACAAGGCAGGGAATAACGTGCGCCCGAAAATTGGTCGAAACAGACTTGACACGCTACCCGTGGTGGTGTATCATGGAGGTGCCACAAGATATGTGGCAGAAGGAATTCTACTTTGAAGTGCCCCTACTGTGGTTGCCCGGAGCAAAGAGTGCTCGAATCCCGACCTGGTCGAGAGGGCGACTGCATTCGTCGACGACGTGAATGTGTACAGTGCGACCGAAGATTCACGACGTTCGAAGAACCGGAAAAGCCGCGCCTTTTCGTCATCAAACGAGACGGCACGCGCGAGGAATTCAACGGTGAGAAGGCGCTTCGAAGCATGCTCATCGCCTGCCGCAAGCGGCCCGTGCCCATCGAGGCGCTGCAAGAGGCGGTCTGTCAGGTCGAGCGAGAGCTTTTTGACCTGTGCGAGGCGGAAATCGCCTCGGTTGAAATTGGAGAGAGAATCATGGCGCACCTGATGCGCCTAGACACCGTCGCCTACGTCCGATTCGCGAGCGTGTATCGCGAGTTCGAGACACTGGCGGATTTCCGTGAGATGATTGAGACCGTGCGATTGCTGGAGACGGATAACACAGCATCTGCGCGAAGCTAGGCGCGAGCCGAGGCTCGGGAGCTTTGCGCGCCAAGGAAGGAAGGAAACATGAAGATCGATCGTTTTTACACCAAGTCCGGCCAGGACCCCTACTACGGGATCCCCTTCGAACCGCGTCGCAGCGAAATCAAGAACCCGGACGGGTCGGTCGTCTTCGCGATGGAGAACGTCATGGTGCCCTCGCATTGGTCGCAAGTCGCGACCGACATTCTCGCCCAGAAGTACTTCCGCAAGGCTGGCCTCGGCGACGACGGCATGGAGGCAGAGACCGACTCCCGCCAAGTTTTCCACCGCCTTGCCGGATGCTGGCGGCATTGGGGCGAGGAACACGGCTACTTCGACAGCGCCGCCGATGCTCAGGCCTTCTACGACGAGCTTTGCCACATGCTCGCCCAGCAGGTTGCTGCACCCAATAGTCCGCAGTGGTTTAACACTGGCCTGCACTTCGCCTACGGCATCACCGGCACGCCGCAGGGGCACTACTATGTCGATCCTAAGACGCAGGAAGTGAAGCGCAGCGAGAACGCCTACCAGCACCCTCAGCCCCACGCTTGCTTCATCCTCTCGGTCAAGGACGACCTCGTCAACGAGGGCGGGATCATGGACCTGTGGACTCGCGAAGCGCGGATCTTCAAATATGGGTCCGGCGTCGGCACGAACTTCAGCAAGTGCCGAGCCGAAAACGAGCGACTGAGCGGGGGCGGGAAATCGAGCGGCCTCATGAGCTTCCTCCGTGTCGGCGACCGCAGCGCGGGCGCGATCAAGTCGGGCGGCACCACCCGGCGCGCGGCCAAGATGGTCTGCCTTGACGTCGACCACCCGAGCATCGAGCAGTTCGTGAACTGGAAAGTGCTTGAGGAGCAGAAAGTCGCGTCGCTCGTGACGGGATCACAGCTTAACCAGAAGCACCTGAACGCCGTCATCCGCGCTTGCCATCTTGGTGAGGCCGAGGGTGAAGACCGCTTCAATCCGCGTAAGAACGCGTCGCTTCGCCGCGCCATCGCCGAAGCCAAGATCGCGCTGATCTCGCCGAACTACATCCAGCGCGCGATCCAGCTTGCCCAGCAGGGTGCCACGTCCCTCGAATTCCCCACCTTCGACACCGGTTACGAGAGCGAGGCCTACATGACGGTGTCCGGCCAGAACTCGAACAACTCGGTGCGCGTGTCGCGCGAATTCCTCGAAGCCGTCGAGAACGATGCCGACTGGGAGCTCACCGCTCGCACCGACGGCTCCGTCACCAAACGGCTCAAAGCCCGCGACCTCTGGGACCAGATCTGCAACGCGGCCTGGGCCTGCGCCGATCCCGGCACCCAGTACGACACCACGATCAACGATTGGCACACCTGCCCGGAAGATGGCAGGATCAACGCGAGTAATCCGTGCGTCACCGGCGACACCCTCGTCGCGACCCCAAACGGCTATCGAAGGATCCAAGACCTCATCGGCGAGCAGCCGGAAGTCATCAATGGGCATGGCCGCGCGGCCAAGGCCGTCAAAGTCTGGAAAACGGGAACGAAGGAGGTCTTCGAACTCAAGACGGCGTCGGGTTATCGTCTGAAGCTGACCGCTGACCACCGCGTTCTCACCACGAATCGCGGCGATGTCCCAGCCGCTGAACTAACGCTTGACGATCATGTGATTCTCGAACGGCCAGGATTCGGTAATGTGGCGATTCCCGTCGAGTTAGCGGAATTGGTTGGAGCAGCGCTGGGTGATGGATGCATCACTCGCGGACCCAAGCAGGATCACCTCTTCATCACGTTGGGCTATCACGAGATGGAGCTTGCCGAGCGCATGCGGACAAATCTCGAACGGATGAAAGAGAACTTCGCGGGCGGTGATGCGCGCGCCACCCGGCCGACCGACATTTACGTGACACCGACGAGCTTACGGGTCGGTACGTCCGTCAAGACTCTGCTTGACAACCTTGATTCTTGGGCGACTCTCGACGAAGGCTCCGCGAAGAAGCGCTTCACGGACCGGGTGTTTGAACTGGACGCCGAGAGCCAGGCCGCCATCCTGCGGGCGCTGTACACCACGGACGGAACCGTCGCCGATTACGGCGACAAGTCGCAGTACGTCAGCCTCGACAGCACCAGCAAGGAGCTTCTCAGTCAAGTTCAGCTCCTGCTCCTTGGATTCGGCATCAAGTCGAAACTCTACGAAAACCGCCGCGCGTTGAGTCAGCAGACCACCCTGATGCCCGACAACCAAGGCGGAGAAAAGGAGCACGACGTTCAGCAGATGCACTCGCTGCGCGTCAGCAAGTCCTCGCGTTTCGTCTTCGAGCGCGAGATCGGCTTCTTGCCAGAAAGTGATAAGGCAAAGAAGCTATCCGACCTGAACCGACGGGTCAGCGGGTACCAAGACCACCTCTACGACGCCGTCGCCAGCGTAACGCCTTGCGGAATCGAGGACGTTTACGACCTCACCGAACCCGAGAGCAGCCACTTCGTTGCCAACGGAATCGTGGTGCACAACTGCTCCGAATATATGTTCCTCGACGATACGGCGTGCAATCTCGCCAGTATCAACCTCATCAAGTTCTACGACCCGCGAACGGGCGCTTTCGACCTCGAGGGTTACAAGCACGCGATTCGGCTCTGGACCATCGTCCTCGAGATCAGCGTGCTCATGGCGCAGTTCCCGAGCAAGGAAATTGCGAGGCTCAGCTACGAATTCCGCACCCTCGGCCTAGGCTATGCCAACCTCGGCGCGCTCCTGATGCAGATGGCGATTCCGTACGACTCGCCCCAGGGCTCGGCCATCGCCGGGGCGCTTACGGCGATACTCGGCGGCGAGTCTTATGCGACGAGCGCCGAAATGTCACGCGAACTCGGGCCGTTCCCGGGCTACGCCAAGAACCGCGACCACATGCTCCGCGTCATCCGCAACCACCGGCGCGCGGCGTACAACGCCAAGGCCGACCAATACGAGAAGCTCAGCGTCGTGCCGATGGGTATCGATCCGGACGAATGTCCGGTCGAGATGCTCAAGTCGGCGCGCGAAGCGTGGGATCGGGCGAACGACCTCGGCGAAGCCCACGGATTCCGCAACGCGCAGGTCACTGTCCTCGCTCCGACCGGGACGATTGGGCTCATCATGGACTGCGACACGACCGGAATCGAGCCGGACTTCGCGCTCGTCAAGTTCAAAAAGCTCGCGGGCGGAGGCTATTTCAAGATCATCAACCAGTCGATTCCCGTTGCGCTGAGCCAGCTTGGCTACCACAGCGAGCAGATCGAGGACATCGTCGCGTACTGCGTCGGACGCAAAACCCTCGTCGGCGCGCCGGCCATCAACCACGAAAGCCTCACCGCCAAGGGATTCACAGCCGAGGCGATTCAGAAGCTGGAGAAGGCGCTCGAGAACGCGTTCGACATCGCCTTCGTCTTCAACAAATTCACGCTTGGCGAGGACTTCTGCCGCGAGTATCTGGGCTTCACCGACGAGCAATTGAACGACTGGAGTTTCAGCATGCTCGACGCCCTCGGGTTCAGCAAGGCCGAAATCTCCGCCGCGAACGACTTCGTCTGCGGCACGATGACGGTCGAGGGCGCGCCGCATCTGAAGCTGGAGCACTATCCGGTTTTCGACTGCGCGAACAAGTGCGGGCGGATTGGGAAGCGCTACATCGAGGCCGAGGGGCACATCCGGATGATGGCGGCGGCACAGCCGTTCCTCAGCGGCGCGATCAGCAAGACGATCAACCTGCCCGGCCACGCGACGATCGAGGACATCGACCGCTGCTACATGATGTCGTGGAAGCTCGGACTCAAGGCGAACGCGCTCTATCGCGATGGCAGCAAGCTCAGTCAGCCGCTGAACTCCAGCAGCGACGATGCCGCCGCCGCCATCCTCGAAGCCAGCCTGGACCAGTCCGATCCGACTGATCTGTCCGATGCGTCCGATCCCATCAAGCAAGCCGCCCAAAAACTCGTCTACCGCTACATCGCCAAGCGCCGCACGATGCCTGGTCGGCGACGGGGATACACCCAAAAGGCGCGCGTTGGCGGGCACAAGGTCTACCTGCGGACCGGCGAATATGACGACGGCACCCTCGGCGAAATCTTCATCGACATGCACCGCGAAGGCGCGGCGTTCCGGTCGCTGATGAACTGCTTCGCCATCGCCATTTCGCTCGGTCTGCAATACGGCGTCCCGCTCGAAGAGTTCGTCGAGGCGTTCGTCTTCACGCGCTTCGAGCCGAACGGTTCGGTCCAGGGGCACGACAATATCAAGATGTCGACGAGCGTGATCGACTACATCTTCCGCGAACTCGCCCTGGCCTACCTCGACCGCACCGACCTCGTTCAGGTGAAGCCCGAGGACCTTCGCAGCGACACCGTCGGCGCCCCCGTCCAGCCCGGCCTCGATTTCGAAGACGAGGAGGAAGCCAGCGACCTCACCGGCCCCGTGCCAGGAGTGGCCACCGAACCTCACGACAGTCGCGGCTACCGCGCGAATGGTCACGGCGCCGTCGTCGAAGTAGCCGAGGACACCCCCGACTACACCCCAACGGAGCGCGGACTTCAGTCCGCCCCCGGGTCCGGGGACTTCAGTCCCCGCGCCAGCGGCTCGGCCCTGGCCGAGAAGGTGCGCGAAGCGCGCCTGAAAGGCTACGAGGGCGACCCCTGCGGCGAATGCGGCGCGTTTACGCTGGTGCGGAACGGGGTTTGTTTGAAGTGCAACTCGTGTGGTTCGACGAGCGGGTGTAGCTAGAAATCCAGATGAGGCACCAACTCAGTTCGCATGCTCAGGACGAAATGGTGATCAGGAACATCAGCCACGCCACACTGCTCGACGTGCTAACGAATCCTGGACAGGTCATCGACCAGGGTGCCAACAAGAAGGTATATCAGTCAATACAAATGGTCGCGGGCCGACGATGGCTTATCCGGGTGGTTGTCGGGCACGATGTTGATCCGCCCGTCGTAATCACACTCTACAAGACCACCCAGGTGGACCGATACTGGAAGACAACATGAAAGTAACTTATGATGCTGACGTCGACGTGCTGCGCATCCGGTTGACCTCGACGGCCGTCTTCGAAAGCAACGAAGACAAGCCGGGCGTCATTCTCGATTACGACGAAGCTGGCAACATCATTGGTCTTGAGATACTTGACGCCTCGAAGCGAATGGAAGCCCCGTCGGTGATGGAGTACGCCGTACTCCGTTAACCAGGAACTGCCTTTCCGACAACGGACGCCCCCAACCATCCCCTGGACCGAAGGGCGCGAGCCGCGAAAACCCCGGCGAAACGTGCTCTGGCGAACCGTCATTCCCAATTTTCCGCGGAAGAAATCCAATAAGGGACGGGGGAATGATGGATTTCCTTCGGGGAAATTCAATAAGGGACGGGGGAAATTGTAAATGGAGCGTCCTAGCCCAAATTTCCGCCGCGGAATGAACGATTTCTTTCGCGGAATGATGAAAAAACTTGGCGGAAAACTTGTTTTCCCCGGCGGAAAATTGAAAAAGAATCGTCGCCAGAGCGATTTCTTGCCCCCCTTGAAGGACTTCCAGGTTCAAATTAACAATTCCCCCGGGTCAAGGATCGCCGGCGCGGGCGTAAATCCCGGACAGGAATGCGCTGGCGACGAATCCGGTGTCGCCGCGTGAGGTGCCGTAGCTTCCCGACAGCACCGCGTAGTCGCCCATCCCGACCTCGTTATCCTCGTCCGCATCGCCATTCAGCAGGCGGCAAGAAGCGGCGCGGAGGGACGGGTATGGGGGCGCGGAGAGAACCTGCGGACCGCTGGCAGCCTTCGACCCGCGCTTGGCGCTGGCACGAACCATCCAGCGGCTACCTCTCTGCCCTACTTGCTGCCGAACGGCTTGCCCAGCAGCTTCTGCCACGTCGCCCATTGAGCGGTGGAGAAAATCGCTCGGAGTCCGGGGATGCGTTTGGCATTGACCACCGCCGAACGTCTCTTCATTTCCGCTTCGCTGATCTCCATCGAGGCGATGTCGGCGTTGGCGGCGTTGAGCTCGGCGATCAGCGTGTACATCTGCTTGACCTGATCTTTCGACAGTCCGATGGCCTTGGAAATCTCCGGGAGCGTCACGATCGAGAGGTCTTGGCGCTGGAGGATGATCTCTTGGTACCGCACCTGCTGAGGGATCGTCAGGAACTTGTTGACGATCTTGCGCGACACTCCGGGCTCGGCGGCGATGCGACCGCCCGACTTCGTCGCCTCCTTAATGCCGGTGATCTGCGCGGGAGTCAGCTTGAGCTCGGCTTGGACTTCTTTTCGCATCAGCATTCCGGTGCTGTCGAAGGGGCCAGTTTGGAAGATCGGGACCTTGGCCGTCGGAGCAGCGGGCTTGGGCGCGGGCTTCGGCTGAGGCTTTTTCGCTCCTTGGGCCACGGCTCCTGCGATGAGGCTAAGACACAAACAGACGATCAGTAGGCTTCTCATAGTGGTTACACCTTGGACTGTGGTGGTGCAAGCCATGTTACTTCACAGGCTGGCCAGGAGTTCCAATTCGCGCGCCCGGCTCAGTCCCGCTTTCAGGTCGCGGGACGGCGACAGCGACTTCCACCACGCCAGCGTGTCGGCCGCCGTCTGCGAGAGTGGCCTGAGCTTAAGGCCCGCCTGGAGTGCTCGGCTCACGTCGACCCGACAGGTCCCCCAACTGTCTTCCGGCAGCCAGAGGGGCAGATCAGACCACGGCTGAACCTCATGCTTCACCAGGAAGTCTGCCGAAGCAGGCACCAACTGCGCTGACGAGCCGACCGCTTCTCGAACCGTCGAGAAGACCTCCCCAAGCTGCCACGGGACTTGGGGACCCGTCGCGTTGAAGGTTCCTCGGGCTTGTCGCTCCGTCAGATCCAGCATGAAGGCGCAAAGGTCGCGAACATCGATCATCTGCGAAGGCTGCTCGAGGGTATCCGGCACGAGGACGCGATCCTCCGACGCCATACGGACGGGCCAATAGGTGAACCGGTCGGTGCGATCATCCGGACCCACGATCAGCCCAGGTCGAACGATGACCGCTCGGTCATCCCAATGAGCCCAAGTTTCCTGTTCGCAAAGGACCTTGAGCGGGCCATACGTTTCGCCGTTGATCACCTCGATCGTCGGATCTTCGATCCTTCCGACCGCCGAATCCTCGTCCAGTGACTTGCTCGAAAAGTCGCGGTAGACCGAAATGGTGGAGACGAATTGATAGTGTCCGACCCGGTCTCGCAAGACCTCACCGGCCTGCCGAACCACGCGGGGAATATAGCCGCACGTGTCGATGCAGGCATCCCAAGTCCCCGATTGGAGCGAGGCCAGGTCGCCTGCCAGCCGATCGCCGACCAGTCGGCCTACATTTGGAAAGAGGTCGGGGTTGGTTTGTCCGCGATTGAAAAGCGTCACTTCCCAGCCACGTTGGAGGGCCTGCTGGGTGAGATGCCGCCCAACAAAGGCGGTTCCCCCGAGGATGAGCAGATGCATGCGCTCATTCTGACCAGGTTTGGGGTAGTGTAACGCGGTCAGGGGGTTCCATGAGGGTCGAAGAAGCCGCCGCAGTCATTCGCACGGAAGTCGGAAAAGCTATTGTCGGGCAAGAGAGAGCCGTCGAGCAGGTGCTGGTCGCCATGCTTGCAAACGGGCACATTCTGCTGGAGGGCGTGCCGGGAATCGCCAAGACGCTCCTCGTACGCTCGATGTCCAAGGCGCTGGACTTGGAGTTCACGCGTATCCAGTTCACACCCGACCTGATGCCAAGCGATGTAATCGGCACGAACATCTTCGATCCCAAAACGACCGACTTTCGCCTGCGCAAAGGACCGATTTTTACTCAGGTTCTTCTCGCAGACGAAATTAACCGGACTCCACCCAAGACGCAAGCGTCGCTGCTCGAGGCGATGGAAGAGCGGCAGGCGACCATCGACGGCACACGCTATCCGCTGCCCCCACCCTTTATCGTCTTCGCGACCCAGAATCCGATCGAGTTCGAAGGCACCTATCCGCTGCCCGAAGCTCAGCAGGACCGCTTCCTGCTCAAAGTCATCCTCGAATATCCGCCTGCGGATGTCGAGGTCGAAGTGCTCAAGCGGTTTCATTCGGGGTTCCGAAGCCAGAAGCTGGAAGCAGCCGGTATTCAACCGGTGCTGAACCTCGAAGGCTTGGAGGCGTTGCGCCGAGAGGTGGACGCCGTGACGGTCGAGGACAAGATTTTCAACTACATCTATGAGATCGTGAGCGCGACGCGTGGAGCCAACGACATTCTTGTTGGTGCCTCGCCCCGCGCGGGTCTTGCGATGGTCTCGTGCAGCAAAGCCGTCGCCGCCCTGCGGGGTCGGAACTTCGTGATTCCGGACGATGTGAAGCAGCTTGCGATGCCCATTCTCCGGCACCGCGTGCTGCTGCGCCCCGAGGCGGAGATTGAGGGCCTGACCATCGACCGCGTTCTCAGCAGCCTCATCGAGGCGCAGATCGTACCGCGCTAGTTCGCTGGGTCGACGGATTCGTGCCGACCCGTTCTCGGTCCTCGGCAATCCAATGAACACGCTGGAGCCCTCACTGCGTGAGGGGCAACTCGATCCCCGTCCCCCGTCCCCCATCACCAACAATTTTCGCGTCATTGCGCTGCTTTTACGCTGGATTCACGATGGCCGGCAATCATGGGTCATTCCCTAAAGGAGCAACCTATGAAAATCAATCGACTCACTGCAATCCTCATCGCCGCGGCTGCCTTTGGCAGCGCCCAAGCCAATCTCGTCCAAAATGGCGGGTTCGAGACCGGCACGTTTTCCTCTTGGACGACTCAGGCGGCTGGCAGCGGCTCGCACTTCATGATTACCACGCCGTCGTTCAGCGGAAATTGGGCGGCCGGCTTCATGGCCAACGCGGGTCAGCACGACCAGATCAGCCAGGTACTGGCCACCAACGCGAACACCGATTACACCCTGAGTTTCTGGCTCTACAACGCGGGTCTCGAAAACGACAGCCTCGTGGTCAAATGGGAGGGCAGCACGGTCCTCAATTTGACTCCGGTCTTCACCGCACTCGAGGACTGGACCTTCTTCAGCATTCCCGTGAGCGCTACCCAATCCGGCTCAGAGCTGCGCTTCATGGCCCACGATGGCAACTCGATGGTGGGTCTGGACGACATCACCGTCAATCCTGTTCCCGAGCCGGGCACTCTGGCTGCTCTTAGTCTCGGCGGTCTGGCTCTGCTTCGACGACGACGCCGTTAGCGCAAACTGATCGAGGTGAAGTACACAAGGCCGGAACCCAGCGACGCCTTGGCTCCGGTCTTCCGACTGCCAACATAGGCTTGACTCGTCCACACTTCGCCCTTGCCCAGGGGAGAGAGGTCCCTGGGCGTCACCGACGCCCAGAGGTCCCTGCTGAGCCGGAAATCGAGGTCAGTGCCGGAGGCAACCGTTATGAGTTTGCCGGTTGACCAGTCCACGCTGTCAACCATCCACGCGCCTCCCGTCGTGCTGTTGCCGCTGAAGGTCACGACGTAGACCGAGCCATCGGGCTGTTGAGGATAAGCGCGGACGAAGTTGACATTGTCCTCGCTATGCTGCGTAACGAGCGACTTCCCCTCTTTTGTGAACGTCGCCGTCCAATCAAAGTTGCCCTTGCTGCGATCAATCACTAACTTGGCACCCTCCGGCCCTGAGAACGTCAGCACCTGCTGTTCCGGCTTACCCATGGCGGGTAAGACCTTCAGGCTCGATCCGTTCAGGGTGTAGCTTTGGTTGTCGATGCTGTAAACGGCCCCTCCGGTCTGATCTCGATCAACGCTTTGCATGGCATAAATTGAGCCAGCAGTCTTAAGCTTTTTCGCCTTTCCGCCAAGTGGGGCAACCCAAAGCTCCGACTTTTCGCCGTTCTCCTGAACCCATGCGAGAGTCGAAGCATCCGTCCAACGCACCGCTCCACAATCCGTCCTCGCCCGCGTGATCGCTTTGCGCTGCTTTCCCGTGATGTCGGCGACATACACTTGCGCATACGTCTTCGCACCGCTCTTTGAGTAGTAGCGAGCGCTGTATGCGATTCGATAGTCTGGCGCGAGAAGGAGGGTGGTGAGCACGGCGAGCATGCAAGAAGTCTAGCACGTTGTAAACCGGACTCTTTGCCCTTCACCGCTTGACGCGAATCAGGCGGCCGCTGAGAGTGACGACATTCGAAGTGCCCTCGTGACGCCCAGGACTGGGCAGCGTGAACAAGTCCGACCAAACATCGGGTCCGGAAAGCGAAGTCTCGAAGAACGACGTGCCCTCCTCGTTGATCTCTTGCAGAGCGCGACCCCCCAACTCCCTGTTGAGGGCGTAGCCATACTGATTCTCGGGCATAGGACAGTTCACTGCCGTGGTATACTTATGATAGGGGAAGAGCAGGCCGCTCCACTGGGAGTCTCTCAACGGCATCACACCTCCATAATCTTCCGCATACATCATTAATCCAAATGTAAGTTGCTTCAAATTGGAGGCACACGCCACTCTTCGTGCACTCGACTTTTCATTGCATGATAATGGCCACATGATGTTCCAACACACAACAAGCGATAGCAAACCTATCGTCCATTCAGGAACTCGTTGTCGAGGCACGAGATGCGGAGAAGGAATCGACATCACGACACCGCCTGGACAATGGACCGGACATCGACCTTTCGCTCATTAATATCCGCCCACACATCACCTACAGCTGCCACGCGATCGGGTGCGGTCAGCACGGTGAAGTCGGTCGGATAGATATGATCGAGTTCCTCCCATTTGATGGGCATCGAGACCGGACCACCTGGATGTGCGCGAGGAGAATAGGCGGCTGCAAGCGTCTTACCGCGCACATTCATGTTGAAGTCCATAAACACCTTTCCCGTTCGCTTCTCGACCTGCCACTCGGTGGTGGCATCGTTCGGAAACTGCTGCACGATGAAGTTGCAGAGCGTTCCGCATAGCCTTCTAACGACGTCGAAGTCCAAGTTCCTGACGATCGGCGCGAAGACGTGCAGGCCGGTCTTACCGGAGGTCTTTACGTAGCTTACGATTCCCAATTGGTCGAGCATTTGTTTCAGTGCACGTCCGACCATGATCGCTTGCTCAAACGCTTTGCGATTGAGTTCGGGTTCGTCACCGGCTTTCTCGTGCCCCGCATAGGTGTATGGATCCATATCGAACGTGAGGAAGTCCGAATAGTTAAGCAGCGATGCATCCATATTCGCCTCGGAATCTGCGAAAATAAGGGGATAGGGCGGGTGATCGGGTTCGGGGTTTGTTCGACTGTGCCAGACGTGGCATTCTAGAGTCGCCAGTTGGCCAAGCCAGAGTAGCGTAGGCAAGTTATCGCATACGATGTAGCGCTGATTCTCGGAGTTGCTTTCCGAGTAAAGCCACACCGTGTTCACGTAGTCGGGACGAGGCTGGGCAAAGTGCTTTTGAAAGAACTTCTCTCCGTAGATTCCCTCTGGGAATCGAATCATGGTGAAGGGTCGCTCCGTGAGATGCGGAATCATCGCCTCCCCGATGCGAGCGTAATACCGGATCAAGTCGCGTTTCGTGATTGCAGGGGACGTCTCGGTTTCGGGCCAATAGACCTTATCGAGATTAGACAGATCGACTTTATGTTCGCCGACCTGGATCGTCAAGTTCGGTCGCTTATCCTCGAGTTGCGCGAGGATATCGGGGAGAACCTCATCAAGCGTCGTTGCAGTGCTGTCCATCGTCGTTGCCGTCGAAGGCGTTGCGACGGCCTCATCTATGAGATCAGACGCAGATTTGTCCTCGCGAATTCGCAGGAAAACGGGACTTCGCAAAACTCCGGCGGGTGTGATCTCCGCGTACTTGATCTCAGCAACCAGTTCCGGCTTCGTCCACGTCGGCGTATCGATCATCGTGGGTACGGTCGGAAAGGGGCATTCGGACACGAGCATTGCATCCAGTCGCTCGCGCAGCGAGTTGATGGCCGCCTCGTCGAAGCCAGTCCCTACGTTTCCGACGTATTCCAGCTTCCCATCTTCGCCCGATCGGGCCAAAACCAAAGCCGAGAAGCCCCGCCTTCCGCCATCAGCGAGCGTGTACCCAGCGATGATGAATTCGTCGCTGGTGAATCCGCGCAATTTGCGCCAAAGGTTCGAACGTTTGCCGACATCGTAGCGCGAGTCGCGATGCTTGGCCACCGTGCCCTCGAATCCTGCTGCGAGGCAAACCTCATACAATCGCTTCCCCTCGCCAAGCACATGGTGAACGATTTGCACACCAGGACTTGGTACGAGAACTTGCTCGAGCAGCAATCTTCGCTGGTTCTGGGGCAGTCCCCGAAAGTCCAGCCCCTCGCAGTGCAGAATGTCGAATGCGTACAGCACGCACGGGAACTGTGCGGCAACGTTGCGAACTTGCAGCTCGTTCTTAAGGTGCAGCCGCTGTTGAATGTTGTGAAAGCCGGGTTTACCCGACGCATCGAAAGCGACGATCTCGCCATCAATCACGACATTCTTAACCAATTGATCCGCGAGGCGAGCCGCAACTTCTGGGAAGCTAACGGTGATATCGTTCAGGTTGCGAGAATATAGTCGTACCTGCCCTTTCTCAACAAAGGCGAGGATTCGGACGCCATCGAGTTTCGGCTCGAAACTCCACTCTGGGTCATCGAATGCGGCCTCGACAGCGGTACACAGCATGGGGCGAAATGGAGCCGGAAAACGCGAAGCCACCCCCGGCGGTGGCCACGCAACGGCCCGGGCGACTTTGCCATGCTGCAGGTCCTCAATCGTTCGCCCGGTCAGGATGCTGCGGTCCATCGCAAGCA
Organism: Fimbriimonadaceae bacterium; assembly: GCA_019694835.1. Next base: position 53,812 of record JAIBBE010000207.1, on the reverse strand, counting down.
CATCGCGAGTTTCGACGAATCGATCCGTGTGCTTGATAAGCAACCAACCGTCCTTGGTCTTGACAAGTGTCCACGATCCCTTGAGTTTTGTCCCAAGCAGCGTAAAGGCGATCTTCCCAGCATTCAGCTCTTCGCGTATGCGACGTTGGGCCTCATTGCGGTCGTCGAATGCAAGGACTCCGCCTTCATCAGGCGAGTAGAACCCGGCGTCCCAAAGAACGACTTCGCCCCCGCCATATTCGCCTTTTGGTATGAGTCCTTCAAAGGAAACATAGTCGAGCGGATGATCTTCGACGTGTACCGCATAGCGCTTATCCTCGATACTCAGCGAAGGACCTTTGGGTACTGCCCACGAGAGCAACACGCCGTCGAGTTCCAGTCTTAAATCGTAATGCAGATTGGTCGCGTTATGTTTCTGAACGCAGAACAAGAGTGGTCCCTCGCGTTCTCGCGAGGGACCGCCCATGGGTTCGGGGGTAAGGGCCGGGTCGCGTTTCTCGCGGTACTTTTCAAGTTCCTCGGCCACCCCTCCTCCTCAATTGACGTTACGGCTCTCCAGTTGATTGAGTCGCTGTTCCAGGGAATCGAGCCGCCGCGCTATCAGCTGTTGGTTGGATTCGAGGCTCAGGTCAAACTCCGAACTCGTCTGCTGCCACTGTGATAAGAGTTGGCGCAACTCTGTCGCTGACCCTTCGACAGGGGCAGCTTTGGCTGCTCGAATCTTCTCCATTTCACGACGGTGCTTGAGCATCTTCTCAACAACCGATGCAATGGTAATGCACCCTACGGCAACGATGGCGAATTCGAAAAACATAGATTATCCATTCTTGGCCGCGAAATCGCGCATGAACGACGCGAGGACTTCGCAACCTTCCTTGGGGAATGCATTGTAGATACTGGCCCGAATCCCGCCAACCGATCGGTGCCCCTTGAGCCCGTCGAGTTTGTTTGACTTGGCCTCCTTGACAAAGGTGTCGGTTAACTCCTCGTTGGCAAGCGTGAAGGTCACGTTCATTCGAGAACGATTTGCAGGTTGGGCGTGGCCCTTATAGAAGCCACCGCTGGAGTCGATCGCATCGTACAGCAGCTTGGCCTTTTCTTCATTGATCTTTTCCATCGCGGCGAGCCCACCCAGATTGATAAGCCATTGGTAGACTAGCCCACAAACATAGATGGAATAGCAAGGAGGCGTGTTGTACATGGAATCGTTCTCGATTTGTAACCGATAATCGAGCATGGGGTGAAGCCGCTCGCGAGCGAGAGCAACCAATTCATCACGAACGATCACGACGGCAACACCAGCCGGTCCCATGTTCTTCTGGGCACCCGCATAGATCATCGCGTACTTGCTAACATGGCAGGGCCGTGACATGATGTTGGAGGACATATCACAGATAACCGTACCGGATAGGTCGAGATCAGCGAGAAAGTCGACACCTTGGACTGTTTCGTTGCTCGTATAGTGGATGTAGCTTGCACCTGGGGTTTGCTGCAGGTCATCTGCACTCGGACAGCGATCGTAGTTGGTCGATTTGGCGTCGAAAAGGACGTTTACCTTTCCTTCCAAGCTGGCCGCCTCGACTGCCTTCTTTCCCCATGTCCCCGTTACGATGTAATCTGCTGAGCCGTCCTTAGGCAAGAACGAAATCGGAATCATGCTGAATTGCAGCGTCGCGCCACCCTGTAGAAAGAGCACCTTGTAACCATCCGGCACGCCCATAATGGTCCGCAGGTCGGCTTCAGCTTTCTGGATGATCGCTTCGTAGTCTTTCGACCGATGGCTCATTTCCATGACGCTCATCCCCGCTCCCCGGTAGTTCAGCATTTCGTCACGTGCCTGCTCCAGCACGGGAACGGGCAGGGTACAGGGGCCGGCAGAGAAGTTGTAGACGCGATCGTAGGGCTGAGCCATGCTCAGGGTTGTACCCCGGTTATCGCTTGCGCTTGTGGGACAGGAGCCAATCGTACAGTTCAGTCCCGGCGTACGGTTCAGTCCAGACGTCGTGGCCGCCGCCCTTGACCAGCGTGTAGCGAACGTCTCCACCAGCCGCTTTGACCGCCTCCACCATCTTCTCCGAGTTGATCGGAGGGACGACGGCATCTGAGTCGCCGTGGATCGCCCAGATCGGAATGCCGATGAGGCGCTTGGCCGCGACCCATTGGCCGCCTCCACAGATCGGAGCGATCGCGGCGATCCGGTCCGGAATCGTACAAGCGAGATTCCAGGTTCCGTAACCACCCATGCTCAGTCCGGTCACGTAGATTCGATCCTTGTCCACGCGATACTTCTCCTCCATTTCATCGAGCAGGCCAACGAGGGCATCGACATCCCAGAACTGATCTTCCGGGCACTGCGGCGCAACGAGGATAAAGGGGAACTTTCGGCCATTCGCCACTTCCTTGGTTGGCCCGTGAACCTTGACTTTCTCAAGGTCCGAGCCCCGCTCGCCCGCTCCGTGAAGGAAGAGCACCAGCGGAAATCGCTCCTTCGATTTCGCGTAGGTCTCGGGAAGGGTGAGAAGGTAATCGAGGGTTACCGTCTTCGTGACCTTTCGACTCATCGATTTCGCTACCTGGGGGGTGGTCAGCGCCACGAGGAGGCCGGCAAAGCAAGCAACGACGAACATGGCACCATTCTAACCCGCAGCCGGTTGATACAGGGCGCAGACGGCCCCGGCAGGATCTTGAATGCATGCAAACTGCGCATCACCCATCGGCCTTGGACCGTCGAGGACACTTCCGCCGTTGGCAAGGCAAGCGGCGACACTCACATCGATATCGGCAACCGTGATGTAGATCAGCCATTGAGCGGGAAGGTTGGCGTTCGAGCCCTTCGAGAAACAAATGCCAGCGGCACCGTCCTCGGTGCCGGGCACGAGCATCATGTAGTCGGAATAGCCTCCCATGTCAACCTCGTCGACTTCCCAACCGACGACCCGCGCATAGAAATCGCGCACTTCTTCCGCATTCGGGACCGTCAAGTCGGTCCAGGTGATCTTGCCTACTGCCATCGCGCCCATCCTACCCCGGCGGCCAGGTGAAGTCACGTCCACCAAGGAGGTGGACATGCAGATGAGGCACGGTTTGGCCTGCGGAGGCACCCTGGTTGATGACCAATCGGTAGCCGTCTTCGAGCCCCTGTTGCTCGGCAATGATCCGAGCGGCATTAATGAGATAGAAGTGGTCGCCGCTGTCCGGCACCGTGGCAACGCCCGATATCTCCTGGCGGGGGACGATCAGGATGTGAACCGGTGCCTGGGGTGTGATGTCGCGGAACGCGACGACGTGATCATCCTCATACACGATGTCTCCAGGAATCTCACGATTGATTATCTTGGTAAACAAGGTCGCCATGCCGCGAGGGTACCTGGCGGCGCCCCACCGGGCTAAAGATCCTTTATGGCATTGCCGATGATTCAGATGCGATGTCCACCGGAAAGCCAGGCAAAGTCGAACTCTGGAGCCTCCTCGACGCGTCATGGACTGCCGAGGAAGGCGGTTTGGATGCGTACCTGCACCGGGTGCTCGACGATTGTACAAGCCACTTCATGGCCTCCGGGGCGTCGCTCTTTTTGCTCGATCCGGAAGACTATGTTTATCGACTTCGGGCAAAGAGCGGCTCGTTGAGCCGGATTCCCGATGACGCGGTCGTTCACCCCGGCCGAGGGATCGCTGGCCAAGCTGTCATGAAGCGAAAACCGATGCTCTTGGGCGACCCCCGCCTGGAGCCCGGCCTGGCCGAGGTTCAACGCCGCAACGAGATCACGAGCGCCCTGATCATCCCCCTGATTACTCAGGAAAGTGGGCCGGTAGGCGTACTCAATATTTCACGCAGCATGGGTTTGCCACCCTTCAAGGACAAAGACCTCCGGCACGCCCTTACCGTCGGTCGGCACATTGCGCTCGCCGTCGGGAACGCGCTGCTGTTCAAGCGAATGGACGACGTGCTCCAAGAAGCACGATCTGCCCAAATCCGTCTGAAGACCGTCCTTGAGTGCCTCGGGGTTGGCATGATGATTCTGGATCGACAGGGGGTTATCGTCCAGCGAAACCTGCAGTTCAGCGCTCTGGGCGAATCCTCGTCTGAACCCGGGCAAGCTTGGAAGGACGCCGTCCATGAGTTTCCCGAGAAGCTCGCCGAAGCCGTCACCGAGATCATCCAGTCTGCGCTTCGAGGACGAAGAGATCGAGTTCACACGCACGACCGAGCGACGGATCGATCATGGGTCGTGGTCGGATTCCCGATGCGGATCGGCGCAACGATCGCCATCGAAGAAACGACCGAGATTGATCGCCTTCAGCGAGAAAAGGCCCGAACTAACCGGCTCGCTGAGATCGGTCAGATGACGGCCGCGATAGCCCATGAAATTCGAAACCCGCTCTCGGGAATCATCGGTGCCGCTCAACTCATTCAGTCCGATCCCAACGAGGCTGGCAACATGGGTACCGTGATCGAAGAAGAAGCTCGGAAGCTCAACGAACTATGCAACGAATTTCTCGCCTTTGCGCGACCGGTTTCTCTATCGCTCGAGGACGTCAAGCTGAGCCAGATTGCCGAGTCTGTTGCGGCGCAGCACACCGCCGATTTTCAACGGGCGGGCGTGACCCTTCGCGTTGTTACGGATGATCAAGAAGAACCCGTTCGCGGGGACCGACGACGCCTGGAACAGGTCTGCCGCAATCTCCTCCTCAACGCACTCCAAGCGTGTGAGACGGGTGGCGAGGTCGTGATTGAAGTCCACGATCAGAAGCTGGTGGTTCGGGACAATGGTCAGGGCATGAGTGAAGACAACCGCGAGAGACTGTTTACGCCGTTCTTTACGACCAAATCGAGCGGCACCGGATTGGGCCTCAGCAATGTCCGAAAAATCGTCGATGCCCACGGCGCGAGTATCGAGGTCGATTCGTCGCTGGGCCAAGGCGCGATGTTTATTCTGGATTTCCGAGTGGCAGCATGAGCGAACAAAAGAGAGTTTTGGTGGTCGACGATGAACCGAACATCCGTCGCATTCTTCAGGCCGCACTCGAGAAGGTAGGGATCAAAGCCACGGTTGCCGAAGACGGTCATGCAGCCCTCTCCCAATTGGCGCAGACCGATTTTGACTGCGTTCTGACGGACGTAACCATGCCCGGAATCTCGGGCTACGAACTCCTGAACCAGATCAAGTCGCGGAATGCGGACCTTCCGGTGGTGATCATGACCGCGTACGGAACGATTCCCCAAGCGGTGCAAGCGATTCGTGATGGCGCGTTCGAATACGTGACCAAACCGTTCGATCTCGACAATCTCAAGAAGATCGTCGCCAGCGCCATGGAGCCGACAGCGTCGAACAAGGCTCCCAAGACAGCGAAGCGGACAGGGAAGGCGGCAGGACCGGCCTTCATCGGCGAGTCTGAACCGATGAAGGAAGTTGGCGAGACGATTCGCCAGGTTGCCGATTCTCGCGCTACCGTACTCATTACGGGCGAGAGCGGGACGGGTAAGGAAGTCGTCGCCAAGCTGCTCCACACCCTTTCGCCGCGAGCCTCGCATCCCTTCGTCGCTGTCTCGTGCGCCGCGTTGCCCGAGACCCTGCTTGAAAGCGAATTGTTCGGCTACGAGAAGGGAGCCTTCACCGGAGCGCAAGGTTCCAAAATCGGACGGTTTGAGGCTGCTCAAGGCGGGACTCTGTTCCTCGACGAGATCGGTGAGATCCCGATGGCGACCCAGGTCAAGCTGCTGCGCGTGCTTCAGGAGCGCGAATTCGAGCGGCTGGGGGCCACGAAACCCACGAAGGTCGATGTTCGGCTGGTGACGGCCACGAATCGCGAACTGCAGCAGGCTGTCGACGACGGCGTCTTCCGACTCGATCTCATGTATAGACTTCAAGTCATCGAGATTCGCTTGCCGCCGCTCCGCGAACGCGGTGAGGATATACGCCTTCTTGGGGAGTTTTTCTTGCGCCGTTCGAGTGCCGACAATGGTCGACACTTGGATCGTATCGGCGACGAAGCCTTTCATCTGATGTCGAGCTATTCGTGGCCGGGCAACGTCCGTGAGCTCGAGAACACCATGGAACGAGCCGTCATCCTCGCGGGCAAGGACGAGCAAGTGCTGCTTCCCAGGCACCTTCCGCCGAACATTCTCAAATTTGCCGCCTAGGTCTTGACAAGATAGATAGACGTGCGTATACTAATCCTTCGGAGGATTAGTACGATGCGTTTCCAAGATCAGATCATTTGCGCTACCAAGGAGGCGGCGAAAGAGGCATTCCGCTATGCCAGGGCGGTGCCCGCCGACAAGGTCGAGTGGAAGCCCCTCGACGCGGGCCGATCGGTTCTCGACATTTGCCAAGAACTGACGATGACCCCGAAGTGGGCGTTGGACACCATCAACGGTGTCGAGTTCGAATGGAACGAGGAGACGATGGCCGCCGCACGGGCCGAGCAGCAGCAGTGGAAGACGGTTGAGGAGTGCGAGGTCGAGTGTTTCCGTCGCCTTGAGGTCCTCTTAGACCTGTACCGATCGATTTCCGACGAGCGCCTCAAGGAGACGCGGTGGCTTCCCTATGATGGCGGCCGCGACTTCACGGTCGAGGAAATGATGGACTACCCGCGCTGGAACTTCACCTACCACCTCGGCCAGATCTGCTACGTCCAGATTCTGTATGGGGACAAAGAGATGCACTAGTCGTTTTTGGCAACCCACCCGAGGCTTACGGTCTTACGTCGAGAAAGGGGAGGCCCCGCAACCGGGCGTCTAGGGTGGCCAGGGGGCACCCATGCCGCACAGCGGTGGCGGCAATGAACCGGTCTGCGGGGTCTTCATGGACAAACGGTAGAGAGCGGGCCAGAAACGCCGTCTCCTCGTCGAGGGGAAGTACGCGGGTGCCGTTCGCATCAATCCAGGCCCGGACGGCGTCTTCGGCATCGCCTTCCACCTCGACTCGTCCGCGCTCGATCAGCATGAGGGTCTCCCAGATCGTGATGACGGAAACTGCAATTGAATCACGCCGCTCCGTAAGTTCGGGGCGGAGTCCAGAGGGGATTCTGTTCGGTTCAGCCTGAGACCAAATCCAAATGTGGGTATCGAGTACTAGGATAGGACCTCCCACTCAACATCCAATGGCTCGACAAGATCGCCGCGTATAGTGGCCCTGCCCGCGAACAGGCCGAGTCGATAGGGCTGCCCCGACTCTGCCTTCGGGGGGGCCACGACCGCGATCGGCTTGCCTCGCTTCGTGACGGTCACCGATTCGCCAGTCTTTGAGACTTCGTCGAGTATTCGAAGGCATCGCGCCTTGAAGTCTGTGACGGTAACTGAAATCATAGTGGTCATTTTACATGACCACTTTTGTCGTAAGCGAGTTCCGAGGAAGAAAGTTCTCATACAGGCACCTTCGGTATCGTAGAACCAGTGCGCATGCCGCGAAGAAATCTCCCCGAGAATGTCGTCCAGAAACTCGCGTCGCTGCCCGCGAGCCCTGGGTGCTACATCTACCGCGATGAGGCGGGGGATGTGCTGTATGTGGGCAAGGCGCTCGTGCTCAAGAACCGGGTGCGCAGCTACTTCCAGGCTTCGACTCGGCACGGCAACCGGATCGAGCGGATGGTGCGGAAGGTCCGCGACCTCGAGTGGATCGTCGTTGACACTGAACTCGAGGCGCTGGTGCTGGAGTGCAACCTGATTAAGAAGTACCGGCCGCCGTTCAACGTCCGCCTCCGTGACGACAAGAGCTACCCCTACATCACCATCACGAACGAGAAGTTTCCGCGGGTGCTCTTCACGCGCAAGGTTCGAAAGGACGGGGCGCGGTATTTCGGGCCGTACACCAGTGCGTGGGCGGTGCGCGACACGCTCCAGCTTCTCCACCGCGTCTTCCCGCTGATTCCGTGCGGAAAGAGTTGGTCGGGAAGGGACGAGCAGCGGCCCTGCCTCTACTTCCACCTCGGCCAATGCCTCGCCCCTTGCGCGGGTCTTGCCGAGAAGGAAAAGTACAAGGAGATCGTCGCCAAAGTCGAGCGATTCCTGAGTGGCAAGCAAGAAGGGATCGTCGAGGAACTGAAGGCGACCATGCTTCAAGCGGCTGAGGATCTGGATTTCGAGAAAGCTGCCACCCTGCGCGACCAAATCGCTGCGATTGACACCGTGCTGCAGCGACAAAAGGTCCTTTCCACCGACCAAGAAGATCGCGACGTCATTGCGGTGGTCAAGGACGAACGTGGGTCGGCGATTCAGATGATGTACGTGCGGGGCGGCAAGCTGATCGGGCAGAGGAATTTCGTGCTGGATGGTTCAAGCGAAGCGGCTCCGAGCGAAGCGGTGGGCGAGTTCGTGAAGCAGTATTACACCGACGCCCCGGAGGTTCCCCGCGAGATTCTGCTGCCGGTCGAGATTGCGGAGAGGGCCATCGTTCAGCAATGGCTGCGCGGAAGGCGCGGATCGGCCGTGACCATCGAGGTTCCTCAGGGCGGAGATAAGCTCAATCTCGTCGAGATGGCGGCGACGAACGCCGAGCAGGCGCTGGAGACGTTCCGCCTCGAAATGGAATCCAAGGAGTCGTGGTCGGAGTTATCGAGTGAGCACCTTGCCGAAGCCCTCGGCCTGCCCAGCCCGCCGATGCGGATCGAGGGATACGATATTTCGAATATCCAAGGCAAAGCCCCGGTCGGCTCGATGGTCGTGGTCGAGAACGGGGAGGCCGCAAAGGCTGAATATCGTCGCTTCAAAATCCGCTACCACCCCGAAGATCCGAACGACTTCGCGATGATGCACGAGGTCATCACCCGGCGGCTCAAGGCCTACTTGGAAGGCGACGAGAAGTTCAAGAAGCTGCCCGACCTGATCATGATCGACGGCGGAAAGGGCCAGCTCGGGGCGGCGATGAAGGCCCGTGACGACCTCGGCTTGACCGTGCCCATGGTGGGGCTTGCAAAGAAGATGGAGTTGATCTACAGGCCGGTCGGCACGTACGTGAAACCGCGCACCGAGCCTTTCGCGCCGAGGGAAAAGTACCATTACGAGGAAGGCACTACGCCCGAATATGAACTCGAACCCATTGAGCTCCCTCTCAATTCACCCGGTCTGATCCTCCTTCGCCGCCTTCGCGACGAGGCTCACCGATTTGCATTGACCTATCACCGAAAACTCCGTGACAAGCGGATGACGGGCTCGGTTTTGGAAGAGATTCCCGGCGTTGGGCCTCGGCGGCGTCGCCTCTTGCTTCGGACCTTCGGGAGCATCGAGGGCATTCGACGGGCCTCGGTCGAAGAAGTTGCGGCCGTACCGACGATGACCAGGCGTCTCGCTGAACAGTTGCGCGATTATCTTGCCGAATAGGCCGCGATCCGCTCACTTTGGACTGGCGGTCGGCTATGCTCAACGATGCGGCGCATGGCCGCGAGGTGATTCATGATGCGAAATCTGCGTTTGATGATCGTTCTGCTCGTCCTGAGCTTCGTCTCGGCGTCCGCCGTTTTGGCCCATCCGACCTTTGAACCCCGAGGACCCAGTCCGGCCCGCCTCGGACCCAACAAAATCTATGCCTGCCCCAAGTGCGAAATGGCGTCCACAAAGTCCGGCACGTGCAAGATGTGCAAAGGTGCGCTGGAGGAAATCCACGGCAAGTTCGTTTATACGTGCGGCAAAGACAAGACAACTGCTGACAAAGCTGGCAACTGCCCGAAATGTGGGAAGTTCATGGCGAAAGCCGTGCAAACCTATGCCTGCACCAAGTGCCATACGACTGGCGACAAGCCCGGCAATTGTCCCAAATGCGGGAAGTTCATGTCGAAGAAGACTTTGCCGATGATGAAGTAGACATCTCCGTCGCTGCCTCCATCCGTGGGATGATGGAGGCAGAGCAAAGTGGGCTTTCCACTAACAGGGTTTCGCGAGCAGCCCGAGGTGGTGGGAGCCGATATCATGGATGAGTGATCCGACCTTAGCCTGATTCGGCTTATGAATTCTAATTTTATGCCTCCATCTTCAGGCCGCTCGCGTAAACGATGCAGTTCACTCCTTCTGGCCTGACTGTAGGGCAATGAACTCCTTGAGGAATTCGTAGTTTGCCTGATACCGACCCGTCTTCGGATCCCTCACCACCGTCTGATTCACGATCAGAGGATTGATAATCCACGGATCTGTCTTAGCGGTGAAGATCTTCGGCGCGTTCTGGTAGAGGCCATAGGTGGCCACCTGAAACTTGGGGTTAGCCGCGAACTTTCGCCAAGCCGTTGTCAAATAGTCCTTTCGGCTCTCGAACCATGAACTGTTGCGTAGAAAGTCAACCCACTCCGCGCGTGACACCGGGCTGTGTATCGTAAAGTTCAAGTACTGATACACCTGCCAGCCACTTGGCCGGTTGTACTCAGTAACCAAGATGCTCGGAATCGGATCTCGGAGGTGAAGCTTCCACTCATTCTTGAGCGAAAATTCGGTGACGAGGATCTTCTGGTCACCCCGTATCCGCGGATTCACAAATTCAAACGCCTCATCGATATCCGAAAGCAAAGTGTGGTGGATGTGAAGATCGATGCCGGCAATCCAAGGAGAAGTCTGGGCAAATTGCAGGAGATCGGCGGCTGCTTGCGTTTGCCAAGACGGCTTCCATAGGTTGTTAAACGCTCCGATGTATAGTGGCACTTTTCGAACTTGTCCTTCTCGGTATGCTTTCACTCGAAGGGCCACGGCCTTGTAGAAGTTCGACAGGCGGGCATCGCGCTGAGCAATCTTCGACTCGATAAAGGGTTCGTTTCCGCAAACCAAAAGCTCGGTGTCGTCGTATACGGCATCGAGAACCGTTTCGAGATAGCTCAACTCGCGTCGAATCGCTGCCGGTCCAATGGGGAGATCGCGGTTCTCGAAGTTGAACTTCAGGTTAATGATTGTTTTGTAACCCTGGCTATGAGCCAAAGCAAACTTCTTCAACCCCGCATCCGACCGCAGGCTCCTTGACCCATTCTTAAACTGATAGTAATCGACGAATCCGCGAATCCAGTGTGCCTTGGTTCGCGTCAGATCGGCACGGTCGATTTGGCTGAAGACACCGTTGTAGTTCACACCGAGCTCTCCCCCGAACACTTGAACAGTTTGAATCAAGGTGACGGTCAAGGCGGCCCATCTTAACAGGGTTCGAAGCATAACAAAGGGACGCCGCAGCGTCCCTAAACGAATCGGCTCTAAGGATCCAGCGGCTACTTCTTCTCGACAAACCAAATCGTGTTGCCACCTGCCTGCCAATGACCCACGAGTTTGCCCACGTTGTAGTCGCCTCGACCGACCAGCCGCGCAGAACCGTTGCCGAGGGCGCGGATGGCGTCGATGCGACCATCCAGCCGGATCGTCACATCAGTACCCGTAACCGTGATCTTGCCCGAGCCGAGGAAGTAGTGCTTGTTGCCCTCGATCCGCTCCTTGCCGAAGCCGCTGACCTGAATCGTGTCGTTAGGGCCTGCTTCGACCATCAACTGGCCATCGCCTTCGACCGTGAACTTGCCGTTGCCATTGATGGTGGCGATTCCGCGACCGCTGGCGGAGAATGCGCCCTTGCCTTCCAGCTTGACCTTGCCCGGGCCCTCGGCCATTGCCATTCCCAGTGCTCCGAGTGCGACGATTATTCCGATTAATTTCGTGGTTGCCATTGTGTTCATTTCCTCTTCGTGTTGTTCGCCCTTTGTCGGGCGTGCCAGTAGGGACGCGGGGCGAATTCGGTCGTTCAGAAGGTAGTCCCTTGGACCTAGATTTGAACCTGGGAGCCTGACGGGTATCCTCTTGCTCACCCTATGAGCGGCATTCAAAAATTCGAACTCGAAAACGGCGTGCGCGTACTCGTCGAGCCCGTTGACTACGTCCGTTCCGCCGCGATCGGTCTGTGGTGCCGCACCGGCAGCCGCCATGAGGTGGCGGGCGAGGAAGGCATCACCCACTTCATCGAGCACATGCTCTTCAAGGGCACCAAGTCGCGCACCTCGAAGCAGATCGCTGAAGAGATCGAAGGGCGGGGCGGCATGCTTAACGCCTTCACCGACAAGGAGCAGACCTGCTACTACTGCCGCGTCCTCTCCGACGACATCGAGGTCGGCGTTGACGTGTTGAGCGACATGCTAACCGCCTCCCTCCTCGACCCCGAGGAGTTGGAGCGGGAGAAGGGCGTCGTGCTCGAAGAGATCAAGCGGGGCGAGGACGAGCCGGGCGATCATGTCCACGACCTCCACCTCCAGGGCCGATGGGGCAACCACCCGCTCGGCAAGCCGGTCATCGGCACCAAGGAATCGGTCAGCAGCTTCGGTCGCCAGAACCTGGCCGACTACATCGGTCGGCGCTACCGAGCCGAGAACATCGTGCTCGCCATCGCCGGACGAGTCGATCCCGATGCCTTCCGCAAGATCGCGGAAGCCAAACTCGGCAGCTTCGAAGTCGGAGTCAACGACGAGCCGATGGAGCGGCCGCAGGGCACCGGCGGCAAGAACGAGATCGCGAAGGATGTCGAGCAGGTTCACTTCTGCATCGGCACCGACTCGGTATCGGTCTACGACCCCGAGCTTTACACCACAATCGTGCTCGACGGCATCCTCGGCGGGGGCATGAGCAGTCGGCTCTTCCAAGAGATCCGCGAAAAGCGCGGCCTCGCTTACTCGGTCGGCAGCTATAACCTCGCCTACTCAGCGGGCGGTGCCTTTACGGTCTACGGCGGCACCGGCAAGGCGATGTGGGACCAAGTCCAAGAACTCGTCCGAAAAGAGTTCGATTCGCTGATCCACAACGGCCCCGACGACGACGAGATCGCGCGGGTGAAGAAGAACATCAGCGGCAACATGGTCCTTGCCCTCGAAGGCATGAGCGCCCGTATGATGCGCATGACGAAGAACGAACTCAACCACCACCGCGAGATTCCGCTGGAGGAAACACTCGGCAAGATCGACGCCGTCACCCGCGAACAGATCACCGAGTTGGCTGGACGAATTTTGGGTGAAGACAAAGTCAGCACCACCGCGATCGGTCCGTTTTGATGCCCCTTCCGCTCTCGGCGTAGAATGAGGCATTAATGAAGAACAACTTCGAGATCGTTGCCGAACTTTTCGGGCTGACCGTGCCTGAGGTCGGACGGGACATGTTGGAACCTCGTCTCGGGGCTACATCGACCGAAAGCAAAGCGCTCGGTGAAGAGCGGCTATTGCAGGGAGATTTCGCGGGAGCGGCACAGCACTTGCAGCGGGCGGTTGCCCAATCACCGGAGTCCGCCGAATCACACCTCGACTTGGCGACCGCATACCTTTGCCTCGAAGACGCCCCTCACGCCCGGGCCGAGTTCGAAGAGGCGTTGCGCGTCTCACAAGACGACCCCGAACCCTATCTCGGCATTTCGGACGTTCAGAAGCGCGAAGGTCACCGGCACGAAGCTCTTGCAACGCTCGAACAAGCGGCAACCTTGGATCCGGCAAACCCGTTCATTCACTTCAAAATCGCTGAAGTTCTGCGAAGTTTGAAGTTCTATAAGAAAGCCCACCGCGCCATCCGCGAAGCGATCGTCCACGCGCCGGACCAATCGTTTTATCACTTTTGGGCGGGAGACTTGCTTCTGGAAAACAGGCAGTTCGAGGAAGCGCTTAACGCATTCCGGGCTGCACTTGAACTATCACCCGGAGACGACCTGCTCTTCAGCCGCGCTGCGCTTGCTTTTTGGGGCGCTGGAAAGCCGCAAGAGGCCATCAAGTCGGTGCGTTTGGCAAGTGACCTCGATCCGGAGAACCTTATGCACTACGGCATGCTTGCTCGCTTTCTTAAGGAGATAAGCATGTCCGACGAAGCACTCGTCGAGCAGGCGAAGGCGGATAGGATGGATAGTTACGATCGGGCTAACTTGGTTCGGATGCTGACGATGGTCGGACTGGAGTGATGGATGTGGCCCATATGGGCCGCCTGATTAGAATGTTGAGTACCCGTGGGAAAGATCCATGGGATACTTCTTGGCATCAGCGCGATCGCGCTCTGGAGTCCGCACAATGCATCGGCTACTCTTTGCGACCTTCGTAGATCAAGTCATTGCTATCATGGCCGGTGGACGCGGCTCACCTGAAACAAACCCCGATGCCTGGAGCATCGGGGTTCTGGAAGCGAACAGAGCTTACACAGCCTGAAGCTGCTTGGCCTTCTCCATCACGTCGTCCAAGCCGCCGCAGTAGAGGAACGCCTGCTCGGGGATGTCGTCGAGATTGCCATCGACGATTTCCTTGAACGCGCGAACGGTCTCCTCGACCGGAACGAACTTGCCGACGTTGCCGGTGAACTGCTCAGCAACGAAGAATGGCTGCGACATGAAGCGCTCGACCTTTCGAGCACGGGCAACCAGCATCTTGTCATCGTCGGACAGCTCGTCAATTCCAAGAATGGCGATGATGTCTTGAAGCTCGCGGTATCGCTGGAGGATTCGCTGAACCCGGCTGGCGACGTCGTAGTGCTCTGCACCGACGATTTCGGGAGAGAGGTTCTTGGAGGTCGATGCCAACGGGTCAACGGCCGGGAACAGACCCTTGGCGGCGATCTGTCGCTCCAGGTAGACGTAAGCGTCAAGGTGTGAGAACGTAGTGGCCGGCGCGGGGTCGGTAGCGTCGTCAGCAGGAACGTACACGGCCTGCACCGAGGTAACCGAACCCTTGGTCGTCGAGGTGATACGCTCCTGGAGCGCTCCCATCTCGGTGGCCAGTGTCGGCTGGTAGCCGACCGCGCTGGGCATACGCCCGAGCAGTGCCGAAACCTCGGAACCGGCCTGGACAAACCGGAAGATGTTGTCGATGAAGATCAGAACGTCCGTACCCACTTCATCGCGGAAGTATTCGGCCATGGCGAGTGCGCTCAGGGCGACGCGGAGACGGGCTCCGGGCGGCTCGTTCATCTGACCGAAGACCATGGCCGTCTTGTCGATAACGCGCTTGGTCGAGCCGTCCTTATCCTTAAAGGTCGCTTCGGACATTTCGATCCAGAGGTCGTTGCCTTCGCGGGTTCGCTCACCGACACCAGCGAACATCGAAACGCCCGAGGCTTCGACTGCGATGTTGCGGATGAGCTCCTGGATGAGAACGGTCTTGCCCAGTCCGGCACCACCGAAAAGGCCAATCTTTCCACCCTTGTTGAACGGCACGAGGAGGTCGACGACTTTCAGACCGGTCTGGAGGATCTCGACCTTAACGCTCTGCTCGTCGAACCCCGGCGGCTGACGGTGAATCGGGAGCTTCGGCCCAGAACCATCGATCGGAGCGCCATTGTCGATCGGCTTGCCCAAGAGATTAAATACTCGACCGAGGGTCTGCTCGCCAACCGGGACCTGGATCGGTGATCCAGTGTCTGCTGCGGGCATGCCACGAACCAGACCGTCGGTCGATGCCAATGCAACCGTACGCACGACGTCATCGCCGAGATGCTGGGCGACTTCGCAAACGATGTCCACGCCACGCGCGGGATCCTTGATCTCAATCGCGTTGTAGATCTCGGGGAGCGTATCGGTCGAGAATCGACAGTCCACAACGGGACCAATCACCTGAATTACTGTGCCTGTACCGGGCATGCTTGTTCTTTCCTCCGTGCCACACGAAAGCGGGCCGTATTCGTCCAACTGGAGGACAGAGTATACCTAGCGTCCCACAGGGTCGCCCGCTCCGAAGGCGGCTAGTCACAGGTTCCATACCAGGTTCCCGACCATGAGGTCGGATCCGCTTCGCCCGACTTCTTGCCTTCCGGATTGACGCGGGTTTGGTCGAACTTCCCTGCGTTCGAGATGTGGCGTGCGCTGCCGTCTGAAAAGATCATCGAGCCTCCGGTCGATCCCCACTGGCGATAGTAATTGTAAGGCGGATCGCAGTCGTAGCCATACCGGGCGCACCCGATGTCCACCTTCTTCGCGAAGAAGGGGAACATCTCCAGGCGCATGATTCGGGTTTCGGACGGGAATTCCACCTGTGACTCGTTCACAGGGCGGTCGAAGTTGTAGGTCTGGTTGTTGGAACTCGACTCGTTCGCCGCCACCGTGAACATGCACTGGGTGAACCGGTACGAGCTGCCGTAGGCCTTCCAGTAGGTGGTTGCTCCGGCTACGTCCTGTGCGGTGTATGGGCCGCCGTTGTCGAGCGGGCTTTTGAAGATCTCGACGCTCTTCGTGTACGGGAGCAGCAGGACCTCGACGCCCTTGTGTCCGGCCTGGCCAGCAGCCGGCTGACTGTTGTAGGCATAGAAGATCGGGAAGAGATCGTCGTAGTCGGACAGGTAGAGCTTGTTCGCCATGCCGATCTGGCGGGCGTTGCTCAGGCAGGCGGTTTTCTTCGCTGCCTCCTTGGCTTGGGCAAAAACGGGGAAAAGAATCGCGGCGAGAACCGCGATGATCGCGATCACGACGAGAAGTTCGATCAGCGTAAAGCCGACTCGTTTGGTGTTCATTCGGTCTGGACCTCCGTTCGGTTGTTCGGCTGCCTTCGCTCGATTGGGAAGGCGGCCACGGAGACCACTTCCGCAATCCCTACGGCGGTACGAACCGCATCAGGTTCCTAGGGTCATCTCACGAACGAGAACTCTCAGCCTTTCGGCTCCCCCTGCGGGCAACACTTAGTAGATTTTACGTCATTGGCGCGCTGCGTGTCGCGAAACCCTCTCACGCAGTGAGAGCGGTCGATCTCCGCGACGAAGGAGCAGAGATCGGGGAGAGTCATAGCCTAGGGGCAATCGACGACTTGATCAGCACCGGAGGACTCTCGCTCATTGGAGATCAGCCGCGGCACCTCTCCCCCAGCCCCTCTCCTCCGCCGCAACAGCTTGCCAATCCAACATCGGGAGGGCGCAGGAGAGGGGTGCCGGAAAATTACTCCCCCTGTGTCACGCGCTCGTGCCTCGCGGTGAACGTCCCCCTCATCGGGAGATGAGGGGGAATTCCCAGACTCTCCCGCCGCTTATGCATGTACACTAGCTCCATGATCGCTGCCCTGCTGCTTTGCTTCTTTGGACAAGCCAAGGAGAATGGTGTGGAGTTGATTCGCAACGTCGAATACGGGAGAGTCGGCGAGGAGCCGCTGCTCCTCGATATCTACCGCAACAAGCTCTCGGCCTCGAAGCGCCCAGCGGTCGTTTTCATTCATGGCGGTGGATGGGAGGGCGGAAGCAAAGATAAGCCGCCGTCACTGGTCACCGACCTCGCCCGAGCAGGTTTCGTCTCGATTTCCATTAATTACCGACTCCTGCCCAAGCACAAGTGGCCTGCGCAGATTCACGACTGCAAGACCGCGATTCGGTGGCTTCGACTCAGCGGGGGTCAGTACGGCATCGACGAAAACAAGATCGGCGTGTGGGGCGTGTCGGCCGGAGGTCATCTCGCCGCACTGCTCGGCACGTCGGGAGGAGTCTGGGAACTGGAGGGCTTGCCCGACAACGTGCGCGCGCCCTCTTCGGCAGTGCAGGCGGTCGTCGACATGTTTGGGCCGATCGACCTCGTGAAACTCGTCAATCTGCGCAAGCAGCGAATGGCCGCCAATCTCAAAGTCGACAATGCGATGCGCAGCGGTCTGTCACCGGAAGAGAAGCTGATCGGGGGGTCCGTAATCGAGCGCGCTGCTGTTGCCAAGCAGGCCAGCCCCCTCACGTACGTCACGAAGGACGACCCGCCCTTCCTCATCATCCACGGCGAGGACGATTTCACGGTCTTCCCCGATCAAAGCCTTATGCTCGAGTCCGCCCTCAAGAAGGCCGGTGTTCCCGTGACCTTCAAGCTGGTGCGCGGCATGGGCCACAACCTCAAGAACCCGGAGATCACCGGCTGGGTGATCGACTTCTTCAATCGGACCCTGAAGGGCGAGGAGCGGTAGTGGCGAGCACGGCGGCGCAATCTGCCGCCGCCCAGGCCCTTGTCGAGAAGGCCTTCGCCAGGCTCCTTCAGAGTCCAGGCTTCGTCGAGCGAACGGACCAGAAGCAGCTTGCCCTGCTTCTGGCCGACTGCATCGAGGGAAGGCAGTCAGGCTGCTTCGAGGCCCCCACCGGCCTTGGCAAGTCATTGGCTGCCCTCATCCCCGCCATCGCCTGCGCCATCGCGTCGGAGCGCCGAACCGTCATCGCCACGTACACTAATGTCCTCGCCGAGCAGTATTGGCGGAAGGATCTTCCGCTTGCTCTCAGCTTGTTCGATGTCGATTCTCCGCCTTCCACTCAGTTCCTGATCGGGCGACAGCGATACGCCTGTGTCGCCGCCGCCCAGGAGCATTCGCCGCCGATTGCACGCCAGCTTCGTGAACGACTGAGCATCGGTATCGAGTCCGAGTTGCGGCAGGTTCTGGAAATGCCCGCGCGTGATATGTCGAAGCTCTGGTCGAAGGTCTCCGGACCGCCCGTTTGCGCCTCGCGGATGTGCGATCACTACGACTCTTGCTTCTACTACCGAGCCCGTAAAGGTGCCGAGAAAGCCCAAATCGTCATCACCAACCACAGCGTCGTCCTTATGGACGCCATCCTGAAGGCCTCCTCGGAGGGAGCGGTTTCGATGCTCGGTGCCTACGACTTTCTGATCGTCGACGAGGCCCACGACCTGCCCCAGGCCGCCGCCAACTCGCTCGAGTTCGAACTCAACGAGAACAAGCTCGCGATCATCGCCGGTCTCGCCGCGCGGATGGAGCAGAGCGTCGCCCCCGCAGCCGAATGGGGGAAGGACTTGAAGGCGTGGCTGGACCTGTGCGACGGCTTCCGGATGCGCCTCGAAGCGGCGCGGAACCGCCTGCTTGACGTGGCTGAGGGGCTGGGCCGGTCGGGAGTTCTGAGCGCGACCCCCGCGGAGGTCTTCGCCCATCCACAGGTCCGCGCCGCTTCGATACCCCAGGCGGTGCCACGTCTCAAGGAAATTGCCGACGACATCGCCCTCGCGGTCGATGGATTCACAGCCCAAACGCGGCGAATGCTCCAAACCTGGCGCGACTCCGGCAACCTCCTCCCCGACCAGGCTGCCGCTGCCACCGACGCCGTCAAGACCTATTCGATGTACCTCACCGAGTACGCATGGGGATGTCGCATGCTCTTTGCCGAAGGCGATTCGTCTGCCGCGAGCGACGAGCCGGTTCCGGTCTTGCGCGAGGATGTTTCGGTGACCCATCTCGCCGCCGGGCGGGAAACTGCGGTCAACGTGCGACGCGATATCGTCGACTTCGCGGGGCCACTCACCGACTTGCTGTGGGACAAAACCCCTTACGCCTGCCTATCCGCCACCCTGGCTCTCGACGCGTCGTTTGACTTCTTTAACCGAGTCACCGGCACGAAAGCCAACTTCGAAGAAATCCTGCCCTCACCGTTCGACTTCGTGTCGCAAGCCGCACTCTACGTGCCCCCCGCTGGTCGGATTCCTGATCCGGCGATGGCGCGCAAGCAGGGGCAGGAAGACGCTTACTTCGACGCAATGGCCCGCGAAGTTCAGCGGTTGATTGGCTTGGTCGGAGGCCGCACCTTGGTGCTGTTTCACAGCCGCCGCGAGATGGAAGCGGTCCGCATGCGCGTTCACCTCCCCGACGACCTGCCGATCTTGATGCAGAGGGCGTACGGCGCGGCCAGTGTAGGAGAGCGCTTCCGTGACGACCTGCGGGCCTCGCTGTTCGCCCTGCGCTCGTACTGGACGGGCTTCGACGCGCCGGGCGAGACCCTGTCGTGCGTGGCCCTCGTCCGCATCCCCTTTGAGGTCCCCGTCGATCCACCCGCGGTGGCGAGAATGGCGTACTTACAGACCCAAGGACTCGATCCGTTTGCCGTCCATTCCTTGCCGAACGCCAAGATGATGATGCGCCAGGGGGCAGGGCGGCTCATCCGACGAATCGAAGACCGGGGTGTGATCGCCCTGCTTGATCCACGCTTGAGGTCAAAACGCTTCGGGGAGGAAATTCTCCAGAATTTCCCCCCGATGCGGCTGTTCGATGACGCAGGCGAAGCCTGCGCCTGGGTCGGGATTTAGCGCACTTTCTGGACGGCCGGTAAGAGCAGCCCGATCAGAATCGGCCGGACGCTGCCGTCACCCATCAGGACATTGGCCACCGTGTGATGCTTCACGGAAGCCGCGTCGACCTCAATGATTCGGCGGTCGCTTTGCGTCGCTGGCTGCACTTGAATCGCGATCTCGTTGACTTGAATCGGCATGCGCCGCACTTCGCCATCTTGAAGGCGGATGTTCAGCACGTAGCCTTGTTCGGCGGTAGAGCGCTCGACCCAGAGCTTGAATTTCGCGATGGTCGGCATCGTGTCGCCGTAAACGGGCAACTCGACGCTCCATCCGTGGCCGCTCACTCTCATCCGCGAAGCCGCTTCACGAACCTTCTGCACGGCAGGCAGGAGCAGGGAGACCTCGAGCGACTCCGTGGTCAGCCCGAGGTCGGGAGATGCGGGGTTGACCGTGGCTGGCCCGAAACTAATGTCATGGACCGAAACCTTTCCCTGGCCCTGAGCGTAGGCAGGCCGAGTCAAGCCGACGCTGCCAAAGAGAGTCGCCAAGGCTACGAAGGCAATCGTGGCCGCGCGGGCCTTGCGGATGAGTTTGTTGTTGACGCTTGTTTTCATTCCAAATTCCTCGATATCTTGGATCATATCGGAAGCGAGTATGTTCCATATATGGTTTGTTTTGTCTCATATTGGGCCCTTGTACCCAACCTCAGATAAACCCGCGTTTATGCGAGCGATTCGGGCCGACCAAGGAACTCTGAAAGTGATACACTGAACCTGGAGGTAAGTCGATGAAGCAGTTCTCGCTTCTCGTCATCGCCATCGCCGCATTCGCGGCAGCAACTTGGGTTCCGACCAGTCCAACAGCGACTGAGCGCGAGGGACTACCCTACTCTCGGCAGGTTGACCAGACCTGGGAAGAGGCGGCCAAGGCATTTCGTGAAGGCGCCTACGATCGCGCCATCGAACTCGCAGACAGGGTCCTCGTGGGCAGTTCTCGCCATGCCGACGCGTTGAACACGAAAGGCTGTGCCCTGCACCAACTCAAGCGGTACGAAGAAGCCCTCAGGGCGTTCGACCAAGCCATCGATGAAGCGAAGACCAATGCGGTCATGTGGGGAAATCGGGCCCGATCCTTCTACGCTCTGCGCCGCTACGACGAGGCCCTCCGCGATTTCTCTCAGTCGTTGGAGCTCGACCCCAAACGGGCGGAGATTTGGCTGGAACGGGGATTTGTCTACTTCGATACGTCGCGCCTTGATCGGGCTCTTGCGGACTACGACAAAGCGATTTCGCTCAACCCGCAGCACGCCGGGTTCCGTGCAAATCGCACCCGATTGCTACGTTCGCTCGGCCGACTTGACGAAGCGCTGAAGGAGGCAGAGGAGGCCGTGCGCTTGGACTCGAAGAACGTGCTGGCCGTCCGGGAACGGATGCGTGCCCTGCTCGACGCCAAGGAGTATGCCGAGGCCGAGAAGATGGTTGCCCGGCTCGAAGAGTTAGCCCCCAACGATGCACAAGTACGTTATGACCGCGCTCGATGGCTTGAGGTTACGGGCCGTCTTGAAGAGGCGGCCGTGGCCTACGGGCGCGCCCTGGAGCTGAGCCCCAACTACTCGGCTGCGATGCGCCGCCGGGCGGAAGTCTTGCGCCGATTGGGCAAGGTCGACGAAGCCGTCCGAGATGAGCGCGACTATGAACGAGTCACGGGGCAACTCTACACGCCGTTCATCGATGTCTACTCAGGGGTCCCGGTGCCCAGCGGTGGACCCGCGTTCGAAGGGTGGCCGAGTGAGAACCTCGACAAGGCTTCCACCCGTGATGTGCTCTGGCGCAGTGACGAACCCGCCCTGAAGCCCGACGACCTGCCTACCGACGTCTCGAACCTTGATCTGGACGATTACCAGGCGATGGCACGCCAAGCACTCGAGATGGTGCGGATCGTATATGGCGACTTGACCGAGGACGAGTCGAATCGGCTGCAGGCCAAATGGGCTCCGATTCTCGACTTCCCCACCTCGGAGGCCTTGGCTTACTTCAAGCAGCTCAATCCGCTTCTTCGTCGGTACATCGAAGTTCGCGCCGCCGTCGTCATGGCTGCCGCCGAGTTCGACCAAAGTTGGGAACAAGCGACCTTGGCCGCCGGTTTGGACCTTCCCGATTCCACCAATGAGGCTCTGCGACAGGCGAGCGACTTGCGGCAAACGCTACAGGCCCTGCGCGGCGAATTGACACGGGTCGTTCTTCAGATCAAAGCGCTCGGTGATCCGCCCAATCCGTACCGCGCACGCAAGCGCGCGAAGGACGCGTTTGACCGCGCACTTGGGCAGCGGACCGCCCCACCGTCGGCGAGCGGTCTTGAGGGAATATGGGAGGGCTACTGGTTTGCGGACGGCAACGAACAGGCCAGGGCACCGTTCATGCTCGCCCTGGTCGATCCGATTAAGGGCATGGCGATTCCCAAAGGCCACATCATCGCCATGAGCAACTACGGACCCTATGCGAACTACTATTCGCGCTTTGCCTGGCGCGTCCTCACGGTCAAAGAGTCCTCACCCGGCCTGTACACGTGCGGTCAATACGACTCCCTGTACCTGGGTGACGTGATCAAGCAGATGAGGGTCGAAGGCGGATCTTTGGTGATCCAAACCGAGACTCAGGATCCGAAGCAAACGCTGGTCTATCGACTGCGCAAGATGACAGACCCTCCAGGACCTGGCCCGGACAAGTGCACCCTCGCCGACGCCTTGGCCATGCGCAAGAAGGCGAAGGTCCTCGAGAACACAAAACCTCCTCAAACGGGTGACGAAATTGCCGACATGAAGGCCGGGATCGAACAGCATCGGCAAGCGATGGATCTCAACGGACGGGCATTCGTGCTGGAAGGCTATCACCGGACGCGTTTGGCGCTACCGCTGGCACTCGCCAACTTCAAACCCAAAGATCCGACCGATTACTTCGACGAACTCGAAAAGCTGGTCGCGCTTCGCGGCACCGACGCCGCCGCCTTCTTCGAGAAAGCGAGGGCAGCGGCCGAGGCGGCGGTTGGCCACGTCGAAGAAACGCCCGGTCCAGCAGTGAATCCCAACGCCTCGCGCATTGCGGAGATCCGGGCCCAGATCACGCAAACACAAACCCGGCTCGATAAGTGGAAAGCCGAGCTGCGCGCTGAGAAAGACCCCAAACGGGCCGAACAGCTTGTTCTCAACGTCGTGGCAACGGTTACCGATATTCAAGAGCAGGAGGCGCTCGCCAAGTCGCTTGAGTCGGGTGAAATCGTTCGTCCACGAACGCTCTGGCAGCAGCTTGCTCAAGCTCAGTTGATCGAGCAGATGCAGATTGAGGCCCGCAAGCCAACTTTCTTTGCCCGCGCGGAGAAACAACTCGACGGGTTGATTGACCTGCTTGAGGGGCCGCAGCGCAACGACATGCTGGCAATGAAAGCGAAGTTGCTTTCGCCGGAAGCGCGCGCCAAAACCGACACCGAGGCTCTTAAACAGCTGTTCCGCGCCGCTCACAACCAGGTGCTCGGACAGCAAGGCGCTAAGGAAGCGTACAACGAGCAGATGATCAACTCACTTGAGGAGGTCAAATTTGGCGCTGGCCTGTCGCTGATCGTGATCGCACCCTATGCGGCCACCGGGGCCTCTCCCTATGCTGGGTACGCCGGGTATATCGGAGCCGGATATGGCATTGGTACGGGCTACGTCGAGGGTGGCGTTGTCGGCGCAGCCGAATCGGGCCTGCGGATGGTCTCCGGCACGGTGGACGTGGCCCTGGCTGCGACCCACCAGTACGACGCGACGGGGAGTTGGACCGAGGCAGGCAAAGCAGCCGCCCTGCAACTCGTCCTTCGAGTCGGACTGCAATACTCCGGCAAACGCCTGATTCAAGAACGCCTCCAGGTGAAGAACGCATGGAACGAGGCCGTTCTCAAAACTCGGTTCAAGGAGTTGAAGGAAGAGGGCCGAGTGCTTACCGAGGAGTACCGCAACGCCTCGAAGGCATTTGAAGAAATGGTCAACAAGCGAGCGATTGGCGGAGATGTCCAGGCTTACGTCACCAATAACGCAGCCGAACTCGCGCGGACACCCGAGGGACAGCGCCTCATCAACGCTATGGGCGCGGTCGAGAACAGCTACTCGACCAAACTCGTCATGAACGAAGGTGCAGATCGCGGGTTGATCGCGAACTACAATCGGAATCTCGGTGCCTTCGTTGAACAGCCGGTCATTGCCAGAACGCAAGCTCTCATGAAGCAGCTGGGCTATGGCGACTTCTCGATGAAGCCGATTCGACATGGTGCCAATCTCGCCAAGAAGGGCATGGACAACGACCTTGCTGTCGAAGAGGATGGCTGGACCCCGACCCGCGATGGCCAACCCGTGACGCTTCTCGAATTCCAGCGCGACTTGACCAAGTGCCTCGGCCAAGCGTACCGGAACACAACTGGCCGATCGGCTGAACATGCGGATTGGCGGGGCACCACCCGCGTTGATCCCGAGGCCTATCTTGACCGAGCAGTCTTGAGCATCAACAAGATGCGCGAGGAGGGCCTTTCTCCGGCCCAAATCCTCCGAGCCTTGAACCCTCAGACCGCAGACCAAACGGCGGGGGTCAACGTGTACAAGGTGCAGCGGGCCCTCGGACGGCCAGGCGTAGAGGGTGTGGCGGAAGCCTGCCGAACTTTGACCAAGGAACTCGACACCAAGGTCCTTCAAACACTTAATCCGAACAGCTTCGAGTTCAAGATGTTCAAACAGCTTCGCGATGTGCTCGCGCAAGGAACGACCGACCCGGTCGGCGTCCAGCAAAAGGTGAGATTGGTGACCGGCCGCGACCTCAATCAAGTCGCGCTAATGCTCGCCAACCGGTTCGGGCTGGCGATCAAAGGAGGCGGATGATCGGCACGGCTCTCGCCACTTAAGAGGGGAGAGGGGAGTCCAGTCATAATGGGGTTATGCTCGCTTCTGCCGACTTCGCTGCGCTTGTGCGTGTGGTGGGTGAAGAAAGCGATGCTGACCGCGCCCTTGAGCGACTGTCTCTCGCCGCCCTCGAGCTAACCAAGAGCCGCAACACGATGATCGCCGTGATGAACGAGGAACTCGGCACGGTCGAACTCGGCTATGGTCATGGCGAGGACTGGGTCGACCTGCAAGTTCAGGAACGCATTCGGGTGGGGACGCGGAATGGCGAGGGGATCGTCGCGTATGTCGCCGCAACGGGCACCGCGTACCTTGCCAATGACCTCAAGCAAGATCCCCGCTACCGCGATCTCTTCGGCACCAGCGCCAGCGAAATCGCCGTACCGATTCGCGACCGCCACGGGCGAATCCGGGCCGTCCTCAATGTCGAGAGCGACCAAACGGGCAACTACACCAACGAATCGATGATCGTCTGTGAGACGATCGCCGACTTGATCGCGCTCGTGTTGGAACGCGACCAGATGGCCCGCCGCGAAGAAGCCTTGGTGCAGATCGGAGGTGTGCTCAACAGTGCGATGACGGGTGAGGAACTGGTCGAACGCGTCTTGACGGTAGCCGGCGAGGTTTTGCGCTTCCAGTCCTGCTCCATTTTTCTTCTCGACCCCGAGAAGGAGATGTTCATGCTGCGCGGCTCGGTGAGCGTGCTCAAAGATCGCGTCGGGCAGGTTGGCTACAAGCCCGGAGAGGGGATCACGGGATGGGTGTGCCAGACCGGACAGTCGGTGCGGCTCGCGAATCCCCAGAAAGACCCTCGATGGCGAGGGCAGTTCCTCGAACTCCCCAACGAGGAGATCGCCTCGTTCTTGGCAGTTCCGATCATCTATCGCGGCAAGACGATTGGAGTTATTCGCGTGCTGCGACGAGTAACCGATAACCCGTTTGTTGACAACAGCTTTACCGAAGACGATGAGCGCCTCCTCTTCACCATCGCTGAGCAAGTGGCGACCGGCCTCGAAAACATTCGGTCGCTTCAGAAGCAGTTCAAAGTCGAGCAGATGGCGGCCTGGGGCGAACTCAGTGCCAAGAGCAGCCATATGATCGGCAACCGGGTTTTTGCATTGAAAGGCGATGTCAACGAACTTGGCCATATGGTCAAGGAGCCGGAGCTCGATCGGTCGATGCTGCTCGATATCCAAAGGAGCCTTGGCACCAATGTCACCCGCATTGAAGAGATTCTGCAGGATTTCCGCGACTTCGTCACCGCCACCCAGCTGACGCTCACGATAGCCGATGTTAACCATATGGTGAGAGAGTCGGTCGAAGAAGTGTTCCCCAAGCGATCACCGATACGCCTTGAATACGCTCTCACCGAAGGGTTGCCACAAGTGAAAGTTGACCCGCGCAAGATGCGTCGGGCAATCTCCGAACTCGTTGAAAACTCGCTCAGCTTCTTCGAGGAGGGCCGCTTGCGGGTTGCCACACATCTTGCGTCATCAAGCAAGTCCTTGGTCGCGATCGAGATCGAAGACGAGGGTCCTGGCGTCGACGATGAGCGAAAGGACCTGATTTTCCGACCCTTCTACAGTTCACGGGTGAAGGGCATGGGGCTCGGGCTGTCCATTGTCAAGGGGATCATCGACGCGCATGGTGGGACGGTCTTCGAGGACGGCGAACCGGGCAAGGGTGCCCGATTCGTCATTCTTCTGCCCGCGCTTCGCGCCGATCAGCAGAACTGATAGTCGGGCATTGCGAAGGTCAATTTTACGAGCGAGCGGAGGGCCGTTGTCGCCGTATTCGCGTTCTTGAAAGCCTTCGGGCCACCCGCCTTCTCCATGGCTTCGACCAAGACGGCCCTCTTTCCATCGTCGGCACTGACATCGAAACGCGCCATGAAGGCGGCGACGACTGCGTCGCTTGACGTCTGCTCGCTCAGTGTCGCAAAGATTTCGGTTGCCGTTTGTGGTCGCAGGGTTCGGGAGACGAGATCAGCCAGTCTCATCCGCTCGATCATCATGGCCGGGCTAACCCAATTCGTCCCCCAGTCCCATCCGGCAACATCCGGAGGATAGAGCAGGGTCATGCCCTGCTTCCGCATCGCGCCGAGGACAAGGTCGCTGATCGCCTGCATTTCGGGTGGAATTGGGTCCATCGGGCCAGCGCTGGGCTTTCGATACGAGAGGATCTTCTCTCTGAGACCAAGCTGACGAACGAACGCGACCGTGAAATCGACAGGACACTTAACCTGCGCACGCAGGCACTTATCGCTCCAAAACTCTTTGCTCGTCCCTATCGCCATAAGAACGGCGCGGATATCCCGCTTGCTGTCGGTGTAAACCTTCACCAAACGATTAACCACCGTCGGTTCGGGATTCGCGTAGGCGTAGTACTCCCACAGTTTCGTGCAGATGTAACGGGCCGTCTGTGGATGATTCGCAAGCAGATCGAGCACGGCATCGCCGTCAAGGCGCCCTGTCTTGCCCAATATCGTCTTAACACCGTCGTCGTTGAGTTCGGGGCTGTAGGCTGAGGCGACCAGGGGGCGCGAGTAGATGAACGACTCTCGGATCTGGCTTCGCCTGGCCGCATCGTTGCCACCGCCGCGATAGAGGTTACGCAAGCTCCAGCCGGTGAATGCGCGGGCGACCTCTTGGACGTCTTTCTCCGTGTAGTTGCCGATGCCGAGTGTAAAGAGCTCGAGCAACTCACGTCCAAAGTTCTCGTTCGGCTGGCCCTTGATGCTCACATCACCGTCGAGCCAGCGCAGCATGGCGGGGCAGGTGGAGACTTTGCCGAGCAGCGTCCGATAATCGCCGAGTCCGTGCTTGCCAAGGATATCCAGGTACCCAAACATCAGCGGTCCGAATTCGACTTTCTCGCCGCTGACGGCGAAGTGGTCGTGCCAGAACAGTGTCAGTTTTTCGCGAGCGGGGGTTTGGGTGAGGACCATGCGCAACGCCCACCAGCGGGAGAACCGTGCGCTGTCGAACTGAACATCCCCCTTGGGCTGGACCACGAATTCCCATGGCGTGACCGGGAAGTCCTCCTTCGTCCGCTCGAAATCGAGCATCGACTCAAGGGCCTTCGTCGGCGTGAAGCTGCCGTATTTGCTGAGTTCTTCGGGGGTCGTGCCCAACCCGAATCGGCGGAGAAGGTGAGGAATCTGCTCGCGCGCTTCCATGGGTTCATTCTATCGCAGGT
Organism: Fimbriimonadaceae bacterium; assembly: GCA_019694835.1. The sequence goes on along the minus strand of JAIBBE010000207.1, from coordinate 25,768 downwards.
TCATCCGGCTGCCCCAATAAGGGACTCAAATTGCGCTCAGAGCCTTTCTTTCCTTGGCTTTCCTAGAAAACGATGTTATAGTGTTAAGAACGCCGGGAGCCAACTGTGGCTTTACGGAGCGATCAACCTTTGGGAAGGAGAATGGTTTTGAGAAGAACTTTCATTTTGCTGTGTTTGTGCGCTTCGGCTGCGGCCTTTTCGCAACCCACGACGACGCTGAACACGACGGCTGGTTCGTTCACCATACAAAGCGGGAGCTATACGTCTGCCTCCAACACGACGATGAGTGGTCTGTCCAACTACACCCCGGTCACGGGAGGCGATCACAGCTTCCGTCAGACGTGGAGTTACCGTCAGCAGGGCGACACCCGCGAGTACAACGTGGCCAGCCCGTCGGCGACGTTCGTGCCCGGTAACCCATGGCAGGCGACTCTCTTCAAAGGCCCAGGAAACAGCAACACCGGCACTCCGACCCTACGCTTCGATGTGACCTATGACCTGACCTCAATCACACCGACGGCTCCGCTGCTTCACGCCAACCTGTGCGTCACGAACCTGACCAATGCCCCCATTCAGGTGTCGGCGTTCTATTACCTCGACCTCGATATCCCGAACGCCTTCGTGCCGAGCATTAGCAACGACACTCTAGCCGTGTTTGGCAATGGATTCCTTGTTCGGCAGTCAGATTCCGTGAATCCTTCCTTCTATGCTGAGGTTCTCGCGACCGGAGCGGTGGCCTTCCAGCACGGCAATCAATACGAAAGCCTGTTCACCAATGGCCTCACCGAGAACCTCAACAACTCGATCAACGCGACGTTCGGCGACCTCGTGATGGGTTTCCAGTGGGACTGTGTCATCCCGCCCGGCGATTGCTGCCCGGCCGACGTGTACGTCTCCCTCGGTGCTCCTGTTCCTGAGCCTGCGAGCCTGCTCGGTCTTGCCATCCCGCTTGCTGTCGTTGCTCGGCGACGACGGGCAGCACGCAAAGTCTGACGATTCTTTTTAGCCCCCTGGCGCGAGCGTCAGGGGGACCGGGAACCCGCCTATGCCACCACAAGGTAGGACTCCCCATGATCGCTGCACTTCTTCTCGTCAGCGCTGTCAAACCTAGCGGCATTGCCGTGATTGTCAATCAGCAATCGGATTCGGCTTCCATCGTAGATCTCGTCACTTACAAAGCCGTGCACGTTCCGGTTGGACAGGGGCCGCATGAGTCGGCGGTCTCACCCAATGGCAAGCGCGCGGTGGTGACGAACTACTTCAAGCAAGGCGTCGGCCCCGGCTCGTCGTTGAGTCTGCTCGATCTCCAAACCAAGAAGGAAGTCAAGAAGATCGCCCTCGACAAGGATGCGATGCCGCATGGCGTGCAATGGGTCGATGATACAACGGTCGTTTGTACCGACGAGCGGAATCAGCGCCTTCTTCTCGTCAACGTCGATTCCGGCAAAGTGGAGCGGGAGTATGCGACCGGACAAGCCGGATCGCACATGCTGTCGCTCAATCTTGGTGTTAACCGTTTGGTCAGCTCCAACATGGGCGGCGGCAGTGTCACCGTGTTCGACTTCAAAACGGGCGAACGGCTCGAGACCATCAGCACCGGCAAAGAGTGTGAAGGCGTGGGCATCTCGCCCGATGGAAAGACCATCTGGGCGGGGAACCGGGCCGAGGATACGATTTCGGTCATTGACATGGCTTCTCGAAAGGTGATCAAGAAGATCGCATCGAAGGGCTTTCCGTATCGAGTTCAGTTCACGCCCAATGGCAAATGGGCTCTGATTCCGCATGCGATGTCGGGCGAGTTGGTCGTCTGCGACGTCGCGACGATGGAAGTGGTACGTCGCATCAAGCTGGGTGCAGACGGCGTCAAACTGCCGGTGGCAAACCCCTCGCCAGCGGGAGTGTGGGCGCTTCCCGAGAGCTACTTCGCGCTGGTTACTGTCCGCAATGACAACTCGGTGGTCATCGTTGACCTGCATCACGGCGAGACCCTCGGCCGCATCGAAGTCCAGTCGAGCCCGGATGGCGTCTCGATGAGTCCGAGGAGGGCAAACTAGGTTTCGAATCCCGCAGCTAGAAAAATCTCTAGGACGCGGCAAGGTCGGCCGTTATCGGTCTCGAACCAAGCGGGCCCGCTGGATACTCTTGACCCGATTCGTCGTGACCGTCGGAACACCGGACTTGCCGCCACTGGTAGCGAGAGGGGTTGCTTCGTAGGTGATCATCTCGGTGACGAGGGCATTGCCCTCACGGCGCTCCGTGGTCACGATCGTGTTGCCTCCGACGGTAAACACCCCAACAAGGCTGCCATCGATCCAGTAATGATCGAGCACGATGCCATTGCGCTCATCGATCTGCCAGTGGCCCGACTTGGAGTCCACCAGTTTGAGCAAGTACGGACGTTCGTCCTTGCCGCCCTCGCCGTAGCTCAGGCGATAAGTGTAGTTGTCCTTTTGGTCAGTGCTTTGAATCTGAAGCCTCATGGGGACTTTCTCGGTTTTCACTCCCGGACGACTCCACTCCATCGTGCCTCTCCAATCTCCAATCCAGTCTTTGGGAAACTCGGGGGCCATTGAAGATAGGGCGGCAAACAGAACTGGCAACATGATCGTAGGCTACCTGCCCTACCTGTACCGCTGGCGTCTCGTTGGCATCCGTTGGCCTGTCAATCGCGTTCCCGGATGCCGGCGCGACGCCAGCGGTACAGATTGATTTGGGTCCAGGGCAATCTCGGCCATGTTTCACATGTCTTTTCTTGAACCTTGGATTGGGGATAGGAAACAATGCATCGATATTCGAAACTAGGACTTGCGAGCACGGCGACTTGGCTCGCCGCGATTGTGATCGTGATTGGGTGTGGAGGAAACGGAACAACCGTGGGCGGCTCTGGCGGAGGATCGACAAGTGGCTCAACGGCAGGAACAGGCGGAGGCACATCAGCCGGGACCACCGGCGGCACCAGCGGAGGCACAACGGCCAGCACGACGGGGGGAACGAGTACAGGAGGCGGAGGCGGAGGAGGAGGGGGCGGAGCCCTCGGCGCTAAGCTTGCCCTGCATGCGGGCCGACTCGTGTCGATGGTCGAAGTGACTTCGTCCGGACTGCGGACCCTGTGGTCGCACGATGTAGACCGGTCAAACGAGTGCGTGCTCCTTCGCGGAGATAATCTGCTCTTCCTCGATGGTGGCTCGGACATCGTGCGTCAGTTCACGCGGCAGGATGGGACCGAACTGACCAGTTTTGGCAACTTGAGCGGCCAATTCTACGAGATGGTGCGGCTCAGGGATGGCCGAATGGTCACGATTGCTGACGAGGGTCTGGACGTTGGCTTCCGCGTCGTGACGCCCAACAACGAGTCAACAGCGACGGTGATCAACAACGATGTTCTCGACAATCTGCGGTTCATTCAATCAGACCGCGCGGCGGCAGTGCTTGCTGACGGACGCCTTTTGCTCCGCCTTTCGCAGAACAGTCGGCGTCGTTTGGTCACGTTCAGCGTTGGTCAAGATAATCGCGTCAATCCGGGAGAGACGTTCTTGGAACTTGGCGCGGACTTGGAAGTCAGTGAGGCAGAGGCCTTGGCGGTGTTCTCGGATGGAACAATCGTCATGGGCGACTCCAGGCGCGATCGACTGAGTCTCTATCGTCCCGACCGATCCCTGGTCTTTCATACGGGCCTGATCAAAGACTGCTCATGCCTGACGATTGCCCGCAATGTATTTCAGGCTGGCGATGAGATTCTGTTCGTTGTGACCGAGAATCGCACGCTGACTCCCTACCGTTGGTCGGGAAGCAATCTCCAGCAGGTTGACGGATGGCAAGCGACGACCTCGTCGACCATCTACGACATCGATGGTGGATAGGCGGATGCCCGGAATCGTGAAAGGGCCGCTGAGTAGTCGTGGCCGCTGGGTTTGATGGTATCGCGGGGTCGCACGCTGGAGGCGGCCCCGAACACCACATCCGGCCAAACACCGATCCCGACTCCCGCCAGAATCGCCGCACCGAACGCGGGGCCTTCGTCGGTATCGAGTCGCACGCAGGGACGACCAAAAACATCGGCAAGCATCTGAACCCAGAAATCGCTCTTCGCGCCGCCGCCAGTGACCCGAACTTCACTTCCGGTGACGCCCATGCCTCTCAAGAGGTCGAGGACACCCGCTAGGCCAAACGTAGCGCCCTCGAACGTCGCGCGGGCAATGTGGGCTCGATGGTGGCCAACAGTAAGGCCGAGAAAGGCGCCCTTTGCCTCGGGTGCCACGAAGGGGCAGCGCTCACCGGTCAAGTAGGGGAGGAACGTGAGCCCCTCGCAGCCAACCGGGGCACTTGCCGCTTCCTCATTCATCAAACTGTAATCCAGGCCAGGATAGAGGAGATCGCGCGCCCACCGCACGGCCCCGCCACAGCTCAGCATCACCCCCATTGCGTGCCAGCCGCCGTTTGCGTGGCAGAATGCGTGGGCCGATCCGCTCGGATCGGCTTGACCCGACTCCGTGGACGAAAACACGACTCCACTCGTGCCCAGGCTAACGCTGAGGATGCCGGGAGTGACGGCCCCGGTTCCGACGGCGGCCGCCGTTTGGTCACCACCGCCCGCAACCACCGGGATGCCGTCGGCAGTGCGTCCCGTGACCTCCCACGACTCGAACGATTGCGGGAACAGGTCGGGGTCCAGGCCGAGGTCGGTGATGAGATCGGTCGCCCAACGGCGTTGGCTGACATCGAACACGCCGGTGCCGCTGGCATCGGCGACATCGGTGGCTTTCGCCCCGGTGAGCTTGAACCGGATGTAGTCTTTGGGTAAGAGAACTGAACGAAGGCGGGTGAAGGCTTCGGGTTCATGGCGCTTCAGCCAGAGAATCTTGGGAACCTGAAAACCGGTGAGCGGCGGGTTCAAGGTCACCTCGCGCACCCTCGCCGGGCCGAGAGTCTCGTCAATCAGGGCGACTTCCTCGACGGTGCGCTGGTCATTCCAGAGCAGGGCCGGGCGGATCACCTCGTCCTGGTCATCGAGGAACGTCGCGCCGTGCATTTGACCGGTGAGGCCGATCGCATCGGGCTTCTCGCCGATTTCGGCCAGGCATTTCTGAACACCAGCCCACCATGCTTCGGGGTCTTGTTCCGTCCAGCCGGGCTTCGGCGTGAGGAGCGGATACTCGGCTGAGGCGGTCTTGAGAATACGTCCCGTTTCGTCGATGAGAATCGCCTTTGCGCCTGATGTGCCGACATCGATGCCGAGGAGCTTTGTCATTACGCGAGGGCCGGTCGGTCTTCGACGCGCGCGCCGAGCATGTGAACGAGCGAGGCAAGCGTCGTCCGCATCTCGCGCCGATGGACGATGCGGTCGATCATCCCATGACGCAGACAGAACTCCGAGGTCTGGAAGTCATCGGGCGATTTGACGACCTGGGCCTGTTTGCTCACGCGGGCTCCGGCGAATCCGATCAGCGCCTTCGGCTCGGCGAGAATCACGTCGGCGACGCTGGCATAGCTCGCAAGGACACCGGCCATGGTCGGGTCGGTGAAGACAGCGAGGAACGGCACACCGGCTTCGCGGCACTTCTGGACGGCAGCGGTCGTTTTGGCCATCTGCATGAGGCTGAGAAGACCCTCCTGCATACGCGCACCCCCGGAAGCGCAAAAGATGACGCAAGGGATCGATTGATCGGCTGCCCGCTCTAAGGCCCGCGTGACCAATTCACCTGCCACGCTCCCCATCGAACCGCCCATGAAGCTAAAGTCGCTGACCGCGACGCTAACGGTCATGCCCTCGAGCGCAGCCGTGCCGATGGTCATGCCGTCTGGCTTCCCGCTTCGCTCGACCGCCTGTTCGAGTTTCGCGCGGTAGTCGGGAAACTGCAACGGGTCGACAGACTTCAGGTCCGTGTCGAGAGGGACGAACGAGCCTTCGTCGAACGTAATCGCGATGCGCCGGTCAGCGGTGAGGCGGTGATGGTGCCCGCAGTGCTGGCAAACCGCAAGCTGCTGCTCGAACTCCCGCTTGAAGAGCGCTTTTTTGCAGTTCGCGCACTGCAGAAACGCATCGCCCTGGACCTTCGATCCTCCGAAGCGCATAGGCATGGATGGTACCTGCAGCAGGGGTGGCATGGGACGACAAACACGCCCCAAGACCAAGAACGTCAGGCCAAGTCCCGTGCCAAGCTCCCGAGAAAGAGAGAGCACGGGTCTCAATCTTCCAGTAGCTTGGGGCCTTTCAAAAGCGTCGACCCATGCCACCCGGTTCGCGTGGCTACAGATCGTCTGTCGAATAACAAATGCCAAGCTCTATGTCGTCGCTCTCCTCACTCTCATCCCCACCGTCATCTTTGCCGTTGTGACCTACACTGTAAATGCGATACCCAGACGGTAACCGTCGATAAACGAGGGACTGCGCGGAGAAGGGGTCGCAAAAGCGAGTTTCATTCGGGAGTTTAGCCAGCGGTATTCCGTTGCCCGCTTGCTCGGCCACGAAGAGACCCGCATCGAGCAGACGGGACTTGGCTTGCAGGTGGCAGTAGTACCCGGCGTGGGTGTAGGTCATCGAAAACTGAGGAAAGAGGTGCTCGGCCGCAAAAGCGACCGCATCGGTAGGGGGGCCTTTTGTGAACTCGTTCCAAATCCGTTCTTGTTCGGCAGCCAATTGATCATAGGTCTTGTTCACGTCCTGCAACGACTCCGCATGTCTTCGCAGGCAGGTCAGAAGACGCAAGCGCACGCTCTTGCGCGTCGATCCCATGTTGTAGAGCCGCAATGCAAGCTTGCCATCAGCACCTGCGGGCGTACAAGGACTGTCCCATGAAATCAGCCCCTGAGCTAACTCAGCATCCGCAGTGGCGTAATCGCGATAGACGCTCGAAACGAGTTCCACTGGTTCAGCGAGCGTCGAAACCTGAATTTTCCGAACGAGCGCGATACATTCCGGATCGTCGCCAAAAGCCCTGAGGCAAGCTCCCGCCTCTTCGATCAGCTCGCCATCCAAGCGGCTAACAAGATAGTCGGGCCGAGTTTCGTCATTGCGATAGTCTTCTGCGAACTGTAAGGCCGCCCTGAGCCAACCCATCGCCTCATCGCGATGACCTTCTAGGCGATTGACCGCTGCCATTTGTACCAATCCGGTCATCGCTCGCCCGAATCCCAGATTTGCCATGTGCCTGCGAGCGGTGCTCCTCGGTCGTTGGTCAATCGCCGCACTTCACGCAAGAGCGGCTCACGGAGCTTAAGGTTGGCCCGTTCGGAGCCAGGTTTGGAGCGAATCGCGGGAACTCGATACAGTTTGTCGAGGACGGTGAAATACCTGAGGAAGCGTCCGCCGCCCTTGGGTCTTTCGGGCTTGATTCGAACCCCAAGCGCCGCCAATCGCGCTTCCTCAGCCGCGATCTGGCCATCCAGTTTGGCGTTGCTGTAATGAAGGTAGGCAACGAAGGCAGTGCCTGCGATAACAAGCCCGACCATGCGACGCAACCACTTTCGGCGCGCTCCCATGTCGGGTTGACGCAGGCTGCGGGCGAGGAGTTCATGGCCTTTGCGCGGCCAAGCCGAGCTTTCTCATCAGCGCGGGCACCGTAAGGCCTTGGATGATCACCGAAAAGGCCACCACACCGAACGCGGCGGCCTGAAGCTGATCTCGATGCGGAAAATTGTCGGGAAGGCTGAGCACAAGGGCCAACGAAAGGGCACCTTTCAACCCTCCCCAAAAGAGAATGTGCTGATGGGTCCAAGTGACCTTGCTCTTCGTCCAATGGAGGGTTCCGCATACGCCGTAAACGCTGATCGCGCGCGCGACCTGCGAGCCAACGATGGCGAGGACGATGACCGGGATCTCGTCGACAAGTTTCGGCCCCAGCGTCATTTCGCGGACTCCGATCAGCAGGAAGATGATTGAATTGGCCACGAATGCGGCGAACTCCCAAAAGGCACCGACCGCACCTCGACCGGCCTCGGAAATCGCGCCGTATGGCCCCAAGTTGCCGAGCATCAACCCAGCGGTAAGCACGGCCAGAACTCCCGAACAATGGAAGTGTTCGGCAAGCAGGAACGCGCCGAACGCGGTGAGCGTGGAGAAAGTGAGTTCGACGAGATGCTCCTCAGTAGTCCCAGCAAGGAGCAGCATGACGCCGGCTGTCACGGCACCACACAGAACGCCACCACCGACCTCTCGCAGGATCAGTACGAAGCCATCGACTGCAGTAAGGCCGCCGGAAGTGACGACAGCGAGGGCAAAGGCAAAGGCGACTGCTGCTGCGCCGTCGTTTAAGAGGCTCTCGGCTTCTACGAGCAGGCGCAAGCGCCCCCCGACCTTCATCTCTTTGAAGAGGGCAATCACCGACACCGGATCGGTCGCCGCGATCAGTGCCCCAAATACCGCGGCAGCCGCAAAGGACCAACCGCCCAGCCACGCCATGAAGCCCGCAATGATGAGGGTCGATAGCGCTACCCCGAAGGTCGCCAGCGCGAGCACGGGCTTGAGGTTCTCACGCAGTTCCTTCCATCGGATGAAAAATGCGGCCTCGAAGATGAGTGGCGGCAAAAGGGCACGGAAGACCAGTTCCCGCGTCAGGGTGAATCCCTGCAAAACGCCTGTGAGAGCAAGAACTGCCCCTGCGACCACGAGTCCGACAGTGTAGGGCAGCCGGAAGCGTCTTGCCAACAATGCGACGACCGCCGCCACCAAAAGCAGAATTTCTACTCGTTCAAGGGATAGCCCGTTCAACCGCCATCACCCGTAGTCGTCTCGGCTGGCTGCAGCTTGCCATCACTCTTGGGTTCGCTATCTTGCGGCCCCGGTTCCACTGTGTCCGGTCGGCCGGGTCCCTCTTGGGGAACTTCGACAGGGGTCGCATCGGGCTCAATCACGTGTAGGTACCCCTGTGCGGTGGTTTCCTTCGTCAGCAGCGACCTCACATGGAGCTCGATCGGCTTGCCCTTTCGGGCACCGAGCATAGCCTGCAGCGCAGCCGTCTGCTCAGGCGTGATCGAATTGGGCACCCGGACTACGGCGACGACAACGAACCTGTCCTTCTGGTCGACAAATCGGGTCTCCGAAAGGTAGGCACCCGGGATACTTTGGAGCCCACGCTCCAATCGCATCTTGACGTTCCCCTGAAATTGCTGCTCATCGATCGTTGACGAGAGTTGGAAATACAGGAAGGCCGCCAAACCCAGAAAGGCAGCCGCATCGAAGATGAGTCTGCGAACATAGCCTGTATCGCCTTCGCCTCGCTTGGTGATGTGGTGAAAACCGAAAAGATAAAGAACCACGGAAGAAGCGCATTGGATCGCGACAAGGTTGGTTGCGAAGAGAATGAATGCTCCGCCCGCCTGGGGGAACAGGCCCCGCGAGAGGCAGATCCCGCAGCTTGCGAGCGGGGGCACGAGTGCGGTCGAAATGGCAACGCCTACCAATCCAACGCTCACTCTGGGAGAGGCGGTCGCATAGGCACCCGCTGCCCCTCCAAACAGCGCTATCGCGAGATCGAGCAGATTGGGTTTAGTTCTTACAAGGATCTCTTGAGTGATCGGAATGTCGTAGTGAACCCTGCCGATTATCCCTCCGATGGCGACCACCAAGGCCACCCCGACAGCTTCTGCGATGAGGGCATTTCGGAGGAGTCTGGTATCACCATCGACAAAAGCAAGCGCCAAGCCCATGATCGGGCCTAGGAGCATCGCGATGATCATGGCGCCAATGACTACGGCCGTGCTGTCCGCGAGCAGGCCATAGCTTGCGACCGCGGTTGCCAAGGCATTCATTGCGAGATAGGGAGTGGTGAGCTTCGACCCTTCGACAATTGATCGGCGGACATCGGCCCTGGGCTCGTCGGGCAACGGCATAGGGCCTTCATCACTGTAGGTATCGTCGCTCATGTGGTATACTCATTGTAGTCGAGTCTGGGATTGGCCAGAGCGGGGGAACCAACTCAATTGGGGTGAATCCTAACAAGGAAGAGTACTTTCGGCTCTAACCCGGCAGCTAACCTCGTAGACGCATCGAAAGAGAGTGTTACATCCTATTGTGCATTCTCACCGACCTGACGCATATCTGGAGGTGAATGTTATGCGCTCAATTGTGCATGCCGAACAGGCATTTCGGACTCAACTCGTAGAGAATACGAGGAAGCTCATTGCGAACGAATCGTTGGCCCTTAAGGCCAAACTCGCGGTCATTCAGCGAGAGGTACAGGCCAATGCAACCAGAATAGCCGCACTGAGAGAAGCAAAAAACCGGACGGGCGACAAAACGAGAGTTGGGCATATTTGCAGGCTAATTGCGCTTCGCGAATGTGCCAACGGATATCTCGTAGCAACCGCCAAATTCCTCGTCAACAACGAAGGTCGAGGGCATACCCTTCGACAGAGACCTCGTCATTTCGCAGTCCCAAGCTGGGAAACCGGTTCTCCCTACAATCAGAACTAGGACCATCCAAGCAAATGCCCCTTCCTAAGGCTCAACGAAGAGCCTTGGCAGGGGCTCCATCAGTTCATCGAATGCCCCGGCTGTAGGAACGCCTCATGCACGACCGCTTCCACTAGCGGCACGTGCGGGGCCTTGACTGGAACGAGCGTCGAAACCCCAGGCTCCTGCATCGTCACGCCGAACCAGATGTCTGCGTTCTCGATCGTCACCGGGTTGTGAGTGATGAGCATGAACTGGATGCTGCTGGAGAACTCCTTCAGCAGCCCGATGTAGCGCTCCACGTTGCGGCCGTCGAGTGGCGCGTCGACCTCGTCGAGCACCACCAATGGACTCGGCTTCACCTTGAGCAAGGCGAAAAGGAACGCCACGGCAGAAAGCGAGCGCTCGCCGCCGCTGAGCAGTTCGAGGCGCTGGCGCTTCTTGCCGGGGATGGTCACGTCGACCTCGACGCCGGTCTGGAGCATGTCGTCGGGATGGCTGAGGCGGAGTTCGCCTTCGCCGCCGCCGAACAGCTTGACGAACGTCTCGGAGAACGCCACTTTGACGGCTTCGAAGGTGTCAGCAAAGCGGTCGCGGGTCAGCTTGTCGAGTTCGCGAATCCCGGCTTCGACTTCTTCCTTGCCCAGCACGACATCTTCGCGCTGGACAAACAGCTCCTCAAAGCGCTCAGTCAGCCGCTCGTAGGCTTCAATCGCGCCAAGGTTGACCTCACCCATGCCGCGCAGTTCGCGCCGCAGGCGGGCGACGGTCACCGCCGCATCTTCCGGCACTTCGAGGTTCGGGGCTTGGAGGAGGGCGTCTTCTTGGGTGAGGCCGTACTCTTCGAGCAGTCGCTGGAGCGATCCGGCACGTCGGGCGTCGGCTTTCGCTCGTTGCAGTTCCGCTTGGTGGGCGAGGTCGGCGAGCGCTTGCACGTTCTTTTGCGCCTCAGCCGCTTTCTCGCGCAGGAGGACGCTCTCCTCGGTCATCGTTCGCTTCTGAACGCCGGCTGCCTCGATCTTCGCGTCGAGCTCGGTGCCTTGCTTGGCCGCGATTTCGCGCAATTTCTCGTGAGCTTCGATCTGCTCACGCGCCTTGGCTCGGTCCTCGTCTAGGCTGGCGAGGCGCTTCTCGCGCTGGGTTTCGTTATCGCCAGCGGCAGCAAGACGTCGCTCGGCGTGGTGCTTTCGGCTGGTCGCCTGTTGGGTCCGGGTTTCGGCTTCCTTGAGGCGTTCGGCGGCTTGGGCGGAGTCGGCGAGCTTTCCGGCGAGGAGTTTCAGGGCTTCGTCACGCTGCGCCTCCAGCGCAGGCAGGTCATAAACGGGCAGGTTCTCAGGGGCTTCCGCCGTAAGTCCCTCCAGTTCGTGGAGCAGCTTTTCCTTGCTCTTGACCGCCGATTGATGCTCGTGGCGGAGGCTGGTCAGCCAGGTGCGGGCTTCTTCGAGATCGGGGCGCAGGGCTTCGAGCAGGTCGCGCAGCCGGATTTCGTCCTTGCGCAGGGCCTCGTCACTGGCTTCGGTGGTGCGGACCCGCTTCTGGAGCCCTTCGATCTGCTTATCGAGGAATTCGAGGTCCTCGATCGTTTTCGTGAGTTCGGCTTGCCGCTGGACGAGGCCGCTAGACTGGCGCGAGGAATTTCCGCCGCTGACGGCACCGCTGGAGTGGACGACCTCGCCCTCGAGCGTAACCAACCGCGACCAGCCGGAGGTCTTCGCAAGGCGAAGGCTAACGTCGAGGTCGCGGGTGATGATGATGCGACCGAGCAGGCTGTCAATGACCGGTCGATTCTCGTTGCTGCACTGGACGAGGTCGCTGGCAAGGCCGACGACGCCCGGATCGCGAAGCAGGTTCTGGATGTCCGGCCCGACCCGATTGGCCCGCATGAGCGGGATCGGCTGGAAGGTGGCGCGCCCAAGTCGGTACTCCTTCAGAAGCTGGATCGCCCGCTTGGCGTGGTGCTCGTCGGGGACGATGAGGTCGTGTGCGGAGGCTCCAAGCGCCGTTTCCACCGCGACGGCCAGGTCGGGATCAACCGTGATCGCCTCAGCAACCGGTTGATAGGAGCCCTTGAGCCGACCCTGTTCGACCAACGTGAGGACCGCGCGCGCACCAAGCGCCAGACCCTCGTGGGTCTCGATGGTGGCTTCGATGCCCCGCTTGCGGCCTTCAAGGGCAGCGCGGTCGGCGAGGAGGCGGCGAAGCTGCTGGCTGGACGCATCGTCGGAGGTCGCTTGCTTCTTCAGTTCGTCGCGGGTGGCTTTGAGCGAGGCTTCGTATTCGGCGCGCTTGCCATCGAACTCGTTGAACTGAGCTTCGGCCTCCTTGATCCCCTCCACCAGATCGGGCATGGATTCGTCGATGCCTTTGATCTCGGCCCGAATTTGGCCCCGGCGCTGCTTGGCGTGCGCCTGCTCCGCGGCGGAGCGCAGCTTGATGTTCTCGACGCGCTTGGCTTCGAGGACTTCGGCCTCGATCTTCTCGAGGTCTTGGCTGAGGCGCTTGGTATCCTCGTCGCCTCCCGAAAGTTCTTCCTTGAGCTTGGCGAGGGCTTCGACCTCCGCCTTCTCTTCCGCCGTCAGTCGCTCAAGATCGGCGGCGGCCTCGTGCATCCGGTTCTCGGCAGCACTGCCTTCGTCGTGAAGGCTCTGCTCGAATTCATCGAGGCTGGTCAGCTTGTGGGCGGCGATTTCCAGGGCGGCCTGGGCGCGTTCGAGAGCGCCGTGGGCTTCCTGGCGCTGGTGGCGAAGCGCTTCCAACTCCTCCTCGAGTTTCTCCAGTTGGTGAAGGACTGACTTGGCTTGGGCCTCCAGGTGCTCGCTTCGAGTCTGCTCTTCGTGCGAGTTCTTGATCGCTTTCTCGGCCCGGGCTTCGAGGTCGGCGATTTCGGTGACAGCGGCGGCGACCTCGACCATGAGCAGGCCGCTTTCGAGTTCGCGAAGCTCTTCGAGGACGCGCTTGTACTCCTTCGCCTTCTCCGCTTCTTCACGGAGAGGTTCCCGCTGGGACTCGATCTCGCGGAGGATGTCGTCGATCCGATTGAGGTGGTCCTGGGCGAGATCGAGGCGTTTGAGCGACTCCAGGCGTCGGGCTCGATAGCGCTGCACTCCGGCCGCTTCATCAATCCACGCGCGACGCTCCTCGGGTGAGGCGGCGAGGGCAGCGTCAATTTCCTTCTGGCCTACAATGGAGTAGCCGGCTTTGCCCAGGCCGCTGTCGGCGAGCAGTTCGAAGATGTCGCGGAGGCGGCAGGTCTTCCGGTTGATCATGTACTCGCTGTCGCCGTTGCGGTTCAGACGGCGCGTGATCGAGACCTCAGGAGCGCTGATGCCAAGGGAGAAGTCCTCGTTGTCGAAGATGAGCGTGACTTCGGCGAAGCCAAGCGGCTTGCGGCGAGTGCTGCCGCTAAAGATAACGTCCTGGCTGGTCTGGGCGCGCAGGTTGCGCACATTCGGTTCGCCAAGGCCCCAGAGAATCGCGTCGACGATATTCGACTTGCCGCACCCGTTGGGTCCGACAAGCGCGATCATATCGCCTTCGAGACTGAATTCAGTCTTGTCGGCGAACGTCTTGAATCCAAAAATGCGAACGCGCTTGAGTCTCATCGTTTACCTTGGGCACTCCGCGCGGCGAACCTGGCCACTCCATCTCAACACTACGCATGGATAGACGGGCCAGAGAGGAACTTTGAACCCGTCATTTTGATGATTGTGCACTGGCTTCGCCTTCCCCTGGAAACCTTCTGAGGCAATGAAATGCTGAGAATTCTTCGCTAGGGCCTTGACAGCCACGAGAATTCGATGTATTATACCTTCTAGTTAATTAACTGATCGATTAAATATGCACACCCACGATCCCCTCAGCGCTACGTTTTCAGCCCTCGCCGATCCGACGAGGCGAGCAATCCTCGCTCGCCTCGCCTTGGGTGAGGTGAGTGTCAAAGAACTTGCCCAGCCCTTCGAAATGAGCCTTCCCGCGGTTTCGAAGCACCTCAAGGTGCTCGAAAACGCGGGCTTGGTTGCCAAAGGGCGGCAGGCGCAGTGGAGGCCTTGTCGACTCGAGGCGGAACCCCTTCGCGAGGTTGCCGCTTGGGTCGAGAGCTACCGCCAGCATTGGGAAGAGCGGTTCAGCCGACTCGACGCCTATCTGGAGGAGCTCAAGGCGGCCGAGGGGAATTCGATTGGCGGGGATATGCCCGCACCTTAGGCCAGGAGTAATGCCATGCAAACTACCAACAAACTAACCGTGACCTTGCCGTCTGACCTGGAAATCCAGCTGACCCGGACCTTCAATGCGCCGCGTGCCCTCGTCTTCGAGGCCTTCACCAAGTGCGAGCACCTCGCCCAGTGGTGGGGACTGCGAAGTATGGAGCTCGTCCACTGCGAAATGGACTTCCGTGAGGGCGGCGCTTGGCGGCGCGTTGTCCGAATGGAGGACGGCACCGAGCACCCCTTCAAGGGCGAGTACCAAGAAATCGTGCGGCCCGAGAAGATCTCGCAAACTTTCATCTACGATGTCGACTTCATCCGTGACCATCCCTCGATCGAGACGCTGGTCCTGACTGAGGAAGACGGTAAGACCCTGCTCACCGCCACGATCACCCACAAATCCAAGGAAGCACGCGACGGCCACCTTCAGTCGGGGATGGAGGTCGGCGCCAACGAGTCTTACCAGCGACTGGAAGAGCTTCTCGACGAACTCAAGGACCGATAGCCATGTCACCAACAGTCATGAATCAACTCACAAAAGTCACCACGCCGAGTGATGTCGAAGCGGTCATCGCGCGCACCTTCAACGCCCCTCGTCCGCTCGTCTTCGATGTCTGGACGGAGAGCTAAGTACTTTCGCCGTCTCGGCGATCTCCTTTGGGAGTGCCCGGAGACCGCCGGGACGGCGAAAGTACGTTCCTGCTACTGCCCTTGCCCCAGCGAGTAGCCGGCAACGCCGTCGAAGGTGCACAGGTGCTCCATTTTGATGAAGTCGATCTCCGCATCGGCCAACTGACCGAGGAGGTTGATCACCTCGTGATGGGAGACTCGAGCGTCGCCACCCATGAACCGGCATCGCCAGTGATCGGTGCAGAAGGTCTCCGGCAGGCCATTCGGCCAAACCTTCACGCCGCGATTCGTGATCATCTGGAGCTTGGTTGAGCCCGAGACGGCCGCTTCGAGTTTGGAAGCCAGTTCATCCGCCGTTCCATTCCACTGGACGAAGACGTCGACTCCGACGAGTTCCTTTGTCGCGGGTTCGGATCGCATGACGGGCTGCAGGGCACGCGACATATCCACGCTGCCATCGTAGAAAACTGGGGTCAACTGGGTGGGCTTTTGGCCAAGTCGGGCGATAACCTCCTCGGTAAATTCAGCCGTACCCACCCGGCGCGTGCTCTTGCCTGCGTCAAAGATGTCGGCGGTGTGAATCCCGTCCTCCATGGTCTTGAGCCAAGCGTTGTGGACGCGCTCTGCCGCCTCGGTCTGCCCGAGGTGGACGAGCATCATGACGCCAGCCAGAAGCAAGCCGCTTGGGTTGGCGATGTCGCGCTCCAGGCGAGGCGCACTGCCATGAATCGCCTCGAACATCGCGCAGTGGGTGCCGATGTTGGCGCTGGGAGCAAGGCCCACCGAACCGGCCACTTCGGCGGTTACGTCGCTGAGGATGTCGCCGTACAGGTTCGGCGTGACGATGACGTCGAACATCTCCGGCCGATTGGCGGCGCGAGCCATGCCGATATCGATGATCCAGTGTTCGGTTTCGATTTCCGGATACTCGAGCGCGATTTCATCGAAAACCTTGTGAAACAGACCGTCGGTCAGCTTCATGATGTTGTCTTTGGTCATGCAGGTGACCTTCTTTCGTCCGTAAGCCCGGGCGTATTCGAAGGCATATCGGACGATGCGCTCGCAGCCTGGTCGGCTGATGATCTTCAGGCACTGATAGACCTCGTCCGTCTGGCGATGCTCGATTCCGGCGTAGAGGTCCTCCTCGTTTTCGCGAATCACGACAACGTCCATCTGGTGGGTCGATTTCACGAACGGGTGGTAGGTGACACAGGGCCGAACGTTCGCGAAAAGGCCGAGCGACTTGCGAATAGTGACGTTGAGGCTCTTAAAACCGCTTCCTTGCGGCGTCGTGATCGGAGCTTTGAAAAAGACCTTCGTCCTTCGCAGGGAATCCCAAGCCTCGGGCTTAATGCCCGCGCTGTGCCCCTCGTTGTAGACCTCCTCACCGATTTCGATGTCTTCTACGGCGAGTTTGGCGCCGCCGGCCTCCAAAATGCGAAGGGCGGACCTCATGATCTCAGGTCCGATGCCATCTCCATAGGCGACCGTGATGGGGGCAACGGTCTTCATCGTGTCGGAATGCTGGATATACTCTGGAAGGATCGCGCTTTTCATTACGCGAAACATAATACACGAATAAAATGTCGCACGTCAACCCCGAGCCCCTGAGGTCCTGGACATTTCTCAGCAACCATTCGCATGTGCTGATTTGTCTAGCAACGGACCCCTCCATGCGGATGCGCGATATCGCCGCTAGGGTCGGCATCACCGAACGAGCGGTTCAGCGGATCATTTCCGACCTGCAGGATGCCGGGGCGATTGAGCGGTCGCGGGAAGGGCGGCAAAACCGATACACCATCAATCTCAACTTGCCTCTTCGCCATCCACTGGAGGCCCATCGAACGATAGGGAGCATCATCGAGGCTGTCAACCCGGAGGTTTCGTGATGGAGATCGCAAGCAACGTTTAGCTCCACATAAAGGCAATGAGGGGCTGGATGTCGTGGCCGTCCGCCGACTTGAGGGCTGCGATGTATCGGGACCTCGCATCGCCTGGGCGAACGAGATCGGAGGCACCCCACGATGGCATTTGCCAGCCCTCTCTGCGGCACAAGAGATCGGTAGCTAGTCGTGCGTGTCGCCCGTTTCCGTTCGGAAAGAGGTGAATGCTGACGAGGCGATGATGGAATCGGGCCGCGATCTCGCGAGGCTCATAGCTGGCGAAATCAAGCCACCACTTGACATCTTCGAGGAGATTGTGAAGCTCGGTCGAGATCCTCTCCGCCTCCACGCCGATGCTCTTTTGCGTCAGCCGAAAGGACCCCGCCCACTTCCAAGTCTGGCCAAACATCCGCCGATGCAGAGTCTTCAGCGTCGATGCATCGAGGAGATTCGACTTGATTTGGCGGCTCTGTTCGGCCCAGGCAAGGGCTTCGCTAATGTTGAGAAACTCGAAATTCGTTGAGTTCGTTCTGAGTCGTCAGCGCGGGGATGAGGCCCACGGCCTCATCCGGATCAATGGGAGTTGCTCCCTCGGGATAGCTGAAGTCTAGTCCCAGATCTTCTCTCCGCTGTAGCGGATCTCTGAAGCAGCCTCCTTCACCATATCTTCGAATTCCTCTTGACTGACGGCCTGATCCTCGATCGACATGGTGTGGCCAACACGCTGGAGCCTATTAAGCGCCTTCTCGCGAGCACGGCTCTCTACGACCTCGTTCAGCGAAGAACGCGGCACGAGGACCACGAAGACGTCACACTCGACCGCCGCAGCGGCTCCTTTAAGACGATTGAGAGTGATAGAACCGCTGGCCTCCGCTTGCTCAAGTTGGTAGGCCGTCGATGCGGCGATCCCCAGTCGGCGGGCGAACGCGGGCAGGTTCATTCCGAGGGCTTCACGGATAGCCTTGACCCAGCCCCCCGGGGGCGCACTGGGCGGAAGAACGTCACGCAATGGGAGAAGCTGGCGGTCCAGTTGCTGCCGACGAAGGCTTTGTCGCTTATTGTCCATTCGTAATTATCCTAATCATTCCTGCCGTATCATTCGATTATACACAAATATTACGGCATGATTTCTTCGTTTTTAATCAAATCCCCTCCTGGACGCCCAGGGAATGAGGTAGGAGGGTCGCCTACGCCCGGTTCAGCCAAGAACCGACAACTCGACCCATGCCGAAGTCATGGTCGCTGAAGCCACATTTGCGGTACAGCTCTTGGGCATCGTCGGTCTGGAGGTAGACATGGTGCCCGGGGACGGCCTCGCAGAGAATCCGCATGATTTCGGTGGCGATGCCTCGGCGTCGGTGCTCTTTGGCCGTCCATACGTCGACGATGTAGGCGTTGCAGACCCCATCCGACAGAATCCGGCCATTCCCTACGATCTCGTCGCCGTGATACACATATACGTTAAGGAAGCTCCCCTCCGCCGATCGCCGGTACTCGTCAGGCGTTCTGCCATTGCAGAAGTCGTCCTTCTCAAGCGCTGCCTTAAGGGCAACCCAGTCCACGTCCGAGGAGTTCGTTGAGTATCGGTAGTTCATCTTGTCCCAGAGACTGTCTCACGTACTAACCCCCAAGGGGGTCTCAACGGCTCTTCGCAGGCTGCTTGGATTTCTTGTCCCGCTCGAAGATCTGCTTCAAAAAGGCACCGGTGTGCGAGGTCGGCACTTCGGCGACTTCTTCTGGCGTACCGGATGCGATGACACGCCCGCCGCCGGTCCCGCCCTCCGGCCCCATATCGACGAGCCAGTCCGCGGTCTTGATAACGTCCAAGTTATGCTCAATGACGAGCACCGTGTTGCCTTGGTCAACTAAGCGATTCAGCACCACGAGCAGTTTGGCGACGTCCTCGAAATGCAGCCCCGTCGTCGGCTCGTCGAGGATGTACAGCGTCGAACCGGTGGCCCGTTTGGACAGTTCGGCGGCGAGTTTGATGCGCTGGGCTTCGCCTCCTGAGAGCGTCGTCGCGGGTTGCCCCATGCGTACGTAGCCTAAGCCGACATCGAGGAGAGTCTCCAGTTTGCGAAAGATCTTCGGGATCGGGCGAAAAAAGTCAACCGCTTCCTCGATCGTCATCTCCAGAACATCAGAAATCGACTTGCCCTTGTACTTGACTTCGAGCGTCTCCCGGTTGTAGCGCTTTCCCTTGCAGACCTCACACGGGACATAGACATCGGGGAGGAAGTGCATTTCGATCTTAATAATCCCATCGCCTTTGCAAGCCTCACACCGCCCGCCCTTGACGTTGAAGCTGAACCGCCCGTTCTTGTAGCCGCGGAGTTTCGCATCGGGCGTCATCGAGAACAGCTCGCGGATCATATCGAAGGTGCCCGTATAGGTCGCCGGATTGCTGCGCGGAGTTCGGCCGATCGGGGATTGATCGATGTCGATGATCTTGTCGAAAACCTCGTGGCCCTCCAGCGAGTCGTGTGGCTCCCATACTCCCCGGGTGCCGTAGACTTCGTACATCAGCCTAGGGAAGAGCGTGTCCTGCACAAGGGTGGACTTGCCGGAGCCTGAGACCCCGGTGACGCAGGTGAACAAGCCGATGGGAATGGCCACATCGACGTTCTTCAAGTTGTTTCCACGCGCCCCGCGCAACACCAGCCAGCCTTGCGACATGTGGACGCTAGTATATCGTATTGCCATTGACCGCCGCGCCGGTTATTCCGGTCGTTCGGGCAAGTTGCTCACCGCCGCAAGCGTATCTCCAAGTAGATCTTGCAGGTCCTCCGACTTCTCCACGCCCACTCCGACAACAATGTAGTGGATTAGCCTGTTTCCCTTGAGCGCAATGAGACGAAAGCCTATTCGGTCCCCCGCCTTATTGTGGATGTGAGCGAACGTGGATCGATCTCCCCACTTGAAAAACTCATTGGCCTCGCGGAACTCTATCTTATCCGCTTCCTGATCTTCCGCTCGGCTCTGGATCGATGTCAGTAGGGTGAAGTCGGTTCCGTCCGCACCCAATCGCCCTCCCCCGTAGTCAACCGTGGACGAAATGTAGAATCCCTCTGCATCCCATTCGTACTCAGCGGTCATCGACTTGCCCCACGCCTCTTTGAGCACGGCGTTTTCGGTCCCGGGCTTACCCAGCGGATCTTTAAGCCAGCCGTCGAAGTCGTCCGCCGTCAACAAGGCTTCGCGGACGTGTGCCGGCATCGGCACTTCCTTAGCGTTGGCCTGCCAAAAATAGCCGAGTGCCATCATGCCCCCGAAACCCAGCACGCAGGTGACCGCTAACACGATGCCGATCAGCAACCACGGAGTCTTTTTTGCTGGTCTTGGCTGTGGGTAGAGAACAGGCGGAGCAGCCATGCGCGATTTTAGCCAACGAGACCCCCAAATTTGCTATCCTCAGACGTGGCCAGGAAGGAAAGAGCGTCGACCAAGGCTTCCAAGCGGAGGCGGATTCTCCGTTGGCTTGCGGGCGTTTCCTTCGTCGCGTTGGCTGGTCTGATCACCGTCAATCAGGTGGTCCTGTCCTCAACCGCTGGCCGAATCTACACTTCGACGGACCTGGTCCCTTCCCGTCCGGTTGCCTTGGTTCTCGGCACTTCACCGACGGTCGCGGGGCGCAAGAACCTGTTCTTCGAGCGGCGAATGGACGCCGCAGCCAAGCTCTACCGATCCGGCAAAGTCAAGGCCATCTTGGTGAGCGGCGACAATGGCAGCGTCTACTACGACGAGCCGGGTGCAATGCAGAAAGCCCTCGTTCAGCGAGGCGTGCCCACAAGCGCGATCACTCAGGACCACGCTGGATTCCGAACGCTCGACTCGGTCCTGCGGGCGAAACGCGTTTTTGGGGTCAAGGCGGTGACCTTGGTCACCGATGACTTCCACCTGCCACGCGCCCTCTTCATCGCACGCCACGAGGGACTCGATGCGGTCGGGTTTCAGACCAAGCCCCTGCCTCCAAGCGTCTCGCCCAAGACCTACGTTCGCGAGGTGGGATCGCGGGCGCTGATGTTCGTCGACCTGTATGTGCTGAAGCGTGAGCCCAAGTTCGGTGGCCCCCCGATCGCGATCCGTTACTGAGGCCGAAAAACCGGTAACCTCTGCGAATGCCCAAGCGCCCCATCACGGCTGAGGATCTTCTGCGAATCGAATTCCTCGGCGACCCCCAGATCAGCCCCGACGGCCAGCACATTCTCTTCTCCAAACGCCACGTCAAGGCCGAGAAGAACAAGTACATCGGCAACCTCTACTCCGTCGACCTCGACGGAAAGGTCACCCAGTGGACGCAAGGCGAAGGCGGCGCGGGGATGGGCCGATGGTCACCGAACGGCGATCGCATTGCCTTCATTTCGGGACGGGAAGAAAAGCTGGCTCAGATCTTCATCATTCCGACCCACGGTGGCGAAGCCCGCAAACTCACTTCCCTGCCCGAGGGTTCCATCGGCGACCTGCGCTGGTCACCCGACGGCAAGATGATTGCCTTCACCTTCCGCGAGACGGCTGAGGAATGGACGCAGAAAGCAACGAAGGAGCGCGAAGCGTCGGGCAAGTCCATTCCGGCGCGTACCATCGACAGCGCCTGGTACAGGCTCGACGGAGATGGCTATTTCGACAACCAGCGATACGCGGTCTACATCGTCGACATCGAATCGGGTGAACATCGGAAGATTTATGACAAGTGCGCCCTCGGTTATTACAGCCTCGACTGGTCGCCTGACTCGAAAGAGCTCGCTCTGATCCACACCGTCAGCAAGAACCTGTGGGCAGATCCTCCCAATGACCAGATTTTCAGGGTTACGGTTTCCGACGGACAAGCCTGGAAGCTTGAGGGCCTGCCGAAAGGCGAGAAGAACACAGTGCGCTGGTCACCCGATGGAAAGACCTTGGCCTACCTCGGAGATGATTCAGAGACCGACCCGTGGGGCATCCACAACACCAAACTTTTCATCGTCCCGGCCGATGGAGGTCAGCCGACCTGCCTCTCCCGGGAAGACGACTACTGTCTGACCGTCATGGGCCTCAGCGACACCAAGGACTCCTACGGTTTCGCCATGCTCGAATGGAGTCCCGATTCGAAGGCGATCTATGTCAGTGTTGGGTGGCACGGTGAAACGCAACTGGGATTCGTTCAGGTCGACAAAGCCCGGATCGAAGTACTGACCAGCGGCCAGCACACGATCCTTGCCAGCAATCTTAGCCGGGACGGCGAGAAGGTCGCCTGTCTTTGGGGCAACGCTACAAAGCTCAACGAAGTCGCCGTCATTGACCTCAATGACGTCCACCACACGCCCCGGGTCTTGACTCATTTCAATCAGGCCTTCCACGATGAAATCAAGCTCGTGGAACCGGAGGAGGTGTGGCTGGAATCGAGCGACGGCTGGAAGGTGCATGCCTGGGTCATGAAGCCGGTCGATTACCTCGAGCCCAAGCGCTACCCCGCCGTTCTCGAAATCCACGGCGGGCCCCACGCCCAGTACGGCTGGGCGTTCTTCCATGAGTTCCAGTTGCTGACCGCTCAGGGATATGTCGTCGTTTTCAGCAACCCGCGAGGCAGCAAGGGCTATGGTGAGGCCCATTGCGCGGCAATTCGGGGCGCTTGGGGTGACCGCGATTGGGAAGACCTCCAGTCCGTCACCCGCTGGATGCAGCACCAGCCGTACATCCATCCGGGTTTGCTCGGCGTCATGGGGGGCAGCTATGGCGGGTACATGACCAACTGGATCGTCGGTCACACAACCGATTTCAAGGCGGCAATCACCGACCGCTGTGTGAGCAACCTCGTCAGCATGGGGGGCAACAGCGACTTCCCGATCAACCGCGACGGTTACTGGGTGGGCTCGCCGTGGGGCGATCTCGACACCATCTCGACGCTGTGGAAGCAGTCACCGATCGCGTACTTCGACAAGGTCAGCACCCCAATGCTCATTATTCACAGCGAAGGCGACCTGCGGTGCAACATCGAGCAGAGTGAGCAGGTTTTCAGCGCGCTGCAGGTCCGGGGCGTTGACTCCCGATTCGTACGCTACCCCGTCACGACATCGCACGGCATGTCTCGCGGTGGTCCACCCGATATGCGCTTGCACCGGTTGGGTGAAATCGTCACCTGGTGGAAGAAACACCTCAGCACGTAAGTCGCGTCCTGAATTTTCGCACAAACGGTTGGCAATTTCGGGATATTTGGCTAAACTGACGAAGTACTGCTCATTGAGAGAGGCGCAATTATGAAACGAAGGGCTTTTACCCTCATCGAACTGCTCGTCGTCATCGCGATCATCGCGATCCTGGCTGCCATCCTGTTCCCGGTCTTCGCGCAAGCGAAGGAAGCCGCGAAGAAGACTCAGGCCCTCAGCAACACCAAGCAAACGGCCTTTGGCATCGTCATGTACCTGGGGGACAATGACGACTGCTACCCGATCATGACCGAGCTGGACCCCGCCGGCAACTCTTACTTCAACTATTCGGCAGCAACCCCGGCTGGCTGGGATTACAACGGGCAGTACTACAGTTGGGACATCATTCACTGGGCCAACTCGACCCAGCCCTATATCAAGAGCTACGAAGTCCTGAATGGCCCCGGCCTCAAGAAGTTTAATGGACTGATACCGGGTGCGGGGACTCCCCGATTCGCCTATAAGAACACGAGCCTGTCCGCAAACGGTCTGCTCAGCACGCTCAGCGCGAGCGCGGTCGCGATGCCAGCAAAGCTGACCATGGTCTGGTGGGGCAATATGCAAGAAGAGATCGTGGGCTACTCGTTCACCAATCCGGTCCTCTACTGCTACCCGCGTAGCGGGACGGTGGCGAACCCGATTCGAACCTGCCAATTCAACCCAGCTGGCCCACCCCAGATCGGCGGGACTCTCAACGGAGGTGCGGGCGACATCAGCTACGCTCCGTATGCCGCTGCCAATGACAGCGCTTGGGTGCATGGAAAGGGCATGAACTTCGTTTCTGCCGATTCCTCGGCCCGATTCCGCAACATGAACCCGTCTGGGACGGCTACGCCCGCTGGCGCAATGTACCGAAGTTACGACGACCCAACCCTGCAGTACGGGGTGAAACCCGGACAGCAGCTTCGCTACCACCGTTGCGTGGCGGCCACCGGAGCCCCGCAGTACATCAGTTTCTTCCGACCGGATAGCGAGTTCAACTATCAATTCGGAGCGGGGGCCGCGATCCTATGCAATCCGTGAAGCTCTTGTTTCTGGCCTGCTGCCTTGCCGTGACCATTGGTTGCGGGAGTTCCGGTGGTTCCGGCGGCGAGAGTGCTTCGCCCGCCGCCGAAGCCTCGAAAGCGGGAGCGGCTAGCGGCGCAGACTCTGTCGAGGGCAAGGGTGGGGGGCGCGCCGCCGAATCAAGCGACCCCAACGTGCCGGCCGGGCGTTAACGGTGAATGAAGACCGAGGGGGAGGCTACTCTCCCTCGGTTCCATACCTAAGCGAGAGGACGGCGTAATCGGCGATATCGACGAACCGGTCCCCGTTCAGGTCTCCGCGCGCATCCCACGTGGGAGTACCCAATGAAGAAGGAATGGAGCGCGAAATGATCGCGTAGTCTCCGATGTCGACCGCATTGTCATTGTTGCTGTCGCCGTTGGTGAGCGCGAAATCAAGGTCGTGGATGCCAGCGTCGGTAATCAGCAGTTGGCCAGGAGCCAGCTTGGCCAGCCAATGCCAAGATTTGGCCGCTATTCGGCAGACTCCCCGGAAAGCCGTGCGAACCCGGAAGTGCCCGAACTCGTCCAGAACGGAGTCTTGAGCCTCGATGATGTTGCCATTGAGGTCCCGGATTTGAATGGAAACCGGTTGCCCCGCCATGGTCTCGGACCACTCTCCAAGAAACACTCGGCCTTGAAGCGTGCCCGTTTGAACCGCTTCGACATGGAGGTTATCGAAGAGAAGCCGGTTGTAACCGACCGCGGAGGCATAGAGGTCGACGTCGACGAGTCGACTCGCAGGGAGGTAATTGGGACCAAACCAAACCGGGTTATCAACCTGAATCTGATGGCCGTTCCAACTGCCACAGGCTCGCCCCGTGGTCAGGTTCAGCATGAGAATCGTGCGATACCAAGTGTCGGGCTGAGGTGTCGGCACATTCGCAAAGAATTGCTGGTTGTTGGCCACCATCTCGACCGTTCCTGCTGAGGGCCCCGAGGTGTGGCGGAAGCGAATCGCCGCCATCCGCGAATTAGGAAGGGTCTGGTAGGCATCGAGACCCGCATAGCTCGAGGGGCGTCCATCGGGGTCTCGGGCAGTTCTTGCCCAAACGGACGCGACCACGATGGGTTTGTCGGGCTGGATGTTGCTCGGGTTGATGGGCTGCCATGCCCAACTCGGGCCGATCGGGCCCGTGTTGATCTCCACTGCTCGAAATCCAGACGGTCCTGCAACCGAGTTGATGACCTTGAACGCCTGAAGACCAGAACTGTCGTTCCAAGGGGGCGAACTCTGTCCCTGCAACGTTCCGAGCGAGTAGCCAGCTTCCTCCTCAAAGTCCGCACTGACCAACACTTGGGCGGACGCAACCACCGACAGGGCCATCGCCATGGCAAGAACAGCTATGCGCATTAGTACAACCTCTCCTAGACAAAATGCAAGGTAACCCCTATAGGATACATCGGATTTTGGCCCACGACCCGGTGGGCGAGG
>JAIBBE010000039.1 GCA_019694835.1 Fimbriimonadaceae bacterium | reverse complement strand
AGGCCGCCGTTTTGACGGCGGAGAGGTCGCTTTGTGAGTAATACATTTGGGCCAGCACCAAACCCGCACTGACCCCGAGGGCCGCCCATCCCACAGGACCCGCGACCATGCGCACCGCCATCGAGGCAGCCGAGGGCGCGAGCGCGGCGGTTGCCACCTGATTCGCCAAGGCCGACCGTTGCGCGGCGAGATACGCAATGCGTTCGGCTTGCGCGATCACCCGGGAATACTGCGTGGCGGTTTGGGCAAGTGATTCACCCGGTGTCACACAGAAGGAGACCAAGAGACCCCAGATGAGGGTGAGGTAGCTGGTTAATGAGAACAGTTTCACAATCGTCCCACTCCGAGACCGGTGAGGAAGGCCAGTAAGAAGATCGCGACCAGAATCATTGTCAGATCCACCGGCCTTCCTCCCTGTGCGGCTACTTCAGGATTTCCAATCCAGACAAATCGAAGAATACGCGGCCCGTCTGCTCGAACTTCCGCACTTCGATGGAGGCACGGGCCTGTTTGCCTTCGGCCTGCTTGCAGACCTCGATCAACGGCATCTGATCCTCCGGAATCCCCAACCGCAGGACTCCCGGATCTTTGCCCTTCACATAAAAATCCACCGATCGGTAGACTTTCCCCTCTCGACTTCTCCGCTCCACATACCCCTGTACCGCACCCTCCGCTTTCACTTGCATCGTCGAGACCTCCTGAATAGTGAGTGAATTTCGAGTCAGCCAAGCGCCTGACCCACACGCCCCGGCCTTCGGACCGGGCTTTTGGTTTGAAGCAGAATTCCGAATCGCATGCCGTACAGCTCAGATACAGGGCGCCTTGTACCCACTTGCACCGACAGCCTCTCGTTCCACATCCTGGACACATGCGTCGCCACGACCCGTTATGAAACTCTAAGGACATAGGGGGTCCCTCGCTTGCGTTGCTTCAACAAGGCGTAGTGTTTCTGCGTCCATCGCTTCGTGCCTGCATAGATCATCTCGAACAGAAACTGATCGCCGCGACAGGCCACCACCACCGCGAGCATGGGACTGATGGCGTTCGCGAGCCAGGCGGCCACATCATCCAAGCGCTGCTGAATCCGTTCGACCACGAGCCGGCATCGCATAAAGCCTTCCGTGAGCGCTTTCCACCAGCCCACTAACGGCGCGCGATACTTCTCATAGGATTCCGCCTCGCGCGTGGTCTCGCGGAAATCGACATAGGAACGCAGCACGCCAACCAAGAATGCCCGCCAATCTTCGGGATCAAGCGTCAAGAGCGCCTTGGCACAGGCTTGGGCTCGATCCTGTTTGAACTCCAGTTCCCATCGGACGCCGTATAAGGCCGCGTCTTCTCTACCTCTGGCCTGGAGTTCCAGGCGTTTGTCATAGACCCGGAGCATCGTTTGACTCTCTCGACTCCCGAAGTAGAGCGTCTCTCCAGTTCGGACGCCTTCCCGATGATTCGAGGCTTGGATGACTTTGAACTGCTTGGACCGGCTGACCACCTGTCCGGCCTCCACCGCAAGGCGCACGGTCTCCACTGCGACAGACGCCTCCCGGTCGTCCAACGCCACATCGATGCGGGTGACATGGCCTTTCTGGGCAAAGATCCAGGCCAGCACGGTCTTCAACTTCGTCTCGTCCCACTGGGAGACGATCCCAGCCGAGAGATCGACGTGCACTTCCTTTGGATTGCGAGGGGCACCCGTCCCCAACTTCCCAACCCCGGTCTTCCCCTGTGACATGAGTTGCGCCACGGGATAGCCGCGAAAGCCGCTCTCACTCTGGAACCAGTCGCCACCAATCATCGCAATCACATCCGCGACTTCAGCTTTGGGGAGCGTGAAGGCCAACCAATCGATGGTTTGGGTGAATCCTCCGGTACCTGTCATTTCTTCCTCCTAGGCGTCTGTGCGATAGACGCCCCCGTCTTACCCAGTCGGGGGCGGGTCCGCTGCGCGCGCCGCCGGCTGTCGCCGCCCGTCGCGCTGCGCTGCCCCTGCTTCTTCTGAGGTAGAAGCAAGGGCGACCTATGTCCCTTGGCCTGCAGGGCTTCTTTCACTCGCTCCAGGTCGAAGCGCACAAATCGGCAGAATCGATCGACGGGGATCTCACCCTTGCGGTAGGCCCGACGGATCGACTTCGGGCTGACTTTGAGGACGGCAGCCAACTCAGCGACGGTCAACCATATTTGTTCCATCACGTCTCCTTGAGGTTGCGACGCACGACGTATGAGCGAACCATACGCATCGGCGTGTGGTGGTGAAAGAGGCCCGTTCGTGGACACTGGGGGACACTAGGGGACACTGAGGGACAGGAGTTCACGGTGAGAAAGACCTGAATGCAGAACGCTGTCAGGACGTGTCGGAACTTGCTCGACGCATCATCAGGATATCCTCAGATTAAGTGGCATGCAGGAATCCCGCGCCAGATCTAGCAGCGCGAACGCATCTGAGTCTCTAACAACGCGCGGCCGCAACAAACTGTGGCGAGTCCATGAGTACGCTATAATACGTATTTTAGGCACCGGGGGCATCGTTTTAGCCTGAAATCATTGATAGGGCCGAAAAATAGCAACTAGGGACGAATGGCCCTATTGGCCCGAAACGATTGGCGTCCGAACCTCTGTTTTGGTGAGACAGAATCGGTCATGACTAGTGCAAATTCAGTGCGAGCAAGGCGGGCCAGGCAATACAAAGGAATGGATACTAACAAGACTTATACCTATGGCAGATGACAGAAAGGGAGCAAAAATCGTAAGTAGCAATCAAAAAATTGCAATATTGCTCGCCTTTAAAAAAGTCACAAGGGCAGCTACGATACCCCGGTGCGAATGCACTACTCTCACCGCGAGCATTTTTATGCCTAGATGTTCTAATATCCACTGCTGGCATCAGTGGTTTCATAGACGGGACCGAGTATTCTGATCATTCAATGCTTAGCCCCTACCATGCAAAATATTTCGCTCACGACCTGACCCGTCGCGTTACTAGTGGCATGGATCGGTTGTCCATGTCCTTATTCGACACGGCTGTGGATTTGAACCCTCACCAAATTGAGGCCGCCCTGTTTGCGTTACAGTCGCCTCTGTCAAAAAGAGTCATTTTGGCCGATGAGGTCGGTTGACGCTCGTTCTCGTGGATACTACTTCTCTTCAGCCAACCCTATTCGCTCTTAGTCGCAAAGCTACATTGGCGGAAGCCATCACAAACTTGGCAAAGTGGGAAAGAACTGCCGACTCCAATATCGGTCGCTGGTCCCTCACCGACAAGCACATTAGTTCTCAAGGATGTATTTCAACACGGATAGACCCATGGGCTCGAGAACGGAAACTTGATGCTGTAGTTTGGACAGCTTTGGGCCCCAAGAAGCCGAATGGCCAAAATGGACTCGCCAAAGATGAAGAGCTAATCAACTACCTCCGAGCTTTGGCGAAGCGTGGAGATGATGCTGCCGCCAAAGAGTACGTCGAGAAGGCACCAACGCAGGTCAAAACGCGGTTAGGTGCCAGAATTTGCCGAGAGTTGGGGTGTACACATGGGGGAATAATGCGCCCAGCCTATATCAGAGTGGATCAAGGCGACACACAGGACAAAAGGCACCTATCCTTCGTTGTCTCGCCTGTTCCATTCCTTTATCGGGAAGGAGAAATTCTCATTCCTCCCAAGGAAAGAACCTATACGGCCCAATCCTATTCTGAACTATGTGCACTTTTAAAAGCTGACTTCCAAATTTCCGAGGATATGATTCCTCAGGCCCGATACTTCAAACCCTCCAAAGCAGAACGAGAAAATGATTCAGGGCACATTTACAGGACAGTACCGAAAGGGGCCGGGGAACCAGAATGGCGAACGAAGGCCCGCCAAGCGCTACTAGACGCAGTTGATGAAGCTAGTCAGTCCTTACTGTTTGGAAACGGGAAAGTTGTAGTGAATAGGAAGGATTGCGTTTCGATCGAGACGTTACGGCACGAATTAGAACACATCGCAGAGCAGGCCGGAGGCAAGAGGCGAATTAAGGGCGAAGCGTATCCGTCAGACTATGACGTTTTTGTAGAGGAAGCGCTTCAACGTGACACCTACTTGCTCGATTATTCAGGGCTCCCTAAGACAAGCAAGCGGGCCAAATGACACGCAGATAAGAGAAGAACAGTTTCACGATAATACTCCGGGGACACGCAGCTCGTCGAAAACTTGGCTGACTGCCGAACAATCCGTACGGTAAGGGGTGGAGGATCGAAGGAGGAAGGTGAGGAGCTGGTAAGGCTACGTGGCGGAAGTCCGTTCGAGCCTAGTAGAGCTACAAGAAATGGTGGCTCTGGCCGTTGGAGATGCCTAGTTGTTCCTCAAAAGGCGGGGTGATTTATTGAAGGAGAATAGGTATCCTGCCTTGGCGTGTTTAGTCTGAAGGAATTGCCTCGAGTAATTACTGACATTCTGCAATGCCAAAACGTACTAGTGTAACAGGCAGCGAACTCTTCATCGTCGACAACAGCGAGGAGGCCTGGAAGGTCCTTCGTTACCTGCACGATTGGTGTCAGCTCTCCAAATCCATCGATATCGCAACCGGCTATTTCGAGATCGGCTCGCTCTTAGCACTGGACAGCGAATGGCAGAAGGTCGATCAAATCCGGATCTTGATGGGAGATGAGGTCTCACTCCAAACGAAGAACGCGTTTGTGGAGGGATTGCGACAGATCAAAGAACGTCTCGACCGAAGCCTGGAAACTGAAAAAGAAAAGAACGAATTCCTCACCGGCGTTGCGGGAATTGTGGAGGCCATCCGCTCTGGCAAAATTACGTGCCGTGTCTACAAGAAAGACAAGTTCCACGCCAAAGCCTATATCACTCATGCCCGTCTGGAAGTCGTCGGCTCGTCCGCGCTGGTTGGCTCCTCGAATTTCACCTATCCCGGCCTCACAAAGAACATCGAACTGAATGTGCAAATCACCGGCCAGCCGGTGGCCGTCTTGCAGGAATGGTACGAAGAGCATTGGAATGAAGCAGAGGATGTGTCCTCCGAAATTCTCAAGACAATCGAGCGGCACATACTCGAGTACCTGCCTTTTGACATCTACGCCAAGGCGCTCCACGAATTCTTCCGTGGACATGCGCTCACGGCGACGGAGTGGGACGAGACCCGCTCAAAGATGTTTCCTCGCATCGACCGGTATCAAAAGGAAGCGTATTGGGCGCTGATGAAGATCGCCCGTCAGCATGGGGGGGCCTTTCTGTGCGACGGGGTCGGGTTGGGAAAGACCTTTGTGGGGCTCATGCTCATAGAGCGACTGATCTTACACGAAGGCAAACGCGTCGTTCTCTTTGCCCCCAAGGCAGCGAAAGAGGCAGTGTGGGAACCGCACTTGCGGGATTGGTTACCGCATATCGGAGGGGTCGGCGGTGGAGCCGACTTCAGCAACCTCGCCGTGTTTAGTCATACAGACCTCAATCGCAAGGGCGACTTTCCGGCTCGCTTCCAACGCATTGCCGAGCTGGCGGATGTCGTCGTGATCGATGAGGCGCACCACTTTCGGAACCCTGGCCGACGTGCGAGTGGCAAGGAGATGGAACCATCCCGCTATTACCGCCTTTTCGATCTTCTAGATAGTACGGCTAGGCCAAAGACCCTCTTCATGTTGACGGCGACCCCGATCAACAACAGATTGAGCGACTTCCGTCATATGGCAGAACTGTTTACGCGCAAGGAAGAGACTTACTTTGCACGAACGCTGGGAATCAATAACCTGCGCGCACATTTCAACCAGCTTGAAAAAACACTTCGCAGCAGAGTGGGACGTGATGTGACCGATATCGCCGAGAACATCACAGAAGCGCAGGACATTTTGTCGGCGGATGATGTGTTCCGTCATCTCGTCGTGCAGCGCAGCCGGGCCTATGCTCGCGAAAGTCAGATTCGCGAGACCGGCAAGGCCGCCGCATTCCCGGATCGCAAGCCGCCCCAGGTGGCGGAATATTCGATCCGCAAGACCTATGGCCGCTTGCTCGATATGTTCGAGAATGCCTTTACCCACAAAAATCCATTGTTTACGCTGCCAATGTATTATCCGCTCTTTTGGTATAAGGGGCCAGATACCACCATCGACGCATTTGAAGAGAATCGTCAGAAACAGGTGGTCGGGCTGATCCGAACGAATTTCCTCAAACGGTTCGAAAGTTCGGTAACGGCTTTTGAACTCTCCTGTGATCGTTTGCTCCAGAGATTGTTGGCGTTTCTGGAGATCCATTGCGAAACCGCGACAGAAAAGAAGAAGCTTGAACACTGGAAAGAGGAGAACGCAGACGCGCTGAAGTATGCTCGCGAGCGTCAGTTGGAACTGTGGGCGGAAGATGGCGAGGAGCCGGAGGATGAGGACATTGTCCCTCAGGATATGCTTGACGATGTCGAACATCTGGATCGGGGTGAATACGATGTCGGCTCGATGATCGCGGAAACCTTCCGGGACCTCGATCAGATCGTCCATTTCCTGACCGAGGCGCGGAAGTTCGAGCCGAAACATGACGACAAGCTCCAAAAACTCATTCGTCTCCTCAAGTCAAAGGATCTCGTCGGGCAGAAGGTGCTCATCTTTACGGAATTTGCGGACACGGCGCGCTATCTCAAGCACGAGCTAGACGAATCGAACATTGACGGCGTTGCCCAGGTAGACAGTGCCACGAAGGCAAACCGTGCGGATGTGATTAAACGATTCTCGCCCTATTACAACGGCACTGCTTCGTCGGAATTGGCCAAGGAGGGGAAGAAAGAAATCCGGGTGCTCATTTCCACCGATGTGCTCTCCGAAGGTCTGAACCTTCAGGATGCCTCGCGGATGATCAACTATGATATCCACTGGAATCCCGTTCGCTTGATGCAACGAATTGGTCGCGTGGATCGACGCATGAATCCTGACGTCGAGAAGCGCCTCATCGCCGACCATCCAGAGATTGAGTCGTCACGCGGAAAAGTGAGTTTCTGGAATTTCTTGCCCCCTGAAGAGCTAAACCAAATTCTTTCGCTTTATACTTGCGTCACCAAGAAGACGCTGCTCATCTCGAAGACGCTCGGCATCGAGGGGCGAAAACTGCTGACCCCCGAAGACGAGTTTGAAGCCCTCAAGGAATTCAACCATGCCTACGAAGGCACCAGAACTGCGATCGAAGACATGCACCTCGAATACCAGGCTCTAATCAAGGCCGAGCCAGATTTAGAGGCCAGATTGAAGACTTTGCCCGGGGCGGTATTTAGCGGTCGGAAGCGGGTCGCTAAAGGCGTCCGCGGGGTGTTTTTTTGCTACGCGCTTCCTGCGCTGGATAAGGAGAAGGGACAGTTCACCGAGGAAGCGGGCACTACGCGATGGTACCTGTACGACCTCGATCGCGACGCCATCCTCACCGAACCTGGTGAAATTCTCGAGAGCATCCGGTCCAAGCCCAGCACGCCGAGGCAATGCGTGACCGAAGAAAAGACGCTCAAGGAGTTACGAGCGAAAGTCATGAAGCATATTAAGGATACGTATCTGAAGCGCGTTGATGCGCCCGTGGGCGTCAAACCTGCGCT
Source organism: Fimbriimonadaceae bacterium (assembly GCA_019694835.1). The sequence continues at coordinate 11,616 of JAIBBE010000039.1, read as the reverse complement.
TCGGTGTTGGATGGAACTGAACGAAGGTTAACCGATGCCGACCGATCATCGCACAGCCCTTGCCAAGATCAAACGCTTCGATCAACTGATTGCCTATCTTCGAGATGAAATGGGCTGGCCGATCGCCAAAGACTCGTTCGAGGACGTGGACGATCTGTTCTACGACTTCACCGCAGAAGAGCTTGGGATCGATCCTAAAGCTGCCGCCAAGATCGAAAGTATCAAGCGCCTCCGTCCGCTGTCGCCACGCCAGCCCTGGGGCATCTTCTTCGTCAAGTTCGAGCCGAGGAAGCTCCCGGTCCTCGTCTTGCGCCGTATTCTCAACCAGGTTGCCACGAAGAAACGAGCCTCTGCCAATAGTGCCGAGAGGGCCGCTTGGGCTGCCGACGACCTGCTCTTTGTCTCCAAGTACGGCGAGGGCGACGAACGGCAGATCAGCTTCGCTCACTTCTCTCAACCAGAGACCAAAGACGACCTACCCACGCTGAAAGTGCTCGGATGGGACAACCTCGATACCCCGCTGCACCTCGGCGCTGTAGCCGAACGGCTGAAGACCAATCTCGCCTGGCCGGAAGATGATACGAACATTGAAACGTGGCGTAAACAATGGCGTGCGGCATTTGAGCTGCGCCACCGAGAGGTCGTCACCACCTCGAAAGAACTGTCCATCCGTTTAGCCGAATTGGCGCGTGCCATTCGGGACCGCATTATGACGGCACTAGCGCATGAGACCGAACGCGGCCCGCTCACCAAGCTCATGAAGGCGTTCCAGGAGTCGTTGGTCCACGACCTCGATGCCGAGGGCTTCGCCGACATGTACGCCCAGACCATCGCCTATGGCCTGCTCTCGGCGCGCATCGCCGACCCGCACAAGAAGACTACGGACGACTTCGCTGCCCACATGCGGACGAACCCATTCCTGAAGGAGCTGATGCAGACCTTCCTCAAGGTCGGTGGGCGGCGCGGCAAGGCGGGCGGGCCGGGCATCGATTTCGATGAGCTGGGGGTGAGTGAGGTCGTGGAGCTGCTTGACGACGCCAATTTGGAGGCGGTTGTCATGGATTTCGGGGACCTCAAGCCCGAGGAAGACCCGGTCATCCATTTCTATGAGCTGTTCCTAAAAGAGTATGACAAAGATCAGAAGGTAAGTCGTGGCGTCTTCTACACCCCGCGCCCGGTGGTTTCCTACATCGTGCGCTCGGTGGACGAGCTGCTGCGCACCGAGTTCGGCCTGGCCGATGGCCTGGCCGACACCACCACCTGGGACGAGATGGCAAAGCGCTACAAAGACCTGAAGATCCCCGATGGCGTCGCGCCTGACCAAGGCTTCGTCCAGATCCTTGACCCGGCCACCGGCACCGGCACCTTCCTGGTCGAGGTCATCGACCTCATCCACAAGACGCTCGTCGCCAAGTGGAAGGTGCAGGGCCACGACGAGAAGAAGATCGACGCGCTATGGAACGAGTACGTGCCGAAGCACCTGCTGACGCGTCTGCACGGGTACGAGCTGCTGATGGCCCCGTATGCCATCGCGCACCTCAAGATCGGGCTCAAGCTCTACGAGACGGCGTACCGGTTCAGCAGCGACGAGCGGGCACGGGTGTACCTGACAAACGCGCTGGAGCCGGCGCAGGACTTCTCGGGGCGGTTTGAGTTCGTGATTCCTGCGCTCGCACACGAAGCACAGGCAGTCAACGAGATCAAGACCAAGCGGCGGTTCACAGTGGTGGTAGGCAATCCGCCTTACTCGGCTATATCGTCCAACCTGACCCCTGCAGTGCGCCGAATTGTTGACCCGTACCGAGCTGTGGACGGTGAGCCAATACGAGAGCGCAGCATGCTGCAATTCGAGAAGAACATCCAGGACGACTACGTGAAGTTCTTCGCATTGTCACAGGCCGCGTTGACACAGGCCCAGTCTGGAATCTGCTCGCTCATCTCTAATCACTCCTATCTCGATGGCCCAACGCTCCGAGGTATGCGGTGGAGCCTGATTAGCTGCTTCCCACGCAGTTGGTTTCTCGATCTCCACGGCAATACTAACAAGGCGGAAGTCCCACCTCCCGGCGTGAGGGACGAGAATGTGTTCGAAATACGTCAAGGGGTTTCAATCTGTGCACTAGTGAAGTCCCCTGACCAGCAGCTAGGCGCGAGCATCAGTTTCAGCGATCTCTGGGGAGAAAGGGCGCATAAGTACCAGCAGCTCGCGAAGTCGAGCGTCATGACCTCCGAATGGGCGCGAATAGATGCGAGGCCTCCCAATTACTATCTGATCAAGCCGGATTCTGGCGAGCTTGGCGGCGAGTGGGAAAGTTGGCCCGCTATCTGCGACCTCTTCACGAAGCGTTCCACCGGCACGGAGACCGGATTCGACGATCTGCTTGTCGCTTTTACGAGATCTGAGTTGATTCAGCGTGTTGCTCAGTTTGCAGATCCCTCGGTGACCCGGCAGTCTCTTTCGTTCGACGTGTCTGAGGGGCACGCTTTGGTGATCTTCAAGCGTCGCAAGGAACTGCGCACCTTGCAGCCTGAGGACGTCGGTCAGCTTCAGCTTCGAGCATTCGACTATCGCTGGGCGCTGTTGCGAAAGGACCTACTGAAGACCAACAGCTTCAACGTGATGCTCGATCTGGATGAGCGGTGTCCCGGTCTTGTCACGACTCGACAAACCAAGGAGCGGTTCTCTGCCTTTGCTGTCAAGGGGTTCTGCGGACACAAGGTTACGTCCAGCTACGACCGGAGCTACGTGCTCCCGCTTTTCGCGCGGCATTCCGGAGGCCTAATTGCTGAACAAGGCACTTGTCTCGATCGGTCGTGGCTTGCGTGGTTCCGCAACGTGTATGGCGCGGTAGAAGCTCATCTGGTGGACCGCGAACTTGCGCTCGAGGTTTTCAGCTACGCACTTGCGCTCCTGAATGCGCCTTCGTACGCCAGCTACTTTGGCGAGAGGCTCAAGCGTGACTGGCCAAGGTTGCCACTGCCAGGGAGCCCTGCATTTTTTCGTGCCTTGGCAGACCTGGGTAGAGACCTCGCAGCCATTCAGACGATGGAATCGCCAAAACTCGCCAAGCCTATCACCGAGTTCGTCGGCGGCCGGAACCCCGAGGTCGAGAAGCTCTCATGGTCCAAGAACACCGTCTGGCTGGACAAAGCGCAGACGTCGGGCTTCAATGGCGTGCGCGAGGACGTGTGGAACTTCCATATCGGCGGCTACCAGGTCTGCGAGAAGTGGCTCAAGGATCGCAAGGGTCGCACCCTCACGAAGGACGACCTCGCCCACTACCAGAAGATCGTCGTCGCCCTCTCGGAGACCATCCGGCTGATGAAGGAAATCGACGAGGTCATCGAACAGCACGGCGGCTGGCCGGGGGCCTTCAAGGCCCATCAGGCACAGGCAGCGGGCGGAGAGGAAGACCCATGAGCTATCCATTGAAACATATCTCCATCCGGGTTCCCTGGCATGATGCCGGATGGGACGGTCGGGTGTGCGCCGCGCCGAGACTGAACGGCTCGTGCCTCAAGCTGAAACGTGTCGCGGAGGACCGCGACGACGCGGCCGAAGAGGCGGTCGCAGGGAAGCGCCTTGACGAGTTGCCGCAGACGAAATGGCCAGCTTGCGCATCTGAGCGCATGGGGTTCATGGCGCCCTTCGAGTATGTGCGAATAGCCAACCACCCGTACAACCGAGGGCCTGAAACGAGCCACGGCCACTTCAAGGAGACACCCCTGCGTCATCCGCCGTACTCGGCGGCGGCGGTGCCGTTTGCGTGGTTGCTCAGCGAAGCGATGAAGACGCTCGGGGAAGAGTACGCGCTGGATGTCCAGGCCGAGCGCGAGCCGGATCTCGGATTCAAGACGCAGTGGGTGCAGGAGCACCTCAACCAGACCGCGCTGCTCGACGGCTTCGCCGGTCACCTCAAGCCAGAGCGATCGCTCTGCTTCTTCTACGCCAAGCAGGTGCCGTTTGTGGAGGATGCTGGCGCCAGCCGCATCCTGATCGGCGTTGGGCGCGTGATGCATGTGGGCGCGTTGCAGGAGTACGCGTACGCGACCAAGGACCTGACGGGCAAGCTGCGCTCGATGCTGTGGGAGCGGATGATCCAGCACTCGATCCGCCAGGACTTCGAGGACGGATTCCTCTTGCCCTATCACGCAGCGATCGCGCTGGCGGCCCAGGATCCGGACTTCGATCCCGCAGAGATTGCGGCACTGTCGCCCGCCGATCGGCTGCTCGAGTTCTCACACGCCTCGCAACTGGTCAGCCACGACGGCGCGATCGCGTCGCTGCTCGCATGCGCCGAGTCCCTGCGCAAGGCGATGGGAATTCTTCCTGGCCCGTGGGATCGGTGCCTGCAATGGGTCGATGCACGCCTCGGTGAACTCTGGACGGCGCGGGGACCGTGTCCCGGACTGGGTGCGGCGCTTGCCGCGTTCGGACTGGAATCGGCGACCTTCGTTGCCCGTGCGATTGCCGAGAAGGCTGGTGACAACGCGGACCCCTGGCCGTTGGTCGACAAGATGTTCGCTGACCCCAATAAGTGCTTACCAACTCCGTTGGCCGAGAGCATTGGCAAGACGCTGTGCAATAAGTGGTCTCGGTTACCCGATGAACGCCGGGCGCTGCTCAAGCTCATTAGCCGCTTCGAGATGACGCGCGTGCAGGCGACGACGCTTTACGTCCAGGAGGAACGCGCCAAGGCCGGCATCGAAGCCACGGACAAGGCGATCCTTGCCAACCCGTACCTGCTCTACGAACTGACTCGGCTCACTGGCGATCCCGTCAGCGTGTGGACAGTGGACCGCGGCGTCTTCCCGGACGCCGTGATCCGCGACAAACACCCGCTGCCCGAGCCGAGCGCGCTCGATGCCGGAACGGATGCCCGTCGTGTGCGCGCGCTCGCGGTCAAAGTACTCGAAGACGCGGCATCGGCCGGGAGCACGCTGCTGCCTCAGGCACAGGTGGTACTCGGGATTCGGAACCTGACGCTCCAGCCGCTCTGCGAGGTGGATGCCGACCTCATGAACGTGGCTAAGGACGATTTCGGGGATACCGTCGGAGTGGTCGCGATGGCTGACGGAGCGCCGGCCATGCAGTTGGGCCGCCTTGGCGAGATGGGGGCCGTCATCCGTTCGGCCGTTGAGAAGCGCATCGGCGGCAAGCGACTGGTGGTCGAGGCGGACTGGCGTAAGCTGCTGGATGACCATCTCGCCAAGCAGGGCACGGGAAAGTGCGACGAACTTGAAGAGAGCGCCCGCGCGGAGAAGACCGCGGCGCTCAAGGAGCTAGCCGACTCGCGGCTCTCGGTCCTGATCGGCCCGGCGGGCACGGGCAAGACGACGCTGCTCTCGGTGCTGTGCTCGCACCCGAAGATCGAAGCCGGCGGCGTTCTGCTGCTCGCGCCCACCGGCAAGGCCCGAGTGCGGATGGAGCAGTCCACTAGGAGTCTCCAACTCAAGGGCTACACTATCGCCCAGTTCCTGAGTCCGCACCGCTATGACGGCACGACCGGACGCTATGGTCTCTCCGCGCAGCCCGCCGAGGCCGGCGCGCACACGGTCATCATCGATGAGGCTTCGATGTTGACGGAAGAGATGCTTGCGGCGTTGATCCAGGCACTCAAGGGCGTGCACCGGCTCATCCTCATTGGTGATCCACGCCAGCTTCCGCCGATTGGCGCGGGTCGGCCGTTCGTGGACGTCGTCAAGCACCTTGCGCCTCAAGGGGTCGCCGAGAAGTTCCCGCGAGTCGGTCCTGGCTATGCTGAACTGACTATTCGCCGTCGCCAATCCGGTGAGGACCGCGAGGATCTGCAGCTCGCCGAATGGTTCAGCGGCGCCCCCATTGCGGCCGGCGAGGATGATGTGTTCGACAAAGTGGTGCGCAGTGGTCAGAGCAAGCACGTTCGATTTGAGCAGTGGGAGACCGCTGATGATCTCAGGTCTCGACTCATCGACGTCCTGGTGAGCGAACTGAAACTCAAAGGGCCAGATGACATCGCTGGCTTTGATGCAACCCTTGGGGGTGAAGCCTGGAACGAGATGCGCTTCTTCAACCCTCGCAGGGGAGAGAAGGCTGGCGCCGCAGAGACAGCCGAAGGCTGGCAGATCCTCTCGCCGGTGCGATCAGCAGCTCATGGTGTGCCCGATCTGAATCGCTTGATCCACAAGCAGTTTCGACAGGCGATGATCGATGCCGCGCGCAAGGAGGGCTGGCAGCGGAAGTACCCGAAGCCCATGGGGCCTGAGGAAATTGTCTACGGCGACAAGGTTATCAACCTCGTTAACACTGACCCCAGTGTCTGGTGGAACAAGCATCGCAAGGTTTATCCGGCGAAGGGCGACGCCTACATCGCTAATGGCGAAATCGGTATGGCTGTCGGTTTTTTCAGAAAGAAGGGTCTGCCGGACCTGCGTTGGAAACTCGAGGTCGAGTTCTCGTCCCAGCCAGGGTACAAGTACGACTTCACGAGCCGCGATTTTGGCGAAGAAAGTAATGCGGTTCTCGAGCTTGCCTACGCACTTACCGTCCACAAGTCCCAGGGAAGTGAGTTCGGCACGGTTATTCTTGTGTTGCCGAATCCCTGCCGCCTGCTCTCACGCGAGCTGCTCTACACTGCACTCACGCGTCAGAAGGACCGCATCGTCATTCTTCATCAGGGGCCACGCACCGAATTGCGCAAGTTTTCCTCGGATGACCGTTCCGAGACCGCGCGCCGTTTGACCAATCTTTTCAAAGCACCGTCACCCGTGGTGATCAATGGCCACTTCTTTGAGGAGTACCTCATCCACCGAACCGCGCGTGGCGAAATGGTGCGCTCCAAGTCCGAGGTGATCATCGCCGACCATCTTGCCACTAAGAAGGTTGAATATGGCTACGAACAGCCGCTTACCATCGACGGCGTCACTAAGTACCCCGACTTCACCATTGCGGACATGGAATCAGGGTTGACGTACTACTGGGAGCATTGCGGGATGCTGCATGTGCCCAGCTACCGCCGCCGGTGGGAAGAGAAACTCTCGTGGTACCGAACTCACGGCATTCTGCCGCGCGGAGAAGGAAGTGGCGAGAATGGCACGTTGATCATCACGCGTGACGAGGAGAATGGGAGCATTGACTCCGAGAAGATCATCAAGCTGATCGCGGAGGTGTTTAATGTTTGATGGTGCCCGTGTTCATGAGAGAAATAGGGTGTCGGGACCCATTGCCAGTAGATCGTACCTGCCAGCATCGCTCACAAAATCGTCAGCGACTTCGAGATTGTCAGCTGTGAACTCCCTTCGATTTCAAATTTTTAGGTGAGAGGACCGCAAGCCGGTGGCCTCATGACTCTATGAAATTCTATGTTGGCGTAACGGACAACAAGTGGTTTGAGTTTCTAGCCAGCCGAAAGCCGGATGAGGTCAACTTTTGGCGGCCTGGAGGAGCAGGAACCTTCAAAGCCATTGTCCCTGGTGCTCCCTTCCTGTTTAAACTCCATAGCCCTCTCAATTTCATTGTTGGCGGTGGATTCTTTGTTAGTCATTCCAACATCCCGCTTTCGCTAGCCTGGGACGCGTTCGGCGAAAAGAATGGCGCTGACTCTATCGAGTCGGTACGCGGGTTGATAGAGGCCTACAGGCGAGGCAAGCCATCGGAGCATGACCCAGTTATTGGATGCACGGTATTATCCAATCCCTTTTTTCTTGAACGCTCAGATTGGGTTCCAGTTCCGTCTGACTGGGGGCGTGGGATTATGACGGGCAAGGTGTATGACACCACCAGTTCAACGGGTGCTTCGCTCTGGGAGAATGTTCAGGTCAGACTACACACGGTCTCCATCGGGGAAGCCAAAGTGCTCGATGGCGCGTCCCTCCAGGCAGAGGAGTCAGCTCGGTACGGCGCCGAGTTCCTAACCAGCGCGAGGCTGGGACAAGGTGCCTTTCGGGTTCTTGTCACAGATGCCTATACTCGACGGTGCGCCATCACAGGCGAGCGTACTCTTCCTGCGCTTGAAGCTGCTCACATCAAGCCTTTCGCGAAATCTGGTCCAAACCAAACGCCTAATGGGTTGCTGCTTCGATCTGATCTGCACAAACTCTTCGATCTGGGCTACCTCTCAGTGACTCCGGATTTGGCGGTAGAGGTGAGCAGAAAAATCAAGGAAGAGTTCTCTAACGGTAGGGACTACTACGACCTTCACGGTCGAAGGCTCCTGGTTGTCCCGCCGACAGTTAGCGACCGCCCTTCAGCGCAGTTTTTGGAATGGCATAATGAGAATGTCTACCTTGGCTAACAACGAGGCCTCTCATGGTAAACGAGACCGTCTTGAAAGAATTGCTCGAGTTTCGACGCAAACGCAACTGGGAACAGTTTCATAAACCAAAAGAACTTGCTGCGGCGCTGACAATCGAGGCTGGTGAGCTGTTGGAGACCTTTCAGTGGAAAACGGACGAAGAGGTGACCACTCTTCTTAAGAGTCCTTTGAGAGAGAAGGTGTTGGATGAAATTGCAGATGTCACAATTATCCTCTCATACCTTTGTCATGACCTGAGCATAGACTTAGATGCTGCTGTGCTTGCGAAAGTTAAGAAGAACGAAGTCAAATATCCTGTGGAGAAGGCATTCGGTAATGCGAAAAAGTATGACGAACACTAATGGGTGATCTTCGTTCAGCCATGACCTACGAGCAACTCACCTACTTCGTTCAACGCCGCATGAGGATGTCTGACATCTATCAGTTGACGTCTCAGCCACAAACGACGGCAATCTACCATCATAGATCTGATATGCCTGTGTGGTCAGCCATGTTATTCTTCAAGTAAGTAATAGTTCAGTGACCGGATATTTCACATTTCAGACCAAATAAAACTCACACCTGATGGTAGATTACATATGTATTGTCGTTACATTGTCTTGACAATACATGATTTTTACATTATCGTTACCAGGTATCAGAGGTGATCTATGGGGGTCCGTACGCTCCGTACCGAAAAACTAGATCTTCGGGTAAGCTCCTCAGCCAAACGTACGCTGGAAGCTGCTGCCTCGGCTTCTAATCGTACCGTGAGCGCATTTGTCCTTGAAAGTGCGTTGGCTCGTGCAGATGAAGCCTTGGCAGATCGCCGAACGTTTCCTTTGACCAAAGCCAAATGGACTGAGTTTTTGGCTGCACTTGATGCCCCTCCTCGCCCTCTCCCTCGGATGAAGCGTCTCCTCATGGAGCCAGGCTTTTTTGAAGCTGCACCCGTAGCCAGTTCTAAAGCCAAACGTTGAGTAGACGTATCGAGAAACTTCAACCGCATCACGCCGTTGAAGCATTCGACTGTGGGCGGGAACCCCTGAATCTCTTTCTCCGGAAGCACGCGCTACAGAATCAACGTAGCGGAGGCTCGCAGGCCTATGTAGGGTTAGCCGACGACACCGTGATCGGCTACTACGCTCTCGCTGTAGGTTCAGTGGAGCAAGACCAGGCCCCGGAGCGAGTAAGGAAGGGAATGGCGAAGCATTCAATCCCTATCATGCTGCTGGCCAGATTGGCCGTCGATCTCCACTGGCAGAAACAAGGGATCGGGGCTGCGCTCTTGAAGGATGCCATCCTGCGAACTCTTCAGGCAGCCGATATTGCCGGCATTCGTGCCTTGGTAGTCCACGCAAAAGACGAGGATGCCAGAACGTTTTACGAGCACTTCGATTTCACCCCTTCACCTAGCGATCCGTTACACCTTTTCATGCTTCTCAAAGATGTTCGAAACATCATCTCGTAAGTCCCTCTAGCATCGAGACCGTTTGAATCATCTCCCTTGCGGACCGGAGATCTCGATCACATGGGACACCGACAAAAAATGGAGCAAAAATAAGTACTAACACTACGTGTTCCCGGCGTGTTCATTTTTTCGCAAAAAGGGGCTAAATTTGACTGATCTCAACTGAGAAGAACGAAGCGATACAAACGGCGCACACCAGCCACCAGAGCCATCTTTCGCTGTTTTGGCAAAGGCTTGAGAAGGACTATCAGAAAGGCTTAGTAGGCGGCGAATTGCAATTTTGGGATCTCGTGACAGGTCAAGAGGGGGATTCGCCATGGGCGGGAGTTACTGACGGAGTACGAGAATTTATCGTAGGGAACTTGGGTAGCCGGATTGTGGTCGCTACGGGAGATTGGGTTGGGAAGGTGCGGTGCTGGGATTCGGCGACGAGACAGCTTTTGCTTACAATAGACCTCTTCAGTCCAGTATCTGCTCTTAGCTCTGTGAAGGATGGCGATGATCTTCTTCTAATCATCGGGACGGATCGCGGCCTGCAAACAATCCGATTAAATGCGAATCGAATACTTTCGCTGGTGAACGCATTGCCTGCTTGATTGGGTCATATCGGGCGCAACAATCAACTCAGGTGGCTTGATTTCAGGGGAGCACTACAGTAGCAAAAAATACCTGTATTGCGGGTTCAGCCATCGCAAAAGCTTTGGAGACGTATGAAGTAGTAGAGCAATTAGACGCTGCCTCTCAGGAGAACCAGGCGCGCATGGACAAATAGATTCGATCGTTAGACGCCAAAATCGACAAAACGGCTACTCCCATTGCCGCACTGCGCGGAAAGCTCTACGCTGTCGATTGGGGCTCCATGGGGAAGTCAGATCTGATGATGACCCCGATAAAGGATGACTGCAACCCTCCCCAAAATCTTGTAGCGCCCAAAGGCTTTCTCACTAAACGTCATCAAGAAGAAATGCCTAATGTCTTGGATGACCCAGAGGAAGAGCAAAAATCCGCCTCCGTTGAAGAAGTGGAGCAAGCACTTTCTCAAATAAGCAAGCCCAAATTAGGCCCTGCAATTAGATCTTCTGCAAGTCATCCAAGCGCAGCAGAGGCGAACTCATCTTCCTTCAATGGAGAAACAGCAGCAGCTTTTATCGAAGGTCTCACGCAAGCATTGTCGGCTATTCCATCCAATCCAGTATCAAAACCTTCCTCGTCCCTCGATGAAAGCGGGTTACCAAATGCGCCCGCCGTCTCTACGGCCGAGGCCAATACAACCTAGCACCTTGTATGACGGTTCCTTCGGCGCCTCGTTAGGGATAACATCTGTCGCGGCGCACACGCCGCTTATGCGAGGGGCATGGCAAGAAAATCCGTTACAGTCACACTCGGACTCCAAACGTAGCTGCTACTCAAGACGGGGAGACGTCGAGAGTTCTGATCGAAGAAGAGACGATGGCCACGTTGCTATAGTCACGTTGGAATGTCGCACTGAATCAATCAAGCGTTTGCGTACCAGTAAAGCATGAAGCGGCAACCACCTTAAATATATATGGGTACACAAGAATCGTCGGCGAACTTGATCCAGAGATTTCGCATGAGAATGTTTCGTGATGCGGAATTGGCCACTGGCCGGTCGGCCGCGATTCCATGGGCGTCCTATATCGGACAAGCTATTTGTAAGTCATTGTAAAACCGTATATAAGATTGGAAAATCTCAATACGTAAGACATTGTTTTTACTTATCCCCTGGGGCCCTTTTAAGGCGAGGGTCCTGGGTTCGAATCCCAGCCGACTCCCCAAAAATAGCGGAAATAAAAGAGAACATATTGGCCTAAGTTGGGCCCGGTTGGTTGAGGATAGTGTGTGATGGGCACA
>JAIBBE010000155.1 GCA_019694835.1 Fimbriimonadaceae bacterium | reverse complement strand
AAGCCTGCTCGAGGAACTGGAGTCCGTGTACCCCGATGTCTTCGACCGCACGCGCGCGTCACGGTTCCGAGCGGCAACCGACTTCGCGATCCCGTCGATGCTCGCGCACTACTATGCGGTCGCCACACGTCGCGGCGTCGAGTGGCCCGAGGTGCCGGGCGAGTACGCGTATGCGAACACGGGCCACAACAGTTTCCGGGTGAAGCTCGCCGAAATGGTTCGCGACCGGCCCACGTTCCTGTGCCTGAATGCAACGCTTTCAGACGGCGTGAGCCTAGAGAAGCAAGTCGCCCCACTCCAAGACTTCCTGCGCCGCCGGTTCCCGGTACCAGCGATGTGGGAGAGGGCAGAATCGACCGATTCAGAATAGTTGGCGGACGCCCCGGTCCGGGAGATCTCGTCACGATGCCACCTTGTCGAACCGCTGGTTGTCCAAATGGCCCGGTCTGCTATCGTGGGCGACATCTATCAAGCAAGTGTCATAGGTTGGCGACAGTGCTGGGTGCAAGAGTTGAAGAACGAAAATGGATCTCCGACGCGCCGCGACCTTTCCGCCGGACGCGTTGTATCTGGCAGGAGGGGTTCCCGCTGGGCAGCATATATCGCTGGGGATGAGAACATATTCTTCCCTGCGTTGGTGTCATTGGTGAGCCTGGAGGAACATAATCCAGGAATTTTTGACCGCTTCATGGTCTTCAAAGGCGAGAAACTTACCTACGACATGCGAAGGCTGCTCGTGCGGTACGACATCGCATTCTTGGATGCAGATGCACTCCCGAAGGGAGGCGTCGCAATTAGTCTCCCCCCAATGCAACAAAAACAATGGCCAGCCGATGTCTTCCTAAATTGGGTGCTTCCTGAATACCTCGAAAGGCTTGGGTATAGGTACTCTCTTAAACTCGATTACGACACGCTGTCGGTGGCCGCGTTTCCCACCGAGATGTTCGAGAAGGACGCATTTTCGGTTGCCATCCTCGGCACGGAGGGCGATACTCAGTTGCCGGATTCGGTCGTTGCGCGTGCGCGACGCGAAATGGGGTTGAACGTAGTACACGAACGGGCGATGCAGGTCGGAATCGTGGTTCTTGATAACGAGTATGTTTCAGAATTCGAGCTATTTGATCGGTTCGCTGGCTTGTATTCCATTCTCGCGGAAGAGGTTCCTGATCATCCTGAACCATTGGAACAAGTGTGCTTTGCCGCCCTAGCCGCCAACATGGAGCGCACAAGAGCGTTGGCCGCGCGGTTGCACACGCGCTCGAAGACAACGCGGAACATACCCCCGGGCTTCGAAAGCAGCACGGTTCTCCTACACTTCATCACTGAGTTCAAACCCTGGAAACCGCTATCACCAAGACAAGTCGTTCACCTGACAGGACAGAAGCGCTGGCCGATGTTGCCGTTCTATCGAATGGTGTGGCTTGACTACGCCAGCCGTGTCGACGGATTCACGGAGTATTGCGATCAGCGCCCCTACTCGATTCTCGAGATATTGAACATGGCGAACACTATTCTGCAGACTGAAAAAGTAAAGATTTCGAATGCTGAGGCTTCATCCAGTAGCTGACGTCAGTCCATCGCGATGGAGTTTCGGGCGCTTCACGCTCGGCGACATGCTCGCGGCAATGGGGGGCGTTCTCTGTCATGGGCCTGCCCTCTATTCCGTAGCCTGATTCAGGTAATTGATTCCGATGCTTCGCGGAGCCTTTTCTCGAAGAGAAGGACGGTATTCGCCATACACATGATCTCTAGAGGGAGATATGGGCGTTCGGCACAGTAGTTCTCAAATCCACGGACTCTGCTCGCGTAGTCGAGCCAAACCATCCGATAGAACGGTAACATCGGCCAGCGCATCCTTTCGGTGATGCGCACAAGGTCAGTTGTCGAGAACGGCTTCCACGGCTTGTCGGGACTAAAATAGTGAAGCATTGCCGTGCTTGACGTAAAGCCGGGCCTGATATTGCGCGTAACTCTAACTCGTGTGTGACGCCGCGGGCTCAGCAACTCAAAGTTCTCCATACTGGCCGAGAGCGCTGCGAAACATAATTGCTCAAGCGCATTTTCATGATCCGGACACTCCTCGTGAAGGATCATATACAGCTTGCAATACCGTTCGCAGAGATGAAACTCGGATGCGTAGCCATTGTTGAACACGACCACGCCCACGTTGTATCCCTGTGAATGGGTGGGATTGATGGCTCTTCGCAGTTGAGGGTGTAGTCGAGGGTCGGCGGCTGGTTCGCGGCTAGACGTCGAGGTCTTCCAGGATGGAAGTTCTCACACTGCCCATCTGCCGGAAGACCTCGACTTGCACCACCCTACGTTCGCGACCCCTGACCTCACCACGTTCTGCCGTCTCGATGAGCTCGGCCTCGAAGCCATCGGCCAGTTGATCGAGCCCGACCGGGCGGTACTCGAGTGCCGCGTCGTTGACGATGACCCGTGGTGTCGGAAGTGTGGCGCCGAGGGCGTGCCGCGCGACACCGTGACGCGTCCGCTCGCGCACGAGCCGTTCGGTCACCGGCCCACGACGCTGCTGGTGCGGGTGCGCCGCTACCGGTGCGGCCACTGCCGCCGCACCTGGCGGCAGGACACGACGAACGCGGCGGCGCCGCGGGCGAAGATCTCCCGCGGCGGGGTCGGGTGGGCGCTGAAGGCGATCGTGGTCGACCACCTCACCGTCTCCCGCGCCGCGGCAGGCCTGGGGGTGTCGTGGCACACCGCGAACACCGCGATCCTCGCCGAGGGCAAGCGGCGGCTGATCGACGATCCGGCCAGGTTCGACGGCGTCACCACGATCGGCGTCGACGAGCACGTCTGGCGTCACACCCGGTTCGGTGACAAGTACGTGACCGTGATCATCGACCTCACGCCCGCCCGCAACAAGACAGGTCCCGCACGGCTGCTGGACATGGTCGAGGGTCGGTCGAAGGCGGTGTTCAAGCAGTGGCTCGCCGCCCGGCCCAAGGAGTGGTCGAAGCAGATCGAAGTGGTCGCGATGGATGGGTTCAGTGGGTTCAAGACCGCCGCGTCCGAGGAACTCCCCGACGCGGTCCCGGTGATGGATCCGTTCCATGTCGTCCGGCTCGCCGGTGACGCCCTGGACCGGACCCGGCAGAGGGTTCAGCAGGACACTCTCGGGCACCGCGGTCACGCCGGGGACCCGCTCTACGGGGTCCGCCGCACCCTCCACACCGGCGTGAGCTTCCTCACCGAGAAGCAGACTGCACGGCTGGACGCGGTGTTCGCGGTCGAGGAGCACGTCGAGGTCGAAGCGACCTGGGGCATCTACCAGCGCATCGTCGCCGCCTACCGCGAACCCGACAAGAAGAAGGCGAAGGAGATGATGCGGTCGGTGATCGATTCCGTCAGCAGTGGCGTCCCCGCGATGCTGGCCGAGATTCGCCGGCTCGGTCGGACGTTGAAGCAGCGCGCCGCGGACGTCCTCGCGTTCTTCGACCTGCCCGGCACGAGCAACGGTCCGACAGAGGCGATCAACGGCCGACTCGAGCATCTCCGCGGCTCCGCGCTCGGCTTCCGCAACCTCGCGAACTACACAGCCAGGAGCCTGCTCGAGGCCGGAGGTTTCAGACCCTCGCTACACCCTTGATTCCGAAGAGCCTCTTTGGGGTCCAAAAAGTCATTGCCCTCATCACCCAAGTGCCAGATACTGGTCTCATGACAATCGCTGAGCACGTCGCGATCTTCGACAGCCTCGTCGGCGAAATCACCCAGCACTACCAGCGCGG
>JAIBBE010000248.1 GCA_019694835.1 Fimbriimonadaceae bacterium | reverse complement strand
CATGATCGACTCGTTCGCGTCACGAACCACGGCGGGAACGTCAGTCTCGAGGAAGGCTGCGGCCTCGAGCTCATCCTCGGTCAGCACCGGGGAACAGCCGGCAGCGTGGATGCGATCGCTCAGGCCGCGTTCGGGGCGTGAGGCAAGGAGCCGCTCAGTCGTCTCATTCGGGATCCAACGCCCTTGTCTCTTCCCGTTCTCAAGCGCTTCCTGCACCGCCGTCCGCCACGCAACCGCCGCCGTGACATCCTCGAGCACAGGGAGCCGCGCGATCGCACGGCCCATCTCTTCGGCCTGCTGGCTTGAGAGACCGCGTAGCCGTGCTAGCACGCTCGAGTCGCGAACGAGCCGCCATCGAAACCACGATCTTCCGACTCTCAGATCCCGCAGCTCATCACCCTCAAGGCGGAGGCTGAAAACACGGTCCTCGACTACCACTACGGCGTCATGAACCTCGACAGACCAGCCTCGGCCCGTCCATCGTTTCGAACCTGCGGCTGCGTGGGTTGCCTCAGGGGTCACGCAACGGCGTCCGAGTCTGTTCTGAGGGGGCGTTCTGTAGTGGGGGCATAGATTCAGGTCCGGAGATGGCGTCGACCAGGAGTGGTGGAAGGTGGCCGCGATGCTTCCGATCCGATCGAGTGCACAGCAAGCTCGACGAGATGGTCGATGGCAACCTCAGGGCGGGAGTCGCAGCCACTTCACTGTTGGGTGGAGTACACGTGGCCGATCGCGGGCCGAAGCGCCAAGGCGCGACCGACTGACATTCCGTCGACGAAGTTGCTCGCAGTCACGACCAGGAACTCTAGGACTCGCCGGCTCAGCGAGCTGATTCGTGTTCCCGATCTAGACTGCTCGGGACACCTTCGCCTGGGGCGAGGCTATGCAAGCACCACGGTCGGTCCCGGAACGGTGTCTGGCGCAAGCAGCGGGAAGGCGAGATCATGAAGCGTCGGGCCAGTACGACGATCGCAGCGGGCATGGTGCTGCTTCTGGTCTTTGGGTGCAGTAGCGCTACGGGCAACAAGCCTGCCACGTCCGGATCCTCGCACAACAAGGTGAACCTTGAGGTCGACATCTGGTCGAACAAGGACGTGCCCTCCATCGCAACGAACGGGCTCAGCAAGTACTCGCCGGGCATCATCGGCTCGGATTCGGGCGACTGCTGGGGGTACGGGGACAATGACTCGACTCGGACGCTGCGAGTTACGGACCAAAGTGGCAAGGTCGTGTACGAAGCCCCGCTTGGCGTGGGGCGAATTAAGACCTACCCAGTCGTGGGGCCCATGGGCGACTACGGCGCCTACGGCGAGCGAGTGGCCCGTCTTGCCTGCGCCGTGTACCAGAGCTTCGACGGCGGGGCGTCCGATGAACTTGGCAATTATGCCGCCACGCTGGACGGCAAGGCCGTGAAGGCGGTTTACAGCCCAAAGGCGCCTGACGATCCCAAGCCACTCCTTACGGTCTCTCTCAACCAGGAGCAAGACTTCGATCTAGGGATGTACCGAGAACCTGAGGTGCGCAAGATCGCGAAGTCGATCTCGCTGAGTCCCTACGACCTGCGGGGCGCGATCGAGGACCTGAGCCGGATGCACGATCCGGTGCTGCTTTCGGGCTGCGCAATCGACTACATCTACGACAGCGGGCCGCTCGAGAAGAACACGCCTGCGATTCTCGAACTGTTCAGGTCGATGTCCGTGCGCGACGAAGTGCCCCGCGATGGCGAGGTTGCGAACCTGGTCAACAGTGCGCGGCTGTATTGCGGGGAGATCCGGTCCCGAAGTGACGGCAACTCGAACGTCACGGCTGTTCGAGGTCTGGCGGAGCCACCGGGGCTCGACCGCGACATGGACGAAAAGTGGAACAGTTGCGCGAACGGCGACGATCAGGCTTGCAGCGACCTCGTGTACCACGCCATCGCCGGAAGCGCCTACTACGCGTTTGGGGCCTGGTGCAGCGGGAGGGCACCGTGCAGGCAGAGCGACTGGGTGGCGTCCAGCCAGTACAACAGGACCAAGGACCACCCTGCCGGGCCCTCAGGGCGCTAGGGGCGGCGAGCGGGGAAGGATGCAAGCGGGCGACTTCCTAAGTCCACCTAGCGAGTCCGGGCACACCCATTCAAGGTGTGCCGGGGTGTTGACGTGAGAGATGGCATGGGGTCGGGTGGGACGTTGAGATGGCGCCTAAGGACCGATCTTGAGACCTCAGTGCTTCGCTGTCAGTAGGAGGCCTCGCCCAGCGAGGCAGCAGCCAACGGAGATGCCCATGTCAGATCGAGTCGTCGATGAATGCGGGACCATGCGATGAGACCGAGCGAAGCTCACGGGAACCCATCACGCCTTCGAGTGGCTGCAGCTGCCGTTGTGGCGGCGTCCGTGTTGACAGTCACTGCTTGCGGCGCAAGGAGTGAGGTGTCGGGTCCAAGGGTTGGCGAATCGTCCACCCTGCCTCACACCGGGCGGACAGTCGTTCCAGCCGGGGTCGTTGTGAAGTCATCCAAGGATGTGGCAGACGCCTTCGAGGCGGCTGGCTTGCCTGTGGGCGACCGCCTCCCCTTCAAGATGCGCAACTTCCGCCCCGAAACTCCAGACGGCAGTATGCCTACGAAGTTGGCCATCGGCTTCCTTCCACAGGGAGAGGTTGACGTCGTTGCCTTCAACATCCCAGGTAAGGAGGACGATCCTGGTTACCTGCCCAGTTGGTCTTTCGACGGGATGATCCTTACCTTTCTCGATGCCAAGGACATGCGGGAACTGGTGGAGAGCCCAGGTCGGTTCCCATCGCTTGACCAAGCGATTCGAGGTACGACGCCAAGGCTGTTCGAAGACAAGGAGTTTCATAAGGCGAACGTGGTCGTCGTCATTCGAGGGGACGTCCCGGCCGAGGAGGCGATTCGTTATGGCGAGGTACTCGAGGCCGTGACCGTTGACTCGTCCGGAGTGAGGGAAGGCACCGCACCGGCGAACGACCCAGCGAACCCGACAACGACGACTGTTGTTCCTCCAACTACGTGCACTGACGGCCAACCCAACGGCCTGCGTCCGGGTGGATGCACGAGACGACTCAGGGCGACTGAGGAGGCGAACATCCGGGCAGAGCCCTACTCGGGCTCGCCATCGGTGGACAGGACGTCAGCCGGCCGTCGATATGAGGTTAGGTGTCAGAAGACGGGTGAACTTGTCGTTGATGGTGACTCCGGTCGATCGAGTGATGTGTGGCTCAATGTCGTGCGCCTTGGGTGGGCAAGTGCCCTCTATTTCGATGCATCCACGGCTCAGATCGACGAGTGCGAGTGATCAA
The DNA here is from genome assembly GCA_019694835.1 of Fimbriimonadaceae bacterium. The sequence goes on along the minus strand of JAIBBE010000248.1, from coordinate 469 downwards.
CATCGGTCAGGCCTGCCGACAGGGGCGCCAGGAAGGGTCCCGGCGAGATGCACAACAACGACCCGAGTCGCTCGTTCCTTTGGTGGCGCTTCGGATTTCAGCGGGGTGTGATGGTGGCGAGGAGGTCCCAGTTGGGGCGGCCGGCGTAGAGCAGGGACCGGATCCGGTAGTGGCGGAACTTCCGGAACCCGAAGGCGCCGCGCTTGACGCGCTTGACGAGGTTGTTGATGGCCTCGGCGGGTCCGTTGGTGGCTCGAGCCCGGTGCCAGGCCACGATGTGGTCGCGCCAGCGGACCAGGGTGCGGCCGAGGGAGCGGACCTCGGGTGGGAACTCGTCGTCTTGGAGATCGGTGGCGAGCTCGTCGAGGTAGCGGCCGGCGAGGTCGGGGTTGGGGATGTCGTAGAAGAACCGGATGGCCTCCTTGGCATGCCACGTGTAGGCGACCTCGCCGCGAGGGTCCCCGGCGCG
>JAIBBE010000217.1 GCA_019694835.1 Fimbriimonadaceae bacterium | reverse complement strand
GAAGACAGAGAGGATCAAGAAAAACGGGTTCGCCGCAACAGCGAGACGGTCGGGGTGAGAGGATTCGAACCTCCGACCACTGGTACCCCATACCAGTGCGCTACCGGACTGCGCCACACCCCGTGACACATAAGTATACCGCCCTTGGCCAGATTCACCTACCGAACTCGGGCAGTTCGAGGGCCACCACGTGTCGAATCAGGTTGCCGGCGACCCGAACGCTTGTGGAACGACTCGAAACCCGGCTGGGAGGTCCGCGTGTCGCGCCTCGCCCCCGAACGAGCACGCAAGGGCTCGCGGACATCCAACGAAACGAGGGTGGCCACTCATGACCACCCTCGCACTCACAGGTTCTGGTTGCGTTACTTGACGTCGGCCTTGGCGCCGGCTTCTTCCAGCTTCGCCTTGGCAGCGGCCGCCTCGTCCTTGGAGACGGCTTCCTTGACAGCCTTCGGAGCGGCCTCGACCAGGTCCTTTGCTTCCTTCAGGCCCAGGCTGGTGAGCTCGCGCACGACCTTGATCACCTGGATCTTGTTCGCGCCGACATCGGTCAGAACGACATCGAACTCGGTCTGCTCTTCGGCCGGACCGGCTTCGGCTGCGCCACCACCAGCGGCGACAGCGCCGCCAACCGCGACCGGTGCTGCGGCAGAAACGCCCCAGCGCTCTTCGAGCTCTTTGACAAGCTCATTGATCTCGAGGACGGTCATCTTCTCGAGCTGCTCGATCAGGGCAGCGTTGCTCATTGATGTTTCCTTTCATGGGCCGATTCACGCGACCCTGGCAAAAACGTTCCTACGGACGAATGGTCGAGTTAGTCGGCCGCCATGGCCGTGCCGCCGAGCTGATCGGCGCGCGCCTGAAGCAGATATGCGATGGAGCGACTCGGGCCACTGAGGACACCGACCGTGCGCGCCATTGGCGACTGCAGGAGTCCCAGGAGCTTGCCCTGGAGAACTTCCTTCGAGGGCATCGTCGAGATTGCTTCGACTTGCTCTGCGGTGATGAAGTTCTTGTCGAGCACACCACCACGAATGGTGAGAATGCGCGACGTTCGCGCGAAGTCCGAGAGCGACTTGGTGAAGCCGACGATATCGTCGTTGGCAAGACCCAGCGCCAGCGGTCCTTCCAGGTACGAATCGAGTCCCGAAATTCCCGCGTTCTCGGCTGCGATGCGAGTCAGGGTGTTCTTCGCGACCCGAAACTCACCGCCGCTCTTGCGCAGGCTCGTTCGCAGATCCTGCAAATCAGCGACGCGCAAACCGCGATAGTCGGTGAGCACGATCAGCTTCGCATTGGAGAGCTGCTCCGAGAGTTCATCGATCGTTTGTGCTTTGGCTGAAGTTGGCATTGCGTTAACCTCCTTTCCGTTCCCAACTCAGAATCAAATCGTCAAAGAAAAACGCCCTGGAACCCGAAGTCCCAGGGCGCGTCGCATCGAAACATGCGGTCGAAGCCGTTGATTGGAACCTCGGCCGGAAATTAAGCCCGAAGGCGCCGGCTGTCTCAGGTCTCTTGAATTGTTCGTTCAACGCTCGAGTTCTCAGCTGAAGCTGACTAGCGAGCAGAGCCTTCGGCTTCGGCAAGCGTCTTGCCGATGTCCAGTCGAATGCCGGGGCCCATCGTACTAGCAAGGGCCAGCGACTTCAAGTACACGCCCTTGACTCCCGAAGGCTTGGCCCGGTTGAGCGCGTCTACGAACGCCAACAGGTTTTCCTTGAGTTCGTCGTCCGTGAACCGCTTCTTTCCGATGACGGTATGCACGATACCCAACCGGTCGTTGCGGAACTCGACACGCCCCCCCTTCAGGTCTTTGATCACATCCGGGAGATCTTCCGGCGCGCGCACGACCGTGCCAGAGCGCGGATTCGGCATGAGACCGCGGCGTCCGAGCACGCGACCGAGTGTACCGACTTTGCCCATCATGTCGGCCGTTGCGATGGCGGCATCGAAATCGACCCAGCCATCGTTGATCTTGGCGACCAGCTCATCGCCACCGACGAAATCGGCGCCGGCTTCCTCGGCAATGCGCGCGGCTTCACCTTGTGCGAAGACAAGCACGCGCACCGTGCTTCCCGTGCCGTGTGGTAAGGTCACCGTGGTGCGCACCGCCTGGTCGGCCTGGCGCGGATCGATACCCAGTCGGGCATGCAACTCGACGGTCTCGTCGAACTTCGCGAATGAGGCTTCACGCATCAGCGCGATTGCTTCTTCGGGGGAATAGAGCGTTTCGCGGTTGATTTTCGCGCGGGCCGCAACCGCGTTCTTGCCGCTCTTCGGCATAGGTACTACCTCCGTGGTCCGAACGATCCCCATTCGCGGGAATCTCCCACTGGTGAAAAACGAAAAACCTGGTTAGGCGACGACCTCGATACCCATCGAGTGCGCGGTGCCCTCGATCTGCCGCATGGCGCCCTCGATATCGATGGCGTTGAGATCCTTCATCTTCGTCTCGGCAATCTCGCGGACCTGATCCTGCGTGACCTTGCCGACCTTTCGTCCCGGTGCGTTCGCGGAACCCTTTTCGATGCCAGCGGCGCGGCGCAACAGGTCGGATGCCGGCGGCGTCTTGGTGACGAACGTAAAGGAACGGTCCTCATAAACGGTGATCAGCACCGGAACCGTCTGACCGGCCATGTTGGCGGTGCGCTCGTTGTACTCTTTGACGAAGTTCATGATCGCAACACCGTGCTGGCCCAATGCAGGACCAACTGGCGGGGCCGGCGTCGCCTTGCCCGCCGGAATCTGAAGTTTCACATATGCACGAATACGCTTTGCCAAAAATGCACCCTCCCGACGGGTCGAACGCCGGCGCTAGGACTCTCGCTCTGCCTGCAAAAAGTCGAGTTCGACCGGTGTTTCGCGGCCGAAGAACGATACAAGGACCCGAATCTTGCCTTTTTCCTGATTGATCTCGTCGATCTCGCCGCGGAAATCGGCGAACGGACCGTCGACAATGCGCACGGTGTCGCCAAGCTGAAATGCGATCTTGACCTTCGGCGCCTCTGCCGTCATGCCGGTCATGATCGCCTGCACTTCCCGCTCTCCGAGTGGTACCGGCTTGTTGTTGATACTCACAAAACCGGTCACGCCCGGTGTGTTCCGCAGCGCGTACCAGGTCTCGTCATCCAGCTCCATGCGAACTAGCACATAGCCAGGAAAAACCTTGCGCTGGACGGTGTGCCGTTGACCGCTGCGGATCTCGATCTCTTCCTGAGTTGGAACGACGATCTCGTAGACGCGCTCGCCGAGATCGAGCGACTCGACCCGGCTCTCGATCGACTTCTTGACCTTGTTCTCATATCCGGAATAGGTATGCAGAACGTACCAGGCGCCTTCCAAAGGCTCCTGCCCTTGGGCGCTCTCGGCGGCGCGCCGCTGGGCAAGCCGTTCCTTGATCGATTTTCGTCCAGACGTAGCTGTGTCAGTCATACGAATCCAATCGGCGCGGACCTAGGTCAGCGCGTCGAAGACCCTGAGGAGCAGGTAGTCGATCCCGCCCAGCAGCAGTCCAAGCACGAAGGCCATCGCCAAAACGAGCGCGGTCAATCGGCGAACGGTATCGCCATCTGGCCAGGTGATCTTCTTGATCTCCGACCAGGTGTCGCGCATGAGCTGCCGAATGCGCTCCATGCGAAGTGAAAGACCGCTTCGCGGCTTCGCCGGATCGACTTCCTTTGGCGGGGCTGGTTTCGGCGGACGAGAGAGGCTCTCCCCCGGACGCTGCTCCTCAGCCGCAACGCCCTCGGGCGCCACCTCTTTGGTTTTTGTCGCTGTACGGCGCGGCTTTGTGGCAGACCGGCGCTGAGCTGTGCTCATCTCGACAATCCATTCAA
>JAIBBE010000019.1 GCA_019694835.1 Fimbriimonadaceae bacterium | reverse complement strand
TGCCTGGTGCGCTCAGGGCTGGTAGATCCGACGCATGCCGGCGATGATCGCGCCCGGCCCAACCAGCCGCAGCAAGCGACGAGCGCCGCCAAGCCGGCGCTCGCGCCTGAGCGGCAAAGACGTTGGGCGGGCAAGCGGCATGGTTTCAGATTCCCAGTCTGACGTGGCTATCGCGCCCCGGAGAAGACGACTCCGCGTCGGGTGCGTAGTGGCTGCCATGTTGCCAGCGGCCTTGCTGGCGTGGGGAGCTTGGTTGCTGGGGCACGGTGTGTGGCGCTCACACGCCAGGGCTGAGTCTCCTGGCGCGCGCCACGTTGCAGAAAGTCGCAACCTCTACAGGTGGGGGCCCCTCTACGGCTGGAATCACTACTACATCCGAGTGCGGCCTGCTGCGCGCATTCGCTGCAAGACCCTCTCGGCACGCTGGCGCGGCACTCCTTCTGGCATCACCGAGTGGAGCTTCGACCACCACTATGCCACCTACAACGACTTCGATGGGTCCGATCGATTCCCGACCGGGATTCGCTGGCTCTCGGATCGGGAGTTCGTAATCGACGGAGGCGAGGGCGGAGGTTCAGTTTTCGAGGTGGAGCGGTGATAATGCCGCCCAGCAAGCCCTTGGAGCCGACGAGCGCCGCAGCGGCGCTCGCGGCTCAAGGTCAAAGACGTTGGACGGTCAGATGTCCTGTCCATATTGCGGAGCGAAGCACGTTTGGGGCCTCGTGCGCGGACCACAGGGTGAGCGAGAGTTTCGCCACGGATGCAGACTCCCCGCTTCGGGTTCGCGCATCCGCTGCCGTGCGTGCCGCAAATTCTTCCGATTCGTGATGGTGGACTCGGGATGGCATTTGACCGAGGCGATCCAGCCCAGATGGTTCGAGTTCTGGCACTGGCTGTAGAGGGACTTCGCAGCTAGCCTGTCGTCCAACCAGCCCCAGCAGCCGACGGCGCTACGCGCCGCGGCTGAGGGGCCAAAGACGTTAGACACGCGCACCTGATGCCCACGATGTGTATCGAGCTCGGCTTCTTCGAAGGTGACGCATTGCTCGTGCGCGGCCGCATCATCTGCAAGGAGCGAGAGGCCTCGACTGATCTCCATGGCGCTGGTGGCCACGTGTGGACGCTCAAGGCTCGATACGTGGAGCCGGCATCGCCCGTTGAGCTTGAGTGTCGGCGAGATGGCGTGCGGCTCTACTGTGCGGCTCTGCAGGTAGGCGTCCACGAATCCGATGACTGGGAGTCGATCGATCTAGCCGACATCCACACCCTTGCGTTCCGTTGCCGGGTTGACGCGGGGGGCGCCGGCGGTGTCTAACTCGACGCAGGAGCCGACGAGCGCCGCAGCGGCGCTCGCGGCTCAAGGTCAAGGACGTTGGACGGACCTCCAGTGCCCCAGCCTGAGTGCCAAGCAGGCGCGCCGCGGTCGCCGTTGGTTGCCGTGGCGTGCGCTTTGGTGTTGCTGATGTCGCTCTACTCGCTGGCGATCAACAACATCACCTTCGCGACCAACGACTACCGCTCGATCGTGATCCAGGCAGTGGCTGTTGCTGCCGGAGCCCTGCTCGCGACCATCTTGATCTGGCGCAGAGTTCCGGTTGCCGGTCGCGCGATGCTCGTGTTGTGCGGCTTGGCCAACCTCTGGACCCTCGTTGATGCAGGCGGTCGTCGCTTGCCAGCCGTGATGGGATGTTAGAGTGGCCGTCCAACTTGGCGCTGAGCCGACGAGCGCCGCAGCGGCGCTCGCGGCTCAGCGCCACAGACGTTGGGCAGCCCTTCCTGCGAATCGCAAGTGACCTGGCCAAGAAGACTACCTCTGCTCGGACGGTTGTTTGGCCCGCGACTCTCAGGTCCGGCATACCACCACGCCGTAGGTGAGCTGGTAGAGCGGTTCCGGCAGTTCGGTTTGCTCGCCGGTTTGCAGCCTCACGACCTTCTGCAGAGATTCCAACAGGAGTGGCGACGCCCCTTCGACCCCAGCAATCGGTTCGACCGCCCTTGGTTGGTGGCGATGGATGCAAGGCACGTGTGGATGGACGACACGGAGGCGGACGTGTGCGCTGAGAACCAGGTCTACGCCGAGTTCTTGCGTGCACTGGCAGCGATATCGAGTGGCAGTTTTGATCCGCAGAATATCGCTGAGGTGTGGAACTCCGACGAGGGGCCGATCACCGTGGCGTTCACTCTCGCGGGCGCTCGGCATGACGTTCATCCGGCCTATTCCAACGATTGGATGGACTTGGACATCTTGGCGCCAATCAACACGCTGCTATCGACACACCAGTTCGCCTGCTGGGGCATGGACCAAACGGCGATCGTGGTTTGCCTCCCTCGCGATGCCCTCAAGGCGTTCAAGAGCAGTGAGCTACTCCCGTTGGAATGGCTCTGCGTGTAGGCTGCCCAACAAGACCTTGGAGCCGGCGATCGCCGCAGCGGCTCGCGGCTCAAGGTCAAAGACGTTATGCGGAGCTGGTGGACGGCTCGGGCGCAATCCCATCGATGATCCTGCGAGACTTCCAGCTCTGGCTCGGCGACCAGCATCCTCAACAGCGCGCGATCAACTGGGCGGCCTTTCCGATCGCGGAAGCCGCACGCCTCGACCTGAAGCGGCGCCGGCCCCGAGCGCCGTTCGCCAAGATCTGCATCTCTCTTCGGGACGACCAGGATCTGCAACCACACGCCGTGCAGTTGTTGAGCATCTGTGAGGCCCGGTTGCCGGTGGATGCGGACCTACTGGCGCACGAGTCTCCAGCTACCAGCCGGCTAGTGGACCTTGCGTTCCTCGGTCTCGATGTCGTGGCCGCTCAGCTCGGCTTTCGAGATCCGGACCTCGCCTCGGTGCTTGCAGACTGCCGCAGCCACGATTTCCCCTGCCGGCACCGTTTCGATCGGCTCACTCGGAAGTCCCGCAGTGGCACTCGATGCGAGACTTGGTTCATGGCCGCCTACGGACGGTCTCGCTTGGAGGTCAGGTTCCTGCAGGATGGCCATGAGCCAGTCCGGGCGATGGTCGCCACCGAAGACGGTCCCATGTTCTTGGAGGATCGGTTTCCCGTCGCGAGTTCGCGGCTCCACCACGACCGCTACCAGCTCTTGGACCGCACCGGTGGCCTCCTTGCCGAGATTCGTCTACCCTCGGAGCCCGCATAACTCCACGCAGCAGCCGACGGATCGCGCGATCACGCAACCGCGAGATCCAGCAACGCCGCGCGCGGCCCGGGCTCAGGGTGAGAGACGTCGGAGAGGCCGAATGGTCGCCCAGAACCAGCTCATCTACATCGAGCACAAGAGCGGGCACGGTGACTCCGGTCCGGCGTGGATCACTCGTGCGCAGGTGTCCAAGTCTGGGCGCACCGTCTACTTCAATGGCCGAGCACTCAAGAGCCTCGGTGGGCAAGGCATCTCCGGGAACTACTACTGCTTGGAGACCAGGGACGAGTTCTGGATCTCCGGCGTCAAGGTGCGCGGAGGAGATCGTCACTGGGCAGGTGGTGGTCCAGTGATGATCGATGAGCGGGTCCTCGAGGACTACATGGCGTTCCGCGGCTTGTCGGTGTTGGACCCGCGTGCCTACCTAGTCGCTACCGACATCACGGACACGGACGCGTCGAAGTTCCATGACCTGGAGAACAGGGCTCTCTGACTTCGTCCCAGGAGCCGCGCCCGTCGGCGGCGATTGCCGCTCGAGTTCGATGTGGCGGATTGGGTCCGCCGCCTCCGTCTCGGTCCCAGGTCGAACGGCAGTGACCGCAGAGGCCCCAACGGCAGATGAGGATGTCGACGATTCGAACCCGCCTGCTCGACCGTTTCGTGATGGAGGACGGTGGAAGGGAGTGGTCCGAGGACGACACGCTCGCCGAGGCCGTC
>JAIBBE010000099.1 GCA_019694835.1 Fimbriimonadaceae bacterium | reverse complement strand
GAACCCTCATGCCGTCTTCAGTTTGAGGAGAGCCGTCTCGGATTCGTCCAGCACCGCGAGTGCGAGTTGCTTTGGCACGGTTGGAAAGCACTCGAGGAACTGCTCCAGGGTGTAGTTGTCCTCCAGATACTCAAACAGGGTCCGCACAGGAACCCGAGTCCCCTTGAACACGGCCGTGCCTCCCAGGACTTCAGGATCAACTGCAATGAGTTCGCTCACCCCACCATTGTACAGCAGGGTCGTCCACTGGTCGCGTGAGTCACTGCAGAATTGGAGCTTGCGGAGCCTGGTTTCCTGACGTGTGCCTGCAAGAGAGAACTTTCCGAAAGCACGACTGGGAAATCTGGACTCATCCGACTGCATCGGACTCGAGGTGATTCGGTAAGATCATCGAGATGGGAGATTTGGTCGCGTCATGTAAGAAGAGTGCAGTGGATGGGATGGAGATGTTCTTGAGGAACTTCTCTCACGTGCCCGACGACAAGCTAACGTGGACCCCGACCCCCACCGCGAAGTCGGCCATCCGGGTTGCCGCGCACACCGCGCTCTATGCGAGGAGGTTCGCCCGCATGATCCGGGATCGAAAACTGCCGGGGGGCGACAACCTGGCCGAGTGGCTGGCGCAGGTGAATGCCGAGGAAGTGGCGATCACTAGCCGCACGGAAATGGAGAAGATCTTCCGAAAAGGCACAGAGGAGGTCCTTGCGGCCTTGGACTCCCTGACCCCGGAAGCACTTGCAACCTCACTGGATTCCGGGCAAGGTTGGTCGATGTCCATGACCGTCCTGATGAATCTGCCCGGCTGGCATGCGACGCTCCATACCGGGCAGATCGACTACCTCCAGACCTGCTGGGGCGACCAGGAAGTTTACGTCTGACGCGGGCTTCGGACCCCGTCTTCTGGGTCGGCCACCAGGTGCCCGCCGCGCACGGTTGCCCCGATGACGAGAGCCGCACAGACGAGCACGAGGTTCTTGATGATGTATTGACCTTCGAGGGTTGGCGCGAAGGGTGCCCAGGTGAAGGTCTCGCCTGGGAACAGCAGCATCGGCGTGATGGTGCCCGCCATCTGCAGCAGCATCAGGAGCAGAACAATGCGGAGGCGGCGCCCAAAGAGCAGTCCGAGTCCGATCGCGGTCTCCAGCAGGGCCAGCAAGAACACGGCCACGGTTGGAGTGACCATGCCCAAGGACAACGCCCCGATCGTGCGGGCGGCCAAGTCTTGAGCGGGACTCATGCCGGGGAAGAACTTCAGAAACCCAAACCAGAGATAGATCACGGCAACGCTGACGCGGAGCAGGGAGATTCCGTGGTGGGCGAGCCAGCGAGTCAGTCGGACGTCGAACGAGTCGAAGGCGCGGGTTACGGCTGAATTCGTGATGAGGCTCATGCCGGACCTCCAAGGATAACGATTCCGTGGCGAGCACAAGCCGCCATCACCTCAGCGATCTCATTCTCGCTCGGCGGTCCAGCCGGCGGGGTTGCCGCCCGGCCCAAGTCGCGAAAGAATTGAGTCATTGACTCTTCTACGACGACCAGCATGCTTGCGATCTCTGAACTCATATTCGCGTAGTTGTGGCCCACGTGGGACGGGACGGTCACGACGGTCCCGGGCTCTGCGCGAACCTGCTGCGGTGGCCCGTCTTCGAAGAGACCGAACGTAATCTCGCCGGTCAGAACGCGAAAAATCTCCGGTGACGCGTGTGTGTGGGGCGGAGTTCCCGATCCAGGTGGAACCTCGATTTCGATCACCGAGAGGTCGGTGCCGGCGAGATCGCCCATGAAGCGCACTCGATCGCGCACAACCCAGAGGGCGTCAGCGTCATCGCGATGCGTTGCAGTAATGGTGTTTGGCATAGTTATCTCCTGTTCTTCGAGTCGTCGTCGGGCCTTTGGGCCGCGGTATTGGCAGGTGCCGGGCGAACGGCTTTCGTGAGAATTTCAAGCGCCCATGAGGCTGCATCGCCGGCTTGCTTGCCGGTAACTCCCGCATAATCGCGCATCGTCTCCCAGGCGGCAGCACTATAGAGCGCGTGCGCGACGGCTTCGAGTCGTTGTTGGTCCGTTGGGCTTGCCCCCCGAGTGGCCTCCAGCAGGGACTTGTGGAAGGCCTCCTGACGTGCCGTGACAGCACCCATTCGCATGGCGCGACCGGCGCGCGTATGAAGGCTCCCGCGGATCACGCCTTCCACCTCGTCGAACCTGGGAAAGGCCGCACGGGGCCCGTCGACCAGTTCATCGAGAGATCCCGGAAGCGTATTGGGTTGAATGCCCTCGTTAATCCACCTCCAAAAAGCATCCAGTAGGGCCTCCTTCGTCTCAAAGTGGCGAAACACCGTGCGGCGCTCGACATTGGCCTCACGGGCAATGTCGTCAAAGGTGAAGTCGGCATGGGAGTCATCCTTCAGCCAGCCCGCGACCGCGGCGAGGATCCGCTCCCGCGTTTGCTTTGCTTGGGCTTCCCGGAGCGGGCTTGAGTACTTTCGGAGGGCTTTGGAATTCATGTCACTAATGATGACATCAAATAACAAGCTGTGTCAAGCGGTCCCAGAAGGATTCTTGGATCGGGTGCGTCATCGCAAGGTCGGAGGAATCGAAACGGGGCAGCGCCAGGATCCGTTTGCTCTGCCAAACTCATGGTATGTCCATGCTCGATCTGCTCGCCGTGCGGCGAGACGGCCAAGTGCACACCCGCGAGCAGCTGCGGTTCCTGTGTCAGGGCGCTGCGAAGCAGGAGATTCCCGATTATCAGCTTTCAGCATGGTTGATGGCGGCATTCCTCAATCCGCTCAGCCATCAGGAAACCGCGTGGCTCACCCAAGAAATGGCAGCAAGCGGGGAACGGATCGACCTCACCGGCCTCCCCAAGCCATGGGTCGACAAACACAGCACGGGTGGCGTCGGCGATAAGACCACCATCGTCCTCCTACCGCTTCTCGCCTCCTGTGGCGTCACCATGGCGAAGATGAGCGGGCGGGGGCTGGGAATCACCGGCGGTACGATCGACAAACTCGCCTCTGTCCCTGGATTCCGACTCGACTTGACTCCCGAGGAACTCAAGGATCAAGCAGCCCGAATAGGGGTCGCCATCACGGGCCAAACCCCTCGCCTCGCCCCGGCAGACAAGAAGCTTTACGCGTTGCGTGATGCGACCGCGACCGTCGCCAGCGTGCCCCTGATCGTGAGCAGCGTGCTCAGCAAAAAGATTGCGGGCGGGGCTGAGACGATTGTCCTCGATGTGAAGTGTGGCTCCGGTGCCTTCATGCCGGATCTGCAAGCGGCCCACAATCTGGCCGTCCAGCTTCGCGACGTCGGCAAGCTATGCGGGCTCAATGTGTGGATTTCGATTACAGACATGTCCCAGCCCCTAGGCAGCGCGGTCGGCAATGCTCTGGAGGTCAAAGAGGCTCTATGCGTGCTTGCCAACCGCGCCACACCGGTCCAATCGCGCTTCCGGGACCTTTGCATTGCATTGGGAGCCGAAACGCTCGTGGCATGCGGCAAAGCCAAAGACCTGCGCGCGGGGGAAGCCCAGATCCTCGAGGCCCTGGGCTCGGGTTCGGCATGGGAGCAGGCGAAAGTCTGGTTTGCCGCCCAAGGATGTACGATTCCGCTCAACGACCTTAAAGGCATGCTTCCCCAGGCTCCGATCATTACGGATTTCGTTTGGGACGGTCCGGCGGGATTTGTCGAACGCGTCAATGCCTTGGTTGTCGGTCAAGTCGTCGTCGGACTAGGCGGGGGCAGGGAACACCGGGACGACGTGATCGACCCCTCCGTCGGAATCGAGTCCATGAAGTCCGTCGGCGATGCTATCCAACCGGGCGAGACCGTGTTCAAAGTCCATGCGGCGTCCACGCATGATGCGGAGCGGGCCAAAGGAGCGCTTCGCTCGGCACTTGCGGTCGTCAACCATCACGTCAAGCCGATCCCGCTCATCCTCCAAACGGTGCGGGACTAACGTGGGAACCTCACGGCGTTCCGTCCGCGTCTTACTCTTCGTGCGGAAGCTGACATTCATGCCGGTGATCGCGTGCGCCTTGCTCAGTTCGGGTGTTTCAGGCCAATCCCTCAAACCAAGCATGAAGGAGCAAGTCAAACTCGGCCAGCGCGCGTCGAAGGAAATCCGCTCGAAGGAGAGAGTCCTTCCCGATGGCGACCCGCGGGTCATCCTCTTGCGCCAAGTCGCTCAGAAACTCATCGCGACGCTTCCCGAAAAGGAGCGCACGGAGAAGCCTTGGATCTACTCGTTCGATGTCATCCAGAACAAGGAAATCAACGCGTTCGCCCTTCCCGGCGGTCCGGTGTATTTCTACACTGGACTCCTGGAGAAGCTGACGACCGTCGATCAGTTAGCGGGAATCCTGGGTCACGAACTCACCCACGTCCGATCGGAGCACTGGGCGCGCGATTACGCGCGATCACTCGAACAGAACGCTCTTATCACCATCGGCGGGATGCTTCTGGGGGTCAACGGCACGCTCATGCAGGGAGCCAGCCTCTTCGAAACCTTTGGCTTGGCGTTGCCCCGTTCTCGCCGAGCCGAAACCGAGGCCGATAGGATCGGGTTCGAAATGATGGTGCAAGCGGGCTACAACCCGGTGGGCATGGTCGAGGTTTTCAAAATGCTCCATGCAACGGGTCCCAAAAAAGCGCCGCCCGAGTTCATGAGCACCCACCCCGACGAATTGAAGCGCATCAAGGTGCTCGAAGAGATGGTCGCCAAGAACAAGGCCTCGTACCCACCCTCGACGCCGATGCCAGCCATCGCTTCTGCCCCGTATCGGTCACTGAAAATCCGAGGATTCATGCTGGGAAACTGAACGATTCCGAGAGCGATCGACCCTAATCAGATACAATTTCAGTCAAGAAGGGCTTGGATGGCACGAAAGTGCCGGGAAGTCCGTTGTACACCAAGGTGACTTTATGAAACGACTCTGGATTTTGATCGCACTCGGGGCCATGCTTGTGGGGTGCAACTCGGGAGGCGAGACGCCCAAGGCCGATGCCGGCAAGTCAACAGCCCCTGAAGAGACTAAGACCACTGAAACCGAGGCGAAGAAGGAAGAAAAGAAGAACCCCGAAATCGTCACGACCAAGAATTCCGATGGCACCGTCACCCAGAAGACCAAAGATGGCAAGGCGGAAATGACCATCAACGAAAAGACGGGTCTCGGAACCGTCAAAATGGTCGACAAGAACGGCAAGCCGATGTCGATTGACCGCACGGGAGAAGTACCGATGAGCGAAGTCAGTGTGCCGGACTATCCCAATTCAACGGTTCCGCCGAAAGAACCCAAGGTGCTGAAGATCACGGCCTTCGGTGGATGGGAGTGGGGCATGATTCGCATGACCGCCGACGGACCCGACAAGATCTTCGAGTTCTACAAGGCTCATGTCAAAGACGCCAAGATTGACACCAAGGGCGACCCTCAGACGATGAAGGGCAAGAGCGCCAAGGGCGACAACGTATCAATCGCCGTAAAGAAGATTAAGGACGGCGAATACCGATTGTCGATTGGCGTCCGAAGACGCGATCCCAATGTGAAACTGCCGGACAAGCCCAAGCCGAGCGGCGTCTCCAAGGACGGTCCCAAGACTTCCGGTGAGATCAAGATCGATCCCAGCAAAGTCCAGCCCAACCGACCGATTCCCGGGCCCAAACCGGCTCCTGGCGGGCCGCCTCCCTCCGCCCCCGTTGGCGCTGGCTAACCAGAAGCCGTACGCCTCCATCGGTGGGACGATGGAGGCGTAATCTGTCTTGGTGAGAGCTTTCAGTTTTGGGTGTAGGTGTGAACGCTTTCCTGAGCGGTTGGCATGGTGTTCACGCCGAACCAGCAGAGCATCAGGACGACGAAGCCCACGGTCAGCAGCGCGAGATTGAGGCCCGGTCTCAGCTGGTGCCGCGCTCGAACGTGCAGGTACGTGAGGTAGGCGGCCCAAGTCAGGAAAGCCCATGTCTCCTTCGGGTCCCACGTCCAGTAGTGGCCCCAAGCTTCTTTGGCCCACAGTGCCCCAAAGAGGAGGCCGCAGGTCAGGAGCGGAAGTCCCACCAGCACCAACCTGTGCGGAATGTCGGTGTCGTCGACGGTAAGTCTTCGCCTTGCAAGGCGAGCCCGAGCGATGGCCCAGAGCCCGAGCAGGCTGCTAAGGCCCAGGGCCGAATAGGCGAGCATGTAGACCACGACGTGAGGGACAAACCACGGACTTTGCAGGGCAGGCATCAGCGTCTTGTCCATGTACTCGGGGTGTCGGAGGTTGATAATCGCGAAGAGCGCACCCATCAGACACGCTGGGATCGCCAACACCCGCGTCTGAAACCGCCAGCCAATGAGCAAGCCCAGAGAGGGCACCAGCACCGCATACCACCACCGGGTTTCGCCCAGGGTTCTAAGCGGCGGCCGACCGAGGGACACCCACAGGAACCCAAGCCAAATCGCTCCGAAGAGGACACCGAGGGCCATCAGGACGTCGCCAGTCAGAGGCTTCCGGCGCTGGACTACGTAGGCACCCGAAGCGGCGAGCCAAGAGCCGACTGCTAGGGTTCCGATCATCGCTTTCCTCCCATTCCGTTGCCGAGGTGCAAAGCGCAGCCGAGCAGCATGATGAAAATGCCCGCGTAGACGACGGGCAGGCCTCGGTCCTGGACGACTTCCAGGACGCTGAAGGGCGAGGCCGCCCCCATCTTTTCTTCGTAACTCAGTTGGTAAAGGTCGTAGCCTGCGACGGAGTGCTTCTTGTTGACCTCAATTGCCGCTTTCTGGTTGATGTCCTTCCCGTGAATATCCACCTCAGAACGGAATCTCCTGGGTCTCGGCTCGGGCATGACGATCGCTGTCTTGTCGCTCACGGCGAGCAACGCTCCCGATGACTCGACGCTTCCACAGGACACCCAGCCTTCGACGGGCTTGGAATCTCGACTCGAGACGCGAATGAGGGCTGCGGGGGCTCCCGTTGCCCAAGGAACTTCGCGCCAGGTCTCTCCAGCCAGGACGGCCCGGGGTAGGTATTTGAGGACTTCGATTCGGTACGAACCGAGAGCTTCGTGCTTGGCGGTGTCGAGAAAGCGCGTGCCGGGCACGATGTCGAGTCCATCGTGAGCCTTCTCGTCGGCTGTTGCAAGGGCCAGCGTCGGAGGATACGACTCAAGCACGAACTTACGGAGTGTCACTTCGAACGGAAGGGTCGATTCCGATCCATCGGCGACCTGGGCTTTTGAAGTGGGAACGCCTTCGAACAGGACGAGCGTTCTTCTTTGGATCGTCAGTGCGCTTGCCGCACCGCCGATCAAGGCAATAGCGAGTCCAGCGTGGCTTGCCAAGTAGACGATGTTGGTGTAATTGAGAGGCCAGCTCCGCTTCCCAACTGAACCAACCAAGTTCAGCAGCATCAGCACCATCGAAAGCAAGAATGGCCAGGACGACCAGACGCTTGGCACGCCAAGGATAGTTTGCAGAGATTCTTTGGGAACGATCCCTCCGATCAGGGCAAGACCGGCCACCGTGGCGGTCGTAACGACGGCGAAGGGAATACCGGTCATCCAGTGGATGACGCGTTGCGTTCGGTAGATCCTGCCCGCAATGAGCATGAACACCAGGGCAGCACCGACAAGGCCAACCAAAGGCAACGGCAGTGATCGATAACCGATAAGAAAGTGGAAGCCTACCCCGATCGCCAAGGTCATCACGACCGTCACCAGGGCATGGACGTAACCGAGTGGCCGATCCCAAAAGCCGGCTCGTTCATGAGCGAGATCGATCGCTACCGTAGTCACTTGCTCGCCCCCTGCGCCTTCTCGGCTTCTTCCTTGGCTTTGAGGGCAGCGGCTTGGGCTTCAACGTAGGGCTTGATGTAAGCTTGCGCTTTGGCCTTGTCTGAAACGTCGGGAAGAGTCAAGGGTTCATTCACTCCAAACTTTGCTCGAACGCGATTGATGGCGAGTCGCCCGTCAGTCGACAGTTGCAATGCCTTGTTGAGGACCCTCGCGCACTCCTGGGGTGCGTGGAACCCCATACCATTATTGGCAGCGACGTAGTCCCAGTACATCTGAGCTTTGCTGACGAGTTGCCGTGCTTCGTCAAGGTCGGAATCGGTCGCTCCTCGTTTCATCGCATCGCCAATTTCGAGATGCAGCTTGGTGATTGACGAAAGTGCCGTCGTTAACATCTCGGCGTGCTTGTCCTGCATGCCATAAACGCGATCTCTGATCTCGTCCTCACTCCATCGGTGGCACACCTGGCACGAGTTGGCGATGTTTTGCAATGGGCTGCGAACTTGGTGATCTGTAAACTTGATGCCGCCTTCCGACTTGTAAGGCATATGACAGTCGGCACAGGAGACATTTCGATAGGCATGGATTCCTTGCGAATAGACCTCGTAATCCGGGTGCTGCATCTTGATCATCTTTGCTCCCGAGATGGCGTGCGTCCAGTCGACATGTCCGGATTTCTCGTAGTACTTCTCCATTCCTTCCGCATTCAGGCCATCATCCCAAGGAAAGGCTAGGTACTTTTCCTTCTTGCCCTTGAAGTAGTACTCGACATGGCATTGTGCGCACACGAGAGAGCGCATCTCTTGGTGAGTGGCCTTTGAGATATCTTTGCCCATTCGTTCGAAAGCTTCTTTGAGCGCGGGTCGTGAGATCTGCAGGGCCATGGTCTTGTTGTCATGGCAGTCGGCACAGCCAATCGGGTTCTTTACTTCGGATACGTGATCATCGAATCTGCTCGCGTAAAACTTGTCCACCCCATCGCGTGCCATCAGCCGAGGAACGTCTGGACTCTTGCACGTCCAACAGGTTCCTGGCGTCTTCTCATTTCGTCGACCCGTGTTCTTCACATCGTCAACGGCCCAATAGTGGCCTCGAGGCGTGTTGTAGTCTTTGGCAAACGGATACCCAGCCCAGACGACAACGAGGTTGGGATTTTCGGCCAAGTAATCTCTGTTCTTCGAGCCACCGTGTTTGGTGAGCTCTTCCATCTTCTTGGTCGCTTCCCAGGAGTTGTATTCACGAGGGAAACTCATGCCCCACTTGGAGTTGTCCGCTTCGAAATCAGCAATCGGCTGCATAAACTGTACGCGGGCGTTAAGGGACTCGGCTCGCCGATCATTGATCGACGTGGCCAAGAGTCCGATAGCCAGAACGCCGACAGCGCTGCCGAAGAAGACGAACCAGCCAAGGGCCGGATGTGAGCGTTTCGTTGGGACTTGACTCATCGTTGTTGCTCCTGAGATTTCGAATTGCCGCTAAGCGGGGAAGTGACGGGGGCGAGAGGCGGAACCGCCGCATTGGGTGTGGCGCTGAGGCTGTGGACGCGGCCGTGCGGGACTTCCCGATGGCAGTCGGTGCACGAGCGATCAATCGGGTGGCCGAGGGGGGCGGATGCTTGCCGCAGCAATTCGCCATGGCATCTGAGGCAGTTCTGTTGGATGACGCGCCGCGATTCCTCGATAGGCTGGATAACCTGTCGCTCTTGGCGGGTGGTATAGAGGTAGGAGTGGCGAAGACCGTCATTGGCCTTGAACCAATACTTCTTCAAGGTGGAGTCATGGGGAACGTGGCAGTCGTTGCATGAAGCTACTCGGGCATGGCTGGAGTGTTGCCAGCTCGCGTACTCCGGCCCCATGACATGGCAGTTGATGCAGGCTTTGGGATCGTCCGATAGGTAGCTCAACGCATTGGAGACAGATGCCAAATAAACGCCTCCCCCCGCGCACGCACCCATCAGCGCGAATCCGATCATGCGCCAAGGCTGCCGCAGTCCGCTGAGCGTCAAGGCCTCGATCAGTTTCATCGATTTCAGGTTGGCCGGGAACCTGAGACCGGGACATGACCACCGTCATATCGGTAGTCCGTGTAGCACAAAAATGCCCCTCACGCCGGTGGCGTGAGGGGCACATAAGAACCTCAATTCGTGCTACCCATTGCCCGACTGCCCGTAGTTGGAACTGAGTATCGCGTAGTCTCCAATATCTACCGCTCCGTCCTCGTTCAAGTCGGCGTTTGGGTTCCAATTGCCCGAGCTCGGATCGGAGCCATAGGCGGCAGACAGGATCGAGTAGTCGCCGATATCGATATCGTTGTCGCCACTACAGTCGCCATTGACAAGCGAGAAGACCAGGCCGCTCGCCGATGTCGTGGCAAGATCGACGTTGAGCGTTCGTCGAAGCCAATGCGTCCGTTTGACCGACACGTTGAACTGGCCATCTACCGAGTTGCCTCCCGCGATGAAGGGCATCGGGATTGCCGCGTTGAAGTTGCCGCTGCCGTCCAGGTTCACCACCTGGCTGGCGACGGTCGTTGTGGAAGTACCCTGACGGACTTCAATCAGTGCGGTCGCTGGCAACGGACCGTCGAGGCCGTTGTAGACGATTTGGCCGGAAATCATGGCTGGGGACTGGCGAAGCAACACGAGGCCACTGTATTGGCCACCTCCATTTCGTCCCACGTAAAGGGTGCCGTCCGGTCCGATCGACATCGGGCCACGCGCTTCCCCTTGTAAATCGACCGTCCATTGCAGCGTTCCATCGGGATTGATCGAAAAGAAGCGGCTAACCCGGTTGTGGAAGTAGATTCTTCCGTCGAACCCGACCACGGGTGGTGCGGTGTTCCACTGCCCGCTCCCGGTTGAATACGACCAAGAGCGAACGCCGGTGGCCGTATTGAACTTGTAAAGGCGGTCGTCGTAGCTCGTGATGTAGGCGAATGCTCCATCGAAGGCCGGTGCGGTGGGCGTCTTGGCGAGCGTCAGGAAACTCCAGTTGATCGCTCCGGTCGCCGGATTCAGGCCGTAGACCGTGCCGTCATCAGACCCGACCACGACCGTGCCGTCCGGTGCCGATCCGGGCGCGCCGCAAGTCGAGGGAAGCGTGCGAGTCCAGGCAATGGTGCCGTCTGTGTAGTTCAAGGCTCGCAGATTCGAGCCATCGGCGACAAGTACGAAGGCGTCGTTGCGCGTAAAGGCAGGCGTTCGCTTGCACGAACCGAGTTGTCGAAACCAAATCGTGCCTCCTGTCGCCGGATTGAGGCAGGTCACGCGGCCATTGGTCGAGACCACGAGAACACTGCCGTCCGGGCCGATGATCGGAGAGGCGCTCTCATAGTCGTTGACTTTCGTGATCGATGCATTGAAGAACCAGTTGAAGTCCATCGTGACCGGGTTGATCGCGAAGAGGCGACCGTCCGCCGCAAAGTCACGGGTCGTCGTGAAGTAGAGCGTTCCATCGTTTCCAATGGCGGGTGTGGACTGGATGAAGTTTAGAGCACTAAAGAACTCGGGAAAGATCGTGGTGTTGCTTAGATTGAGCTTGTTGAGGCGATTGTCAACCCACGAACCGTAGAAGGCGAGATTATTGGGCCCGAGCGACGGTCCGTGGCTGACGATCTTGTCAAAGCTGAACCTCTTGCTGATCCATGGCGTAGAGTAGGTCGCGGGGCCATCAAGGGCTTTCGCGGTACCCCAGCGGTCTTGCCTCTCCAATGGCCAAGGTGAGTTGGGCGGTTGTGCGAATGCACTTCCTGAAAGAGCCAACAAGGCGAGCACTGCCGTTGAACGGTTCATAGATATATTTCCTCCCGCGTTTACCGGGAGTATACACGTGATTTTTGCGCTGCCCCCCCCTAAAAATCACTTCTGGCAAAAAACCGGGGAGCCCTGAACCGGGACTAGAAGAAATCCATGCAGACTGTCGCACGCGGCGTCATGAGACGGCATGCGTCCAAGGCGGCGCGATCCGAGGTCGAGGTTACATTGCCGTTGTGCAACAGGGTCTCCAAACTCGGCTCTCCCATGAAGGCCTGGGCAAAAGTCTGCGAGGTGAACACGAGTTCGGGCTCGGAACAAGGCTGAACCTCCACCCCATCGGCTCCGTAGCGAACCCTCCAAGGCCCCACGTTCTCTGGCAAGTCCGCATCCTCGACACGGAACGAGAACTCGCCCGAACCTTCGGAGAACAGCCGAGACAGGGCGCGAGGGACTTCCAGCACCCGGAACATCGCGTGTCGCTCCAGCGAAACCTTGATCCCTTGATCCATGAACCGGCATAGGAACGGACTGTCGCTCGGCTCGTACCAAATGAGGTTTGAGCGGTTGATGCACAGCCCGGTAAGGGTGGCGAGGATCGATTCGTAGCCGCGTCGGCTGCTCCACACGAACTCGCCAACCCGGAGATCGTCCCAAAAACCTCCTTCCATTGAGACCCAGGCGTAGGCTTCGACCGGATCACCGGCGGCGTAGATCATCGGAGGACGCTGCCCGAACCGCTCGGTCCACTGCTCTTTCGTGCGAAGATTGAGCCCGCTGTGAGCTTTGGCGAAAGCCTGATAGCACCCATCGAGGAGGTGGGCGTCGGTCGGCGCGATCTGACGGATCGGCAGGGAAGGAGTGAGGCGCGGCAGGCGCTGAGCTGGGCATTGGATCTGAAAACGCCGACCAGCAACTTCATAGCCCACCCGGCGATAGAACTGATCCGAAAAAGCGTACAAGGCAGCGAGTTCGAAGCCCCGCTCCCGAAGATCGCGAAGCGACCACTTCATCATCGCGGTGCCGACCTGTCCATGGCGCGCTTCTGGCAGCACTCCAACCCCTGCGATTCCTGCACACGGGACGACCCCTGCTCCTCGGGTCGTCCGCATGGGCACGACCGTGTAGCCCGCTACCGGTCGCCCGTCGTCTTCGCCGATGAACGCCAGCCGCCCCTTGAAGAGCCCCGCCTCGTCGGTAAACGCCTCGCCCCGGTTGTAGACGACCGACCACACATGGACCAGCCCCTGGGCCTCATTCTCAGCAATCTCGCGGAAGGCGACGGACATCGGCGAGAGCATACCTTTGCCATCCGGGCTCCCCTCTCCTGCCCCGGAGGAGAGGGGTTGGGGGAGAGGTCGGTGTAAGATAGAAGCATGGGCGAGCCCATCACCATCACGTGGGTGCCAACCGAAGCAGAGGTTCGACAGGCGATGAAACACAGTTTGCACCGCCAAAGCTCAAAACCTTTTGGCTATGCCTCTTATTGTTATCCCTCTGTGCCGTGTACCTGTCGGCAACTGAATCCAAATTAGTTGGAGCCTTGGCGGCGCTTGTGTCGACTGGGTTGGCAGTGCTAATGCTCCTGATCCCCGTGATCGCGGCGAGAAAGGTCATCTCCATGCATCCATCCCAACAGCCGGTTGGCATTTCTTCTAGAGGTCTTGAGGTCCACGAGCAAGGCAAAGTCGAGACACTAGAATGGGGAAGGTTTGCCTTGGCAATCGAGCGAACTGAGGTCTACATTCTGAGGCGTGAAAGCGTCGTCTTCCCGTACCCCATCCCCAAGCGCGCCTTCGCCAGCCCCGAGCAGGCGGCGGCGTTCCGCGAGCTTCTCATCAGCCGCGGGCTGCTCAAGGCCAAAGGCTAACCCGGCACCTCTCCCCTAACCCTCTCCTCCGCCACCCAATCCTCCGTGCTCGTAAGCAGGAGGGCGCAGGGAGAGGGGGACCGGAGGACTCGGTGTGTCCAAAGAACGTACAATCAAGGGATGCGAGGGATTCTTTGACCCCAGCCGATATCGCCCCCCTGTCCCGCTCGATGGTCGATGAGATCGAGAAGGTCATCGTCGGCAAGACCGAGACCGTGCAGAAAGCCGTTCTCACGCTGCTGTGCAACGGCCATCTTCTCATCGAAGACATCCCCGGCGTCGGCAAGACGACCCTTGCCAAGGCGCTTGCCCGAACCATCGGCGGCGAGTTCAGGCGGATTCAGTTCACGCCCGACCTATTGCCCGCCGACATCACGGGTGCGTCGATCTACAACCAGCAGACGGCCGCCTTCGAGTTCAGGCCGGGGCCGATCTTCGGCAATGTCGTGCTCGTCGACGAGATCAATCGCGCGACGCCGAAAACGCAGAGCAGCCTCCTCGAAGCGATGGAGGAGCGGCAGGTTTCGAGTGACGGCGTCACGCGCAACCTGCCGAAACCGTTCTTCGTCATCGCGACCCAGAACAACGTCGAGATGACCGGCACCTACCCGCTGCCCGAAGCTCAGCTCGACCGCTTCTTCGCCCGTATTGCGTTGGGATATCCGTCGCGCGAGGCCGAAGCCGAGATCCTCAAGCAGCAGCAGGTCGCGCTCCCGCTCGACACCGTGAGCCAGGTTTGCCAGCCCGAGCAGCTCACCGAAGCGCAGGGCCACGTGCGCGACATGTTCGTCCACGATACCGTTCGCCAATACATGGTCGATATCGTCCGGGCCACGCGCGAACACGGGTTGCTGACGATGGGGGCGTCTCCGCGCGGCTCGCTGTTCCTGCTGCACGCGGCCCAGGCCCATGCGGCGATGTCGGGCCAGAACTTCGTTCGGCCCGACGATGTGAAAGCGGTCGCACCCATGGTGCTGGGCCACCGCGTCATTGCACGTGGCGAGGTGAAGGCGAGAGGCACGTCGAACGAGCAGATCATCGAGCAAGTCATGACCTCGGTCCCGGCCCCCGTTCCTGTCGGCTGACCTTATGGACTGGCTTTGGAGGTTCGACCAGGAAGGCTACCGCGCCCTCCATGTCGAACTGCATCGCGATTGGCTCGACCCCGTCATGATCTTGATCACGAGCACGGGGCTCGGCTGGGTGCAGGGACTGATCTTGGTGATCGTGGGTCTGTTTCGGCCCCTTCGGCCATACGCGATTTCGGCCTTCGTCGCCGGAGCGTTTTCCGGTTTGGTGCGCCTCGCCGTTATGACATTCGCGGGCCGGATGCGACCGTCAAATTTCGAGTACAGCCGTCCCCTCGAACAAGTCTTCGGCTCGACCAGCTTTCCCAGCGGTCACACCACGACTTCATTCGCCATCGCCTTCATGATCGGCTTCCTCCTTCGTGGCACGGATCGCGCCTGGATTGCGTGGGGCTTGTTCTTTTGGGCTTGTCTTGTTGCCGTGAGCCGGATCTACGTCGGCGTGCACTATCCGACCGACGTCCTTGGTGGGGCTGCACTCGGCGCGTTTTCGGCCGCTTTCTGCTTCCTGATCATGGGGATCAAGGGTTGGGGGCCACGGCAACCCCAGGTCTGAATACACAACCCCGGTAGCCGTCGGATGGCTCGTGCCGACGAAAAACTCACACCCTCCGGTAGCCGTCGGATGGCTCGTGCCGACGCGAACCTCTTCAAATTGGCCATTATCTGGCAATGGGCAAACGCGTCATCGAGCGACCACACCGGCTTCCGAGGCAGGCCTATGTCGGGCACGTGACCTTTGCCTTCACGCTATGCCTTGATGACCGAACACTCAGCTTGTTGGCCGAATCGAGCGTCCGAGCGATTCATGAAGCGCTTGAGGCCATTGTGGCCGAGTACGAGGTGACTGTACCGATCGCCCTCCTGATGCCCGATCACATGCATCTTATGCTCCAAGGCAATAACGAACGAAGTGACCTCAAAACTGCCTTGGAGCGGTTCAAGTTCAAAACAGGCTGGTGGTTCTACCGCTCAAACTTGGGTCTAAGGTGGCAGAAGAATTACTATGACCATGCGCCTCGAGGCGACGACGCTTGGCGCAAGCACGCGCGCTATATCGCCGAAAACCCCGTTCGCAAGGGTCTGACCAAAGATTGCTCCGAGTGGCCCTACGTTTGGGCGGTCGGACACAACCTTCGAGAGGTCCTGTACGATGGGTACGACCGATAAGGAGGTCCCGTCGGCACGAGCCATCCGACGGCTACCGGGGCTGCGGGTTTTGTCGGTTTTGGGATGTCAGCGAGGCGCGACCGGAATCGCCATGCCGCGCGAGGGACGCCGGCGAACGGGCACGCCATCGACAGAGCCGTAGAGGTCGTACTCGGCGGCTTCGGTGATGACGGCGTCAACGAACGAACCGGGGGTGTGAGAGCCGCGTACGAACACCCAGCCATCGATCTCGGGGGCGTCGCGGAACGAGCGACCGGCGCTCCAGCCGTCCTTCTCCTCGTCGATCAAGACCCGGATGGTCCGCCCGACGAAGCCCTCGTTGATGGACATCGAGATGCTTTGCTGGCGGCGCATGAGCTTGTCGAAGCGGTCGCGCTTGACGCGCGACGGCACCTGATCCGGCATGTCGTAGCTCGGCGTGGACGGCTCACGACTGAACAGAAACGCCCCGACGCGGTCCATTTTCGCCGAATCGATGAAGTCGAGCAGCGACCGGAACTCGGCGTCGGTCTCGCCGGGGAAGCCGACGATGAAGGTCGTGCGGATCGCGCACTCCGGCAGGGAAGTGCGGAGCTTTTCGAAGAGCTTGAGATACCGCTCGCCGTCCCAAGGACGCTTCATCCGGCGCAAGACGTCGGGGTGCACGTGCTGGAGAGGGATGTCGATGTACGGCAGCACCTTCGGCAGGGTCGCCATGGCCTCGATGACTTCGTCGGTGAGGCGGTTCGGATAGAAGTAGAGCATCCGAATCCACTCGATGCCCTCGACCGCGTCGAGTTCGCGCAGGAGCTTGGGCAGGGTGAACTCCTTGTAGAGGTCAAAGCCGTATTGCGTCACATCCTGGGCGATCAGGTTGATCTCTTTCGTGCCTTGGGCGGCGAGGTGCCGGGCTTCCTCGACCACGCGCTCGATCGGCTTGCTCACGTGCCTGCCCCGGAACGAGGGAATCGTGCAGAAGGTGCACTGGTGGTCGCAGCCCTCGCTGATCTTGAGGTACGCGCTCCACGGTCGCCCGGACCGCGCCCGGCTCGGCACGTCCGCCCAGCGATGATGCGGCGGCTTGACATCGAAAAGGACTTCCTTGCTGCCAAACAGGCCGCGCACGATCTGGTCGAACCGCCCCATTTGCCCGACTCCGATGTATGCATCGGCACCGGGCGCGAGCCGGGCCAAGTCTTCGCCCATGCGTTGGCTCAAACATCCGGCGACGATGACCTTTCCTTTGCCCTTGGTCCGCACTGCCTTCTTGATCGCCTCGATGGACTCGAGCTTTGCCGACTCCAGGAAGCCGCAGGTGTTGATGATCGTGACGTCGGGCCGCTTGTCCGCCTCGACCGCGAACCCCGCGCCCTGGAGCACGCCCGCGATCTCTTCGCTGTCGACCTCGTTCTTGGCGCATCCGAGGGTCACGATGCGCACGGTCGGACCAGCGGAGTCTTGGGGCATGGGTTCATTATGGCAGGCCGCCTTGGAGTCACGGCTCGCAAAAGACGAGCAAGCACGATCAGCACGTAGAATAGAGGCATGAGCTTCGCCAGCATTCCCGACGCCCTGGAAGACCTTCGTAAAGGCAAGATGGTCATCGTCGTCGACGATCCCGATCGTGAGAACGAAGGCGACTTGATCATGCCGGGCGAGACCTGTACGGCAGAAGCGATGAACTTCATGATTCGCTTCGGGCGAGGGGTGCCCTGTATCCCGACCACCGCCGAGCGACTTCAGGAACTGCTGATCCCGATGATGACCAAGCAGAACACCGCCCGCCTCGGCACCGCGATGGGTGAAACCGTGGATGCGATCGAGGGCTGCACGACCGGCGTCAGCGCCTATGACCGCGCGAAGACGGTTGAGGTCTTCTGCAACCCAAATTCAAGAGCCTCCGACCTCGCCCGCCCCGGCCACATCATTCCGCTCCGGGCCGAGAAGGGCGGCGTGCTTCGCCGCGCGGGTCACACCGAGGCCACGGTGGACCTCTGTACTCTCGCTGGATTTAAGCCGGTCGGCGTGCTCTGCGAAATCGTCGCTGACGACGGCTCGATGATGCGGCTGGAAGGGCTGGAACAATTCGCCAAAGAGCACGACCTCAAGCTCATTACGATTTCGGATCTCATTGCCTATCGTCGTCACACCGAGAAACTGGTGCACCGGGTCGCGGGACCGATTCCTTTCCCGACGAAGCATGGCGAATTCACGCTGTATGGCTACGAGCCTGCCGTCGAAACCGCACCCTATCTCGCGATCGTCAAAGGCGACGTTTGCACCGAGGAGCCAACCCTGGTCCGCGTGCACTCAAGCTGCCTCACCGGCGACATCCTCGGCTCGCTGCGCTGCGACTGTGGCGACCAACTTGCCCTCGCCCTCGACCGGATCGAGGCGGAAGGCCGGGGGGTCGTGCTGTACATCGCCCAAGAGGGCCGAGGCATCGGCATCCTCAACAAACTGCGCGCCTACGAACTCCAGGATAAAGGCATGGACACCGTCGAAGCGAACCAGGCGCTTGGGTTCAAAGCGGACCTGCGAGACTACGGCATCGGCGCCCAAGTTCTCGCCGATCTTGGCTTGCGACGGCTCCGACTGATGACCAACAACCCGGCGAAGGTCGCCGGCATTCAGGGCTACGGCCTGGAGATCGTCGAGCACGTACCGCTCGTCGCGACGCCAACCGAGCACAACGAGAGGTACCTGCAGACCAAGCGCGAGAAGATGGGTCACCGCCTGCCAAACTAGGCCATGCCCAGACGCGCGATCGTCCTCGTTCTCGACGGCTGCGGAGCCGGCGAAGCCCCCGACGCGGCTCTCTTCGGCGACACCGACCATCCTTCGACGCTGAAGCATGTGGTCGAGGCGAACGGTGGGCTCCACGCGCCAATCCTTGCTGCCTGTGGCTACCTCGACAGCGCAGGATTCGAGGCGCTGCCGAACGTCGGCGGCTTCTCCGTGCGCTATGGTCGCCTGCAGGAGCTTTCGCTCGGCGGCAAGGACTCGGTCACCGGCCACTGGGAGATGATGGGCGCGATCACCAAGCGGCCTTTCCCGACCTATCCGGACGGCTTTCCAATCTCGCTGATCAAGGACTTCGAGCGCGCCATCGAGACCCAGACGCTAGGCAATCGCGCCGCCAGCGGCACCCAAATCATCGCCGATCTCGGGCAACAGCACCTCGACACCGGCTTCCCGATCGTCTACACCAGCGCCGATAGCGTGTTCCAAATCGCCTGCCACGAGGACATCGTGCCGATCGAGAAGCTGTACGACTACTGCCGGATCGCGCGCGGATTGTGTGTGGAGCCGAACGACGTCCAGCGCGTCATCGCTCGTCCGTTTGTTGGTGATGCGAAGGCGGGGTTCACGCGCACCGACCGGCGCAAGGACTTTCCACTGACCCCGCCGCCGAATCTTTGCGACGCGGTCGGGGATGTGTACGGAATCGGGGTCGTGCCCGAGTTGTTCGATGGACGCGGGTTTCGGTCGGTACGGCGGACGCAGAACAACGCCGAGCATTGGGGCGCGATGCGGGCGGCGCTCGATTCCGATGCCCGGTTCATCTTCGCGAACTTCGAGGACTTCGACATGCGCTTCGGCCATCGCAACGACCCCAAGGGCTTCGCCGGGTGCCTCGAAGAGTTCGATAGCCACCTCGCCGAACTGATTGCGGGCCTGACTCCTGGCGAGGATCTCCTCATCCTGACCGCCG
Organism: Fimbriimonadaceae bacterium; assembly: GCA_019694835.1. The sequence goes on along the minus strand of JAIBBE010000099.1, from coordinate 566 downwards.
ATCATGGCAACGACCCCACCACCCCCAGCACCGACCACTCGCGCGAGTTCGTCCCCGTCTCGGTCCTCGTCGGCGGCGTCCCCCCCTCCGCGCTCGGCGACACGAAGGGGATGGACGCGGTCGGGGCGACGGTCGCGAAGTGGCTCGACATTCCCGGCGCCGCGGGCACGGCACTGATCTGATCCACGCTCTGATTCGATGGCCAAGGGCTGACTCAACCCGCATCCGGGCTGAAGCACTCCGGCCATTTTCTATGCCTCCACCCTCCCAAGGGTGGAGGCTAGCCTATCGGATTGCCGCGGGCACCAAGAAGGGCAGCCCCTGCCGTATGCCTGATTGTCCATCCGGCAGGTCATCAATCCCGCGTCTACCCCATCGGCAGCGCCTCCACCCTTGAGAGGGCGGAGGCATAAGCACCCGCAGGCCGATCCGCGCACCCCGCAGGCCGATCCGCGCACCCCGCAGGCCGATCCGCGCACCCCGCAGGCCAATCCGCGCACCCCGCAGGCCGATCCGCGCACCCCGCAGGCCAATCCGCGCACCCCGCAAGCCAATCCGCGCACCCC
>JAIBBE010000215.1 GCA_019694835.1 Fimbriimonadaceae bacterium | reverse complement strand
ACTTATGTCCTCGAACCATTCGGCAGTATCGTCGCCGTCCCAGTTGAAGGAGATGTCATACGCCTGAGGGTCTCCGCCAAGAGCACTCGTCCACAGCGTGAGGTTGATACGTCCTGGCTCGACCACACTGGGCAACTGGTCGGCAGGGTCCTCGTCCCAGGGGTCTTCGTTCATTTCATCCACATCTTTGCCTGGCTCGGCCCCGCTTTGATGAGTCACGACTTAACCCCCCCGCTTGCTTGAACTGAACCTCTTTCAGTGAAGCTCGAGTCTATGTAGGCCTTCCGACAAAGATCGATGGTCGGAACTTGAAGCCGCGATGCGTGCGTGAAGGCAAGCGCAGCTTGGTCGCTTATCCGCCACTGCGACGATCGCTTCTGCCGGCTTCAGGAGCGAACTCTGTTCCTTCCGTCTGACACGAGGCGGCACATCGAGATCATCTGGGGTTAGGTATCGAGTGAGCCACCCCATTGCGGGGCCGGCAGGTTGCATTCATAGACCGTCGCCATGCCGGCCTGCTCGAGTTGGGCTTCGTCCTCATGAAGTGCTTGCAGCACCGCCTCAAGGTCGTTTCGCGGGAAGAACTTCAGGCTGCGATATCCCTGATTCGTAGCCACGTATTGTCCGATCAGGTACTTCCCCCACCCGAACACCTCGTGGCGCATTCGCCCAGAACCATCGGTGTAGTCAACTTCGGCAGCTTCGATGAACTCCGTCGGTTCCAGCGACAACCGTAGCGCCTCGGCCGCGGGATCGTTGTCGGGATCTGAGGCGAAGTCAGCGTAGGGGCGAGGGAGCGGGCTGCACATCTCAATGAGCAGATTCGGATTCCGCTTCGGCAGATCCGCTTTCGAGAAGTGGATTCCGAATACCACCGTGGGCCCAGTCGGCGTTGCCCCCGTGATGCGCTTGATCCCCCCTTGGGGGATCTGATAGCCGAACTTGAACAATCCCGAGGCCATCTCAGCGAGATAGTCCGTGCACATTGATTCGGCAAGCACCAAATCGGCGTCGCCCATTGCCGCGATGAAGGACTCGACAGCCGGGTCAACCTCATGGGTGGCAAGGACTCGTTCAATCTCAAACCAGTCGCTGAAGGACTCCCCGCGATGCTGATGGGGCTGCAGGTATCGGTATACCCCCATCCCGAACACCGCCGCGGGGCTGCGGCCATCCAAAACGTCCGCCAGATCGGCGATGTCAGCGATGCGAGATGTGACGTTGCCACCGGTGCGCTTCGCAAACTGCTCAGGCAGCCCGCTGGTCAGTGGGTGGGCGTCCACGGCGATGACAGGTACCTGCAGGGCCGCAGACAAGACCGCGGCAGCGGCCCCAGGGCCCGCGCCGATCTCCACCAGGAACGGTTCAGGGTGTCCGCTTCTGTCGATCGCATCCCGCAGTCGGGGCAGCATCCAAGCGCACTCGGCGGCCAGCGGTCCCGACCTGAAGCCCACCGAGAAGTTTTTCGCCTTCTCGAAAGAGCCGTAGGTGAACTCGTATTCGCTCTCGACAACGTCCGCTTCAAGGTTGTACCACTCATCGGCGATGTCGTTGCCGACCTGCTCGGTGACGCAGCTCATCCAGGCGACCTCATCAAGCGCGGAGTCCACAAGATCTAGTGAATCCAAGGCCCGACTCAGGCGCATGCCGTCTGCGTTCAACTCGGTTGACTCGGCATTTACGGAAATTGATTTCGGCATTTGAGCTGTCTCCCTTGCTTTCTCAACGCGATCTGGGCAGGTGCTCTCAGTTGTCGGATGGTTCGTCGTCCGGGCCAGGCATGCCGATGTTCGAGTAGGTCACCAGCAGCGGATCGACGTCGAAGTGTCCAAGGTTGCCAAAGGCCCTCTGGGTGTTCAGGGCGCCGTCCCACGCCTCGGGTAGGACCCTGAAGTGGGCGACAACGTTGTCGAAGCTGGACGCCTTCTCCCACCACGCCGCGAAGCCGCCGTCGGAGGAGGGCTGGGCAGCTGCGGCCTTCTTGGCGGCGGTCTTGACATGCTCGGCTTCGGTTTGGTCGACGGCCGCGAACTCCCACGGATTTCCCATGGTCGTCTCAATCCAGGCAGCTTCAGCCGCCAAATCTCTGCCGCCCTCGCCGGCGGCCTCGAGGATCCGATCCCGCAGCACGGCGGGGACGTCCGCGGCGGTGGCATCTGGGTTGTCCCACAGTGCGAGAACGTTCGGTAGTGACCCACCGACCAACAGATCGGTTGCGTCGCTCAATAATTGAGAATCATCGCCGCCTTCCGTAAGTGGACCGAGCACGCAGTGGAAGGGCGCAAATGGGTGCCGGCGGAAATGCACGACGTACTCCGTGCCGTCGGGCAGCGCACAAACCTCAGTGCTGCTGACGGTCGGTCCCATCGGGTTGAACCACACCGCCACCGCAAGGGTCTGACGGTTCTCAAGCCACAGCAGCCGCCGATCGGCCGGCTCCTGCTCTTCCGTGCGACGTTCGGTCACCGCGGATCGGGCCTGTTCGGCGATCGCCGCCACGATTTGTCCCGCACGTTCCCGAGCATCGCTGTGCGGCCGACCCTCTGCATCGTCATCGACGGGTTCATGTGACATCGCTCCCAGCACATCGCTCAGGGTGGAGGTGAACCCCCACAGACCAACCTCAGTGTGGCGACCGTGGTAGGAGCCCAACTGCTCTTGGTTGCGGGCCTCCGACATCGTGTTCCACTGCTGGAACAGCAGCGTGTCCCCGTCGTAGCTCCAACCGCCCAACAAGTTGGTCTGCGGATCATGGAACAGCCGCCACGTGACGTCCGCTAGATAGTTCGCCTTCGCCTGTGGCATTGACGGACACGGCGTTGACAGGGCGCTGCGCCAACTCTCCCCGACGATCTCGTGTTTGGCGAAGCCGGCCTCAAGAGTGACACCGGGCGCAACGGGTAGCCGCATGGTCTGCGACTCGCAGGACACATCGTCAGGCTTGACGCCGACGAGGCCGGCGATGGTTTCGGCGGTGTCTTCTACGGACGGGAATTGATAGCGGGTCAGGTCCATAATCCACTCGGGACGACCGCGCAGCGTCTGAAGGTAGTAGTAGGTCGCATCGAAGGACTTCCGGACCTCGGACTGAGCCTGCGGGTGGCTGAATGCCGCCACGCCTCCCACCGCCTCGGCGATCCGCTCAGCGAGTACGTCGGACATCCAGGCGCTCAGCTTTGCCTTCTCCGACAGGCGCAGGAAGAAGGTGTCCCATTGCGGCAGTGCGCAAATCGCGGCAATCGCGTCGATGGTGCGCTCCTCCGCGTCGTAGGCGAAGCTCCATCCGGCGGCGTACCGGTTGAGCGCCATGCAAAGCTGGTGAGAATCCGTACCATCGGGAACCTGCTCGACGATCCGGGTTCTGATCCGCCACTTCGTACGGCCGTCGGGCAGGACGTCGACAGTTGTGGTCTGGGCCAGCCGAGCCTGCCAGTAGGTCGCCGCCGCTCCATCGACCTCGAGCCAGTCCTCATCGGCCCACACGAAGCCCTGCAGATAATTCGCCAGCAATACGTCAGCCTGCACGTCGTCACTCATTGCTTAGCCCCGCCCCCTTTTCATTCCGGAACATCCTCGAAGCCCCGGTCATGCCTCCGATTGAGCACGCTAGACCAGAGGGGCGACAGTCTGCGCGGGCAACCAACAACCTCGCCAAACAGTTAGTAGCAACCTTCTGGTTCATGCCAGTCTTGACTCCTACGGACCCATGGCACGGCCTACGTCGCCAGCGTGTAACCACTTACGATGTCGGACTCGTAGAGGGCCAGCACGGTGTCCTTGGCGTGAACCACCGCCTGCCTAACCGTCTCGTCCTGAAGATTCAGTACCTTCATCTTGGTACCAACCTTCGCGAGCGCCTCTATCCGATGGAAGTCGTTGCCGAATTCTTCGGCGAAACGGGCGAGGCCCTGCAGTTTGACCAAGGAATCCTCAAGGTGATGCCCGTGCGGGTCAACAATGGAGGCTCTCACTCGTCCGTCGACCTCGTTGAAGAAGATGAAGTCGGGATGCATTGATCGCCAGTTCCCCACATCGTCCCGGTACGTGACACCGAGCGAATCCACCGCAGCCCTTGCCGGATTCCGGTACCAGCCGACGGAGTCAGGCCGCTCGAGCTCAGTCAAGACAACCGCCCGTTCCCAGTCGTTAAGCATGCCGATCGGGAACTTCCCGTCGGTATCGGACATCAAGTGCATGCGGACCAGGGGCGAAGCGACAGTCTTGCCATCAGCCTCAACCATCGCGTAGTCCTCCAAGCGGCGCCTGGGGCGTGACAGTTCACCGCGTCGCGGTTCCGTCGCCATCGCACGGATTGTCTCGTATTCCTGCTGCCGCTCGTCAGTCAAATTTCTTATTTGCGAACGGAATTGCGCGAACCAGGCGTCCGCGAGCTCATCCGCTTCCACATCGACTCTTTCGCGAATCTCGGGAACCGTGGCAAGTGCGGATGTCCGCACGTACGCGGATCGCAGTTCATCATCATCCGCGTCTTCCTCAGGCGCTAGATAGTTCACGTAAGACTGCGCAACGTCCGCACCGAACGCCTTGCACGCTTCCTCGAACGCGACTCTGATTGCACGATCGTCGGCTCGCTCGATGAAATCGACGTACACCAACTTTGGCTTCCCTGTCGTGCCGGCGATTGACTGGCCACGGACGGCAAGCACCTCAAACTCCGCCTTCTCGAGCTGCCTGGCGTACCGGGTCGCGTACGTATCAAGGACGGTTCGCATTTCTCGCTCCGCCTCACGCACCGCCCCGGGTAGCAATCCGTCACTCGAGAGTGCCTCTGCCAGTGCCACGAGCCGCTTCACCGCTCGTGCGCCACGTGCCGGAACAGTCATCGTGGGCAGCGCGTCCCACAGGTCCCAGACGGTCTGCGGCACATTCTCATTCGGGGTCAATTCGCGCCCGTCGAGGAGCACCTTTGGCCCATTTGTCGGCATCTCATCCAGTTGGCCGGTCAAAAACTTCACCACGTTGCCAGCAGTCGTTCGATCGAAGAACGGCAGAATGCAGTCAACTGCATTCAAGCGCTCGTCACCCGGTATACGGCGAGCAAGCGGATTACGCACCATGCGGCCGAGGAGTTGCGTGATGTGGGTGTGGTCCTTCGCCGGCCGGAACGACACAAGCACTTCCGCACGAGGGCAATCCCACCCCGTCGAGATGCCATCCTTCGCGATCAAGACTCGCACGTAAGTCGCATCTTCCACCCTCTGCGGTGCGATGTACGGTACCTCCCAGCCACCGAACTGAAGGGTTTGGTGGTCGCCCAGAACGTGCCGAACATGTTCGGCCCCAAACTCTTTCAACTCGCCGAAGATCTCATCGAGCGCGCGGCCAATCGTCTCCGGATCCGGGGTATTCGGTGCCTGAAGCACGAGCAACGGCTGAACGAGTTGGGTCAGACCTTGTGCACGGGCGTACTCGTTCCACCGTTCCGACGACGCGCGGAGTTTCTTGGCGGCCCGCTTCACCAGGACCGAATCGAAGTTTCCCGCCTCAGCCGGAATGTCCAGGACGATCGTGTCTTTGACCAGTCCCGACTCCTGTACGCGAGACGGCTCCACCAAAACCGCCGGGAGTGCCTGGCGGGTTCTGGCGGCATTCGCCGCCTCCATCGCTTCGCGGAACCGCTCGATCGTCGCCGAGATTCCCCAGACGATCGGTACGGGTGGAAGACCGGCGTGCCCGTTCACCAGACGTTTGACGATCGTCGGCTTGTCGGAACTCGTTGCGTTGTTGAATCCCCGGTGCGCTTCATCGAGGACCAGGTAGACCGTCAGCTCGTCGTCTGCGATGGTGTTCGCGATCGTCTCCCAGATGGTCCAGCCTTGCATGTCCGGCGGCGCATCCGTGCCCATACCTGGCAGAGCGTCAGCGAGCTTGTCCGCATCGTGGCCGCGCGTCAAGAGTGAATTTTTCGAGAGTTTCGCCGTATTGAGGAAATAGACCTTGCCTGGATCCAGGCGCGGTTTCGAGAAGGGCGGCTCCACAACAACGAGGTTCGAAGAAATCAGTTTCTCCGAGGCCGCCATTAAACGAAATCGGCTCTGCAAGTTCAAGTTAGGGTCGTCCGAGAACCAGATGACTACGGCACCAGGATCCGCTGGGAAGTCAAAAGTCTCGCTGCCGAAGAACAGCGCTTCGATCGCAGCCGCCGCCATCACTGTCTTACCCGCACCCGTCGTGGCAGTAAGCGAAAAGGAAGTCTCGATATCGTCACGACGGTAGAGGGCACGGGCCTGGTCTAGCCGGCGCAGAACTTCATCTACTGCCTCCTGCTGATAGTCCTTGAGCGTGAACTTCATCTGGCAGCCCTTCCAGCTTCAATCTCGAAGTTGCGGATGTAGGCGTCGTACAGCCGCACGGGCTCTACTTCATCGGGGAGAGAGCGGCAGATTGACTCGAAAAGCCAATCGTCGTCTGTGATTACGAAGGCGACCACAAGGTTTCCGCTTTGCTCGACATCGCGAAGGAAGTCTGCAGCATGATCGAAATCGGCCAGTACCCCGTACCTGTCCACGACGGCCCAACCAGCAGACAGGTCTTGAATCTTGCTGCCCATGGATCCTGCCTTCATCCAGAGCAGGGGCGCGATGCGTTCGAAGTCTCGATTCGAAACAACGGACAATTGAGATTCATACGTGAGTGTGAAGAATTCCGCGTTCTCTAAGAACCCGTCGGCGATCGGAGCCTCGTCCGTGAACTTGTAGTTGCCCTCAACCACCTTTCCATCAGGCGCGAGGCCGGTTATTGCGGCTTCTATTCGCGGCTTCGTGATGTAGTCGCAGATACCGCGTGCTTCCCATTCACTATCGCCTGGACGAAGGCCGGCCTTTCGCATCGCGGCCTGCTCTGAAGCCGCAACTTCGTTGTTAGTCACCAAAATCGCCTGACGTCGCCCGCCATCCTGACTGTTGAGTCGCATCACCGCGTGGGCGGTGGTTCCTGACCCTGCAAAGAAGTCGACAACGGTCGCCTCCAGCGACTCGGACAAATAGAAGCGGAGTAGATCCTCGACCGCGTACACCGACTTCGGGAACGGAAAGCGTCGATCTGGAAGCAGGCTGGACAGTAGGTTCGTGCCGCCCAATTCAGCGTTGTGAGAGGCCATATTCCATACCCGCTTAGGCGGCGTGGTCGAGGGCCCACCATCTGTTTCGCAAAGCACCGAACCGTCTTCTGAATGTCCGACGACCCTTATCTCACCCGATCGAATCTTCGCAATTGTGCCGGTGGGTAGGTACTGCACTGTGCCTGAGGCCCTGTCGGGGTTCCAACGATTAACCCTTACGAATCCGTTCTGATGATTCCGCCTCAGAACGTCTGGGGTCAGACCCCAAAGCATTTCCTTGCCATCCGGTTTCAGTGGCCAGAGCGCGACCGTGCCGTGGGGGACGTCGACCAAACTGCGGTCGATATCGTCGGCTAACGCCTCACCGACCGAGTGAATCTGTCCTGTCTCCTTGTCCACAAAGATGGCGTAGAACTGGTTTCGGCGCGCGCCTCGAACGCTCGTTGGCTCTCGACGCCTCAGCCCTAGCCAGTCCACTTCAGAGCTTTCCTTTGCAGCCTTTGGATCGTCCAACATGTTTCTCGTCCAAGGCTTGGCCGCGGCATCGCCCATGGAGATAACGAAAACGTGTTCCTCGACTCGAGAGAACTGTCCCGTGCGGACAGCGCCTTTAGCGCTAATCACAGAGGTGACCATTTGTATTGATTCTGGCGGGAATATTTGATCGAGGAGCAGGGCGAGTCTGTGAACTTCTTTCTCGTCAATTGTCACGAAGAGTACGGAGCGATCCGGGTTTAGCAGTTCCTTTGCAATCTTGAGTCGCCGCTCCATGAATGCGAGCCACTTCGAGTGTCGATAGTGATCGTCTGCCTCCACGTAGTCGTTGTTGTATTTCCAGTCTCTGGCTCCAGTGTTATACGGCGGATCGATATAGATGCAGTCGACCTTGCCTCGGTGTGTGAACAGCAGCAACTGCAGTGCGTAAAAATTCTCCGCATTGATGACCGCGTGGTAGGGCTTGTCCCCCCCTCGCTCCACTTTCCCAGTTGAAACGAGGCCGGGGTAGATCGAGTCCCTGAATTCGGCCACCACGACCAGGTCATCGATGGATGCTTTTGCCGTCTCAGTTTCGTCGGCCTGGGCAACCAGGTGCGCCGTCTTGGCCTGTCCATGCCTGTCGATGCCGCGAACCAGCCAGACCTTCTCATCCGCCTTCTTAGGAAGTTGCCCACGCGGCGGTAGGATTCGGACTTTGTCCCCTCGTCTTACGCGGCGGCCAGGCAGCTCCACTACTTCCGGCACGTGTCGTTCAAAGTTCAGCCCGAAGGTGCGTCGGTCCTTCAGCACGGCCGTGACTTCCCGCTGGAGGTCTAAGCCGAGCGATGAGTCTCTGTCGATTACTTGCCGGATGAGGTCGTTGAGTCTGGACAAGTCGCGCTCCTCAGTCAGTGGACAAAGCGGGCGCCCAAGTGCCCCTAGCGAACGAAGCAAGAATTCGTTGGTGCGTCTGTCGCGGTAGATGGCGATTGCCGGGTTCGCCGAAAGGCGTTCCCGGCCGTGGGGGCGCCTGACTTAGCAGATCTCCCAGTCCGGGACGGCACACCATCAGCAGCCCGTGGGTCGCACGCGTGCACGTCACGGCAAGACGGCCGAACGCCGAGTTGAATTCGTCAAGCTCGTCGGCACCGTTCAGCGGATGCACCGCGATCGTGATGCAGTTGGTCTGCCCCTGCCAGGAGTCGACGGTCGACGCGACCAAGTCGGTCGGCAGCAGCGAGTGCTTCTCTCGGAGCCAATCGACCACGTCGGTTGCGTCGTCGACTGCCTGGTTTCGCGTCGCCAGAATGACGATGAGTGGATCCGCCCCTCCGTCGCCCGGACGGCGCGTGATGGTTGAACCGTTCGGTGTTCCGGTTCCGTCGTAATCCGCTTGGAGGAGGGAGAAGTCGGATGACAGCAGGTCGTCCAGGAGCACTTTCACCTGCTCCATGAGAGGCAGGTCGATGTCGGGTGCCTCGGCCTCGGGTAGCCCGGCGACCTCGAGCAGTGTCGGCACGCCGGTGCCGACTTGCGTCCAGATGGCCGCTGAATCGTCGGGCATGGCGCCGGACAGGACGAGGGAACGGTCCCCGGGGGCCGCGACGCAGTTCAACTCCGTCCATTCCGGGTAGAAAGCCCTCCAGAGGTCGAGATGACCGGCGGCCGGCCTCCAGACGGAGGGCAACTCGACGGATTTGGTGCTCAGGTCGTCTCCGTCGTCGAACTCGGTCGGCCAGGCGCGGTAGGGGTTGTAGCGGGGGTCGCCACGCCACGGGTTGGTGCCGATTTCGAGCGGGGGTAGCTGGCCTACGTCACCGACACCGACGGCGATGGGCGCGACTTTCGCGACTCGGTCGAATAGGTAGTGCGGGAGCTGCCAGGCTTCGTCGACGAACAGGACGTCGAAGGGGGCTTCACCGTTCCAACCGGGACCGAAGTGATCGATGAGTCTCTGGCGTTCCCGAGGCGCACCGAGTTTGTGACAGGTTGCTACGACGACTTTGGCGTCGACTGGGATCGTGCTCGTCGATGTAGCGATCGTCGCGTTGGCACGGGCATCATCGGGAACGTCGGCGAACCGGTCCTGGGCGACGAAGAGACAGACCCGATCGGCTCCAATCGACTTGCCGAGCGAAGTGGCCAGCGGATAGATCTGGTTGTTGGTGAACGCGATCACCGCGACTCTGGCGCAATTTGGCTGAGCGACGGCGTCGACAACAAGCTGCCTCAACACGAAAGACTTGCCGGCACCGGCAGCCGCCCTCACGAGGAGACGATCGATTGGCTCGGTCCGGGACAGGGCGTTGCGTAGCGCTTCCGTCGCTTCGTCGGCAACGGCGGCGTTGCGGGATGCAGCATCGAAATGGTGGACACCGGGAGTTGGGTCCGTCGGCGGCGAGCTGAATTCGATTGGCATTTCGATCAATCCACATCGTCAAGCGTGAGGCCCTCGGGCGGTGGAGCGATCCCGGCGTCCAACCGCTCGCCCGTGGGTGCGCCCGCGCGGCCCACTTCGAACGCGTCTCGGTCGATCACGGGCGGCCACGTGTCCGGATTCAATTCGCCTCGAGCGCGCCGGGCCGCAAGCTCGTCGGACCACTCGGCTTCGGAGTCCTCGTGTGGCCTGCAGCAATACTTGTGTGAATCAGGGTCATTCGCGAAAGAATCGGAGTAGCAATCCGGCTTAGGGGCGGATTGCTTGTCTGCCGTCGGACGGCTCACTTTCAGGGCTTTGTTGCCGCTGAGATCGCAGAACCAGGCGAAGTCGCCCACGACTAGCCGATCACCCGTCGAAAGCCCCGGATCCTCCTGCGGATCCCAGACGAAGCGGCCGGGCTCACCACCCGCGGTGAGCGGCCCGATCGACAAACCGTCGAACTTGAAGCCTGTCTTCTGCAGCTTCAAGGTCACCCCTGGAGCTTCGACAGTCGGTCTGCCATCCACGTGCAGTAACACGATTCTGGATCCATCACCGATGCGCCTGGACTCAACTTCGATTGTCAGCGGGTCAGTATCGACCACGATTGCGTTAGCTATGTGACGTACCCCCGCATCTGAAGCGAGGTCTGCCGCTTCTTGCGGATTCGCCAGAGCGAGAAGCTGACTGCGACAGAGCGCGTCGCTTTCGATTGACGGAACCAGCGAGTTTCGCCAGTGCCGGTACGTCCGGCCGAAACGGACAAGGTCTGAAGCGTGCAGTTGGAGGCGCCGCCGCCATACCGCCTGCGAGTCACCTTCGATCGCCCTGTAGACCTCGCGCAGTACCGAATCGTCCAAGGCGTCGAGGTAGTCCAGTGCTGATTCCAGCACCGTGCACTTGTAGGAGAGCTCCTCGGTAACCAGTTCGATGTAGGCGGCTGGATCCTCGGTCATCGCAGCATGAATGTCGTTGGACATTCTGCTAGTCAGTCGCGCACCGGGTGTGTGGTCACGTGACTCAATGTCGTCTTCGAATTCTCTTGCCACTAAGGGCGTTCCATCGAGGGTCTCAGCCCATCCGACGAGGTAGTCGAGACGGTACGCGGCGATCGCAGGGCCTCCCGCGTGGACGTGCCGCGCGAGAGCCGCGCGGACGTCAACGATGGGTGAGCGCAGCGTCATCGCCCGTGCGCGGTCCTCCTCAAGCAGAAAGGACACGGCCGTTCGGGTGGACTCGTTCAGGGGTGCGGGAATGTCTGCCGGCTCGCCGTTATAAGTCAGCGCCGGGCGACCCATTAGCTCGTCTCGCTCCCACCGCAGCCGACTGAGTTCGATCCCTGCAAGGTTGTCGGCAATCGACACAAGAACATCGGCCGTCGCGGAATCCGGAACGACCAAATGGATCGGGCTCGGGTCGTCCTTGTTTGCTCTGCGCTGTTCGCGCATCGCGTTGATCACGTGCTCGCCGAGCAGGCGCATTACTTCCCGACGAGTACTAGACATTTGCGGCTCGTCGAACACCGCGATTTGCCATGGCTGACGGCCAGCGGCGGTGACCAACTGCAGCGCAATCCCGTAGACGCCGAGAGCGGCGGCGTCCGATTTGGCGATCACCACGTTGACCGTCCCGGGCAGCCCCGCCGGGTCCGTCCGCCGCTGTCCGGTGAGCTGAGCGATACCGGTGAGGGTCGCCATGACGTTGGCGACGATTGATTCGGGCGGGCGGCCCAGAATGCCGCCCCCGTCCACCAGGCCGGCGACGTGCGGCCGGACGTTGGACGCGATGCCGAGCTCGACGAGCAAGTCGGTCGGAGTTGTCGAGCTCCGAAGTTCGCTTCTGCAGTAGTTGAACAACGGACAAGTCGGACAAGTCGCGGGATCGAATCTCGCGGGCAGTTCGGCGACGAACTCGCGAGCGTCAGTGGATCCGTCGAAGAACAGGCGCTCCGCCTCTCGGATCCGCTCGTCGATGCGTTGGCGGACCTCACGGCGGTGGTCGTCCAGCAGTTCGACAAGGGGTTCGGGCTGCAGGAAGGCGTTTCGGGGAACGGCGAGGACGCCGTACGGGTGCACGGCCATTCCGTCGGGTCGCTGGGACCAAGCGTCCAACGACTCGGCGCCGACTGCGACCTGAAGGAAGCCCTTGAGCAGACGCGTGTCGTCGATCCGTGACCGCATCCGCTCGTAGTCTTTGGCGTCTCCGACGATCACCCACGACCCTGGCGTGTCGGTCCGAGGGGCGACAATTGCGAAGTCGGGACGGACGCTCGTTGCGCCGAGACCTTCGAATCGTGGGAAAGGAACGGCGAGCCCGTAGATCAGCGTCGCGTCTCCGTCCCGGATTGCGCGCACGTGGGCGTCCGCGAGCAGTTCCGCGGTGACGGCCTCGTTGACGCCGGCGTTGGCGGTCACGACTCGGGCCGGCCGAGAGAGATTTAGCCTGCCGACGGCGGTGGTGGTCACTTCGCTGGCGAATGCCTTGTCTCGGACGAGGCGCTCGAAAGTCATGGCGCGCATCCAGCGCGCATCCGGGATGCTTCCAGCGGTGTCAGGGAAGCCGATATCCACTGCGAGCCGCCGGCGTGTACGACCGACGATCAGGGGGTCGGTACCGCGGAACCGGCCGCAGCCTGCGTGCGCGGAGGCGGCGACGGCTCCGGACGCTCCGCCTAGGGACGTGCCGGACCCTGCGGCGCGACCTGCTGCAGCGTCACTCACGATCCCCTCCGTTCCCCCAAACACGACGTCGTGGCATTAATACCGCAATGGGCGGACAGCAGTCGGCGAACCTGCCCGATTGGCGCTGCGGGGGTGCGTTAGGCCTGCTCGGCGCCCGCTATGAACCCCGGCGCGGCTTTATGCACCGTCTCCCCATCGAAACCGACTTCGACGGATGAGCTCCAATGCTTGCTGATAGGTCAAACTTCGCAGCTGGGAGAGCTTCACCGGCGTCCGAATCGCGCCCCACAAACGATCAGCGTATTTGCTGCCAATTCAATCGGCGGGACGAAGGCGCGGTGTGTCGAAAAGGATCCCAGGCGCGACTTCAAGGGCTTCGGCGATGTCGACCAGCCGCTCGTACAAGATTCCGCGCTTCCCGTGTTCGACGTCGATGAGAACGTTCCTGGTGACTCCCGACCGCAAGGCCAACGTCTCCTGCGTCATGCCCTTGGCCAACCGAAGAGTGCGGATGTTGCTCCCGACCACGGCTCTCGCTTGCTGCCATTTCGCGACACGCTCAGGACTGTTCTGGCTGGGGCGCGTCGGCACGCCACCAGTAATCACTCCGACCTGCGGCAGTGTCTGCCCTACTAGTAGTACATTGGCGACGTGGCGGTCCAGCAGGCGGACTATTTGCTGCGGTCGGAGTCCGACTCGAGGCGCCGTTGGGTCAACAGAATGTCCGCCGCGTCTGCGGGCTGACAGTGGCACTGCGGACGCTCCCGATTCGCATTCGGCCATTACCGGGCGAATCGCTGGACTCCTGGTTGGAGACCATTGCGGGACGCATGGACACCACTTGGGGCGATCTCGTAGAGGGCATCGGCCTGGCGTCGCGCCACGAACAGCGCCAGCGTGATTACGTGGTCGCCGCTCTCCGCGGCTTGAACGTCTCGCAGTTGGCGGCCGTGTCCCACTCCACGGGGGTCGATGCCGACGTCTTGCAGTCCATGACCTTCTCCGCGCTGTTGGGCCAAGCCACGGATAGTGCTGGAACAAGGTCGGCACCTCCGAATTCATTACTGTGGCTCCGAGGGTTTGGCTCCAGGTACTGCGCCCCGTGCCTGGGGGAAAGTGGTGGACGTTGGTTGTTGTGGTGGAGGCTGCGCTGGGCATTTGCGTGCGAACGACATCGTTGCCTGCTGCAGGATTTGTGTCCGGACTGCCAGCGGACGCAGCGCACTGAACCCGCTCCGAGCGGGCTCGTACCAAGACCGGGTCGGTGCACGCGGAGGATGCCCAACGCGAATGGTCGCAGTGCCGCGAGGTGCGGCGGAGCGCTGTGCAACGCGGACAGCCTTGTCGTGGACCTCGAGCATCCAGCACTTAGGGCTCAGTCGGCGATACGTCACGCGCTGGAAACCGGCACAGCCAACTTTGGTGTCTATGGGCAGTCGCCGGTCACCTTCGCGGAACTGATTGCGGACTTCGCGGCGGTCGGTGGCCGGGTGCTGGCGTACGCATCGCCGGAGGAATTGAGTGCCCTCCTTCCTGCGGACATCGTCGATAATTACGTCGAGGCCTTAGGGGCGTCTTCCGACGAAAGATTGGCTCGAGTCACGGCCGAGTCACCCGTGTCGGCGACGGCACTTGCCGCGGCGGCCACGTGGTTGGCCCTCGCGCCCCCGACTACCCGGGGTGCGGCTGATCGCCTGCGGTGGCTGATCGAGTCAAACCGCAAGCACGGCGTTGCGGTTCGAGCGAGCAGCCTCGGGTGGGGGCGCAGCGTGAGTGCGGTTGTGCGCGGCGTTCAGTTAGCAGCGTTGGAATCATTCCTGGTACCCAGCGATCAGTTGCGTTATCGCATCGCCTGTCGGATTCCGTCAGCCAATCTCTCGAAGTCCGTTACCGAACGACTGCCAACGCTGCTGTGGGCCAATTGGAGCCTGCCACTTCGTTGTCCAGGCATTGGGTATCCAGAGCTACGCGCCGGTCTGTCGGCGGCCATCGCTCTGGTGGGCGCGCGTACACCACTGGCCGACATAGTCACTGCCTTGGGCTCGACCGTAACCGCAAGGGGCGCGCTGAGGGTCTTGCAACGTTTAGGCGCATCCCCTCGCTGGATCGAAACACGCAATGCCATAACTACTTACGCGGATCACCTGAAAGATCATCCGCCGCCGATCGACTATCGCCGAAGACGACTGCTCTGTTGCAACGGTCTGCTACCCGACGCGGTCTGGGAGCAACTTTCAGAGGACGTCGGCTTCGGAGCCGGCCGCGGGCTGCGGTTGAGATTGGTTCGTTCCTGGCTTTTCGAACGATTAACCACAGTCCCAGCCGAACAGTCGCCGTGGTCGATCGCTTCGGCTGGTTTCCAGAGCAGACTCTCCACGATGCCGCTCTGGATGACAGCCGAACTGATCGATTCCCTAGATGAGTACGCGCTGAAGTTCTTGGGGGATAGAGGAATTCACGGAGAGCCGGTCCGCTGGCGACCATCGTGGCGTCCAGCGTCTGACCGAGACATGTTCGGCATGAATCCAGAGTTGGATGTTGAGTCATTACACCGTTGGATCGGCGCCCGTAAGCCCCGAACCTTCGCAGAGCTCGTTCAAGAATTTGGGATTCCAGCGGACGTTGCTCGTGCCGTGCTCGACGAAACGCCAGTCGGGTCGTCGTGGCTCGTTCCGACCATTGGATTACACACGCCCCCAACACGAATGCAGGTGCTACCGCGTCGGGAGTTCGACCTTCTTTACAACGCCCGAAGATGGGGTCTTTCCAGGATTGCGGCACACACGGGCCTGAGTCGACGTGCGGTGGCCGAACTGGCCGCGGTCTATGGCGTTCAACTACGGCCGCCCGGTCGCCCAACCAGATTCATGCGCTAGCACGTTGCGTCGTACGGGCCTTTCCCGTGCGCTTTGCGCAATCGCGGCGTTGCTCTCGTATACGTGCCTCTTCGTCCCGTCGTGCACCTTCGGCGGCGACGTCGATCCTGGTCGATTCGAGTACTTCAAACGTGAGGGCTTCGGCTCCTGTCCGGATCGCTCGTGAGCAGGCGCGGTTTATCAGCGTCATCAGCGAACCCATGTGGCCTGAAGTACGCGCGTAGAGGTAGTCGCTGAGCTGACCCGGCATCAGGCCCTTTTCGTGTTCTGTGAGGACAAGCGCGTCGTCGATGGTTCGGATGACCTTTCGCCACTGCCGATCGTTCTTGAACTTCTCCAACGTGAAGCTGGTGGTTCGGCGTGCGGTTTGCGCGAGCATTGGACCGCGTGTCGGGTGTCCTTCGTTGAAGAGACCTGACCGTGTTAAGTCGACCCCGACCATTAGCAGCGTGACCGGAAATTCGTTTGCGATGAATTTCAAGTGGTTGCTGACCTTCAACCCATCTGAGGCCCGCCATTGAAGGAAGTGGATGTCGTCGACGATGAGCAACCGCACCTCGCACGCCAGGAATGTGTCCAGGGCTCGGCGGGCGAAGTCGGCGGCATTTCCGCTGCGTGTCCCCGGGTGGGCGAAGTAGTGCAGCAGTGAGACGTTCAAGTCGCGCATGGTCGGGTGTCCACTGAGCGTGACTCGGCAGACGGGCCACCGTTCGTTCCCGTCCTCGGTATGAGGTCCGAGTTCGTCGATTTCCCGGAGGTGGAAGTCCTTCGCGAACTGCTCCACCGCTGTGCTCTTGCCGAGTCCTGCTGCACCCTCAAGCGCGACTGCCCCCTTGGTGCGGTCGCCGTCGTGAACGTTGCTGTCCAACACGTCTTGAAGGTTTTCTTGCAGGGTCACAAGTTGCGGGGTGCGTAGGACGCCCATGTTCGCGTGCCAGTCGCGTCGGATCCTGTCGTAGCCTCTCTTCGCCTTGGGGCTCAGACTCTTCAAGTCCCGCGCGGTGAGTGTCTCCGGTTGCGTTCGGGGAGCCGCATGCACAACCTTGTCCCAGTCCTCCTTCCTCCCGAGGCTGATGTTCTGAAGATTCGTCACGCCCAGTCCAGCCTTTCGTCGTCTTCGTAGTCCTCGGTCAGCTCGGACGGGTCGTCGTCATCGCCTTCTTCGGAGTGATCGCCTTCGTTTCCCACTCCGTTCGCTGTCACCTGCGGGAGAGCTCTGACTGATGTCAGGGCTGCGATGGACTCCGCGTCGTCGTTGCCAACTTGATTACTGAGTGCGGCTTCCTGCCGCGCAAGGCGAAGCGCCATTCGTCGTTCTGCGGGGCTGTTCCCCATGCCGAGCTGCCACCGATCAAATAGATCGAGAAGCGCCTTCTGGTCGTCGATGAAGTCGTGATCGCGGCTGAAGAGGGCCCTGGCGAAGTGCAAGGTGTCCTCACTGAACGGCATCGGAATCTCGGTTGCGTGCTCCCAGAGCAGTTCGTGCCATTCCCGTGTCTCCGGGTGGCGAATGTAGACGCGGGAAATGTCGTCTGGGTCGATGTGGATGGGCCAGCGATTCTTGAAGCGCCCTGTGTACGGGCTTCTCATCTTTGAGAGGGAGGTTAGGACTTCGCCCCGGTAGATCAGATTGGCGTGCTGAACCCCGTAAGGCTGGATTGTCCGCGGCTCGGTACGAAGAAACTCATACGCCAGGTGGGGGTGGCGGGGTGCCTCGATGTAGCCGGCCCGCACCATGCCGTGCGCAAACATCTGGGCGGGCGTCATCTTCCCGGAGGGCAGCCCGGGGTCGAACAGCGCGTCGTGTGGTCGGTGGTGGTATCGGGTACCAATCCATTCGCGCACAATGGCTTCCAGTTGGTCAATGTAGAAGAATGCGTGCCCTTCTACATCGAGGCCGCGTGCGTTGACGTCGGGACCCTTGTACCCCATCAGATATTGGAGGAGGCCCTCGCGGACGGTACGGAAAAAGCGTTCGAGTGGGCCTTTGTCGCTGCCTTCGCGAAGGCGTGCCGGCTGGATGGAGATGCCGAACCGCTGGCAGACGCTGTTGAGATGCTCCGACACATAGATCTTTCCGTGATCGACCACGATGGTGTCGGTGACTAACGCTGGCCCCGTCACCGCCCTTCCGGTCCGGTCGATCTGGTCCGGGTCGATGAGGACTTCGCGTGGTATGCCGTGGTCGGGCCAGGTTGCATTAGCCGGCCAGCTGGCTGGCGCTAACGGCGGGCGGAAGATTTGATACATCATCGCGGCCGCGTCAACTGCTTTGGTAGAGACCGGCGTCAATCTAAGGCCGACGATGCATCGGGTGTACCAGTCCATCGCCGCACTCATCTCGACCTGGACCCAGCGCAACGTGAATGGATCCAGAGCGAACACATCAAGACGAGTGGTATCCAAAATCACGTACTCACCCGGGCGCGTGGGGCGCAGCTTTCCGTATTGGCGGTCCGGTCGGTTTGCGATGTCGCGGTTTCTCTTTGTGGTTCCGGAGAATGTCCGATGGCGTTTATCGAGTTCGGCCAACCTGCGGTAGGCAGTTGCTCGCGATGGCTCTTGAACTGTCCCCGGCCCGTATTCGATCGCCAGGCGTGCCCGAACCTGCAAGATGACCGACGCTTCAGACGGTTTCGACTCGTTGGTGTGTTCGGCCATGATGGAGAGTGCGGTCTCCAGCCAACGCCGATCCACCCGATCAGTCCCCGGTGTCCGAGTGGACACCAAGCCTGCTTCTCCGTGCGCGCGGTAGTCCGCCACCCACCTCCGCACAGTTCGCGCGTGTACCCCGAGTTCGGCGGCCTTCGCCTCGTGCCTGGCACCCAACGGAAGTCTAGGGTCGAACTCCGCTCTGGGCTCACCGTCAGCAGCCGTTTCCGCACTTCCGGATCGGTAGCCGGTGAGGACCTCGCGAACGTGATCGGCCCGAACGCGGGTCTCACTCAGTTCCGCGGGTGTCAACGCCAGCAGCGTGGTGGCGGCGGGTTCGATGTCGTCATCTGGTTCGGGGCCCTCTTCGGTCCCGATCAGGCGGGTACGTCCATCCGAAAGGAGCGCGACCACCGACATCCGGCAGAAGCTGGTCGGTCCCTTCAGGACGACCTCGTTGCCGGCCCCGGACGGCAGCCACTCGGTGATCACGAATATTTCACCGTCAAACATGACCCGTGTGCCTACGGCGATGCGCACGCCGGCCCTGGTCATGCGGCCGCCGATTGATGCAAGACCGACGTGGAACTGAGAACCCGCGAAAGATCGGCAGTCAGTTCGTGCGTCCACAAGAGGTGAAGTAGGGCCGCCCGCGCTAGTGGTTCGGGGGCTGATGTCTTCCGGAGAGCCTCACCGAAAGCGACTCTTTCAAGATCGCTGTTGCGAAGGTCGTTCAGGCATTCCTGGGAGATGCCCGCGGGGCGACGGAAGCCTGCCAGAAACCTTACGTTCTGCATTTCGACGGCCGGTTGCTCAGTCGCGACCTCAAATCGCCAGCCGATTGAATCGATGAGACTGCGGACCCACTCCAAAGTCTCAGCCACACCGACACTTTCGAGGCGCTCCCGCGGCTTCACATCAACCACGATCGGGGGGCCCGATTCCGTTATCAACAAGTAGTCCGGTATGTGTCGTCTGACCTTCTCTCCGACAAGCGCCCTCATCAGGAATGGCTGCGCACGAATGGCCTTGACGTAAGGGTCGAAGTCAGCCATTAGAAGTCTGCTCAGCTCTAAGCGCGACTCGTAGATCACATGTTTTGACTCCGTCGCGGACCAGTAGCTTCCGGAGTAGTGCCGTTGTCCCAAATACCACCGGAAGGTGCGCCACGGCTTCGACTTCAGGATTGCTGCTTGAGACAATTCGTCGGGTAGCAATTGGATGGGTTCACCGTCTTCATCGCGAAGGGTGAACGATGCTCGAACGGCTTGCACTGACATCGTTTCGACGCTCCGATCACTAAGTCCGTACTGGGCTTAGCGTGAGCGCTAGTTGTCGGTGATTGATAGATCGGGCACTGGATTGAAATGAACGCGATATCGGAGCTTGATCATCCATTACCGTGCGGCCTACCGCAGTCGGCGAGTGGCCCTAGTCTGCGATTTGGTCGAAACCGTTTGGTAAACAGCGGAATACGCGCAGTCGCCGACTGATAGATGACGTCTAGGTCAAGCCAAGAGCTCCGTGACCTGTTGGTGGAAGCGCCTCATTTACAGTTTGGCCGTGTGGTACGCGCGGAGCGGGAAACTCCTCGCACAGGATCCGCGTCCTTTCGATGTTGGTCCCGAGTCGCTCCGGAATTGCGCGCAGCGGTATCTGAACGCGCCGACGGAGGTTAACCAATCGGTGGAGTTCGTTGACGTCGATCGATTCGGCTCCGGGGCTGGGCAGCTCGAGACCGTCAAAGAGCTCGGCCGGTGGTCGCCATTGCGGCGGTTCGCCGACGATTCCCTGCGCTGCAAGGAATTCAACTGAATAGATCTCCAAAG
>JAIBBE010000002.1 GCA_019694835.1 Fimbriimonadaceae bacterium | reverse complement strand
AAACGCTGGACCTCTTCGCCCAAGACCTTGCCGCTTCCGAACAGGCCGACGTAGAGACGGACTTCTTGATCGGGTTCTGCTTGGCAATTCGACGCTCGACACTGAACGAAGTCTCGGAACCGACCTACCCGAACCTGGCCTTCGATCCCATTTATGAGATTGGCGGTTCGGACGATGGCGACCTTTGCTATCGCTTAAGGAGAGCCGGTTACCGTCTGCTCATTTCGAACCGGTCCTTCGTGCATCACCATGGCTCAGCGTCTTTTGCACGCATCAGCTCTCCCCGCAAGATCATGCGAGAGAACGACAATCGCTTTCGCAAGAAGTGGTACTGGGACCTGGAGACCGGGTTCGCGTCGCACTTGCCGGGACATGCGAGTCATCGGATCGTCTTTGACGAGAACAAGCGTCCTGAGACCCTGCGTGCGAGAGCCCGGGCCAGGTCGAACCTTGCTCGCACTTCTCTATGCATGATCGTGAAGAACGAGGAACGGGTGATTCGCCAGTGCTTGGAGAGCGCCCTCCATTTCTTTGCTGAAGTCATCATCGTGGACACCGGCTCGACGGATCGAACAAAGGAAATCTGCGCCGAAATGGGAGTCAAGGTGATCGACTTTGAGTGGGTGGATTCGTTCGCAGCAGCGCGAAATGAGTCGCTGCGCCACGCGACCTTGGACTGGATCATGTGGCTCGACGCCGATGATGTCCTCCCGTTCCTTACTGGATTCGCCGTGCAAGATCGCGTGATCGACGCTCCGCGTTCACTGAAAGGAATCATCGTCCCCGTCCAATTCATCGAGACAGAGGGGTGGGGTACCCGGGTTGATCACGTCAAGGTGTTTCGGCGTCTGCCCGGGCTTGCCTTCGATGGCCGAATCCACGAGCAAATACTGAACTCGCTCAACCAACATGACGGAGTCCTCATTCACATTGACGAGCCAGTTCTCCATGCGGGTTATGACAATTCGCCGGAGGGCCAGGCTCGAAAGTTTGAGAGGGATTACCACTTGCTAACGCTTGAGTTGCGTGATAAACCCAACTGCCCGTATGTTCACTTCTGCTGGGGGATGACCGAGCACCACGCGGGCAACTTCGAGGAAGCGGCCGAGTGGTTCAGGAAGTCATTTGAGAAAGGTGCGGGGACTTCGACGTTTGCCCGGAAAGCCTATGCCTTGTGGTCCCAGAGCTTCGAGGGGCTTGAGAACCTCGAAGAAGCCACCAGGATTGCGGAGGAGGGGCTCGATGCGGTAGGTCCCGACCCGGAACTGCACTTTGTGTTAGGTCGGCAGCTTTCGAAGGTGAAGCGAATAGACGAGGCGCTCGCTCACCTAGAGAAAGCGACTGAGGTTCGGAACGACAGCGTGTTCAATAGCGTTGATCTCCAGATTTTCGGCCCCAAAACCTTCTCCCTGATGTGCGACATCTGCGCTCAGAACGATCGTCTGTCGGAGGCGCTGACGTGGGGGAGGAAGGCCATTGAAACGAGCAGCAACCCGACGAATGCGATTCACCAAGTGTTCAGCGTTGCCCTCAAAGCGAGTGATTGGCCAACTGTGCAAGAAATGCAAGGCTTGATCTTTGAACGGATTGGGCCCTGCGAACTTTGGGCCGAGATGCGGGCGCAAATGGCGGAGGTCGTCGGTGGGGCCGAGTTAGGGGTCGAAGAGTTGACCCGCGTTGCCCGCCACCATCCGAGGTCCTTGGCGATTCGTCTCGTTCTGGTTCGTCGCCTCCTTCGGGCCAATCGATACCAGGAAGCCGAACCTCACCTTCGATATCTCGCCGACCGTGGGATTGCCGAGGCCGCGTTCGAAATGGGCCGCTTGGCCCACCTGCATGGGCAGAACGCGGAAGCCATTCGATGGTTGGAACTTGCCGATGACATCGAGCCCGACCGACCCAGCACGGTTCAGTTCCTGGAGGCCCTGCGTAATATGGAGTTGTGAGGTAAGGACGGCACGAAATGGACCTAGGACCATTGACAGAGCCTGGAACAGATCGAGCAAGATAGATGCAAGTAGGATCAGAGGCCAATGTTTAGCCCGACCGCTCAAGAATACATCGCGAACCCCGGAAAGACGGGGCCGCTGGACGCGGCGACCCACCACGGTCGGCTCGGAAATCCGGGTGATGGACCGTACGTTCTGATCTGGTTGGTGGTGGATGCCTCTGGTGTCATTACCGATGTCTCCCAAGAGACGAACGGATGTCCCACGATCATCGCTTGCGCGAGCCTTGCCGCTCGGCTTCTCAAAGGCCGGACGCTTGAGCAGGCACGTCGGCTGGAACCGGAGGACTTGGTGATGATCCTTGGGTCACTTCCTGAAGGCAAGGGGGATTGCCCCCGCATGGTCGTTAATGCGCTCTCGGCAGCGCTCGGAGGAACAGAATGAACGAACGTTGGGCATTTCCAGGCTGGGGCGGACCAGGTCCGCGCCCAGGACCTAGTGGCGGCGGCTCCGGTGGCGGGTCTGGGGGAAGCGGGGGAGGGGGTGGCGCGGGGGGAAGTTCGCTTTGCGGCGGCGACTGCTACCCAGGCAAGCCATTTGTCATCGACCCTAGCCGATGCCAATGCCCTTCACCAGCCGGTGTCTCGTCGATGTGTACCGAACTTCCCGCACCCGTTAATTTGTAATTGCGTGAATCCAATGCAAGACCCTCTTTTCCAGACCCGAACCGCGCTCAATCACGGACTCGCGCCTAACGATCCGTTGCGCGATCATCCGTACCGGCCCCACCCCGATCCGGCGACGGGTGAGTTGCGCGTCGACCCGGAGATTTCGATCCGAGCGGGCAAGCACTCGCTTGATGTCTCATTCTTCTATTCACCCGAGGCGACGGGTTGGAATGGAAAGTTCCCGGACGGCGAATTCGGCATGAACCGTTCGGCTTCGCCCAAGTGCTACCTCGTCGCCGGCACACTCGAAAACGTTGCTGTTGTTCGTGGCACGATGGAACAGTTCCGATTCTCGGGTAGCGGACCATCCTACGGCCAAGCTGGCGCTGCCCTCACCACGCTCAGTTACGATTCCGGTGCCAATGAGTTCACTGAGTGGTTCGCGGATGGCAGCAAGATGATGTACAAACCGGTCACGGCGGAGCCGACCCAGTACTATCTCACCCGCATGCTCGACCCCCAGGGTCTCGTGGCGACGTACACCTATGGAACGGGTGCCGAAGAAGGGCTGCTTAAGTCAATCCAGATTCCGAGCGGGCAGAGGTTATCGTTCCACTACTCCGCCAGTACTCCCACCTCGCTGCTCAGTCATGTCGAGGATTGGGATAGTCGGCGCTGGACGTTCCAGTACGACTCAAGCCGGTACATGACGACGATGACATCCCCGCTCGGATGTCAGACGAAGTACATCTATGATGTCTTCTCGGGCAACACGCTCCTCGCCGCGATTGAAGATCCTCGGGGATACCGAACGTGCTACACGTATGATGCTAGCAAGCGCGTCGTCTCGATGGCATCCGGGCCTGCGCTCTGGCAATGGGAATACGACTCTACGAACAAGCGTACGATCCAAACGGACCCAACCGGTGCGAAGACGACCTTTTATGTCGATAACGATACCGGCAATGTTAACCGCATTGACTACCCGACCGGCCAAATCTCGACTCTCACGTACAACGGTCAGCGCGTGAAGACCAAGGAGGTCACGCAAGCGGGGACGATCTTTAGTGCCTCGTTCGATACGATGGGGCGCATGCTCGTGTCGGATGACGCCCTTGGCAACCGCACGCTGATGGCCTACGACTCGGTGGGCAACTTGACGACGCTTACCAACGCGCTGAGCCAAGTGACCACGTTCGGATACGACGCCAACCGCAACCGAATCCGTCAGACCGACCCGCTGGGGAGGGTTTGGAACTGGAGCTTTACCGACGCAGGGCAAGTGAAACTGGCCACCGATCCGCGTGGGCTCGTCACGACGATGAACTACGACGCGATTGGCAACCTCGCCAGCATCGTCAATTCGGATGGCGGCATCATCACGAACACGTATGACGCTCTGAATCGCTTGCAAACGACCACCGACCCGCTCGGACGCAAGTCGTCGTTTACTTATGACGCGGGCGATAACATGACGAGCAGCACGAATCCGCTCGGGCAAAAGACGACGATGGTGTATGACACGTGCCTGCTCGCGGCGGTCGTTGATCCGCTGGGGAACCGGACTTCGTATACGTACGACCGGTGGGGGAACCGGGCGACGATCAAGGATGCGCTGGACTTCGTGACCTCGATGGAATACGACACGATGGGGTACCTCACGACGGTCACGAATGCCCTCGGCAAGTCCTCGAAGATCGTGTACAACGCGGCCAAGCAGAAGATCGCCGATGTCGATGCCCTGGGCAACCGAACCACTTTGACCTATGACAACGTCGGTAGAGTAGCGACGGTCATGAACGCACGCGGTTACATCTCCACCAACACCTACAACGCCCGCTCCGACCTCGTGTCGGTGACGGATGCGCTGGCGGGGGTGAGTGAGTTCTTCTATGACGCTCTTGGTCGTCGGATTGCGACCAAGACGCCGCTCGGGTTCCTCGCGACCACGGTCTACGACGCCGCAGGCCAAGTGTCGGCCACGATCGATCCGCTGAGCAATCGCACGACGATGCAGTACGACCTGGCGGGCAACCGGACCACGCTGACCGACGCACGGAGCAAAAACTGGCTCAACGTGTATTCGGCGAACTCGAACCGCCTGGCGGCGGAGGTCGACCCCTTGGGGAATCGAACGAGCTATGTTTATGACCTAGCGGGGCAAAAGACCGGCATCCAGGACGCGAAGGGCAATTGGGTGACGATGGTGTACGACAATGCCGGACGCCAAACTGTTCTCAAGAACCAGCTTGGCCATGCCACCACGACGGCGTATGACGCGGCTGGTCGCTCAACCACGATCCTCGACGCCAAGAACCAGCTGACAACGACGACCTTTGACAAGCTTGGCCGTTTGGTCACGCTTCAATACTCCGATTCGACGCGGGTGACGATCCAATACGACGGTATCGGTCAGCGCACGACGATGATCGATTCGGGCGGGACGACGACCTATGCCTGGGATGATCGTGGTTCGATGACGCGCAAGTCGTTGCCGGGTGGTTATGTCTTGCAAATGGGCTATGACGCCGTGGGCAACCGCACCACGCTGGTTGACCCCGATGGCGGTGTCTTTACGTCGACCTTTGACGCGTTGAATCGAGTTGCTTCGGTGAAGGATCCGGATGGCAATCTGACCACCTTGGCATATGATGCAGACAGTCGTCGCACGACCCTTACGGATGCCTATGGAGTGCGAAAGTTTGGATTCGATGCCGCGTCGCGCTTAACGACTCAGGTGCAAGTCAACAACTCGGCGGCGAACATCATGACGATGGTCGACAGTTACGACGGTGCGGGCAACCGAGTGGGCCGTAACAAGGACGGGGTAGTTTCAACTTGGGTCTACGATGACGCAAGTCGCTTGACCGGGCAGGAGTTGTCGGGTGCAAGGGCAACGTTTGTCAACGACAGCACGGGGAACCTAACGCTTAAGTATCAGCAAGGTTCAAGCCCAATGACATTCAGTCACGATGCGGCAAACCGCCTCACGACCATGGCTCAGGGCACTAGCCTGACCACGTATACGTTCGACAATAACGGGAACATGACGGGTGAATTGGGAGATGATGGCGGCGATATCTTCCTTATGGTTGGATACACGTACGACCCGGCCAATCGATTAGTTTCGATGGTCAATACTTTGGCGATGTCGAGTTCAACATATACCTACGATGGCGATGGGTTGCGACGAACCTCAACCGACTCAGGACTGACCACATTCATCTGGGATGGCAGCGATTACTTAGGAGAATACTGAGATGCCGATGAAAGCGCGTTACACGCTTATTGAGGGCGAAGTCATCGCTCAGAAGCGCAACGGTGTTCGGCACTTGCTTGTTCCGGACACCCAGGGTTCGACGGTGGCGCTCATGGGAAGTTCGAGTACGATTACCGATACATTCGAGTATTGGCCCTACGGCGAGCTGAGGACGCGAACCGGCAGTACGACCATGCCATTCCAGTACATTGGGGCGTTGGGTTACTACCGAGACTCGTCGGGTCGGACGTATGTTCGGGCAAGAGTTGATCGGACCGATTTGGGCACATGGATGACTGTAGACCAACTCGTACCGGGCTTGGCCCCGTATTCGTATGCAAGGGCCAACCCAACGAGCAATGTTGATGAATGGGGCATGAAACCGAGCTCGCCGCATTGCTTTGGCTCACATCGCCGCCTCTGGAACGACTACGTGGTTGATTTCTGTCGGGATTGCTATCGACGCAACGACTGGAATTGCATACAACAATGTTCTGCCTTGGCTGAGATGTACTACGCAGCATGTCAGAAGCGACCCCGACAACGGAGCGGGCAGATATGGGTCATTGTTCCTGGGGTGGGAGTGGTCCCTGGCCCGCGCCCCAACCCGGTGCCCTCTGGGCCAACCATTCAGCCCTATACGGGTCCACAACTGAACTGCCCACGGGGTAACTCCATCCTGTGGGAACCATGGGACTGCCGACGGAAGTGGGGACACCCTTCGCCTGGTGCACAGTTGATTCACGACTGGACAACGCTAGAGAGTTGCCTGGAGTGTTGCGAAAACGGCTTCCCTAATGATGAGGCGGCTCGCTTGCAATGTCGCCGCAATTGTTCCGCAGCCTACGTTGGACACGACGGGCCGCATAACCACCCCCCGCATACAGAGGAGGAGGACTATCGCCCCCCGCTTAACGGCAACACTGAACCACCTAGGCCAAACGTGGATATCCGTCCCTCACCGGTCCTTAGGAGGTAATGATGCGCCGAGAGTTGTTTTGCTTCCATATCATACTATTCATCGTATGTCTAGAAATTGCAGGCTGCGGCGCATCGTCCGATCAAAAGTCGTCGAGCATTCGGAACTCGACCGCCTTGTATCTTGAAGAGTTTCGTAGTGCCACCGACTATGGGCCGAAGGCCAGGGCACTCCAAAACCTGGCTTCGCTTGCACCTGAGGGATTGAGTGACGTCCGGAGTATTTTCGATGATCCCCAGACGCCCGATCGTTGGTTGATCGTGGAGCAGTACTTGGCGGAGGCGGCCGACCGTCAGGTTTCGGAGGTTCTGGTTGCAGCGGTTAATGATCATGACAAAGTCGTGCGCCAGACTGCGACTCGATTCATCTCTTCAGATACTGTTAGTTCGTGTGTCCCCGCTCTGGCAGACGCGATCAGTAAGTTTCCCGGGGAAGAAACCGGGTCCATATTTGCGCTCCGACGGGTTGCGACTCCTGAGGCATTCGCGGTCATCCGTTCTCTGGCAACGAACTCTAAGAGTCAAGTAAGGGAAATGGTTGCGGCAACGCTGCGCGGCGACAGCACTGCAGAGACGAAGGAAGTTCTCAAGGTCCTCTCCAGAGACAAGAGCAGGTGGGTCGCCATGACTGCACTTGCGTCCTCGGTTGCGAACGGCTACATGCTTGCCGAAGGACGTGACGAGGTCACAGCGTTGCTGGCCTTTGCAAACAGTATGTCAGGCTCCAATCGGCTTGACGCGTGGGTCCTCTTGACTAGGACAAAGTCTGTACTTGCATCGGCACTGCTCGCGAGAGTCATTGCAACTGCTGCTCCGGAGGACCAAATGAGGCTTGTGTTTGAGGTGCGCTACCTGCCGAGAGAGAAATCCTTGAGCAACACTCTACTGTCACTTTGTAAGTCTGGCTCTGACAGGTTGAGATCATACGCCATATCAACCCTCGCCCTGCAGGCGGAACCGCGGGTCTTGCCAATCGTTGAGCGTTTTTCAAATTCAAGTGAGCTGGTTGATTGGGCTAGCGCTTTTGCCCTGCGTAAATTGAAGGCGCGATCTGGAAAGCGTATGGTGGAACTTTCAATGCTCCAGCGGCCGACCTGCTATGAGGCACTAATTGGACTCACGCAGAGCGGGGTAGCTGAGAACGAGTATGCCCAGGTGAAGCAGAAGCTCCTTTCCGATAGCACCGCAGATGTTCCCCTTCGTATGATGGCTGCCTATGTGTTGCGTAATATTGACAAGGACTGGGCAGCCACCCGGCTGAAAGAGCTCGAACGTGACTGGAATCGGGACGTGCGGATGATCGCCCTGACCGGATTCATGATTCGAGACTTTGCTGGTCCACCTGGCCGAGCCAAGTTTGAAGAGTCTCTTCCTTTCTACTGGGTATTCTGAGGCGGCACATGGAACGCGAACGGATGTGATAAGTGGCAAGAGGATTAACTGAATGTTGGTACGGATGAAGGGTGTTAGACTTACTGAGTGGCTCATAGCGATTGCCGCAGTCGCCGTCGTCGTATTTCCGCCGATGAATGTGCGAGACACATTCTATTCTCGGATCACTTTTCGTCCATTCTGGACTCCGGCGATTGCGGGCCAAGAGCTGATTAACTGGCCCCTGTTGCTGGCAATTGATTGGGCGCTGCTTCTCATTTTGCTGGTTGTGAGGGGACGCTCTTGGAACCAGGGCGCGGATTACACTTGATCATAAGGAAAGTGCTCCCAGTTGATTACCGACGGCTATTACCTCCGCCCGCTCGGACGCGTGGAGGCAGGGCCTTAGGCGCGGCCCCTCGCTGTGTATCCGACTTGCCTCTCCTGTCTGTTCGCCAGCGGTCATGAACGCCCCGGGGATAAATCGCGACCAACGGGTACAGCGCTCGCTCCGACATCGAATGGGTGACGGACGGGCTGGCCGGGGTGCTGAATGTTTTTGAGCAAGCCCTGGTTCAAACGAACCTGCGGATTGACTTCTTTTGAAAAATGTCCGTGTCCCCCTAAAGAACTTCTGCGGACTAGCCTAAATATCAGTACGTGCCCCCAATTGACACGAATAATAAGAAAGGAGGAGCCAAATGGCCCTTTTTAAGCCCGGTCCTTTTGCCAGCACGGTAAGAGGTAAGACGGCTAACATGGTGCTGGCTCAAACTGAGAGCGGCATTGTGATTCGTGATCATGTGATCCCGAAGAATCCTCGAACGGCGGCGCAAGTCGACCTTCGGGAAGACTTCGCTAAGGCTACCCGAACATGGGAAACCTTATCCGCGGCTCGCGTGATCAATTGGAACAACTACGGAGAAGACCAGACGCGACGAACCAAGGCCGGAAAGGTCCGGACGAAGAACGGGTTCAACGTGTTCACCGGTCTCGCGACCAAGTTCTTGCAGGTAACTCCGGGGGGCAACATTCCGCTCGATCCTCCGACTGCACCGTTCTCGGGCGACAGCGTTACGCTGACGGCCACGGCGGGCACGGGGAAGATCACCTTTACGGCGGATAAGGCGAACGCGGCGGGCGTGACCACCGAGTTCCTCTTCCAGCGCCTCCGGAACCTGAGCCGACGACCCCAGAGCGCGTACAAGACGCTGGCGTTCAACACGTTCACGTCGGGCTCGCTCAGCAAGGACGTCACGATTCCGACCGGCTTTTACGCCGTGGGCTACCGGTTCGTCAAGACGAGCACGGGCCAGGAATCGCCGATGACGCGGTTGCCGCTTCAGACGGTGCAGTTCGCCGTTGAAGACGGTTCGACGCAACGGAAGAAAGCCGCCTAGGTGCCTTCCACGCGTCTCGCTCAAGCCCTCGCCTGAATTCTTCGCAGGCGAGGGTTCTTTGTTTTCCCTTACGGGCTCCGGGGCGGCGCCTTGGGGCGGAGGAGCAGGGGGAGCGCGAGGCCACCGATGAGCCAGCCGATGCCGAGACCCCACTGATAGCTCGTTCGGGCGGCGGCGATGCCCGAGTAGTCGATGCGGTCTTGAACCGGGGGAGCGGCCGAGGCGTTCTCGGCATTGCGTATGGCGTTCTCGACCTCCTGCGGCACCAGCGGCGGCATATCGACTCCGGATCGACGTCGGAGGCGCGCGTGCTCGTCGAGCATGGCTGAGGTCATGCCGCGATATTGCGGAGGAATGCGGTCGTGGAGGTCTTGGCGTGACTCGCGGCGCGCCGACTCTCGTCCCCACCAGTCATTCACGCGCGAGGACTGGGCCGGCTGGAAGACATATCGGTTGTAGCAGAACAGTGCGAGCCCAAGCAGGAGCACATCAATGAGCAGCGAGCGCGCCATGAGCCGGTACTGGGTCCGCAAGACCAGCGCCTGATAGGAGCCCACCAGCAGGCAAAACAACACGGCTGCACAGAGTCCGACCACGAGGAAGACCATCAGGGTAACCGCCGCCATACCGGCGTCCCCACCGGATCTTGATGCGGCGCAGGCCAAGCCGAGCGAGCCGAGGGCACCGACCAGGACCAGCAGCAAAGCGGCGACGCTGAGCTTCTGCATTAGCTCGGTTCGATTGGCGCGGAGCCATACCATTCCTCCGCCAATCGCCAGCCCGACCACCGCGCCGATGATCGCGAACATGCCTTACTTCGCGGTCGGCACGGACCACTTCTTGAGGAAGGCCATTACCTTATCATGGTCGTGGTGGTCGCCGGTTTCGAGGAGGCCGGTGTCTTGGGAATGGAGCAGTTTGCCGTTCTTGTCGAGCACGAAGAGGTGCGGATAGCCGTTGATCTTCGGATACTTCGACAGGACCTCTTTGTTCTCGTTGTCTTGGCTGAAGTTGACCTTCACGACGACGAAGTTCTTCTTCAGGACCTCGGCGCAGTCTTTGTTGTCGATGAAGAACTGATCGAGCTTCTTGCACCAGATGCACCACTCGCCGCCGACATCGAGGATGATGCGCTTGTTCGACTTTTGGGCGGTCTTGATGGCGGCCTGGATATCCTTGGCGGCGTCGCGCTTGGGGTCGAACTTCTCGCGCTCCTGGGTCATGGCGGCGGAGGCAAGGCATAGGACGAGTAGGGAAGACAGGATCGTGCGTGTCATGGCCGACTATACCGGGAACCGGAGGATCGGAGATGCGGGTAGCGCGGAGGTAATGCGGAAGATCGTCCCAGCTTGATCAACCGCCGATTTCCCCTGTATTACTCGACAGCGCGGGCGGGACGGCCGCGCCACAGGGGCGTCCTGGCGGCTGTCGTGACATACTTCCGGGATGCGGTCTTCGCGACTTGGTTTCTTGGCAGTCTTCGGCGGCGCGGGTCTGGCGCTGGTTTGGGCATGCGGGGGCGACTACTACGCCAGCGTGCACTTCAACACCGGTCAGCCCGACTTCGGCGCCCCCCCGCGACCCCTGACCATCACCGCCTGGGGACAGGAGGACGATCGGCCGGTCGGCTACGAGCCCGTGCAGGGTTGGGGAGAATGGGACGGCGAGGAAGATGCCTACGAGAAGGAACTCGCCAAGCTCACCGCCTTCCTCAAAGACGCCCAATCCGCTATTGCGGCTGGGGACTTCGCTAAGGCGGCGTCCACCTACCGCGCGTATCAAAAGGCCGCGGCAGGGAAGTACCCGTATGAGGTGCCCGAGAACGCCCCACCACTGGCCGGAATCGTGGATCGCATCGAAGTCTGCGCGCAAGCCAAAGCTCTCCCCGCCGCCAAGGTGCGCAAGTACCTCGACCTCCGTGCGGCCTACGACGCGGGGAAGACCGACCCGACCAAGGCTGCCGAGCAGATGGTCGCGGATAAGAGCATGGGGTTCCTGCGTGCTCACGCCAAATACCTAATCGGTGCGGTTGAGTTCGACAAGAAACGCCTGCCCGACGCGGCCAAGATCTTTGCTGATGGCCTCGCGACCTACCCGGCCTCGCCCCGCGCGGACTCATTCCGTGTCATGGCGGTTCGCTGCCTGCTCGGGACACCGCTGAACGACGAGGGTTGGCTCACCGCGACGCCGCCCACGTCACAGGCGATTGCGAAGGCGCGGAGCCTCATGGGACCCGTCCTTCAGGGCAAAACAACCTCGCGTTTCACGTTCGATTTGACGGGCTGGTCCGCCCGGGCAAACTTGCTCGAGGGCAAGTCTTCAGCCGCCGTCGTTGCGTTTCTCCGTCAGTGGGGAGCGGCCAAGAACGACGAGCAGAAGGAGCGCGTCATCGCCTCCCTGATGTACACCTTTAAGAAACTCACCCCCGACCAGGCCCGGGCAACGGGCGATGCGCTGCGGGCAAATCCCGACGTCTTGCCCGTCTACCTCGAGTACCGACTGTTCTACAGCGACGCCAACGAATCGGAACTCGCGGGGCTGGCCGAAACCGCCGAAGAGATGCTCGCCAAGAACCCCAGCGTTCCGGTCGCAGGCAAGGCCTACGCCAGGCTCGCCGAAATCTGCTACTTCGGCGGGAACTTCACGAGCGCCATCAAGTGGGCAGACGCCAGCCTTGCCAAGGGCGGCAACGACGTGGCGCTCTACGTCCGTGGATCGTCACGCTCCAAGACGGGCGACAAGGACGCCGCGATGAAGGACTACCAGCAGCTGCTCGCCAGCTTCCCCAAGAGCTATCTGGTCAACGGTACGCGGGAGAATGTCGCTCTGCTCCACGAGGCAAAGGGCGAATTCGGCCTCGCGCTCGACCAATACAAGGCCCTCGGCTACGACTCGGACGTGGCGTACTTGCTGGACGCCCGCATGAGCATTCCGCAGATCGAAGCGTACGTGAAGGCCCACCCCAAGGACGAACTCGCGACCTACGCGCTCGGCCTGCGTTACCTCCGCATCGACGACTTCGCGAAGGCCACCGCGACCCTGCGAACGCTAAGCTCGGACCAACGCCTGCGCCTCGGCCAATACGGGGCGAAGACCCGCGACCAGTACGCCGGGTTCGGCGGCGCGGGAATGGACATCCTGCGCGATCCGCTCGACACGATCGAACAGCTCAAGGCGCTCAAGGAGAAGGCGGATGCGAGCGAGGGAGAGGCGAGGGCCGAGGCCCTCTACGCCCTCGCCAGCGCCTACTACACCCAGCGCAACCTGCTCCTCTATAACCCGTCGCTATGGGAGGGAAGCCGCAACGTGATGTTCGGCTGGTCGTGGAACACGAGCATCGCGACCGGCCCCGACACCCGCGCGGTCGAGGAGCACCACTACGAGCACGAGTGCCTCTACCGCGCCCGCCTCCTCTGCCTCCAGATCGTCAAGGAATTCCCCAAGTCGCCCCTCGCCCCCAAAGCCCTCTACCGCGCCGCGACGGCTTCGCACCGACTCTCGAACTTCAACGACTGGTGGCGCAAGCACGAGAAAGAGGTCGACCTCGGGCTGGAGGCGATCACCCTCATGAAGCGCGTCTCGACCGAGTTCCCAACCGATCCCCTCGCCCCGACCGCCAAGAAGTACGCGGCGGTGTTTGAAGAAGAACGCGCCGACGGCCTGCTCCTGGGCGACTAATCCTCCGGCTCCCCTCTCCCCGATGAATGGCGGGGAGAGGGGCCGGGGGTGAGGGGCTCCGGGTGCCATTCGACAAGCCAAACGAATTGCCTGGGTGGCCGGGGTGATGAAATCGTGCAACCCCGGTTTCGGATGCCTCAGTAGCTGCCATCGCCGCGCTACCGCCGTCTGCAAGCTTCAGCTACTGAGGCACCACTACCAATATCGGTGCCCGCTATCGGCCAGCGATACCCATTTGACTGCGGCGACGGACTTGGGAGTTTGCGCCTCAGTAGCCTAACCGGCGGCCAATGGAAGACAGCCGACGACAGCTACTGAGGCATCCGAATGCATAAGAAATCAGGCTCGGTGACCCACAAAAAGCGTATTTGAAAGGCACCCGGAGGCCCCTCACCCCCCAACCCCCTCTCCCCGCCATTCATCGGGGCGAGGGGGAGTGCCGGACGCGACCTACGGCCGAGTCACTTTCACGACGTTGCTCCGCTTCTCATTCCCCGTCGTCGCGACCGTGAACACGGCCAGCAACACCGACGAGCCGGGAGCGACGAGGCCGTGAGTGGTCGAGTACGTGAGCGCGGGCGGGAAGACCTGCGCGATCGTCTCGGCTTCGTCGTTGCGCCACTTCGGACCCGGATGCGCGCGGACCGACCAGTAATCCAAGTTCGGAATCGACAGCGCTTCCCATGTGAGGTCCGCCTCGTTCGTGACCGGGTTCCAGACGCCGGAGATGTTCGTCGCCGGTGGCGTCGAACCTGGCTGGGGCGTGAGCCGCGGGATCGAATTCAGCAGCACATTGCCCGGCGGCAAGCCACCCACGACGCCGAGCCGGTACTCCTTGAGCTTCTGATACACCGGCTGAAAGAGCTTGTCCCGAAGCTCGCGCGACTGCTGCAAGTTCTGATCGGTCGTCGCCACGTTGGTAAACGCGGTGTCCATCGCGGTCTTGTCAGTCGTGAACGTCGCGATGGGATACGGCCCGCCCAGGATGAGGGGCGGTGTGAATCCGGGCACGGCGGGCGCGTTGGTGTTGATCGTCGTCCACAGATTCGACATGTCGTCGAGCGAGTCGCGCCATTTGCCAGGGGACGCTGTAAAGGGCGGCAACGCCGGAAGCGAAACCAGGTAGCGTGAGCCTGGGAGCTGGGCCGGAACGGCGGCGCGGAATTGTCCGATCCGATCCATGAGCGCGGCGCGCTTGATGTCGCGATCTCCCGATGCGGTCGTGCGCAGGTTCAGCTTCGCTTGCACGTCGGCAATCTGCGCCGCAATCGCCGTCCGGTCGCTTTGAAGGCTGCTGAACTTGTAGTTGTTGGAGAGAATAAGCTCGCCCGGGCTAAGGAAGGTGTTCACCGCTGTCCAATGAGTAATGAACTCGTCAATCGTCGGCAACCAAGAGCCTACAGAAGTAATCGGCATGATCTACCTCCTGGCCGGACCCCCCATCGGGCGCCTCGGCCCTCAAGATAGCCACTTTTACCCCTCCATTCTTGTCTTTGTCAAGATTCAAGATGACAATAATCCGGTCATCGCATCCTTTCTTCGCCGCCTCGAACCCTCTGGACACCCCAATGACGACTCTGCGTCCCGAATCGGGAGCTTAGGGAGGCCCATCGGACACTCAGGGCGGTACAACAGGCACTCATTGAGGCGCATCGGACACTTAGACAGCTACATCGGACACTCAGAGGGTGACATCGGACAGCCAGCGAGTCACATCGAACTTCGATGTGACAACCAAAGCGTCCGATGGAACTGCGATGGTGTCCGATTTACTCAAATAAGCGTTCTTGGCCCTCGTCCACCGCCTTCCCAACGCCAGTCTGCACCGCGCTTCGATATGAGTCGGGGATTTCGGGCTTGATGCCTTTCTCCAACAGCGCTTCGATCGAGAGGATTTGGTAGCGGGGGTATTTGCGTTCGCTGGGCCAGTCGGCGTAGCCCATGCCGTCGGCGGCGAGCTTCATTTCTTTGGTGGGTTCCTTCATGCCGAGCCCTTAGCGTGCGCGGTGTTCGAGTAGCCTCGTTTGCAGCTCTTCGAAGTTCGCCAGCTCAGGTCGATCTCCGTAACGGTGCGCTTCGTCGTTGGTCTCTAGGAGCCCTGCCTGATTCCCCCACATCGTCCAGCCTTCCCGTTTGGTCCGCGAAAAGAGCTCTATGTACGGGCCGTAGGAACAGCCCTCAATGATCTCGTACATTTCGGCGGGTTTACGGCTATGTATCGTTTTTTGGCTGAGGATGATGTTCGGCTGAGTGCGTCCCCGGGTTCGGGTGCGAATGTTGGAGCCGCGCGTGCCGAAAAGGCACATCTCAGTGACGTTGCGGAAGTAGAAGCCTACACCACGTCGGTCCGGGCCTCCGTCTTTTCGGACCTTGTACCAGATGATGTTGGATTTGTAAGTGAACCCCCACCGTCGCATGACTTCAAGCCCCTCCGCAACCAGCGCATTTGGGACCCAGAGGTAGAGGTGAGATTGGGGCTTGGCGATTCGGGCTACCGGCAGTTCACCGATCTCGTCGAACGACATCGTGGGGTAAGGAAGTAGCCGTTTGTGCTGTCCGCAGTCCGCGTCACCACTGACTACTATTCGAAGCGGTAATTACCTCCACCCAAGAAAGTTAGGATGCCCATGTCTCGAAGAACTTGCAGTTGTTGTCGAATCTTGGGCCTAACATTATTGTTCTTTGGAAACTTAGCCTGCAAAACGGGCTCGAGTGCATAGGCTTGCTCGATCGTAAAGACCTCCACACCGAGGTGATGCAGCTCAAGAAGAACAGCCAGCGTCCAACCTCGGGCCTCGCCGCTCTGGTTCTTAAGCGCCCCCATTTTCGCGAATTGCGCGCGCACCCATGTGGTGTCCATGGCTACACTTGATTTTACGACCGCGATCCGCCCTTCTGGAGGAATCCGATCTAAGCGAATATTGCAGCCGACCCAACCGGCACGCCGAGCCCCGGGGCCTAAAGGCGCTCTTCGTTCAATGCATCCTTCGGTAAAGAAAAAGCGCGGTATCAATAGAAGGTCTCTCACACCCTCAGTGATGTCGTAATGCAAGTAGAAGAGGTTAGGTGCGCGCTCGCTCCGGATAGACGAGATCATCGCGTCGTAAGCGGCATCGACGATGCGAGCCTTTGGCAGCGTCTTCCCGCTCTTGAGTTGGTACAGCTCGTCGCATGTTCCGCATCTGAAATCTACTGCCCTTGCATTTACTGGCGTTTGCAGCAAACGACTAGCCTGACAGCCCACACAGTAAAGGTTCTGCACCCCCCAGGCCTCGGTGATAATTCGGCCGACCTGGGTCGCACTCTTGTATGCAGAAACATCAACGTCCGGTAGGGACAGCTTCACACAAGATTACCCACCACGAGCCGAGTCTCCGAATCCATATCCGCAATACGATTGGCACGGAATGGGAATGTTCGGTAGTTTGACTGTTCCTCGTCCTGGTCGTCCCAGTCGACGAGGACAACCTCAGCTTCTAAGTCGCTGTGGACCGCCACCAGGCAGCCTCCATGAATCTCGACGACTATCTTCATATGTTTACATCTCAATTGTTCCAGTCAAGCTCTAGCGCCACGCGGCTCTTGTAGCAGTCGACTTCATGCGTTGGGCTCTTGTACGACTCCTCATCAACGACAATCTCCGTATCGAATCGCTTCTTGGTCCATCCCCTCTGCTGGAAAAGGCCGTCGTGTTCCTGAGCGATGTCCGTACGGCCTCCTCCACCCCGCACGACCGAGGACTCCTTGATTCGCCACTGCTGAAGGACATGGCAGACATCGCCCCATTCACTTGGAAAGTCCGCCTTGAGAATCGCGCTGGCATGCCGCCACTCATAGACCTCGTAGCCGAGACCCCCGAATTCCGAAATTTCAGCTTGTTGCATGAGCTCGAATCTTACTGGATCCCTGCATGCGGTCGCACCCGGGCGGCGCTGAAGGGGGGATCGAGGTAGATGAGGTCCGCGATTTCGTCGGGCATCTTGCGCAGGACTTCGAGGTTGTCTCCGTAGCAGAGCTGATTGACGAAGTCAGGCATGACTTGCGTTTTACCCGTCGCGTGGAGGACAATGGCGTCGTGTTCTGGGTTGGCGCTGGAGATACTGTGGAGGTTCGATTCGAGAGCGCGTCGGGCGAAGTCACCTGGCGCAAGGGCCTCGTCGGGTACTTCAACCCGCAGGGCGGACCCGCGTTCTGGGTCAAGTTCGACGACACCGGCGAATCAGAGGTCGTACCCTGCTCGGCCATGCGCATCGTTGCTTCGGTGCCTCGCCCGCGTGCCGAAGGCCTCTACTACTTTTCATCGCTCTTGGACGACATGGAACGTTGGGCCTTGTTTCCGGCAAACACCAGGCTTGATACGGAGGAAATCGTCGACTTGTCCTTTGACATTACGCTGGACCACGGCGTCGATGAAGCGCGACGGTGCTTCCTTGCCCTGTTGGCATACCATCGCTACACGATGGACCCCGAGCGGCGAAGTTGGCCCTTGGATCGTGTGAAGCGCTTCCAGTGGAAGGGTAAGAAACCGAAGGAGCGGGGGGCATAGGGTTACGCCGATGAGAATTGAGATGCTTGACATGGTCGAGGTCACGACGGACGGGCCGGGCTATGTTGCCGGAGCCGTGGGTTGTGCCGTCGATCGGCTCGAGCACGGAGGCGAGGTCGCTTGGATCGTTGAGCTAGAAGGCGCTCGTGATTGGGAAGACATGCCAACCGTGCCAGAGACCGCGCTTCGGAAGATTTGCCGCTAGGCCCGGCTACGAGCTGCCCCTCACCCCCGGCCTCTCTCCCCGCCATTCATCGGGGAGAGGGGGAGCGGCTGGGGCATAATCAGCCATGACCAGCACGCCGCTTCTGCCGAGCCGATGGATTATTCCGGAGCGACAGCGCGAGGCGGAGCAGCGGCTGATGCAGGAGCTGAAGGTCACGTCCCTCCTCGCCGCCGCCCTGGTCAGCCGAGGCCTCACCGACCCGGAGGAGGCTAATCACTTCCTCAATCCCCGCCTCGAGGACCTGCACTCGCCCAAGCTCCTGCCCGACTTCGATGCCGCCGCGAAAGCCATTCTCGGCGCGCGTGAACGGGGCGAACGGATCTTTGTTCACGGCGACTACGATGTCGACGGCGTCACCAGCGCGGCCCTCTTCACCCGCTTTCTCGGCAAGCTCGGCTGCGATGTCGTGGCGCATGTCCCGCACCGGATGAAGGAAGGCTACGGCATCCACATCGACATCGTTCAAGCTGCCAAAGAGACCGGTGCCAGGCTCTTCTTGACCTGCGACTGCGGCTCCGGTGCTCACGCCCAGGTCGAAGCCGCGCGCGAGGCGGGGATGACGGTCGTCGTGACCGACCACCATCTGCTCAAGGAAACCCTCCCGAACGCGGCCGCCGTCGTTAACCCGCATCGCGACGACTCTGTATACCCGTTCCCTGAGCTGAGCGGCGTCGGCGTGGTGTTCAAGCTCTGCGAAGGCATCAACGCCGAACTCGGCCAGCGCACGGACCAATATCAGCGCGCCTACCTCGATCTCGTCACGCTCGGAACGGTGGCCGACGTGATGCCGCTGGTGGGCGAGAACCGCATCCTCGTCAAGTACGGCCTGCAGCAGCTTCAGGCGACCAAGAAGGTCGGCTTGCAAGCCCTGATGGATGTGACCAAGTTCGACCGCCATGAAGCGGGTGCCGAACTCAAAGCCCATCACATCGGCTTCCAACTCGGTCCGCGACTCAATGCGGTTGGACGCATCGACGACGCGGCGACCGCCCTCCAACTTCTCCTCGCTACGGACGAGATGCAAGCACGCGAACTCGCAGCCGAACTGGACAAGGTCAACAACGCCCGGCGTCTGGAGCAAGAGCAGATCTACAAGTCGGCGGAAGAATCGGTGATCAGCCAAGAACTCGACCGCAACCTCGTGCTCATGGTCGCGGGGGAGTCGTGGCACACGGGCATCGTCGGCATCGTCGCAGGCAAGCTGGTCGAGCGCTTCAACCGCCCCGCGTTCGTCCTCAAGCACGATACGGAGAAGGACATCGTGCGCGGATCGGCCCGCAGCGTGCCTGGTTTCAACCTCGGCGAGGCGATCCGGCGGGTCGAGCATCTCCTGCTCTCAGGCGGCGGCCACGAGATGGCGGCGGGGATTTCGCTACGGCGCGAGAACCTTGAGGAGGTCTATGCGAACTTCTGCGGCTACGCGTCCGAGTTCCTGACCTTCGAGGACCTCGTCCCGACCCACGAAGTCATCGGCGCGATCGGAATGAACGAGGTCAACGAGCGCAGCCTCCACGACCTCGACCGGCTGGAGCCCTTCGGCTGCGCCAACCCCCGGCCCGTGCTGATGGCGTCCAACTTGACCGTCACCAACATCATGCCGACCAAGAACCCGATCCACCCGCGGGTTGAGTTGACCGACGAGACCGGCCAGAAGCGCATGGCGATGGCTTTCGGTCTGGGTGAGGTCTTTGAGCAGATCCCAATTGGGTCGGTGATCGATGTCGTTTTCAAGGCCGAGATCGAGGAGTGGCAGGGACGCAAGAGCGCGAAGTGGCACGTCCGCGACGTTCGCCTCACGCCCCGTCACACGCCCTGATTACGTTCGCTGGCGACCCAACTGGGGATCGCGGAAGAGCCAGGAGAGCAGGCCGCCGACCAGGCCGAGGGCTACGAAGAACATCAGATAGAGTGGCACTCCGCTGAGCTTCGTGGACATCATGACGGCTGCGACCAAGAACACCGCCAGCGCAGCCCAAGACAGAACGAGCTTGCCGACGAACGAGGAGCGCTTGTCCAAACGCCGCGCCAACTCCAGAAGAAAGGGGCCGCCGCAGCCGACGCAGGCAAGCTGGCCGGGCGGGTTCGGTTTGCCACACTTTGGGCAGGCAACCTCGCGAAAGGCCTGGGGGTCACGCAGCGTGCGCCGCCACTGCTTAACAGTCTGCTCCTCGCCGCGAAACACATCGCGCAGCGAACGGTTCTGAACGTCGTCCCACTGCGTCGAGAGGGCTTGCAGCGTGGTCTCGGAGATGGCGATGGCGTGTCCGTGCAGTCCGAGGTCATAGACGATCTGCGCGATCTGGAAGCGCACCGCGATGTTGTCCGGACGCTGAATCGCCGTCTGGAACGCCTTCTCCAAGCCCGCCACATCGATCTCGCGATGCTGCAGCTTCTCCAACTGCGTCTCCGCGAACGGATAGAACGCCATCAGGGTCAGCATCACCACGAACGTCGCCCCGGCCACGAACTCGCTATGGGAATAAATCGTCACCGCGAAGATCCCGAGCAGGGCGGCCAGCGCAAGAAACCCGGGAACAACGTCCAACTCCTTCATGATCATCATGCCGATGACCCGGACGAAGCCAAACCCCATGACAATGATCGTCGCCAGCGTAATGAAGAGCGACGGAATCATGAAGAAGCCGGATTGCGCCATGGGCGAGGGTTTACCCGGCAAGGAGAGGAAAATGGCAGGGGCAACAGGACTTGAACCCGCGACCTACGGTTTTGGAGACCGTCGCTCTACCAACTGAGCTATACCCCTGCGTGAAAACCTATTTTACCGCACTTCCTTTGTGCACCAGGACCGCCGGGATCTACTTGCCCACGACTTGCTTGGCAATCACCATGCGCTGAATTTCGCTGCAGCCCTCGCCGATCTCGGTGAGCTTGGCATCGCGCCACAGCTTTTCGACCAGATACTCGAACGTCATGCCGCGCCCGCCGTGGATTTGGATAGCGCGGTTGGTCACGTGGTTGGCGGTCTCGGACGCGTAGAGCTTGGCCATCGACGAGATGGTCACCACGTTGTCTCCTCGGTCGAACATCGTGGCACCCTTGTGAAGCAGGAGTCGAGCCGCTTCGATTTCCGTGGCGCTGTCCGCAATCATGTTCTGTACACTCTGCATGTCGCACAGTCGGCGGTTGAATTGCTCGCGCTGCTTGGAATAGGCGACCGCCAGTTCGTGGGCCTTTTCGGCAATGCCGACCGCCATGCCCGCGATGCCGAGGCGGCCGCGGTAAAGCAGTCCGATCGCCTCTTCGAAGCTGCACGGGGTGTGCCAGCCGATCGCGTTGGTCATCTCGAAGCGAACGGTGTTGGAGGCCCGCACGCCAATCGTGTGAATCCGGTCCGTGAGCTTGAATCCGGGCTGGTTGGTCTCCATCAGGAACGCGGAAAGCTCCTTCTCGCCGGTCCGGGCGATGAGGATGATGAGGTCGGCTTTGCCCCCGTTCGTGATGAACATCTTCTCGCCGTTGAGGTGCCAGTAGCCGTCGCGTCCCTCGATGGGCGTGGCCGAGGAGCGGACGCGGCGGGCGTCGGAACCCGCATCCGGCTCGGTCAAGCCCCAGGCCAGCTTCACTTCGCCCGTGACGATGCCGGGAAGGTACTTCTTCTTCTGCTCGTCCGAACCGAACCGCTCGATGTGGGCCGCGCAAAGGGCGTTGATGG
The DNA here is from genome assembly GCA_019694835.1 of Fimbriimonadaceae bacterium. Next base: position 208,165 of record JAIBBE010000002.1, on the reverse strand, counting down.
CGGCGATGTTCATGGAGAGCGCCGGATCGGCCTGGGCGATCTCGCGGCAGGCTTCGACATAGGCGCTGCACGAAACTCCGCGCCCGCCCCACTCGGGCGAAACCGTCATCGAGAGCAGTCCTAGTTCGCCAAGGCGGGGCCAGATCGAATCAGGAAACGCGGTGTTCGATTCCCACTCGCGGGTCTGGGGCAGGACTTCGTTCTGGGCAAAGTCGCGCACTCGGTCGATGAAGACCCTCTCTTCCGGGCTCAGTTCAAACAGCATCGTTCGTGTCTACTCCTGTTGGGGGGCTGAAGTCACCATTGTACCGGCCCACCCGCCGCGCGGGGAAACCCCCGTGAAGGCCAGAGGAGGCACACCGTCCGCGACTTCTCCAGCGTCATCGAGAGCAACAAAGCCGTCCTGGGAATCATGATCGGCATGAAGGAACCCACCAAAGAAATGAAGCTCGTCGCCGACGGCATGGGTTACGCAGACTGGCCCACCGAACGTAAATACCCCCGCTACCAAATCCTCTCAATCGAAGGGCTGTTGGAGAAAGGCCAGAAGCCCGAGATCCCGGACACGTATCGGCTCGATGCCCAGACCGGCGTCGGCAAGTCGCAAGACGACGGGCAGGACGGGCCGTTCGGTTGAGATACTTCAGCACGCGTACGACGCGAGAAGCAGAGAATGGACAAGCTCACTAAGGCTATGGTTGGCCAGCCCGAAAGGTTGCTCGATGGAATTGACAGCTTCGGCAAGGAACTGAGCGACGAGTACTCCAACCGCGGCTGGAAGCCATCCCCAGGCTCACCCGTTGAGATGGATTGCGCCGATCCTACGTTCGGAAGCGCTGCGGAAACAGCTCACTCTTTGGGCATGTTCTTGTCGGACGTTGCTAGCGATCAGCTGCTGAGTTTTGCAAAACTGACACGTCCCGTCGCCTTAACGGTTGGACCGCTGACGTGCGTACGGAGCCTTATTGAAGCCTCCGCATTATCGATGTGGATTCTCGACTCAAGCGTCGACGTGAAGTGCCGTGTTGCTCGCGGGCTCGCATATCGATATGATGGGCTGGTTCAGCAGGGAAAGCTGAATGGAATCGACCAGATTAAGGTCGCTGCCAGAAGACAAGTGCTCGAAAATGAAGCCGATGGGTTCGGTTTTCCGGCGATAGTAAGCAAGGGCGGTATCCGGAACGGGGCAGGATGCCACTTTCCAAATTACGTAGACCTTGCACGGGGTACCTTGCGCAGAGGAGAGGAAAGCTATCGCCTACTATCCGCCTGCGTACATGGACACTTTTGGGCACTTAAGGACCTCGGCTATAGGGTGATTCCTCGGCCCGACGACCTGACGGGGCAAGCATTGGAGAAGCATCAAGACCCAACAGTGGTTGTATTTGTTGGCTGCATTGCTGTGGAAGCCTACGTTGGTACGGTCCTCAGCTTGTGGAAGCTTTTTGGGTGGGAGCAGAGCACCCTGCACCAATTGCTCGAGGTGCATTATGAGCGTATGGGACTCTCACCTAAGCTCTATACGTGGCGCTAAGCAGTTCATCCCTCAACCCCAGGCGTAGTGTGCCAGGAGGTTGAGGGATGATTGCCTATTTCTCGCGGTCAAGGACCAGTCCCGTTCTGAAACTGGTGGCGCCAGTAGCAGCTTCTTGTCGCCTCAGCCAGTCGCTGCTTGAAAGAATCCATGCGCTTCTCGGGTTCGGCGGCCTCCGCGCGCCGATGAACAAGGGGAAGCGTCCATCAAAGATGGAATGGCTCCGACTGCGAAGTGAAAAACCTACATAGGGAAGTCGAATGTGCGGTGCCGAACGGAGACACGATACCGGCTGTTCCAAGTTAAGGTGCAAGAACAGGCCGCAAAGCCCATGGAGTTGCGTGTACGTTGTGAGTCCTTCGCGCCACTCAATGATCTTGGGATCCGTAAATGGCGGCAAGGAAGTGTCGTCGAACAGGATGTGCTGAAAGCGGAATAGCCTTTCAGTCGCCAATGCCATCTTAAGAGGAATGTAAACTTCCGGTCGATCTTTAAATCCGGTGAGCAGATAGATCTCATGAAATTTCGTGGCCAATAATGTCTCTTCTAAACCAAAGAGGGGAATCAGGGCAGTGTGATATTGCTCGACCTCCAGAGTGCTCATCGGAATCGTATGGTCGTTGACAATCAGGCTGACGGCGTGACATCTCTGCAGGTAACGATCAACGGCTGCTTCCTTTCTTTGTATTACTTTGACAAGCCTTTTGACCGACTCTTCAAGGGTCACGCCCTTCTGCAGTATCCCTCGGATTGGTCCCTTAGGGGTGCCGTCCGCATCGTAGAGCTCCATACCCACGACGGGAATCGTCTCGATGTCATCTCGATGGAGAGGACGAGTGCCGCCCATCAAGCCCCGGAAGTAGTTCGGGACATAGTGCAGACGTGCATTCGACTGAGTGAGGAAGTGCTCGGTTACTTCTACCCCCAGGCGGTGCTCCCCCAAGGAGAGAACAAAGTCGGGCTCGTCACCCTGCCGTGCCACCCGACCTACGCGACCAAAGACCTGTCGAAAGACCGACCGTTCTCGTTGGCGCTTATCCACTAGGGTCCCCAATCTCCACCATCCCGCAGCCGATGATCTTGGGGCCTTCTAGGATCATGAGGGTGGCGTGGTGGTCGGGGTCGTAGGAGGCGATCATGCCTTTGAGGCCGACTTCGAATTTGCCAACGCCGTGGAGCGGGACTTCGGCGGCGGGGATGAAGGTGATGTGCACGTCCTCACCTTTGAAGAGCAGCGTCACGACCCCGCGACCGCACTTCACATAATTTTCCTCCGCGCAGATCTTTACCTTGTCGATGTGCCGCATCGCCCACGCCTGGTAGTCCGTCCTGCTCCAACCCGATCGGTCCATGGCGTCATTTTGGGCCAAGTCCAGGCTCGATTCACACGATTTAGCTTCAAATCGGCCCAAAACGAAGCTCCGCAAGTCGTCTCCCCATATGGGGGACGCTCTCACGCAGATGGGGGACTCGTTCTCCCAGATATGCAGCCTTCTCCCCCATATGGGGAGGTGAGTCTCCCATCTATGTAGGCCGTTCCCCCATATGGGAAGATGGCTCCCCCATCTATGCAGTCCGTTCTCCCATATGGGGAGACGCGTCCCCCAGACCGGTAGCTGTTTCCCCCAGATGGGAGAGCGGATCACCCGGATGCGGGAGGCGGCCGCAAAATCCAGAAATCGCCGTAACGCCCAAAAGATTGCGCTCGTCAGGACGGTTAATGAAAGACTACCAGCTCGACACTGGCAGCGCGGAGTCTTCAGACGCTGCCCTCGACCTATTCCACTTCGAGCAGTGGCAGGCCAATTTCCTGGCCATGTTGGCACGGCCCGAAGTTCAATCCCTTCTCAATCTTGGAGAAACCGATGCCCTCTAGCGATTACTATCCAACTCGCGAAAGCGAACTCGTTCAATGGCACGCCCAGTTTGCGGCGGCCCTCGACAGTTATTCGGTCGCGCTCGGCATTGCACCGGCGGTTGTCGTGCAGGCGCAGGTCGACGCGGCGAATGTCGCCCTGGCCCTGACGGCTGTCGAAGCCGCCAACAACTACCGTTCCGAAGTCGTGGCCTTCAAGGACCAGATGCTTCGGGGCCTCATCAACACGCCGACACCCCCTCCTCCGACCCAACCAGAGGAAATCACGTTGGCCCCCGGAAGTCTCGGCAACATCGAGGCGCGGACGCGGCAACTCGTTGCCCAGATCAAAGCTAACGCCAACTTCACCCAGCAGATGGGAGAAGATATGGGCATCTTCCCAACGGATACCCCGCTTGCCGATCCGACCCTGACGGCGCAGGCGCTCACGGGAAGTCAGGTCGCGATCCGAGTCGCGAAGGGCGGTTACAGCACCACACTCCTGTGGCGTCGGCGAGGCGAGGGCGATTGGGAGCAGCTTGCGATCCTGAACACGGCGACTTACACCGACCAAACCCCGCCATTGGTCGCCGGCACACCCGAGTCGCGTGACTATCGCGTGCAAGGCTACGCCAACAACGGCCCGACCGGTCCGTACTCGGATGTCGTGACGGTCATCACGATCCCGTAGGCGGATGGTTCTTCTGCCTCAGAGCCTCGCCCCTCTCGGCGGGGCTTTGAGGCCCTGCTCGCCCCGTGATCGTGGTCGTTAGGCGTTCGCCTTCGAGCTCTAAACCGAAAAAAGCTGGGCCGCCTCCAAGTAGAGCGCGGCCCGTATGCTGTTGGAGGATCGGGAGCTCTTACTTGCTCGGCGGGAGGAGCACGGTGTCGATGACGTGAATCACGCCGTTGCTGGCGATGATGTCGGTCTTCACGACGTTCGACTTGTTGATCTTCACCTTTCCGCCCTTGACCCGAACGTGAACGTCCGGACCGGCGACGGTCTTGGCACTCTTCACCTTGACCACGTCAGAGGCCAGCACTCGGCCGGGGACGACGTGGTATGTGAGCACCTTGATCAGAAGGTTCTTGTCCTTGGCCAGCGCGGCGAGGGTGGCCTTGGGGACCTTGGCGAACGCGGCGTCGGTCGGGGCGAAGACGGTGAACGGGCCATCGCCCTTCAAAACGTCCACCAGGCCGGCATCGGTCAGGAGCTTGGCGAGGGTCTTGAACTGACCGGCACCAACGGCGGTATCGACGATGTCCTTCTCAGGCTTTGCGAAAGCGGAAACGCTCAGGGTCGCCATGGCGACGAGGGACAACAGGAATCGATTTAGCTTTTTCATAGTCTCTCTCAACGGTCAACTCCCCTCGGGGAGCATGATCATATTTACGAAGAGTGATATAAGTGAGTTCCACATATTACTGTGGTCCTCATTGCCTTCGGAGGGATCAGGTCGTCGTGCAGCCCATCAAGCTGCTGAGGCGACTTCGTGCCAGCGGTTTAGGCACGGACGCGACCCTAAGCCTTCCCCGTCCCGCAAACTCCGCCTCAGCAGCTGAACCAGTGGAGTGCGGGGGATGGGGGAGGTTAGCTACTGAGGCGTCCGATAAAGTCCCACCCCACTAAGCTGAAGGGAATGTCTCCAGCCACTCGCACATCAGGTAGAGAATGAACATGATCCTGAGGAATCTTTTGCTTTACCTTGCTGTCTTGGTCGTAATTGTCATCAGCCTCGGTGCCTCGGATTTCATCTCGACCATGACCATCCCCGGGACCCTCCTCTTTGCCGTGATCGGATACCCGTTTTTCAGCACGGCACTGAAGCGCGTCGAGCCCGCAGTGCGCCACCAAGTCGCTGCCCTTGAGCCCAAGCGCTCGCCCCAGGATGGAAACTCAGAAGGCCAAGAGGACAGGCAATCGCAAGACGATCAAGTTGCCCTACCATAACGGAGGTGGTGGCGTCGGCAAAACCACCCCAGATCTGCCAGTCTGCATCGGGGCGTTCGCACGGCATGGTGGTGGAAAACGCTGTCACAACCGTGGTACAATCCACCGCTCCCGAACGGAAACAGCCGCGAAAGCGTGCCCGATCGGAGCTAATACGGCTTCCAGCGTAGGTTCAACCGACCCGCCGAGAAAACGGGCGACGGAATAGCGAGCCAGGCGCACTTGAAGCTGAAAACGGAGGCGACATGCTACCGGGAATACTCGGAACAAAAATTGGCATGACGCACCTCTTTAACGAAGAGGGGCGCATGGTGACGGTGACGGTTGTGCAAGCCGGACCCGTCTACATCACACAGGTTAAGACGGATCAAGAGCGAGAAGGGAAGAACGACGGCTACAACGCCGTCCAGGTCGGGTTCGGAGACATTTCCGACAAGCACCTGACGTTCCCCAAGTTCGGCCACCTCAAGAAGGCTGGATTGGGCAAGAACCTTCGAACGCTCCGCGAGTTTCGCGTCGATGATCCCAGCCAGTTCACACCCGGCCAGGAAGTCACGGCAGGCGACGTGTTCGCTGACGGCGACGTGGTTACGGTAACGGGCACCAGCAAGGGCCGCGGTTTCGCGGGCGGCGTCAAGCGCTACCACTTCAAGGGCCAGCACATGACGCACGGCTACATGACCCACCGCCGACCGCTTTCGAGTGGTGCAACCGGCCCGCAGCGCGTCTTTAAGGGTACGCGAAAGCCGGGCCGCATGGGCGGTGACACGGTCACCCAGAAGGGCCTTAAGATCGTGAAGGTCGACGCCGAGCGCAATCTGCTCCTGATCGACGGTCCGGTCCCCGGCGCGAACGGCAGCCTTGTGACGGTCAAGAAGGTGAGCAAGTAATGTCGAACCTCGAAATCCGAAACAAAGACGGCAAGGCCGTCGGCAAATTTGAAGTCAAGGGCGTGCTCGCCGAGGCTCAGCCGATCGCGGCGGTTCTGCACCGCGCTGTTATCGCTGAGGAAGCGAACAGTCGTCAGGGCACCCAGTCGGCCAAGACTCGCAGCGAAGTGCGAGGCGGCGGTCGCAAGCCGTATCGCCAGAAGAAGACGGGTAACGCCCGACAAGGTTCGATCCGCTCGCCGCACTACGCGCACGGTGGTATGGCGCTGGCGGTCAAGCCCCGCGACTACGCGAAGAAGCTGAACAAGAAGGAGCGCCGCGCCGCGATTCTCGGAGCCTTCAAGGCAAAAATGGACGCCGGTGACGTGTTTGTCGTCGACACCATCGCCTTTGCCGCGCCGAAAACGAAGGATGCCACGGCTCTGCTGGGCGCGCTCGGGGTCAAGGATGCCGCGAGAGTGCTGGTGATTCTTCCCGCGTACGACGAGGTCGCGTTCAAGTGCTTCCGTAACCTGCCGAACGTCGAGGTCCGAACCGCTCCCGGCACGGGCGACGAAGCAAAAACAGTTGCATTCTCCACCCGAGACATTCTCATCGCCCGAAAAATCGTGGTCGCCCAGGATGCGCTCAAGAAGATGGAGGAGGTCTGGTCGAAATGAAAAACCCTCACGATATCATTATCAAGCCGCGAATCACGGAAAAGACGGTCCTTTTGAGCCAGGGCGATCCGCGCGTTCGCGACGACGAGCAGCAGGTCCGCACCTACACCTTCGAGGTGGCCACCTCCGCCAACAAGATCGAGATCAAGGCGGCCATCGAGGCCATCTACAACGAAGGCAAGAAGGACAAGGAAGAGAAGATCGAGATCACCAAGGTCCGAACTGTCTCGATGAAGGGCAAGAGCCGCCGCATTTCGATGAACCGGCGCCCAGGCAAGAAGAAGGATTGGAAGAAGGCGATGGTGACCCTCGCCAAGGGCCAGTACCTCGAGGATTACGGAGTCTAACCATGCCGACCAGAAGATATAAACCCACATCGCCTGGCCTGCGCCACAAGATCATCTCGACCTATGAAGAGGTGACCAAGGGCAAGCCGGAAAAGAGCCTGCTCGCACCTCGTCCGAAGTCGGGCGGTCGCAACTTCAGCGGTCGAACGACGATGGCGAACCGAGGCGGCGGCAACAAGCGACGCTACCGAATCATCGACTTCAAGCGAAAGAAGGAAGATGTTGAGGCCAAGGTGGCTGCGATCGAATACGATCCGAATCGCACCTGCCGAATCGCCCTGCTTCACTACACCGACGGCGTCAAGGCGTATATCTTGGCCCCGAAGAATCTGAAGGTGGGCGACCGAATTCAGAGTGGCGCCGGGGCCGACATTCTGCCTGGCAACTGCTTGTTCCTCAAGCATATCCCGCTCGGTACGCTCGTTCACAATATCGAGCTTCAGCCGGGTCGCGGCGGCCAGATGGTCCGCGCGGCCGGAACGGCTGCTCAGGTGATGGCGAAGGAAGGCGACTATGTCACCCTCCGATTGCCGAGTGGTGAAATGCGACGTGTTCACGCAACCTGCCGCGCAACGATCGGCGAGGTCGGAAACTCCGATCACGAGAACGAGCAGCTGGGTAAGGCAGGCAAGAGCCGTGGCCTTGGCCGCAAGCCGCACGTTCGCGGTGTTGTCAAATCCCCCCGCGATCACCCGCATGGTGGTGGTGAAGCGAAGTCGCCGGTTGGCCGAAAGAAGGGTCCAGTCGACCGCTGGGGCAACAAGGCGCTGGGTAAGAAGACGCGAAGCAACAAGCGCACCGATCCGTTCATCGTTCGACGGAGGAAGACGAACTAGTTCCAGGCGGCTCGGGCGCTAATCCCGAGCCGCAACCCCTCAAAAGCTTATGGCACGAAGTATTAAGAAAGGCTATTTCATCGACGACCACCTGCTGAAGAAGGTCGCGGCGATGAACAATTCCGGCGAGAAGAGGCTGATCAAGACTTGGTCGCGTCGCTCGACGATCATCCCCGACATGATCGGCCACACGTTGGCCGTCCATGACGGGCAGAAGCACATCCCGGTATTCGTGACCGAAAACATGATCGGCCACAAGCTGGGTGAGTTTGCACCGACTCGGCGCTATCGCGGTCACGGCGGATCTATCCCCGATCGCGGCACCCGACTGAAGTAAGACATCGCACACTCGCGTCTAGCCTCAGGAAGAGGCGACGCGGTATAATCAAAGGCCTTGCGCCAAGGGCGCGGGCCGGGCTCGCGTGAGCGAGCGTCCCTTAGGACGACAGACGAAATGGAAGTACGAGCAGTTGCAAAATTTGTCAGGGTGCAGCCGAGAAAAGTTCGGCTGGTAGCCGCGGAGGTCAGAGGTGAACCGGCCGTGATGAGCGCGCACAAATTGCGTTTTCATCCGAGCAAGGGTGCGTTCTGCCTGCGCAAAGTTCTCGTGAGCGCAATCGCTAATGCGAGTGAGAACAACGGCATCGCCCCCGAGAACCTTCGCATTTCGCGAATTCAAGTGGACGAGGGTCCCCGCCTTAAGCGCGTCGAACAGCGCGCCATGGGCCGAGGCAATCGGATCATCAAGCGCATGAGCCACATCACGGTCGTCGTCGAGGATTACGAGCCAGCCGGCGCGGTCAAGCCACATGGCACGCAAGCCAAGCCTCGGCCTAAGTTTGGCGAGGCCAAGAAGGGCAAGAAGGGAGCCGCGAAGGCCGAGACGGCAGTCGCTGTCGAACCGGAAGAGAAGATTGAAGAGACGGTTGAAAACGTGGCGGGCGAGGCAGTGGCGGAAGCTGCTGAGGCGCAGGTCACCGAGGAGCCGTCTGCAGTGGAAGGAGGCGATGTGACCGAACTCGCCGATGCCGCCGCAAGCGAAGTCGTTGCCGAAGAAGCCGCAGAGGCGGCCGAAGCACCCGAGGCTGATTCAGCCGAGGCAGAGAAGAAGGACTAACAGAGGAAGCAGCACTTGGGTCAGAAAATACATCCAGTTGGTTTTCGAATCGGAGTCATTCGTGGCTGGGATAGCCATTGGTACTACGATAAGAAGGGCTACGGCACCGCGCTGAAGCAAGACTACGATATCCGTCGGTTCATCAAGAGCCGTGTGGGTACCGGCAACGTTTCGCGCGTCGAGATCGAGCGAGCCGCGAACCGCGTGAAGGTCACGATCTTCACCGCGCGTCCCGGTGCGATCATCGGTCGTGGCGGCAAGGGCATCGACGAGTTGACCGATAGCCTGAACAAGCTTGTGCGCAAGCAGGATCCCACGATGGTCGTCCAGGTCAACGTCACCGAAGTTCGTCAGCCTGAGCTGGACGCTCAACTGGTCGCCGAGAACATCGCGATCCAGCTCGAGAAGCGAATCTCCCACCGACGTGCCATGCGACAGGCCATGACCCGATGTCTGCGCATGAACGGTCGCGGCATGAAGGTGATGGTCGCAGGGCGACTCAACGGCTCGGAAATTGCGCGAAGCGAATCGGACAAAGTCGGTAAAGTCCCGCTTCACACCCTACGCGCCGATATCGACTACGGCACAGCCACCGCCTATACGGTGTATGGCTCGGTCGGAGTCAAGGTTTGGATTTACAAGGGCGAAGTTTTGCCCGAGAAGCAGCGACAAGCAGCGGCGGAAGCTCAACAGGAGTTCCGCCGTCGTCGTGATGAAGAGAGGGCCGCACTCGCGCAGCACGCCGAATCTGCCCCAGCCCCCGCTCCCGCTTCTCCCGCAGAAGCAACCCAGGAGGTGACCGCCGATGTTAATGCCTAAACGCGTCAAGCACCGTAAGCAGCACCGAGGACGCATGCGCGGCATGGCCACTCGTGGCAACATGCTCGACTTTGGCACCTACGCCATCATGGCCACCTCGTGTGGCTGGGTGACGAGCCGACAGATCGAGTCCGCCCGTATTGCGATGACACGCCACATCAAGCGCGGTGGAAAAGTCTGGATTCGCATCTTCCCGGACAAATCCTTCACCAAGAAGCCGCTCGAACAGCGAATGGGTAAAGGTAAGGCTCCGGTCGAAGGTTGGGTAGCCGTCATCAAGCCGGGCCGCATCATGTTCGAGATGTCGGGACCAGCAGTCGAGGTCGCCAAAGAAGCCATGCGCCTCGCCATGCACAAGCTGCCCGTGGAATGCAAATTCGTAACGAAGGCCGACTTCGAGTACGGCAATCCGCTGGAGGCCAAGAAGCACGGCTGGATTCCGGCTCCGGAAGCCAAGGAAAAGAAGAAGGCTTGGGCTCCGGGCGACGTGGCGGAAATCAAGCCTGCACCGGTAGCAGCGGCGGTCGCTGAGCCCGAGCCGGAAGCAGTGCCTGTGGTCGAAGATGAAGTAATCGTCGAGGAGACGGTGGTGGAGGCTGCGGCCCCCGAGAAGGAAAGCGAGTAGATGAAAGATCTGAAGTGTTCTGAACTGCGTGACAAGTCCGTGCCCGAACTCGAGGCCATGGTCTTGAAGGAGCGAGCGGACTTGTACAAAGCACGCCGCGATCTGGTGTTCCGCCAGATGACGGATACCGCCAGCCTGAAGGTCCGACGTCACAACATCGCCCGGATCCTGACCATCATCGCCGAGAAGCAGCGAGGAACCCAATCGTGAGTGAGAAAGTGACCGAAGAAAGAGGCCGTCGTAAGGTCCGGCAAGGACTCGTTGTTTCCAACAAGATGGACAAAACGGTCGTCGTGAAGATCGAACGACGTATGCAGCACCCGCTGTATGGCAAGACCGTTCTTCGCACCGGCAAATTCAAGGCCCACGACGAAATGGGCTGCGACATCGGCGATACCGTTGAAGTGATGGAAACCCGACCGCTCAGCAAGGAAAAGCGCTGGCGCGTGACTCGAATCGTCGAGAAGGTTAAGTAATTCTGGGCACACGCCCAAAACAGCGAACGAAGAAATGATACAGCAGTTTTCAAGACTTAAGGTGGCCGACAACTCCGGGGCGCGCGAGATCATGTGTATCCGCGTGCTCAAGGGGTCACAGCCACGATATGGAACGGTCGGCGATGTCTTCGTCGGTGCCGTTAAGATCGCGACGCCGAACATGCCGGTGAAGAAGGGCGACGTCGTCAAAGCCGTCATCGTTCGCACGAAGAAGGCCGTGCGCCGTATCGACGGGTCGACGCTAAGGTTCGATGACAACGCCTGTGTGGTTATCAACCCGGCAAACATGGAGCCGCGCGGCACCCGTATCTTCGGACCGGTGGCTCGCGAACTTCGCGACTCGAACTTCATGAAGATCGTCTCGCTGGCACCGGAGGTTCTCTAACAATGCCAACCAAAGCCGATATCAAGCGCCTCGCGCAGCACGTTAAAGTCAAGGTCCGCCAAGGTGACCGAGTGGTGATCATCTCCGGCAAGGATAAGGGCCAGAGAGGGTTCGTTGCTGCTGTGGCACCGAAGGAGCAGAAGGTTATCGTTCTTCAGGACAACCCGGAGAATCCCGATCAGCCGGTTCCGCTGAACGCCGCTATCAAGCACCGGAAGGCGAAGGTCCAGGGCGAACGTTCGGCCCGCATCAAGATCCCGGTTCCCCTTCACATCAGCAACGTGATGGTTATCGACCCCAAGACGGATCAGCCCACGAGAATTGGCCGAAAGAAGGAAGGCGACAAGATCGTCCGCTACGCCAAGAAGAGCGGCGAAACGATCAAGGACCTGCCAAACATTTCCAAGGGCGACTAGATCGCCTGGAACGATAGTAGCGACTGCTTCCACGGAAGACAGCGCGAAGGATAAACCCAATGGCAAAGAAAGAAAAGAATCAAGAAGCAGCGGGTCCGCAAGGGAAACTGCCCGAACCGCGCCTGCGCAAACACTACAAAGAGAACGTGCTCCCCAAACTCATGGAGCAGTTCAAGTACACGTCGGTGATGCAGGCCCCGAAACTCGACAAGATCGTCGTGAACATGGGCGTCAAAGGTGGTGACGACAAGAACCTCGAGAACTGCCTCCGCGACATGCAGATGATCACGGGCCAAAAACCGGTGGTTACCAAGGCCCGCAAAGCAATTTCGAACTTCAAGCTCCGCCAAGGGATGAAGATCGGCTGCAAAGTGACGCTGCGCGGGAACGCTGCCCAGCACTTCTTCGATCGCCTCGCCACCGTCGTGCTCCCCCGAATTCGAGACTTCCAGGGACTCTCGCCGAACTCATTCGACGGTCGAGGCAACTACGCGCTCGGCCTGAAGGAGCAGCTCGTCTTCCCGGAAATCCCGTATGACAACTTCGACCGCATTCGCGGTATGGACATCGTCATCGGAACGACCGCCAAATCCGACGAAGAAGCGCGCGTGTTCCTTAAGGCCCTCGGCCTTCCGCTTCGCGAGAAGTAAGGCCGCAACGCCCTGAATCGCCCTCCAAACACGAGTTCGGAGGGCGATTTTCTGCTTCCAGACCGCTGTTTTCAAGCCAATTCAGGTCAATTCGGCCCATTTTGGGCGTATCCTAGGAGTAGCAACGGGGCATGTTTCGCTGTGCCCTCTCTATGTGAGGAGAAATCAAATGAATTGGAAACTCATTCTCAGCGGCTTGGCCACCGTCATGGGGACGGCGGTTATGGCCCGCATTCCAGCCGATTACATCGAAGGCGAGGTGATCGTAAAGTTCCGACCGGGCATGACCATCGCCCGCGAAGCCGCAATCCGTGCGATGGGTGCCACGGTCAAACGCGAAAATTTGGCCATCGGCACGACGCGACTTCGATTGCCGAGCAGTCTGACAACCCAGCGGGCAGTGGCCTACCTTCAAACCCTCTCGTCTATTGAGTATGCCGAGCCAAACTACACAGTTCGGGCGCTCGCCGTTCCGAACGATACCGACTACAACAGTCGGCAATGGGCTCCTCAGATGATGCAGTGTCCTGCCGCATGGGACCTGAACCAGGGCTCTTCGGGAACGATCATCGCAATCATCGATACCGGCGTGAACCTCACGCACCCTGACCTGCAGTCTAAGGTCACCGCCGGATACGACTTCGCCAACGACGACAATGACCCGACCGACGACAACAGCCATGGATCGCATTGCGCCGGAATCGCGGCGGCGGCGACCAACAACAGCGTCGGCATGGCCGGCGTCGGCTGGAACTGTCGCGTAATGCCCATCAAGGTCCTAAGCGGCGGCGGTGGCGGTTCATTCGATGACGTAGCGGCGGGAATCACCTATGCGGCAGACAACGGAGCGCAAATCCTCAGTCTCAGCTTGGGTGGCTACGGCCAACAGCAGGCCGTCGAAGATGCCTGCGCGTACGCTTGGAATCGAGGATGTGTCATCTTGGCTGCAGCCGGAAACGACAACACGGACCAGAAGATGTACCCAGCCGGCTATGACGCATACGTCATCGCCGTTGGATCCACCAATCGGCAAGACTCGAAAAGCGGATTCTCCAACTACGGGGCTACATGGGTCGACGTCGCCGCACCCGGTGGTACCGGTGTCGGCTCCAGCTTCCAGAACGAAATCTACTCGACCGTGCTCGGCACGGGCTACGCAAGCTATTTCGGTACCAGCATGGCCTGTCCGAACGCGGCTGGGGTCGCCGGGCTCGTCCATTCCGCTCTCGGACCCGGAGCCACCAATACCCAGATTCGCAACATTTTGGAATCCACCACCGACCCGGTTGGCAACTGGGTTGCGAAGGGACGTATCAACGCACTCAAGGCGGTGCAATTAGCAACGCAGAACAGTCAGCCGCCGGTGGTCGTAGCTCCGCGCAACGTCCAGATGACGATGGGTACGAGCTCAACGGGTGGGGCGGCAGACCTTGGGACCGCCAATAATCTCTACTACACTGTCAACTCTCAGTCACATACGCTGGGGCAGATTTCCGAGTTTCAAGCGAGCTACATCGTGCCCAACGGCAACGTGATCTCGCTGAGCGTGGAACTAGAGGCCTCGGCCGCTTCGGGCGCGACCGCGATGGTGTATCTGTGGAACTACAACACCTCGACATGGACCCTGTTGAAGACGATGCCCATGCAGAGTTACGAGACGCTCACTTCGTTGCGGCTGTCCAGCAATCTCTTCTCGCGCTACATCAGCGGTGGTCAGATGCAGGTTCGATTGCGAACACTCGTGCCGTATCGTCGATCCAGCGTCGGACCGCGTCCGAGTCCGCAGCCATTCCCGCTCAAGGTCGACATGCTCGGAATTGCAATTCGCGTCAACTAGGTTAGTGGGTCCTAACGCAAAACGGCCGGGGTGCGCAAAACGTCACCCCGGCCACCGTCATCTACCACTTGGTTTCGCGATTTCGGGAGTCACGGATGCACATGCCGATGATGGCGAAGCCTGCACATGTCATGGCAACTCCGACCGCGAAAGCGGGCCATCCGGTTGCGATTTGGCTCTGCTTCAGACCGAAGTCGCGGGTGATAGCGGTCAGTAGGCCCCCTGCAATGAACAGGAGACCGCTGGCCCACTTGAAGAATGCTTCCACGCTCGGGTCTGTCATGACTCTATTGTGTAAGAGGATCAAGGGCCGACCCGGGCAAATGGCCCAGGACAAAAGGCCCGGTTTCGCCAGTTTCGATGCCAAAACGCCACGAGGCATCAGAAGTCCTCGTTTGACTCCTTCCATATTTTTCCTTCGGAGTTAAGCTCAGGGGGATTTTCTCAGCACCAGGGTCAACTGGGCGTCCAGTTTGCCAGGTGTGAGGCCCACCATGAGCATCGGCGTGAAGGCGAACTTCCGGGTCAGGATGATCTCAGTCTGACCCTGTTTGAACCGGCCGCTGAATCGTAGCCAGTCCGAGGGCTGATTGAGCTGATGAATGATTTGAAATCCGAGCTGAAGTTCATCCGTTTTGAGTGCAGGCTTGCTCGTCCACGCCTTTGGACCCTCGACAAACTCGCGGAGAAAGTAGTACTGTGACGGCGCCTCGATGCGCGGCGCCTCCCAGGTGAATGTGCCCTCCTGCCGGTCGAATTGAAGTGTTGGCCAGCCGAGTTCGCCGTTCAGAGTCGCTTTCTTCGGACCGGCTGGACAAGTGACCCGCAGCGTGTCTTTTCGGATCTCCTTTGGGCTGAACAGTGGTCCTCGCTGGACCACCTCGTCCTCGATGCGGACGCTGATGGGCAATGTCTTGCTGCCAATCCATGATTCGTAGCGCGTCGTATTACGACCGTCCGGGGTTCGGCTGAGGGCAGCCCCTTCGATAGGCCGGTCCAAGACGACCGTCCCTCGTGCCTCCCGGTCAATCTTCCAGCGGGCGGTCGAAGTCGCGTTCCTCGTCGATCCTTCTCCCCGGATGGTCAGCACGAAGTCACCACGCCATCCTCCCGAGTCCTTGGTCACGGGTTGGGCAAGAAGCAACACGAGCGCGAGCATGGAGCTCAAATTGTAGCCCATCGTTGAGGGTCCCGATTTGGTGGCGAATATGAGTTAAGCGAGGGGCGTCGAATCATAATGAGGATACGGGATGAGGGGTTGGATTTCGGAACGACGCTGGGTGGCGGTGAGCGCGTGTCTCTTGGTGGCAGCGATGGTCGTCTTCTTGCTTCCCACCTCGCGCGCCTTTGCCGCATCGGTGCTCAACCGACTGCGCGGGGAACCAAGTCTCGCCGAGTATGACGTTGTCGTCTACGGCGGGAGCTTTTCTGGCTATTCAGCCGTACGATCCATCCAAAAGGAGAACCCCAGCGCACGAGTGCTCGTGATCGTTCCCCAGCGCCAGTTGGGCGAGATCGGGACCGTGGCGGCGATGAACTTCTGGGATTTGCGCGGCTACGATCGGGGTTGGATCGGAGGATCGTTCAAGGAGCTCTTCGAGAAGTTCGATCGCGCCTATGACCCGGACGAAATGTCCTCCTTCATGGCCGAGCAACTCGCATTCGATCCCAACATCGAGGTCCACTATGGGGTGGACCTTCGATCTGCGAAGGTCGTCGAGGGCGAGGTCAAAGAAATCGAGTTCCAGGGCCTCAACCAGCTACCGGACGGCAGGGAAGTGTTTGACCCCAACGACCCCCCCTCGCGGGTCGAGGCGCGGGTGTTCATCGACGCGTCCTACAATGGTCGCCTCCTGCGTCTGGCCGGGTTTCAGGGCGTTGTTGGCCGCGAAGCCTATGCCGAAAAGCGGCAGCAGGCGGTGACGTTGCTGTTCGAGATCGAGGGACTTGATTATTGGAAGGCGGTGGCAAGCAAGGACTTCCTCTCGAATGTCGACAAGGACGGTTCGCGCATGCTTTGGGGCGGTGATCCAGGAAAGCACCCGAAAACGTGGGCCTTCAACAGCAGTCTGCGGGAGAAGGGCAGGCTCAAACCTCTGAACCTCGCCGAAGGTGTTCGTGATCGCTACTGGGTGAACGTGCTCCTGATGTACGGAGTTGACGCCACCAAGGAAGACAAAGACAAGGGCACCCCGCTCTATCCGGAGAACGAGTTCATGAGTGTCGACGAGGGCTATCAAGCCGCTCGTCGAATCGTCGAAAGTGATGAGTTCCTCGAGGCGATCCGAGACTTTCCGGGTTTTGCCGAGGTCCACATCACACGGTGTGCGCCAATGCTCTACATCCGGGAGTCGGTGCACAGTTGCCTTTATCCGAAGCCCGGGCAGTTCGGTTTCGCCATCACCGGCGACCATGTCGGGCGCGCGGGCGCGCAAGGCGATGAGGGAGCGGATGGAGACCTGCAGGCCAATCGAGTCGGACTCCAGTTCTACTTCCTTGATACGCAAGGTTATGTCGATGTGGATCCGTTCGAGAAAGAAATGGAAGACGAGTCGAAACTGCCGACCCAAAACCCCTGCTATCTCCCCTATTCGGCGTTAACGACTCCAAACCTAAAGAACGTTCTCGTTTGTGGGTACGGGATTAATGCGAGTTCGGTCGCCTGGTATGCCCTACGGGTGCTTCCCAACCAGATGGTGGCGGGTGACGCAGCCGGGGCGGCGGCGATCGAGGCGATCGAATCCCAGAAGAACCCAGGTGGCTTCGGTGCACAGGACATCGAAGCTGTTCAAACGAGACTTCGGCGGCTTGGCGCGGTGCTGGACAAGAAGGTCATACCCTACCGACTCCCGTTCGACCGTGTGATCCTGGTCCCTTGAGCGGGCTCACGGTCTTGGTAGACTGAGCGGCTATGTCCAAGAAGTCAAAATCGGAGGCGAAACCGGCCGGACCCGCGACCATCCAGAACCGCAGGGCGCGCTATGACTACGAAATCATGGACACCTGGGAAGCCGGGATCGCGCTCGTCGGCTCTGAGGTCAAGAGCGTTTATCTTGGTCGGGTGAACCTGACCGACGCCTTCTGTCGCATTCTAGGTGGCGAAGCGTGGCTCATCAGTGCGGACATTGAGCCTTATGACAAGGCGGCTCACTTCGCCCCAGAGCGCCGTCGCGACCGGAAACTCCTCCTGCATCGGCGCGAGATTGACGTGATCGAGCGAAAGTCCCAAGAGAAGGGCTTTTCGATTTTGCCCCTGAAGGTCTATTTCAAGAACGGCAAGGTCAAGGTAGAGATTGGCCTCGGTCGCGGTAAGCGCCAATACGACAAGCGCGAGCAGCTTGCCGAAAAGGACTCCCGACGTGAGAAGGAGCGAGCCCGCTCCATGCGGATCTGAGCGAAGGTCCGGCCCCGTACCGCTGGCATCCTGCCGGCACCGCATACGGCAAAGTCTTCACCACAACGCTTGCACCCCTCCGGCTTCCTGGCGAGAGTCTCCGGTACGCCACGCCGGAAACAGCGCCGAAAGAGTCTTCACCAAAAACGCCTGCAGCCCTCGGGGTTCCTGGTGAGAGTCTCCGGTACGCGATGCCGGCAGGATGCCAGCGGTACGGTGCTGGACCCGGAGGATTAACTCTAAAACAAGAAAGCCTCGCGGAATCCCGCGAGGCTCTTCTCTTGGAATGCAAGTCTTTCCCTAATCGTCGGTCAGGACTTTGATGTACGCCTTCTGGCGACCCTTGGCCGCAGCCGCACTGACCACGTAACGGATCGCCGAGACGACGCGTCCTCCCTTGCCGATCACTTTGCCGACGTCGCTGGGTGAGACGGTAACGTTGAAGAGAAGACCGTCGCGATCCTTCACTTCCTTGACCGTGACCGAATCTGGCTCGGTTACGACCGACTTGACGAGATGCTCGACGAGTGGTCGGTAGCTCATGCTGTCGGCTCGGCTGCGGGGGCTTCGGCAACCACTTCTTCGACGGCGGGAGCTTCAGCCACGGGAGTTTCTTCGACTGCGGCCGGAGCTTCTGCAACTACTTCCGAAGCCGCTTCGACGACAGGCTCGGCAACCGCGACGGGCGCAGGAGCCGGGGCAGGAGCTGCAGCGACCGGTGCCTCAACGACCGATTTCTTGGTCATCGCTCCGGTGCGCTTGTCGAGGAATTTGTAGCTCTTCTTGGCATTGGGCCTCTTCGCAAAGAACTCGTCCAAGACGCCGCACTGCTTCAAAATGTACGCCACGGTCTCGGTCGGCTGAGCGCCCTCCATCAACCAATGCAGGGCTCGATCATTCTTGATGATCACCTGGTGCGGGCGAGTGACCGGGTTGTACGTGCCGATGTTCTCGACAAACGCGCCGTCTCGGCCCGAGGTGCTCTTGGCGACCACCACGCGATAAAAGGGGCGTGCCTTGGTCCCCATTCTTCTAAGTCGAATCTTTACCACTTGCTTTGTAAACCTCTGATTCGCGGATCATCGCCGCTTGCCGTATTTTTTCATCCGCTTTTCCATCTTCCCGAACTGCTTCATGGTCTTCCGCATTTCGTAAAGCTGTTTGATCAGGTTGTTGACCTCTTCTGCAGAAGTACCTGACCCGGCGGCGATGCGCTTCCGTCTGGAGCCATTAAGTATATCCGGATTCGTCCTCTCTTTGGGTGTCATGCTCAGCATAATTGCCTCCAGCCGGTTCACATGACCTTCATTGACCTGGTTCATGGCCTCCTCGGGGATGGCCTGGCTGAGTCCGGGAATCATCTTCATCACGTTCTTGAGCGGCCCCATCTTGCGCATCATGCCGATCTGGGAGAGCATGTCGTTAAAGTCGAAACTCCCCGACCGCATCTTGCCTTGCATGAGCTCGGCCGTATCTCGCTCGATCACCTGCTCGGCCTTCTCGATGATCCCGAGGACGTCGCCAAAGCCCATGATCCGTTGGGCCATGCGGTCGGGATAGAACACGTCCAGCGCCTCGACCTGTTCACCGATTCCGATGAATCGGACGGGCACGCCGGTCGCCTGGCGCACACTGAGCACCGCGCCGCCGCGGGTATCGCCGTCGAGTTTGGTGAAGATCGCGCCGGTGACCTTCAGCCGCTCGTGGAAGGCGTTGGCGACGTTGACGGCTTCTTGGCCGGTGGTCGAATCCAGAACGAGGAACGTCTCGCTCGGGTTCATCGCGAGCGAGACGGCGCCGAGTTCCTTCATCAGCGGCTCGTCGATGGTCAATCGCCCGGCGGTGTCGACAATCAACACGTCCAGCATCAAGTGTCGGCATCGCTCCAGTGCTTTCCGGGCTACCGAAGCCGGGTCGAAGGAGAGCTCGGCAAAGACCGGAACGTCAACCTGCTCGCCCAGAACCTCCAACTGCTTGATCGCGGCCGGTCGCTGAAGGTCGCACGCCGCCATCATCGGCTTCTTGCCCTGCCGCTTGAGCCAAAGCGCGAGCTTGGCGCACGTCGTGGTCTTTCCCGAGCCCTGGAGACCACACATCAGGATTACGGTCGGCGGCGCGGGGTTCCAGTTGAAGCGCGTCTCGGAGCCGCCCAAGAGCTCCGTGAGCTGATCGCGGACGATGCGGATGATCGTCTGGTCGGCATTGAGGTTGCCAAACAACTCCTCGCCAATCGCCTGCTCCTTGACCTTCGCCATGAAGTCCTTTGCGACCTGGAAGTTGACGTCGGCTTCGAGCAGGGCCACGCGCACCTCGCGCAGCATCTCATTGACGTCATCCTCGGAGAGTCGGCCCTTGCGGCGGAGCTTGGCGAAGACGCCTCCGAGGCGTTTGGTCAAAGAATCGAGCATCGGTCCTGAATTTTACTTCTTGCCGATGTCGGGTGGGCGGTCAGCTCGTGACCACCTCAAACTGCACCATGTCCAAGAACAGCCGGTTGATGCCCGGGGCGGTGATTCGAACGATCATATACCCGCGATCAGAGACCAGCTTGCTCGGTTCGTCGTTGAACGTGTATGTCATGTAGTTGGGCGGGAAGGTCAGGCCAGTC
This sequence comes from Fimbriimonadaceae bacterium, assembly GCA_019694835.1. The sequence goes on along the minus strand of JAIBBE010000002.1, from coordinate 187,745 downwards.
GAAAGTGACATGGTCTGTGGGAAGGTATACGTCCGGTCGCGGGTTCGGTACATCTCGATCGTGACCGGCAATCGCCGCCACTTGCGGGCGACGACACGGATGTTGATCTTCCGGATTCGATAGGGCTGTATGTCGGTCCTTGCACGGATGTAGAGTTCAATTTGATCACTTCGTCCAGAATCGATCTCCATGAAGCCTCCGGTCGGCAAGGTGAGTGAGCGCTCATCGCCCTGGATCAAGATTCCCTCTGTTACGGAGAAGCTGGTGATCGGAATGATCGAAGCTCTGGCGGTCAGGGCCGTGGCAGCGATGGCGATGACGGAAAGGGTGCGGATTGTTTTCATAGTTTCCTCGTTCTTAATGCCTTGTCAGAAGCATCTGAACGTGAGACCCCTCCGCACCCTGAATGGTCCGTGAACTAAGTCCCCGGTCTCATATCGAAGGGAAGGAGACTTTCGACGTGACCAAATCCACTGGGAACACTTGGCTGCGCGCTGAGTCAGGCCCTTGAGTGAAAACGGACCCATTGCTCTCCGAACGGCGGGCAAGGAGTCTATTCCGTCAAGGCCGACTGGACCGGTTGGCCTTGGCTCTGTGGGACTCGATCGACCTTAGCCGCGCCTCCCACATCTGCTTCTTGTCGCCGTCGGGGAGGGCGTCGTCCCATGGACGAACGACTTGATAGTCTTCATGCCCTTTGCGGATGGCCTTGACTTCCCAGTCGAACTCGATCGTTGACGTGCCTCTCTGAAGCTCTCGCACAACGATCTGGCCGTTGATCAACTTGTAGTAGAGGCCTTGGCAATCATCGCGAGGCGTGAGTTGGACGGTGAGCGTCCCCATGTTCGCCAGCTTCAGGAAGTGTTCGGGCAGATCGATCCCGCCTTGGCCGTCAACCATGCGTGCAGTGCCTCGGGTGTACATCGCGGCTTCGGGACCCTCGACGCAAGCATAGAGAATGTCGTAGCGGGGATCGTCGGGATCGGGGACTTTGAAGTTCTTGGTGTCGGCGGTGAGAACGCCAAGACCACTTGCATTCACGAGAACCTCGACTTGAGCAGCTCCTGCACTGTCGAATACGCCGAAATAGCCGTGGTCAGGCGTGCCGATTATGAAGCTGGCACGGGTGTTGGCATTCCCGTTCGGCCCGAACGTGCTGATCGCGCCGCCGCTCGTTGGCGCATTGGGATTCAGTCGGATCTTTTCGGTGGTCCCCGAAAAGAGCTGAATCATGTTTTGGTCCACGCCCTGCAGGGCCGTGCCCACGATTGAGAAGTTGCCTCCCGTGACTTTGGCGAGGGAGGCTGAGTCATTGGTTAACCGCGTATTGCCAACCGTCCCCCACGAGGCAACGCCCCCCGTCGCTCCTAAGAGGACCGTGTTGTCCGCACCGCCTGTCGTCATGGTGAAGTCGTTGGTCGTGGTCCGCGTGTTCACTTGGAGTGTCGTAGCGAATAGTCCTTTGCCGCCAGAAAAGTGGCCAGCCCAGCCAGTCGACGACTCCGATACACCTTTGACACCGAAACCTGCGCCCGTAGTCGTAGTCGCCCGACCGTAAACACCGGTGCCTGAAGCCTGGATGGAGACGCCGCTTACACCAATGCTTCCACTACCCTCGACACCAACGGGACCAAAGAAGAGTCCGCCAGTATAGGTGTCGGATTGGCCGATTACACCGGGACCGTTGACGCTCTTCCCGTAGACGCCGGCCCAGGTTGGGCTTTCAAAATACCCGCCGGTCGCGCCGCCCCCCGTGATGGGTGAGATGCCGTAAACTGCGCTTCCAAATGGACTGTTGTTGACAAATTTGCCCCCGTAAGCCGTGCCGGAGGTCGCTGTCGCCTCGCCATAGACGCCTATCCCAGCAGTACTGTCCGACGCGAAGTTTCCGCCCCAGGCGTTGCCAGTCGTCGCCGAAGCCCATCCCGTGACCCCATTGCCTTCAGGGGCAGAGCTTCGGAAAAACCCCCCATTCGAATAGCCCGATGTTAGAGTTGAAACACCGACGCAGCCGCTTCCATTGGCGCCCGCGGACGAAAAAAATCCGCCGTAGTTTGGGACCCCGGTGTTCGTCGCTTCTCCCCAAACGGCTGACGAATACAGAGACGATCCCGAGTTTATGCCATGGATCGAAGAGGTAACCGATGTCGAGCTGAGTGTCGCAGTTCCCCCGGCGAACGTAGTCGCTCTAGAAGTCCCCGTAATGTTCGTGTTCCCAGCCTGGGCAACGCCCGGCGAGGTCGACTGAAGCGCCACGAGGCCTTGGGCGATTTGGGCGAGGGCCGGTGTGGAACCAACCGTTGCAAGGGAGATGATGGCGGCCGCTGAGATGGCGGCGAATGAGAGTTTGAGTAACCTATTCATGAGTTGCATCCTGATCTACTTTTCTGAGTGGCTCGATTCGAGCGTCCAGAACGAGGGTCGCGTCGGTGTCTGAGATCTCCTTGAGGAGTCCCCGAAGGGCCTCTGCATCGACCGTTTCTTTTGGCGCTTTGGCTTTCTCCTCGCCTGGAGTGTTCTGCGTTGGCAGCTTCTGCATGGCCCCATGATACGAAGCGGGGTCTTAATCAGGTCTTAAACCGGGTGCCGCTCGAAAAAAGTGCATGTCAGAATGGGCGATTATGCCGAACACGACACTGCGCATTGAGCTGTTCGGCAGTCTCCGCGTTTTCTTGGATGGAACCCAAGTCCCCATCAAGTCCCAGCGGATAGGCTCGCTGCTTGGCTTACTGGCCTTGGAGATGCCGGGATCCCTTTCGAGGGCCTTCCTTGCCGAAGTCCTGTGGCCGGAAAGGCCACCCGAAGCAGGACGCAATAGCCTCAGCGTTGCGTTGCATGGGCTTCGCCAAATGCTCGAACCCACGCCGCAGGATCGCGGTACGGTCCTAAACGTCGATGTCTCGCATCTCGGCCTCAATCCCGACGCCGTCTCGACGGACATCCACGACTTCGAGAGAGCCATCGCCGAAAACCGCCTCGACGAAGCCGTCACTCTATACCGGCCCGACCTGGCCCGAGGACACTATCTCACCCAATTCACCGAAGTTCAGGAGCGGCTTCAGAACATCGCCATCAAACTCCATGAGGACTTGGTCGTGAGCTATCGAGCCGAAGGACGTCTGCGCGAAGCTCTCCGAGTGAACGCCGAACTCCTCGGACTATCTCCCTTCAATGAGAATGCTCATGTGCGTCTCATCGAGCTGAACCTCGAATCAGGGAATCGAGCAAGCGCTTTGGAAGCCTACGACACTTACCGCCGGATGCTCAAGGTGAACTTCGGGGCTGAGCCAAGCCCTGAGGTAGAGGCTCTCGCAAAAGACCTCAAGCCAACGCACGGGACCGCCTTGGTTGCCCCCGAAGTGACTTCGTCGCAGGGTACTACCCGTACTCCCCTTCCGGTTCGACTGACCAAGTTCTTTGGGAGGTCGAAAGAACTGGAATTGCTGGGCAAGCTCTTGACCAGCGAAAGCAAGCTGATCACCGTGACCGGGATGGGGGGTATTGGAAAGACGAGGCTCTTGGAGGAAGCGCTCAAAGTCCAATCGGCGAGTCCGGATCCTCCATTTCTTATCTTCGTTCCACTTGCGTCCAAGGAGTCGGCAGTGGAAGCGTTAACCGAGGTAGGACGAGCCGTCAACCCTGGCGCAAACGCAACCGACAATCCAGTTGCCCAAATCGCTCGCACGCTAGCAGCCCAAAGATCCGTGCTCATCCTGGACAACTTGGAGCATCTTCTCAACAGCGACGGCATCGAGGTGGCGACGCTCATCGAGAACTTGGCTGGATCGATTGACCATTTGACGGTGCTGTGCACTTCACGCGTCCCGATCGAGATGGAAGGTGAAGTTGTCCTCAGACTGGAAGCCTTGCCCGACCTTGGAAAGAGCCTAGCATTCGACGAGGTGAGGGCCAACCCCAGAGTACAGCTCTACGTGGACCGAGCACAGAACTCCAATCCGGAGTTCGAATTGACCGAGCGTAACTTCAGGTCGGTTGCAGCAATTTCAGCTTGGCTCGAAGGGGTTCCCCTCGCCATCGAGTTAGCCGCGGCCTGCGCCCGCACTCTGCCTCCCAAACTCCTGCTGACTCGCCTCCAGGCGAGACTCGACATACCTGAACCTAAGCTAAGAAAAGGCGTCGCCCGACATCGAAGCATCCGTGCCGTGCTCGATACGAGTTACGAACTCCTTAATCCAGATGACCGGCTCGTGTTTTGCGTATGTTCACTGTTTCGAGGAGGACTCTTCAAGGATTCCCTTGACCTCGTTCTCGGTTTCGATAGCGAATCAAGTCTTGCCCAGTTGACTCGCAGTTGCTTGCTCCAGGCAGAGTCCACAGCACAAGGAACGCGTTGGCGCATGCTCGAAATGGTCAGGGAGTTTGCCGAGACGAGGCTGTCTGAGGAAGCGGAGCCGTCTGAAGTCAAACTCGCCTTTGCGAAGACGCTTATGGCGCAAGCAGAGGCCCTTCGTCAGGGGCTTGCGGGCCATGCGCAGCGAGAGAGTCTTGCACGAATGCAATTCGATCGAGACAACTATGTTCATGCCCTTGATGTCATGCTGGATCGGATCGGAATGCGAGAAGATAGTATCCGGATGGTGGCATCGCTGTGGCGATTCTGGAGTATTGCCGGTTTGCTCAATGTTGGCCGTCCCCGACTCGAGAAGCTCCTCCTCCAATGCGAGTCTTCGCCAATCGATGGTGAGTTGATGGCCCAGGCAAACAACATCGCCGGCAACTTGGCCTATTCAGCGGGCGATTATCAAAAGGCAAGACTCTCACACGAGCGAGCACTGCTTCATTATCGCCAAGAGTTCCAAGCAGTGGGGTTGGTTTCTGCTCTAAACAACATTGCGCTGGCGAGTCTTCGTCTTGGGCAATTGGAGGTCGCCCGGCACAGTGCCAAAGAGGCCGTTGTGACGGCTGAGGAGCAAGGCCTCGCCGACCTAGCCGCTACCGCGTTAGGCACGCTCGGTTTGGTCGAATACACTTCAAAAGACTACGCGTCCGCTGCGGTTCATCTGGAATCAGCGGCCGAGAAGTTCCGCGCGCTGGGCAACGCTTATGCGGCTGGAAACAACCTGCGCCACCTATCGAGGGCGAGGTTTGCACTTGGCGACCGGAGTTATGTGCGTCTCATCTTTGAATCTCTCAAACTGGCCCAGAGTCTCGACTCCCAAGCCTTGATGCTGAGCATTCTCATGGTCTTGGTCGACATGTGCCTCACGTTGTCCCATCCCGAGGCGGCCAGCACGATATTCGCAACAGTCCAATCAGTCCGAAAGGCAAACGCCGTCAGCTACGTGCCTGGAGACGCAACATTGGAGGCTGAGGTGGCCCACCTCGTTGTCCCAGCCGAACCCGCAGAACTGGAATCCGCTATCGAATTGGCCCAGCAGTGCCTGGACGCAGAGTGAGGCCTTCGTTCTCAGAGTTGGATTGCTTATTGGTTCGAGCATTGCCCGATAACACAGAAATTTTCGATCGCCCAAATACGATCCAAATACGGTTGTCCTAACATGATCCTCGGAAGGGTTGGAAAAGAAGCCCGACCGAGGTGAAACATGAACACGAAATCTCGAATGCTGACGACACTGATGGCCCTCGCCGTCACATCTCTCGCTCTCGCCCAGGGCGGCCCTCCTCGCGGAGGCGGCCAGGGTGGACCTGGCGGACCGGGTGGTCCCGGGCGACCGCAAGGCGGACCCGCGATCATCATGATCCCCGAGGTGCAGACGGAGCTTCAGCTGACCGACACCCAGAAGAACGACGTTCGGGTGATCATGGAAGCCAATCGTCCCCCGCGACCGGAGCCGGGTTCTCCGCCTCCGAATCCTGGCGACGGACGAGGCATGGTCGAGCGCATTCACACCGCGCTCAGGGCAAAGTTGAGTTCGACCCAGTTCGCCCGACTGCTCCAGCTTGAGCTCCAGGCAGAAGGCGTCCACGCGATCCTTCGCGAGGAAGTGGCTTCTGAGCTCGGCCTAAGCGCGGACCAGAAGAGCCAGATCCGGACCATCTTGGAGAACAACCGTCCTCCGCGACCGGAGCCTGGCACGCCGCCACCGACTCCGGAGCAAATGGACCAGCAACGCCAGGAAGTCGAGCGCAAGGTGCTCGCGGTGCTGACCGCCGCTCAGAAGACTGAGTGGTCGAGCATGAAGGGTGCCGCATTCACGTTCCCCCGACGTGGTCCCGGCGGTCCTGGAGGACCTGGCGGACCTGGAGGCGGTGGTCCTGGCGGTGGCGGTCGTGGTGGCCGTGGTGGCGGCGGTGGTCTCTAAATAAATAGATCCCCCTCCGGTAACGGAGGGGGATCGGGGAGCCGCCATCTCGTCCACCCAGCCCGGCGGCCTCCCCACCCAGATTACGTCAGTTCCCGCCTGCCGGAGCAGCGGCCGCGCGTCGCGGCAGGAGGTCGGGCATCATGGCCAGGTAGTAAGCGGCAAGCGCGCTGTTTGTCGCCGACTGCACGAGGTACTCGGGAATGGCGTTCTCGTAGGTGTCGTTTTGGGTGTGCCACACGTATCGGTAGCTCTGGCGACCGGTCTCGAACCAGTGAAGTCCAGGAACGCCGACCGCGTTAAAAGACGCGTGGTCGCTGCCCCCGCCTCCGCGAGACATCTGCTCGACCACGTTCAATTTGAACGGCATGCCCGGGAACGCACGGTTGATGTTCTCTTCGAGGGGCGAGAAGAAGGGAAGCCACTCTTTGAGGATGTTGAGCCCACCCTGATAGTTGGAACCGGCGTCGTCGTTGAAGACGGCGCTGATCTTGGGCAATTCCGACTCGTGCTTCTTCACGTAATCGCGTGACCCCAGGAGTCCTTGCTCCTCGCCGCCCCACAGGACGAGGCGGATGGTGCGCTTGGGCCTGACGCCTGACTTGCGCAGGATTCGCATGGCTTCGAGCATGACCATCGTGCCGGTTCCGTTGTCGCTGGCACCCTCGGATCCCGGTCCGTTCCAACTGTCGAGGTGAGCGCTGAGGATGACGAACTCATCGGGCTTCTCGGTGCCCTTGATGTCGCCCATGACGTTGTAGACCGGCCATGGCCGCATCAGCCAGTGGTTCTGAATGTTGAATTCGAGTTGTATATTGTGCCCAGCGGCAAGGTGCTGAGTGATGATCTTATAGTCAGGCCGCGTGATGTTGACGATCACCTGCTTCGGGAGGTCCTTCGGATTGACGTTCTGCTGGCCATGGGTCCAGACAAGGGTGTCACCCGAATTGTAGACACGGCCCGCGATGCCAGCTCTGTCGAGCATCTGATCGATGTCTCCGGTGCCCGGTCGTGCTCCGCGCATTCCGGTTGCGCCGGGAACGATGATCCAGGCGCTCTTCAGCTTCAGCTTGACGTTTTCGAATTCGGCTACTGACTGAGGCATCATGATCGCCGGACCGCGCACGGGGCCGTCGGTGCCTGGGGTCCAGTTCGGGGTCGAGAACACCATTTCTTTCTGCCACGGGATCCAGTGCCATGCGGGACTCTTTGTCTTGAAGCTGCCGTCCCATGGCTTCTTCGGCCACCACTTCCAAGTTGCTTGAGGATAAGGCGGCGCGATGTACATGGTGGCTTTCTGCGTGTCGCCGCGTCGGAAGCCGACGGGAAACTCCCCGAACTGCTCCAACTTGACATTCGTGCAACCCCACTCGATGAGCTTGTTCATGACCCAAGAGTCGGCTTGGTCGAGTTGCGGCGTCCCGGTGGTGCGGGGTCCGATCTTCTTTGTCAGGTGCCAGAGCAGGGAAGCGACTTGGCTTTGGTCACGCCCTTCCTCGATGATGCGATCGACCATCTTCTGGCTCTGAGCAGGGGACCACGCGGCCGCGAGCGGTAAGAGACTGGCAAGTGCGATGCGACACTTCATTCCGCCATTCTACTGGTTGCGGCTCTGCTGTAGTGCGGCAAACGCTCAGTCGTGTGGAAGGATGGTCAGCGGACCTTCCTTCCACATCACTCGGGCCTCTTGTCCACTGGGGTGAATCCACCAGAGCATGGGACGCGTCATACCAGGGTTCAGCAGCGCCTCTTCGGTCACATCGGGCATGTCGACGAGGCGTCTTACTTCATCCGCGTCAATCGAGACAAGAACCCGCGCTTGCGAATCGTCGCCGCCCTGCCAGTCAATCTGTTCGGTGAAGATGCTGAGAAACCCCTGGCCGCACAACAAGCACTGCTGAATCGAGACAATCAGGTGCGACTCGTCGATCAGCATCGCCTTCGTCTCCCGCCGGGCCGCACGAGCGGTGGCGGGATCGGGGGAGAGGCAAGGGCACAAAGGTTCTATGGCCGGCGACGCCGCGCCAGTGCACCTAGTCCCAAGCCGAAGACTGCGATCGACAACGGTTCAGGCACGACGGTCACGCGGGTCTCGACAGGCACGTCGATGAGCCAGATGCCACCGGGGCCGCTGATTTGGCTGCCATCGATCCAGAACTGCTGACGCACGTAGTTGGCGCCCGCAGCCGAAACGTAGGGGAAGTTGGTGCTGGTTGCGATGACCGAATTCCAGATGGCGGCACCGTTGGTCAGCGTGATCGGGATCTGCGATTTGGAAGTGCCGGGATACTGATTGAACTCGCTCCACGTCTCCCCCAGGGTGAGACCGTAGGTACCACCCGTCGGAGGCTGGGAGAAGCCAGTCAGGATCGTCGTCGTGTTCAGCGGTGCGCTTCCGTATGTGGGATCGAGCGGTCGGTCCACCTCCCAGTAGATCAAGGTTCCCGCGACCTGCCCCGACGGCACCATGATCTCGATTTGGCCCGAAACCGTGAATCCAAGCGGTCCATCGTTGACGACGAGAGTATTGTTGACGATCGGCCCCATCGTACTGAAGGGCATCGTGGTGAACGACGAGTTACCCGAAAAGAGCGCGGCATGACCCGCTGCCGAGACGAGGAGAGCACAGACTAAGACAGTTCCTTTCAACATGACACATCCTCCCAGTGGGAATAGGGTGCATTCATTATAGTGCCAGATTTCTGGATCAGCCGCCAGGGTTGATCAGATAGTCGGTAATGGCATCGAGAGACAGTGACCTGCCCTTGGCGATTGCTGCTCCGTAGGTGGTGCCAAGTGTCTTCTTCAGTTGATCCTGGGCGGTCTCGTATTCGATGCGGTCAGCGGGCGAAAGCGGCATCGCGTGAGCCTCTCGCAACTCAAGGGCGACGCCCTCCAGCATGGCCGCCGGTTCGGGCAGTCCCTGCAGCATCCAAACTTGAGCAAGCTGACGGACGCTGGCTTCGATGAGCGGGATCTGATGCGCCACGTAGGCCCGCTCGATAGTCTCGCGGAACAGCGGCTCGGCTTCGTGTAGATCTCCCGATTTCAAGGCGATGTTCGCGAGGTTGTTGAGGGCGAACGACAGCATGAGATGATCGCGCCGGGCCTTGGCAAGATCGACCGCCTTCTGGATTTCGCAGCGCGCAGATTCCAGGTCGCCTTGCTGCTGCTGAGCGTTCCCAAGGATGATGTGGCACCTGAGCCTGGTGGCATCGTCCCCCGCCTGTTCGGCGAGGCTCATCGCGTCGCGCAGGTGGCCAATTGCCTCGGCGTTCTGACCCCGCATCAGGTGAATAGAGGCCAGATTAGTCAGAGCCGCCGCACGACCCACGAAGTCGTCCTCCGCCCGATACTCCAGACTCTCGAGCAAGAACCGCTCCCCCGAATCGAGGTCGCCGCGCTGCCGTGCCATCGTCGAGGCAGAGTTCAGGAGGCTTGCGGTGGCGTCCCGATCGCTGATTTCGCGTGCACGTTGGGCCAGCGGTAAGAGGATGGCGAGGCCCTCTTCATATTGGCCCTTGCTGTACCAAAACAAGGTCAAGTCGCGACCTGTCTGCAGAGCAGATTGGACACGCGCATCGGTCAGCCGCCCGACCTCCATCGTGGAGCGAATGTTGGCGTAATCAGTCTGGATCTGCTCGAAGGCATCGCCGTGCTCGCTGCCGAAAAATCGACTTTGCTCGCTAACCAAGTTTGCATAGAACTGCTGGTGGGCATCCAGCAGGGCGTCAATCCCACCGGTTTCGTTGAGTCGGTCAGACGCATAGCGCCGAACAGTCTCCAAGAGCCGGTAACGCGGGGACTCGTACACCAGCAAGGATTTGTCGACCAGCCGCGTGACGAGGTCGAAGATCTCGTAGGTCTCGAGCGACTCATCTGAGCAGACCGACGTGATGGCATCAAGCGAGAACGAACCCACAAACACCGAGAGCCGCTGCAGCAGCAGCCGCTCCTGGGGATCGAGAAGCTCATAGCTCCAATCGATGAGCGCGCGAAGGGTCTGCTGGCGGGGAAGGGCCTCGCGGGAGCCACTGCCGAGGAACCGGAATCGGTCGTTGAGGCCCCGCTCGATCTGCTCCAGCGGCATCGCCCGGACGCGCGCCGCCGCCAGTTCGATGGCCAAGGGAATCCCGTCGAGGGTGCGGCAGACGCTGAGTACCCGTTCGGCGTGGTTGCCGACTTCGAAGCCCGGCGAGACCATGCGCGCGCGTTCGGCAAAGAGCTGAACCGCTTCGGATTCAAGGATTTCTCGCACCGAGATCGTTCTCGCGGTCGGTAAGCGAAGGCTGGGCACTCGATAGACCGCTTCGCCCTGAACATTGAGCACCTCGCGGCTGGTGGCGAGGATGGACACGTCCTTGGTGGAGCTAGTGATGCGTCTGATCCAACGAGCGGCGGCATCGACCACGTGCTCGCAGTTATCGAACACGAGCAGGATCTTCTGGTTCGCGAGGTGATCGAGGAGAGCGGATTCAAGCGACTGAACCCCGACCAGTGGTAAGTCGATGGTCTTGGCGATCAAGGGTCCGATGGCATCGTCGTCGCGGACTTCGCTGAGGTCGATGAAGAACACGCCGTCACTAAACCGCTCCGACTCCTCCGCAGCCGCGTGAATCGCCAGTCGCGTTTTTCCGCTCCCTCCCGAACCTGCGATGGTGACGATACGATTGGCCTTCAAGAGTTCTCGTAGTTCGCCGAGCTCGCGGTCCCGCCCGATGAGCGACGTGACCATGACCGGCAGGTTGTTGGCGAACGAGCCGAGCGACTTGAGGGCAGGGAAGTCAGCGGGTAGTTCGGGATGGAGGACCTGGAAAAGCTCCACCGGCTCGGCCAAGTCCTTCAGTCGATGGGCTCCCATGTACCGGAAGTCAATTGGTGAGTCGTCGGGCAGGTTGGCCACAGACTTGGTCGCCGCCGAAATGACGATCTGCTCGCCGTGGGCGACGGCGCGGATGCGCGCGCTCCGATTGACGACCGCCCCACGGTAGTCCTCGTCCTGCAAGTTCGCCGTACCCGTATGGAGCGCCATCCGCACCCGGATCGGCGTCTCGCTCGGCCAAGGCTCGCGCATGTAGGCAAGCTGAAGGGCGACGACGGCTTCTATCGCGGCGGTAGCGTCCTCGAAGACGATGAAGTGGCTGTCGCCCTCGCCCCGCCGCCGGATCAGGATGCCGTTGTGCTTCCGGATCACCTCGTCGGCGATGGCGTCGTGCCGGAGCATGACCTTTGGCATGATGTGGGGGTACCGCTCCCACAGGGCGGTACTCCCTTCCACGTCAGTGAAGAAGAACGTGATGGTGCCCTCAGGAAACTGAATCGCCTTCTCCGCCACGGGTGTATTGTAGATGAACTTGAGCGCAAAGCAATGAAAACGGACGGATAAGACCAATCAGTCCTATCCGTCCGATCTCGACCAGCAAAGAACTAACTAGTTCTTCGAGCCGACCTTTTCCTTCTTCTTCGGTCCTGCTTCGGGCTCCTTCTTGCGGAAGACGACCTTCTTGTCGTCATCCACGTCAGCGACGATGACATCACCGGCGGAGAAGGTGCCGAGGAGCATTTCTTCGGCGAGAGGATCTTCGATGAAGCGCTGGACTGCTCGGCGGAGGGGGCGTGCACCCAGGTTGGGGTCGTAGCCTTGATCCACCAAGAGGTCCTTCACGCCTTCGCTCAGTTCGATCTTGATGCCAATGGCGTCCGCCTGCTCGTTCACTCGCTTCAGGTAGAGATCGACAATCTGCAGAATCTCTTCTCGCTTCAAGTGCTGGAAGACGATGACTTCGTCGACACGGTTGAGGAACTCGGGACGGAAGAGCTTCTTCATCTCCTCCATCATCTTGTTCTTCATGGACTCGTAGACCTTGGGGTCAGTGAAGTCTTGGCGTGTGTCGCGGAAGCCGAGCGCCTTATCCATTTCGATCGGGCGCACGCCGACGTTCGACGTCATGATGATGAGCGTATTGCGGAAGTCCACCGTTCGGCCCTGACTGTCCGTCAACTGTCCGTCTTCCATGATCTGGAGGAGGATGTTGAAGACGTCCGGGTGAGCCTTCTCGATTTCGTCGAGCAACACGACGCAGTACGGGTTTCGGCGAACCTGTTCGGTAAGCTGTCCGCCCTCATCGTAGCCGACGTAGCCGGGAGGGGCACCCACCAGTCGCGAGACGCTGAATCGCTCCATGTACTCGGACATATCGATCCGGACCATGTTGGATTCCTTCTCGTACAAATAGGCCGCCAGCGCCTTCGCGAGTTCGGTTTTGCCCACGCCGGTCGGGCCAAGGAAGATGAAGCTGCCCATCGGGCGCTTCGGATCCTTGAGTCCGCTTCGTGCGCGGCGAATCGCTCGCGAAATCGCGGAGACTGCGTCGGCTTGGCCGATGATCCGCTTGTGCAGATCCTCTTCCATGCGCAACAGCTTCTGCGACTCGGCTTCGACCAGCTTCGTGACGGGGATGCCCGTCCACGACTGGACGATCATCGCGATTTCGTGCTCGCCGACGATGGCTTCGGGTTTCTCGGCGTTCATCCACTCTTCCTCGCGGTCGGCGATGCTCGATTCGAGCTCCTCCTTTTCCGCTTGGATCCTGAGCAGGTGATCGTCGTGGCTGCTCTTTCGCATCAAGTGGTCGATTTCCGCCTTGAGCTTGTTGAGCTTGACCTTGTCCTGGCGCACTTCGAGCGGCGGCAGGCTCTGCTGCAGACGCACGCGGCTAGCGGCTTCGTCGATCAAGTCGATCGCCTTGTCGGGCAGCGTTCGGTCGGTGATGTACCGATTCGAAAGCTGCACCGAGGCCGTGATCGCATCATCGGTGATCTCCACGTTGTGGTGCGCTTCATATCGCTCGCGGAGACCTTTGAGGATGTCGATCGCTTCCTCTTCGTTCGGTTCGCGGACCTTAACGGCCTGGAACCGGCGCTCGAGGGCGGCATCGCGCTCAATGTACTTTCGGAATTCGTCTTGGGTCGTGGCGCCCACACACTGGAGTTCGCCACGGGCCAAAGCCGGCTTCATGATGTTGGAGGCGTCGATTGCGCCTTCGGCGGCTCCCGCGCCCACCAACGTATGAAGCTCGTCGATGAAGAGGATGACCTGTCCCTCGGACCGGCGCACTTCCTCCATCACCTTTTTCATTCGCTCTTCGAATTCGCCGCGATATTTCGTTCCAGCGACAAGACCTGCCAGGTCCAGTGCCACGATTCTCTTGTTCTTCAAGAGGTCGGGGATGTCGCCACTCACGATCCGCAACGCAAGGCCTTCAGCGATAGCGGTCTTTCCAACGCCCGGCTCACCGATCAGACACGGATTGTTTTTGGTTCGGCGCGTCAAAATCTGCATGACGCGCTCGATCTCCTGCTGTCTGCCGACGACCGGATCGAGTTTCCCTTCTCGGGCGAGCTCGGTTAGATCGCGACCGAATTCATCGAGCGTCTGCGTCTTGTTCTGGCTGCTGCTGGGGCTGCTCCGGGCACCACCGCTCGACTTGGCTTGCGTTTCGTTATCTTGCAGAGCCATGACTTCGCGGCGTGCTCGTTCGAGCTCGACCCCGAGCTTCGCCAAGACGCGACCTGCCAGGCCATCACCCTCACGGATGAGGCCGAGCAGAAGATGTTCAGTTCCAATGTAGTTGTTATTGAGGTTACGAGCCTCATCGTAGGCGAGGTCGATCACGCGCTTGGCGCGTGGCGTCAGGGTCATATCCTGACTGGGTCGGGCATCGCCGCGGGGAAGCTGCTTTTCAACTTCGGCGCGGATGCGACCCAAGCTGACGCCGAGTCGCTCCAGAACCCGTGCGGCCACGCTGTCCGATTCCCGGACGAGACCCAAGAGGAGGTGTTCGGTGGAGACGTAGCCCTCGCCGAATTTTTGTGCCTCTTCCTGAGCGTAGAACACGACCTTGCGAGCGCGTTCAGTAAATCGTTGCCACATTCTGTACCTTTACCTCCAGTTGCCTAACCATTCGACGGGCTTAGTCATATGCCCAGTTCTACGTGCGGGACTATTGCCTCGTTTGTTTACACCCTCACGTGGGTTGTTCCACATTCAGACGGTCCAATCGCGGCAACCGTGTCTCGTCGTTAGCGTACCTGAGCCCTATTCGTCTTACCTGAGCCAGCCCTAGTCCGAAACGAGCGCCAAGACTTGGTCGAGGCGGAGCCGGAAGGGTGTTGCGCCGGTACCCGTGATGCGAACTTTCAGCAAGCCCGTTGGACTGACGAATTGCCTGGCCGTAAACTGCGTGCTCAAGGTCAATAGGCGCGAGGATTCGACGGCAGGCAGGTTGAACACCATCGGAGGGAAGTATCCGTTGGCTTGGAAGTTGAAGGATGCAAAGAAACAGCCTCCATTCACCGAGTTGCTTCCTTCGAATTGGTAGCGGATGCGACGGGCCGTCATGAACGGCACGGGAGTCTGAAGCAGCGTGATTTCGACGCTTGCCAGGTGGGGAGCCAACCCACGGGGCGGGCCGGGCCGACTGGCAATCGTCAAGCGATTGTTGTCTGCCGCGATCAGCGAGAGGAACGTACCCGATTCACGTACTCCATGGAGGACGCTGAATGAGACAGGGGCCGCCGGTACGGTGATCGCCTGTGCGGCACCAGTAATGGCGAGAGCGATGAGCGAAAGTACGTTGCGCGATTTCATGATGCCCGTTGGACTGAAACAGCCCTGACGGACGCCTTCGTCCTCGGGTCCGATGGCTCATGTCGAAGGTCGGGTGTCGTTGGTCTGCGTATTCGGCAAAGCAGCAGCTTGTGAACTGGCAGGGCCGATAACCGGCAGTTCGAGCGCTGCGGCCTTGATGAGCACAGGTTCCACGCCGTAGATCCGCCACGCCGCCGGTCGACCATCCACCGTCCAAAGCAGTCCGCTTTCCACGACCTCGACGAATCGCAACGCTCCTTCCAACTCGGGCGTCGAGTGAGCGATAGCCGAGTATGCGGGGGATAGGACTGAGATTCGGATCAGGCCTGTTTGCCGTTCAGCTTTGATCAAACGGTAAGCCCTGCGCCCTAAGATCCAAACAGTGCGAACGCCGTCGATCAAGCCTACGACGCACAGCGACAGCAAGACCTGTTTCCACAATTCCAGCGGGAAACCGTGCTGAAGCAGGGCTGCCAAACCAATGAGGGAGCCAGCAGCAATGATCGCGGACAGCCCGGCTTGCCCTAGCAGCCGAAGTAAGGATGCTTTGACCTCTCGTAACCCGCCTTCAGACAGGCTATCGGAGCTTGAGGAGTCCGTGTTGACCGTAGAAGACCGAGTGCTATCTGCAGGATAGATTGCCCTCTGACTCTCAACGAGAATATTCCCAGGTTGCAGCATCAATATGGGCGGCTTTCTCCACCGCCTGAAGAGTGGACGCTCAACGCAAAAGAGGCCCGCAGGTGCGGGGAAAGGGGAGCGGGTGCCTTCGAATATCCACTTCTCTTGGGCTTTCAGAAGAGCTTTGGGGTTTGGTTCAATGCCCCTAACAGCAAACAATAGCGGGCCGGTCAGGACAGGAATCAGTTGGATCAGATCAGCAGAACTTCGCCACAGGCCAGCAGAGATGAAAGCTGCGACGAATAAGGCCCAGTAGACGAAGACGCCGACTATTGCCCGCGCTCGCCTTCGTTTCTGCACCCGGATGGTACTTTCGATCATCGCCCGATCCTCATCGGTCAGTGGCTCGATTCGCGCAAGCGGCAGCCCGTCAAGATAGAGGGTTGTTCCTGCTTGCGGAGCTTCCATGTCGTGGTTCCACAATTCTACGCAGTCAGCCGGTACATTCGGTAGACGATGCAAACAGGTTCGTGGACAGCGTCACCGATTCTCGGCGTGCGGAGAGTACGTGAAGCAGCGGAGTATTACGTCAGCGTGTTGGGCTTTGACCTTGACCCCGAATTCGGCGTCTTTCAGCCGGAAGCCGACGACCCGCAGGGCGTTTATGCGATCGTGAAAAGGGAAGGGGTGTGGTTGCACTTACAAATCCGGCGCGGGGAAGAGCCGGTGCGGGTGCGAGAGTCCATCGAATGCGACGTGTACATCTATGTTCCCGATGTGGAATCGCTCCACGCGGAATTCCAAGAGCGAGGTGCGAACATCCTGCGGCCGCCCGCCGACCAGGCATACGGATTGCGTGATATGGTTGTCGAGGATCTCAACGGCTACCGGTTGGTGTTTGGGCAGTTCTTGAGCTAGCGATTGCTAACAAAACAGAACGCTGCCTTCTGCGCGGCGTGGAGTATGATCCGTCAAGCCACGATGAAGACCTTCCCGTACTTGCTGTTCCTCGTTGTCTGTTTGGTTGGATGCGGAGGAAGTGCCCCGCAAACAAATCCTCCCGGAAACCGGGGAGCCGTCTACGCCGAGGACGATGTTGCACGCGGTCCAATCGATGCCCACGACTTGGTCGTAACCCACCTCGAAGCACCGGGTAGCGTACGGCTCACCACCGATACGGGTTCGGTGGGAGCAGACAGCTGGCAAATTACGATTCGAACGACTGGGGCAATAGGGTTCGGGGTGGTCAATGTGCCTGGCGTGACCTTGCGGCTGCTTGATGCGGCCGGAAGTCAGGCAGGGCAAGCCGCTTACGGCAGCCCGCATCAAAGAGTTTCGGTTAAGCCGGGCCTCTACCGGCTCGAGGTTTCAGCGTCGGGCAGCCAGACGCGCATGGTTCGGGTCGGTTGGCACGAAGGCGCACTCATACCGGGCCTTTATGCGAGTGCGGCTAAGTCCCCCTGGCCGAAGTTTCACGCCAACTTGCAGAACACAGGGTTAGGCAGCGGCAAGGGAGCCACAGGCAAGTCAAAATGGACCTTCCGGACTGCAGGGTGCGTGGATACGTCGTGCGCGATCGGCGCGGACGGAACGATCTACGCCGGCTCCGACCAACTCTACGCGATTCGACCGGATGGCACCCAAAAATGGGCAGTTCACACGGCAAACGGAATCAGTTCAACTCCAGCGATCGCCGAAGACGGCACCATCATCGTAGGTACGGACGATCAGACCGTCTTGGCCGTCAACCCGGACGGTTCCACGAAATGGACGGCGAACGTGAGCGGTGACGTTGCCTCACCGGCGATCGCAGCGGACGGAATGATCGTCGTTGGCACTGATGCGAACAACGTGTATGCGATTAGCTCGAGTGGTGTGCAGAAATGGGTGTTCCAAACGGGAGGTCCGATCTCCACTGCACCGGCAATCGCTGCCGACGGCACGATCTACGTGACCTCGCAGGACGAGAATCTCTATGCCCTTACCCCATCCGGAACGCAGAAATGGGTGTTCGGCACCGAGACCGGCATCCTTTCGGCACCGGCCATCGGCTCGGATGGGACGGTCTATTTTGGCTCGGACTCGATGTATGCTATCAATCCGGACGGAAGCCTGAAGTGGTTGGTCCCGACATCCACTGGTATCGAGTCATCCCCCGCGATCGCATCTGATGGCACGGTCATCGTAGGCATGTTCTACTCTGGGGGCCCCAACAACACCACTGTCAGCGATGTCGTCGCATACAATCCTTCCGACGGAAGCCAAAAGTGGTCGTTCCAAACCGGAGGAGTCATTGAGTCTTCCCCCGCCATCGGTGCTGACGGCACGATCTACATCGGCTCGATGGACAACAACCTTTACGCCATCAACCCGGATGGGACCAAGAAGTGGACGTTCCTCCGGGAAGGCGATGGCAACGCAAGTGGCTGTCCAAGCCCGGCGATTGGGCCGGATGGCACCGTGTATATCGGTACAGTGACACCGAGCCAAACCAATGGTGCCTTCTACGCGGTCGACTAGGTGGCTTCTGACTGCTGCTACGGGGTGGCCGGGGTGATGAAATTGTGCACCCCGGTCGGCCAGCGTTCGAAGCCTCTGAGATCGATCGGGGCCTCTGCACATTATAGCGCCCGGGTGCACAATTTCATCACCCCGGCCACCCCGTCGCCCCTCACCCCCAACCCCTCTCCCCGCCATTCATCGGGGAGAGGGGAGCCGGAATCAAAGTTCAAAGTCCTTGTCGACAGGGGGCCGTGGGTGTTCGATCTTCTTTCTCGTGTGCGTCTGTGCTCGTTGAGCGGCGTCGAAGATTGCCCAGATGTGGCAGATGGCGGCGAGCAGGAGTGGCACGAGGACAGCGCCGTTGAAGTCCGAAGCCGAACCGCCTCGCTTCACTCCGAAGAGACCCATGATTCCAGCCATGCCGCCGGGAATCAGCCAGGCAATCGCCCACCCGAGAAGCCAACCGGCGAGGAGCCCAATTCCAAGGCCCACCGAGCCGATCACGATCTGGCCCAGGCCGGGAATGAAGATCGACAGCAGCAGTGCAACCTTGCCGCTGGCCGCATCGACCTGCTGCGAACCCGTCATGGCGAAGGGGTCGGCGTACATGGCGGTGCCGAGGACGCATTCAGCGTACTTGCGTTCGACCGAGGCGTTCTTGGGCTCGATGCGCAGAGCGCGCTTGTAGATCTCCATGGCGGCCTTGGTCTGACGGCGCTCCAGGAGGTCGTCGGCGACGGCTTCGAGCACGGCGACCGAACCGGGCGCGACTTCGAGGGCCTCCTCCAACAACTTGCCAGCGACGCTTTTGTTGTTGCGCATCTTCTGGAGGCGCGATTCACGGATCAGGCGCTCCGCCTTTTCGACCTCTTCTGGCGTGGCGGGAGGCGGGAGCGGCTCGTCGAACTCGTCGACGGGATGTTTCGGCTGCTCCTCGATCGGCTTTTCGGGTTCGAGCGGGAGGTCCATCGCTACTCCACCAAGTTGGGGTCGGGCTGCATGTTGGCCCAGAGGGTTTCCAGGTCATAGAACTGGCGCTTTTCCTCGCGCATCACGTGGAAGATGACGTCGCCGTAGTCGTGGAGCACCCATCCGCCGCCCGATTCATCGCGCCGGAGCGGCTTGGCGCCCTTCTCGCGCATCTTCTCTTCGACCTTATCGGCGATGGCGCCCATGTGGACATCGCTGTTGCCGGTACAGACGATGAAGTAGTCGGCGATCGGCGACTTCTCGCGAATCGGGAGCACTTCGATGCGCTCCGCTTTCATGTCGTCGGCGAACTGGACGATGAGGTCGGCTTTTTCCTTTGAAGTCAAGACTGAATTTATCCCTTGTAGAGTTTTTCGTGGTCAATGTACGCGCGAACGCTGGGTTTCACGAATTTGTCGATTCGTTCCCCATGCTTGATCATACTTCTTACCTGGGTAGACGAGATGGGGCTGGGTGCGAGTTCGACGAAGTCCACCTTGGGCGACATCCAGTCGGCGAGCAGAACCTCGAGCTTCTCGCGGGTGTCTGGTGGACGGACCACGGCAGCCAAACGCGCCATCTGCAGGATGCGGTGCGGCGCTTTCCACTCCACAAACGCCTTGAGTTGGTCGCTGCCGAGGATGAGCCAGTATTCCGCTGGCTGGGCCATGTGCAGTTCAACCAGCGTGTCCACCGTAAACGAGGGTCCGGCCCGCGTGATTTCGATGTCGGAAACGCTGAGGCCGTCTTGGTCCTCTATTGCCAGCTCGGTCATCTTGAGTCGGTGCTTGGCCAGACTCATGTTCTCGGCGTGCTTGAACGGGTTCCGGCCTGCGGGAACGAGAATCACTTCATCGAGCTCAAGCTGGGCTCTGGCCGCTTGGGCAATCTCGATATGCGCGAGATGCGGAGGATCGAAGGTACCGCCGAGAATTCCGATCTTGCTCATGACATATCCGTAAAGCCGAACACGACGTCGCCGACGTAGACCGTGTCGCCCTCCTCGGCTCCCATTTCGCGAAGTTTCTCGATGACGCCGAGACGGCTGAGTCGCTTGTGCAGATAGCGCACCGCGTCGCGGTTCTCGAGGTTGGTCATCGCCACCATGCGGACGATGCGCTTGCCGGTGATCTCAAAGCCTTCTTCGGTGCGCTCGACATCCCACGTCTGGTCCTGTTCGCGCGTTTCGGGCCGGAAGACGACGGGCGCGGGCTCTTGGGCTTCGGCTTCTTTGAGCGTCGATAGTGTCTTGAAGAGAAGGGGTTCCAGGCCTTCGCCGGAGACCGCGCTGATAGGGAAGAGAGGTCGGTCGAGGGCCTCGAAGCGCTCGCGCACGGCGTTGTACTCGCCGGCCGGGGCGAGGTCGACTTTATTGAGCGCGATCAGTCGCGGGCGTTCAAACAAGGTTTCCGAATACAGTTTGAGCTCGGACTCGATGAGCTCGTAGTTGGCGAGCGGATCGGAGCCGTCGATAGGGAAGGCATCGACCACGTGAATGAGCACCTTCGTCCGCTCGACGTGCTTGAGGAACTGGTGGCCGAGTCCGTGTCCTTCGCTCGCGCCTTCGATGAGGCCGGGCATATCGGCGACGGTGAAGGAGTCGTCCGCCACTCTCACGACGCCGAGATTCGGTTCGATGGTCGTGAACGGGTAGTCGGCGATCTTCGGCCGGGCCGCGCTGATGCGGGAGAGCAGGGTGCTTTTGCCGGCGTTGGGGAGGCCTACTAGGCCGACATCGGCCAGCAGTTTGAGTTCAAGCTTGGCCTTAATCGTCTCGCCCGGCGCGCCTTTCTGGGCGAAGTTGGGGACCTGGCGGACGCTGGAAACATAGTGCTCGTTGCCAAAGCCGCCTTTTCCGCCTTGGCAGATGACGTACTTCATGCCGTCGACGTTGAGGTCAACCATGATCTCGTCGAGGATGAGGTCGGTAACGATCGTTCCGACGGGGACCTTGACGATGACGTTAGCGCCACTCTTACCATGCTTGTTGCCGATCGCATGATGGCCGTTCTCGGCTTCGAAGTGGTCGCGGAGGCGGAAGTCGTACAGGGTGCGGCGTCCACGGTCCGCGACGAGGATGATGTCTCCGCCCCTGCCGCCGTTTGCGCCGTTCGGACCGCCCCGGGGGACATGTTTCTCCCGATGAAACGCCACCGCTCCGGACCCGCCCGTTCCGGACGTAAAGGTCACGATGGCTTCGTCGAGGAACATAGCCATAGGGTACCGCGCAAGGGACAGGGTGAGAGAGGTGTGAATGCCCACATCCGACTAAAGTCAGTAGATGAACAAGGCCAACCCACGGTAGCCTCCTTGGATCAGGCGAAGCCCGCAGAACCTGATGCCGCATTTTACACCTGACTATTGGCAGAGTCTGCCGCCGCCAGACTCCTCGCTTGATAGAATATGAAGGAAGCCTATGAGAAGATTTTTGGTGTTTGCCCTTGCCTTGACGACCGTGTGGGGTATTTCTGCTCTCGTTGCGGTACCCGGGGAAACTCAGGTCCAGCCCAAAGCCCTCGTGTACCTGCAGCCGACTACGCCAGGGGTCACTCAGACCGGGCATGCCTCGGTGTCCGGCACGATTCGGGCAGGGCAGTTTGAGGGAGGAGGCAGCGGCCTAACCGGCATCAACGCCTCTACCCTTAACGGCCTCACGCTTACTGCATTTGGAATCAAAGCTGGGACCAACGTTTGGGCAGGCACAAACACGTTCTCGAACGCCGCCAATTCGTTCACTGGCAAC
Organism: Fimbriimonadaceae bacterium; assembly: GCA_019694835.1. The sequence continues at coordinate 165,976 of JAIBBE010000002.1, read as the reverse complement.
GGCGCAGGACTTGTTTCCGTTGACGCTGACCGACTTGGTGGCATTCTGCCAACCTCGTTTGCGTTGAAGAGCGGCACGAATGCGATGACAGGAGTGAACACGTTCTCGAACGCCGGCAACTCCTTCTCTGGAAGTGGTGCTGGTCTAGTCGGGCTAAATGCGACCCGATTGGACTCAGGAACGGTTCCCGACCCGCGCCTTGCTGTTGGCGGCGACCTTCTCGGGCCCCTCAGCAATGCAACAGTGACAGGCCTTCGGGGTCTGGATGTGAGTGCCACTGTCCCCAGTACCGACCAGATTCTGGGCTTCGATGGGACGCAATGGTTGCCTCGAACGGACAGTTTGACCTTGCCCTATTTCAAATCAGTTGTAGCTTCCGTTTCTTTCGTGCCTGCCTTCAAAATCGTGGGTCTGGCCGGTTCTACCCAGAACGTTCTTCAAGTGGAGGGCAATACCACGAATATCCCCAATGTCGGCTATTTTTTGAATGCTGGCAACACAAAATACGTCGGCTTGGCAGGGCAATCCAGAAGCATCGAAACAAACGGGTTCCTGTGGAAGGACTATGCCGTCGGAGCACCCGTCGAGTTTGCCGCTGCGATCCCCGTTGCGTACGGATCGGTCGACAGTCTAGGGAGTATCCTCGGAGGAACGGGTAACTTCTCAGTCGTTCGGGTTGCCAGCGGGACCTACGACATCACTGTCGACCAAGAAGTGTATAGCAACGAGTCCTTCACCGTGAACATAACGCCCGTGACTGGCAGTCCCCGGTTTGCCACGGTGGAAGATCCAGGCGATGCGTTTAGGGTCAGTGTCTTTAATCTAGGTGGAACAAAGAGTGATTGCGGTTTCCAGTTCACTGTATGGACCAACCTCCCAGATTCGATTCGTTAGCAGACTCCAATGACTGCACTCATCGCCTGCGCATTCATCCAGCCCCAGCCCGTCTTCAAGCCCACCGCGAAGCTCGGCGAGTTCCATCTCATCGGACCGCGCGCGACCATCAGCGGCACGAATGAGAAGCTGGAACTGGGGCTACAGCGCCTCATCCGAATCAACTCCGTGAAAACCTCGTTGGCCTTCGGAACCAAACGCGAGACGGTCGTGGCTCTTGAAGGGAAGAAGCTCGTATTACTCTACGTCACCCTGAAGAACCCCGAGAGCAAGACGCTATCTATTGGGTCCTCAGATGGCTTCGCCATCCGAGTTCATGGCCAGGGCCTCAAGGAGGGTGACGTTAGTCACTCCGGTTGTTTCGATCTCGAGGGAGTCCTCTTGGACAGGAAGCTAAACAAAGGTGAAGCGGTGGACGCGGTCTCCATTTACCAAATGCCAGCGGCCTATTCGCCGATCCGAGTAATGCCGTACTACCGCAACTATGATCGGGCGACGGCCCCCCGTTATGACCTCACGAGCGCGATCGAGAAGCCGACGTCGGTTTTCGCCGAGACTCCATCCGTATATCGAGACCGTGCCACCGTGCCGATGGCGCGGACCTTCGATCTCGATGGCCTCCTCTTCAAGGTCGGCGGCGTCCGCGCCATCGAGGACTCGGGCTTTGCCGTAACGGTGCAAGTCACCAATCCGATGCTCAGAACGGAGCCATGGGGCTGGCAGTACGCCGCCGCGACCCTCAAGGGTTCGGGTCTTGAGATCGGTCACTATCCGGAGTTCTATGTCAACTCGAACTCGAATTGGGCGCGCGAGATCGCACCGGGCCAGACGATCAACGGTGAGTACCGATTCTATCCCACGAAGGCGATGACGCCCGAGACCTTCACCCTGAAGTCAAATGCAACGAAGAGAAGTGTCCTCGTACCCCTGAAATAGTCTACGCGTCATAATAATGATTATCAGAACATTTGGATATTACGTATCAGGCTCGCGGCGACGAACCTCTTCTCTGTTCTGAGGTGTGTCAATGTACAAGTGGTTATCATTCATGGCCTTCGCGGCCATCGCGATCTTGATCGGCTGTGGAGGAGGTGGTTCAGGAGTTGGCGGCTCGAACGGTGTATCCAATGGCGGGTCAAACGGAGGAACCGGTGGGGGCTCGGGTGTCCTTTCGGTGTTTTTGACTGACAGCTACGAATCTGAGCACGATCATGTTTGGGTTACCGTCCGACAAATCGATGTCGTCGGATCGTCAGGTCGCGCAACCGTCTTTCGTGATGACGCTGGGCGACAACTCGATTTGAAATCGCTCCGCGATGCCACAGGCGCTCGGTTCGCATTCGTATCGAGTTCCACGGTTGGCAGCCGGACGTACTCCGAAGCAGAGCTGACATTGAGCAAGGATCTGGGTGTGGTGCCGACCGGGGCTGAGCAGACGCTGACCAAGGAATTCTCCGATTCCCTTGATGACAGCACGGGGCAAGTCAAAGTGAAAGCGAGATTGACGCCTCGCAACCTCGGTTCCGGTGCTCAGGAGCTCGTGCTTGATTTCGACCTCAAGAACTTCGGTGTCGATGACCGGGGCAAAGTCATACCGAAAATCGTGGAGGGTTCGAGGTCGGGTCTTGATGACGTGGCCAGGCACGAAAGTGAGGACTACCACGGCACCATCGCCAACTTGAGCGGTATTGCCCCGAATCTGAGCTTTGACTTGGTAACTTCTTATGGCACGATCCGCGTTTCAACCAATTCAGGAACCGTAGTTTTCAATTCGGCAGGGGTCACTAGTCCTTCGATTCAGGTTGGTGGACGAGTCGAGGTACGTGGAGTCTTTGTCACCGGCCAGCGGATTCTCGCCGCGTTGTCAATCAAGATCGAAGACGCAAGCTCGTCGAACGATCCTCATGAGGTTACGGGCAGACCCTCTCAACACAATCTCGACAATGGAACGTTCGATGTTGCCGTTCGATCAGCCCACGGTTTCCTTCCTCCGGGCACCACGGTCACGGTGCAGGTCACGGACGCTACCGTGTTTCGAACAGAGACTGGAGTTCTAACCGACAAAGCTACGTTCTTCGGTCGCCTTGGCTCGTCGGGTCAAGTAGAAGTCGAGGGGTCCTTGGATGGCAACGCCTTCAGAGCGACGAAAGCAAAGCTTGATGATGCGCCGGGCCATGCCCACGAAGCGGAAGCGAAGGGTGTTGCTTCTGGCGTCAATGCGTCCGCCGGAACATTGACCCTTACGCTTGCCGAGTATGAAGGCTTTCTGCCCGGCAGTTCGTCGATTTCGGTGAAGTTTATCGATACCACCGTCTTCAAGAACACCACTCGAGACACGTTCTTCGCCGAAGCTTCTGCCGGTACTCGGATCAAGATCAAGGGTACGTATGCAGACGGAGTGCTCACGGCCATGGTCGCTGAAGTCAGTGGCGGAGGTGGCGGATCCACGGGTGGTGACGATGGTGGTCACAACTCAGGAGGTACGACCGGAGGCACATCGGGCTCGACGACAGGTGGTGACGACGGTGGCCACAACTCCGGTGGCGACGACGGCGGCACAACTGGAGGGTCATCGGGGTCGACGACAGGTGGCGACGATGGCGGTCACAATTCGGGCGGCACCACCGGCGGCACATCTGGATCAACGACAGGCGGAGACGATGGTGGCCACAACTCCGGTGGGGACGACGGTGGCACAACTGGAGGGTCATCGGGGTCGACAACAGGTGGCGACGATGGCGGCCACAACTCCGGTGGCGGCTCGACCGGGTAGCCATCAACCGAACACAGGGGAGGGGAGTTTGGCTAAAGAACTTCCCTTCTCGCTTCAGATTCCACTTCCGAACACCGATGATAGAAATATCGTCTTGGAAGTGGAAACCTACATGAAAGAGTCAACGCTGACTGCCCGTCGCTCGGCCAAATGGCCGCTTATCACCTTCGCCGCCCTGCTCGGGGCTGGCGCGGTCGCCTATGCTGTGGCCAAGAAACGCCAAACGTCCGCTGGCAAGAGCGTCGATGATCTGCTTTACCTCTGCGAAGACCAAGCGAATCGGCTTGAGCGCAGCCTGAACGGCCGCCTCACCATCGCCTCGTAAGGAACCATGGAGCGCGGACTTCAGTCCGCCTCTCGGGTTGAGGACTTCAGTCCGACCAGACTTGGAGCCTTGACACTCTCATCGAGGATCGGACTGAAGCCTCGACCCAAAGGCGGACTGAAGTCCGCGCTCTGGGTGGTCCCACTCAGCTACAGGTCGCCGTTCAACCCGAAGTTGTACGACAGGATCGCGTAGTCGCTGATGTCGACGTCACCGTCGCCATTCAGGTCGCCAAGGGGCGTCGTCGTGCCATAGGTTGACGACAGAATCGCGTAGTCGCCGATGTCGATGGCGTTGTCGCCGTCAATGTCGCCATTGATGAGCGAGACGTTTAGTCCTGAGAAGCCGGACGGACCGAGAGTTACGCTCGTGGCCTTGCGCAGCCAATGTGTTCCCTGCACCGTGATCGTGCAGTTGGCTCCGGCAAGGGTGTTGTTCAACGTGAAGGCAAAGCTGCCACTGGGGCTAAGCGCTACTTCCTTGAATATAGTCGGCTGTCCGGTCCGGCGGACTTCGATATCGACGATCTGGCCAGAAGTACCGGGCGGGAAGGCCTCGAGATCGACGGTTCCGGTCACATTTAGTCGCTGGGTCGCTTGGCTAACGTTAACAAGGAAGAAACCACGGTTGATGTCCGAGACGACTACGTTGCCGCTGGGCAGGAAGGGGTAATTGCTCCAGGATCCTTCAAACGCCGTCCCGTTCGTTTCCGGGTGCGTATCGAAGAAGCCGACAAACGCAGGGCTAATGGGGTCATCGTTCCCATCGTAGATCCGCAGTCCCCGCGTGTAGTTTGCCTGGAAGATGAACCCATTCTTCGTATACTGGTTGTGGTCGATATTCACTTCGTTGCGAGTGAACGTGCCCGCGAGAAAGGCATTGGCGGGATCGCTGACGTCAAAGACGAAGGTCTTCTGAACGGACCCCAGGTTCTGCTCATCCAACTCATCGTCCAGATAGAAGTACTTTGCGTCTTCGCTGAGCCAACCCTGGTGACTGTAAGCCACGCCGGGATAGGTGATCCGCTTCATTAGAACCACGGCGTTCTTGTTCGTGACGTCGTAGATATCGAGACCACGGCCTTCGCTTGCGCCGAACATGATCTGCTTCCCCGCCAACGGTCCGCTCGTGTAAGTCTTGACTTGGCAGTCGTGGAGATAGGCGGTGCCGCTCAGACTGGACGGACCGACTCTGACCGGGTTAGACGGATTCGCGAGGCTCCAGCACGTTGTCCAGCCGGTTCCCTCTCGTGAGCCGAGCGTGTACAGGTACCCGCTCACTTCGTCAATGTGGAGATTGTGGCTTCGACCAGGTGAGCTGATGGTCCGCACGAGTGTGACCGACCCAGGGGTGCTCCCTACGGAGTCGATGTTGGCCATATCGACCACTTGGAGTCCTGAGCCGGTGGATTCCGCCACGATATAGGCGTACCGACCATAGACCTTGATATCCCCCCAGGAACTGCTTGGATGCGGCACCGTCCCCACAAGGACCGGCGCCGACGGATTCGTCACTTCGATAAAGGCCACCTTGTTATTGAGACCCACGAGCGCATACTCCCGACCCGATGGAGAAACATACCCCCAGCAGTCGTTGCCGGAACTCGAACCAAAGACCGAAGGCAGCCAGTTCGTATACAGGCTGACCTTACTCGACGTGAATTGCGCGGAGGCAGGAAGCGTCAGCGCGGCCAATAATAAGAGGACAGATCGTCGAAACACATTTCACCCCATGAAGCAGTTCAATAAGGATACAAGAAGAAAGACCGAACCAAGCTCGGTCAAAGTTCGGGTTTGAACGCAAAATAGCTGGATTGAGCCCAGTCAGGCACCCTTGACGTACTTCAAGTCAATCCGCCCGTACGCGTTGCCCCCTCGGCTGTAGAGTTCGTAGGTGCCTGCTGGCGTCGGCTTATACACAAATTGCGTCTTGGCCAGCGGATCGACGATCGCCTCGGGGGCGTTGAGGGCTTCGAGGTCAACGGGAAGCTGGTTGTTCTCCCATCGGTACGCGATGATCAGGCCGTGGAGGCGCATTAAGCGAAGTTGGGTCTGCTCTCGAGCGGACGGTGCCCAGCTGTAGTTGCTCCAGTGGTGGCATAGCCTGTTCTCCAGTGGATCAGGGGACTGCATACCCACAATCGTCCAGTCGGATTCAGCCTTGGCGAGTGCCGCCGAAGCATCGGCGAACCACTTCTCTCCCGTTTGAGCCATCCGCTGAACGAGCCTGTCGAGATCGGCCTGGCTGAGCTTGCCGATGGCGTCCTTTACAAACAGCACTTCCTCCCGAAAGGAGCCAGCCTCGCCGTCGAACCAATAGCGGCCAATCAGGTCGAAATCGCGACGAGACAGCGCGCCCAGGAAGTCCACAAAAAGCTGCCGTTCTACGTCGAACATGGATCGAGCAATGGGAGGTTGGGCGAGCAGATCATTGGCGCAATCCACGATCAGCCGCGCATCTTCACGCGAGAGCTGCCCCAAGTGCCCGTCAAGTCGCTCGAAGAGGTACTTGCTCAACTCGGTCGGCTGGGTTCGCATGAAGGGCAGGGGCCCCGAGGTGTTCCGTACGAACAGCAGTCCCTGGCAGAGGATGTTCGTGCCCACCTTGCTCTCGCCCCGCGAATAGCGGGCGTAAGCGAGGTCACCCAAAGTGTTCACCACATGGTAGAACCACTGACGCTCCGGAAGCTCCATGTCGACGATGAGCTTAGTGCGAGGATCGATAACCACCTTCTTATTCCCCGTCTCGATCGCGACGAAAATGTCGCCGAGCATGTCCAGCGACTTCTTGCAGAGTGTCAGATAGCTTTGGCGCGCATAGGGCGAGGTTGGTGATAGCTTATGATTCCGACGGGCCGCAAACAGGGCATCGAGAAGGCCCTGGGCTGGCTCGTTAAGCAGCATGTCCGAGGCCCGGATGTAGTCCTCAAACCCGTTCTTCCCCGTCGGCTGAGGGAAGAACGTGTCGAACATCGGCTTCGGATAGACGTACTTCGTCTGCGCTTGTTCAGGCGAGGAAAGCACGAGAGCCGCAAGAATAGTTGCCAACACCATGATGCAGTATGCCCCCCAATGGGCCACTTATCGCTACGCTACACTCAATAAACTGGCTCCAAATGGCCTTGGAATGCATCATCGCCGCCCTGGCCGCGACGGTTTTCTCATGGGAGTGGACCACCTATTGCAAAGAGAGAATTGGTCCGCCCTAGGAATAGATCGTCGAGTGAAAGGAGCAGGCGAGTGATTCCCAAGCTGGAACCGCCCGCTCCCAGGAGGGAAAGAGCCCCTCCTGGGCCGCAATCCATGAAGTGACCTCGTCTCGCGCCTAGACGGGCGCACCAACCATATGCTCAATGATGTTGTCGCCGAACTCCGAGCACTTGACCTCGGTCGCGCCGTCCATGAGGCGGGCGAAGTCGTACGTCACCCGACCCGAGGCGATGGCACCGTCGACGCCCGCAATCACGAGGTCGGCGGCTTCCTTCCAGCCCATATAGCGCAGCATCATCTCGCCGGAGAGAATCACGCTGCACGGGTTGACTTTGTCCAGGTTCGCGTACTTCGGCGCGGTGCCGTGGGTGGCCTCGAAGATTGCGTGGCCGGTGATGTAGTTGATATTCCCTCCCGGCGCGATGCCGATGCCGCCGACTTGGGCGGCAAGCGCATCCGAGAGATAGTCGCCGTTGAGGTTCAGGGTCGCAATGACATCGAAGTCTTCGGGGCGGGTGAGGACTTGCTGCAAGGTGATGTCGGCGATGGCGTCCTTGATCACGATTCCCGCGCCCCTCTTCCCTTCCGGAATCACGCACCACGGTCCGCCGTCCAGTTCGACCGCGCCGAAATACTCCTTGGCAACCTGGTATCCCCAGTCGCGGAAAGCGCCCTCGGTGTACTTCATGATGTTGCCCTTGTGGACCAGGGTGACGCTCTTTCGGTTCTGAATGATCGCGGATTCGATGGCGCTGTGGACGATGCGGACGGTGCCGCTGTAGCTGACGGGCTTGATGCCAATGCCCACGTTAACCGCATCCGACACCGGCGCGCCAACCAGGTCCCAAAACTCCTTGGCTTTGGCCTGCGTGCCGAACCGGACCTTCTCGAAGTCCTTTGGGAACTCCTTGGCGATGAAGTCGAGGATCTTCTGGGCTTCCGGCGTCCCGCCCGCGTATTCGATCCCAGCGTAAATGTCCTCCGTGTTCTCGCGGAAGATGATCATATCCACCGCGCCGGGGTTCTTGACCGGGCTTGGGACGCCCTTGAACCAGCGCACCGGGCGCAGGCAGACGTAAAGGTCGAGAATCTGGCGCAGGGCGACGTTGAGGCTGCGAATGCCCCCGCCCACCGGCGTCGTCAGAGGTCCCTTGATGCCAACCAGATATTGCTTAAAGGCGTCGAGTGTCTCGTCTGGCAGCCAGCTTCCCGTCTGGTCGAACGCTTTTTGGCCTGCGAGGACCTCCACCCACTCGATCTTACGTGTGCCGCCGTAGGCCTTCGTGACCGCGGCATCCAAGACCCGCACGCTCGCCCGCCAAATATCCGGACCCGTGCCGTCGCCTTCGATGAACGGAATGATCGGGTCGTTCGGGACGACGAGCTTGCCCTCGGGGCTCATGGAAATCGCGGTGGCCATGGATGGAGAATACCGCGAGGGGGTAGTGGCGAGTGGATAGTGGGGAGTGACGGGTGAATAGTGGCTAGTGGCTAGTGGCTAGTGGCTAGTGGAGTCGGTGCCGCTACGCCCGGACTCGGGTCCCTTCCTCGTCGGTCCGCACTCCCCACTAAGCGCTCACCGCTATCCATTATCCACTATCCACTATCCACTCACCACATCTCCCTCCCTTCGTTGTAAACTCCGTGCATTACGACAAGACGGAGGAGCACCGTGGCTCAAGTCCATTCAGACATCCCGGTCGGGCTGACGACGACCGAGTCCCCTTTTATCGAAGACGCCATCTCGCATGGCCGCCTCTATATTGAGCAGCCATACGATCTCTACAGCGAAGAGAACCACGAGGCGTGGCGGAGGCTCTATGCCCGGATGCGCCCACGATGGGAAAAGTACGCCAACGAGCACTTCATGCGGGGCATTCAAAACCTTTGCCTCGACCCCGAGCGGGTACCCAAGCTCGAAGAAGTCAATCGCTTCCTCAATCCCCTGACCGGCTTTTCGGCTAAGGCGGTCAGCGGTTATGTCCCAGCATTCCTGTTTTTTGACTGTCTCCGGAACCGGGCCTTCCCTACCACCATCACCATTCGGCGTTCCGACAAGCTCGACTACTTGCCCGAGCCCGACATTTTCCACGACATCGCGGGCCATGTGCCCATGCACACCGACAAAGCCTTCGCCGACACGCTCGTCCGCTTTGGTGACTGCGCCCACACCGCCGCGGAGATTGTCGCTGGCATCAAAGATGAACACGAGAAACTGGAGCGCCTCCAAAGCATCTTGAAGGCGATGGCGAGGTTTTTCTGGTTCACGATCGAATTCGGCCTGATGCGCTCAAACGAGGGCCTGAAGGTCTACGGCAGCGGCCTGTTAAGCAGCTACGCAGAACTCGAACACAGCATCGAATGCCCGGACGTTCAGCGCTACCCCATTCAGTTGGAGTGGGTGATCAACCAGTACTTCGAGATCGACCACTTCCAGCCCCTGCTGTTCATCGTGGATTCGTTCGATCACCTCTTCAGCCTGGTAGGCGAACTGGAGAATTGGATGAAAGACGGTCGGTTGAACAACGTATCGCCCGGTGAGCCGGTGATGAGCGAAGCCGACCTCAAGAGTTTCTTCGACGCGTCCGTCTAGTGCGTCGGAAGCCCGGCAACTTCCCTATCCTAATCAACTGGGTGGCCGGGGTGATGAATTGTGCACCCCGGCTCTGACAGGATCGAAGCCAATCAGATGGCCAAATCGGCGCTGAGTCGAGGATGTTCAGTCCGAGGTTCCCAACCTACTCCGTCGACATGCACTTACTACAGACCCTTGAGAAGGTACCGTCCGGTCGACCGTGCTGGCGAGTCCACTCGCGGAGTTCCTCCGTTGTCGAGGCGCAGATCTTAATGTAGTCCCGTTCCGTGAATCCACCCGGCTTTGCCATCCGGTTGTAATGACTGATCTTCGGACACTTAGCACTGTGTATGACCATGTAGGTTGGCTCCGGTCGGCGGCGGGTATTGACAACAAATCCGTCCCCGTTCACTGCGAGCCAAGCCCGATAGGCTTGATCGTCTCCTCGAAACACTTCAAGCACGTAGCCTAAGATACCAAGAAGCCGAGGCGATTCTCAACGAATCGTCCTCGGCTTCTGCGTTCGGGGATGCCGGCGGGACGCCAGCGGTACGTTTACTTCGCCAAGAACTGGGCGTTGAACTCGCCGCAGGCGTTCTTCAGGCTGGCCTCGGTGTCCTTCGAGAGTTCCTTTGACAGCCGAATCGTCTCGATCGCGTCGTTGTACTTCTCGTGAACGAATGCGAGCAGGCCCTTTTCCCAAGCCTGGATCCGATCGTTCGGGACGTCGTCGATAAATCCGTTCGTACCGGCGTAAACGAGCACGACCTGGTCAACGACGTCATACGGAATCGCAAGGCCCTGCTTCAAGAGTTCCGTCAGGCGCTGGCCGCGGAGAAGCTGCATCTGAGTCGCGCGGTCGAGGTCACTGGCGAACTGGGCGAACGCGGCAACGTCGCGGTACTGGGCCATTTCGAGCTTCAGACGACCGGCTACGGACTTCATCGCCTTGATCTGGGCGTTGCCACCCACGCGGCTGACCGAAATACCGACGTTGATCGCAGGGCGGACGCCAGCGAAGAACAAGTCGGGCTCCAGGTAGATCTGGCCGTCGGTGATCGAGATAACGTTCGTCGGAATGTATGCGGACACGTCACCGGCCTGCGTCTCGATGACGGGCAGTGCGGTCAGCGAACCGCCGCCGAGCTCATCGGAGACCTTTGCTGCGCGCTCCAGAAGGCGGCTGTGCAGGTAGAAAACGTCTCCCGGATAGGCTTCTCGGCCCGGTGGGCGGCGCAGGAGGAGGGACAGAGCGCGATAGGCTTGCGCGTGCTTGGAAAGGTCGTCGTAGACGGCCAGCGCGTGCATGCCGTTGTCGCGGAAGTACTCGCCAATAGCCGCACCAGCGAACGGCGCGAGGTACTGCATCGCGTTCGAGTCGGAAGCCGAAGCGGCAACGACAACCGAATACTCCAGCGCGCCATTCTCGCGTAGCGTATCGACCACGCGCGCGACGTTTGCCATTTTCTGTCCGATGGCGACGTAAATGCAGAACACGGGGCTGCCACCGGGCTCGTGGGTCCGCTTCTGGTTGATGATCGTGTCTACGCAGACGGCCGTCTTTCCGGTCTGGCGGTCGCCGATGACCAACTCGCGCTGACCGCGACCGATCGGGATCATCGCGTCAACGGCTTTGATACCGGTCTGAAGAGGCTCTTTAACTGGCTGTCGCTCGACAACGCCGGGGGCCATGCTCTCCAAGCGTCGGAACTCGTTCGACGCAATCGGTCCTTTGCCATCGATTGGTTGACCAAGAGCGTTGACGACGCGACCGAGAAGGCCCTTTCCGACCGGAATTTCGATGATTCGGCCGGTTTCCTTCACAGGATCGCCTTCCTTGATTTCGGTGTCCTCGCCGATGATAACGGCACCGATCGAGTCCTCTTCCAGGTTCAAGGCGAGGCCCATGATGCCGCCGGGGAACTCAAGGAGCTCACCCATTTGGCAATCGGGCAGGCCATACACACGCGCAATGCCGTCTCCGACTTGGAGAACGGTGCCAACGTGTTCTTTGGCAGCCTTGCGCTCAAACTTCTCGAGTTCTTGCGTGAGGATGGACGTAATTTCTTCCGGTCGAATAGCCATGGTTGGTTTAAGCTTGCTTGAGCAGGTCGCGGACGAGGTCGTCGCGCATCCGCTCGAGGGATCCGCGGACGGTACCGTCCAAAACGTAGTTGTCGTAAGTCACTTTGACCCCGCCCATGAGGCGAGCGTCCACTTCGAATTCGGCCTCCACGCGCTTGCCGAGGCTCCGTTCGAGCTTGGCGACGAGAGCAGTTCGTTGGTCGTCTGACAGCGGCTGAGCAGACGCAAAGACGGCATACACGATCTTCTCGTGCTCGCGCCGAAGGCTGATGAACTCCTGGCGGATGAACTCGAACTCATCCACGCGGCGCTTGTCGAGCATGAGCCGCAGGAGCGACATCGTCAGGGCCGTTACGCGATCCGAAAAGACCCGGTCCACCATCTTCAGCTTATCGTCGGATGGCGTGGTCGGGGCGTAGATGAACGTGCGAAACGCGGGATTCGCGCTGAACGCGTTGGCGATGCCGTTCAAGTCCTCCTCGACCGCGCCAAGGATGTTCTCCTTGTTCGCAGCAGCGAAGAGGGCTCGCGCATAGCGCTTGGCAACGCGGGTGTCCACTTAGCTCGTCACCTCGGCCTTCTCGATGAATTCCTGAACGAGCCGACGGTTCTTCTCGTCATCCATCGACTGCCCTAGGATCTTCTCCGTCGCGCCGAGCGTGAGGTTGACGACTTCGAGCCGAAGCGCGGTCATCACCTTGTCCTTCTCGAGTGCGATTTCTTCCTGAGCCTTTTTGACCAGTTCGTCCGCCTTGGCTGTTGCTTCGGCCATGAGCGTTTGTCGCAGAGCCGTGGCTTCGCGAATCTGGCCTTGAATCTGCTCGCGAGCATTCGCCTCGGTTTGAGCCAGACGCTGCTCATACTCCTGCTTCATCTTCGTCATCTCGCTGCGAAGGTCTTCGGCTTCGCCGAATGTTCGCTCAAGACTGGTTGTCCGCTCATCGATGGCATCGGCCAGCGGTGTGATGAAGAACGAGCGAATGACCGGAAACAGGATCAAGAAAACACCGATCGCGGAGATCGTCTTGCCTGGATCGAGGGGGATGCCCTGCTCCTCAAGCTTCGTCAGGAACTCGTTCCCGTGCATCTGCTTGGAGAGGTACCACCCACCGACCATCATCACCACACCGATGACGATGCCGATGTATTTTCCCGCCGAAGATGAATTGTCGCTTTTGCTCATTTCAAGTGATTGCCCAGAACCGGAGACCATCCAGCCTCCGGTTCAAACGTCGCTGAATCCTTACTGAGTCTTCGTGATCGTGACGTTCTCTTTGAACGCACTCGGCGCTACGAAGACGGTCAAAAGGAACACGAGCTCGACGAACGCGAGCGCGATAAGCATGGCCGTCTGAAGTTTGCCGATAGCTTCCGGCTGTCGAGCCATTCCGTTCATGGCACCGTAACCGATGAGGCCGAGGCCGATGCCGACGCCGAGCGCCGCGAGTCCAAGTCCAAGTCCTAGCATGTTGTCTTTCCTATCCTCCTGAATGATGCGGAATCGAAATCGTGATTAGTGAGTCAAAGCGGGGGCCGGAGCGGGGTGAGCGTCGGCATGGTCGTGCTCTTCGTGGTGATGATCGTGATGGGCGGTAACGAGGCTGATGTACACGCAGGTCAAAAGCGAGAAGATCATCGCCTGCACGACGCAGGTCAGCAGCTTGATCGGGATCAAGAAGAAGCCGAAGGGAATGCTGAAGAAGCCAAAGAGATTGAAATCTCCGACCTGGTTCATCGCTTCGACCGCCATGTGGCCGCCGTGAATATTGCCGAAAAGTCGCAGGCTGAGCGAAACGTTCTTCATCAGCTCTGAGATGATTTCGATAATGAAGATCATGAGCGTGATCGGAATCAGCGCAATGCCCAATTTGGGGCCGGCGAAGTGGCCCCAGTGGCCGAGCACACCGTTCGTTTTCATGCCCTCGTACTGGACGTAGCCGATCGCAATCAGCGCCATACCGAGGTTCCAGCTGAGGTCTGCCGTCGCGGATGTCGGCATAAAGAGCGCGATGACGTTAGAGACGAAGATGACCATCCAAAAGGTCATGATCATGGGAACGTATTTGCGTCCGTGCGAGCCGATGATGCCCACGCACATGTTTTGGATGAACAGATAGAGCTGTTCGGAGACCTGTGCGGACCAGTGCTTGAAGACGCGAACCTTGAAGTTCTTCCGCGCCGTTGTCATGATCCAGAAGAGCGCGCCGAGAATGAGGGCAACGTAGATGAAGAGCCCGAGATAGGTGGGCCCATGATGCCCTCCGCCTCCCTCTGCGGCCGCAAATCCGCTTGTCAATGACGTCAACAAACTACCCATTACACACTCAAAGAGGGCCCGGCGATCTGCCCTGGGCCCACCCGACCATGGCCGAGTATACCAGAAGAATTCCGATTGCGAAGGCGGTCAAAGCCGCTTCGCCAGCCCTTTGCGCGACCCATGCGAAAGCGGCAAAAACGGGGAGTTTGATGAAGAAGGCAGTGACCACGATGATGGCTCCCCGGTTGATCCTGGCCGGGCTAGGCTCATCACCGGGGTCAGGTTTGACGAACTTCCCCGCCAGCCGAATCATCAGCCAGAGGGCCCACAAGTTGAACGTCGTGGCGACCAAGCCACAGACCATCCCGATAAGCCCTGGCTCTCCGGCCAACCCGTACGCCGCAACAACCGCGCCGACAAAAATGAGCGCGACGACGCCATAGAAAGCCTTCACGAGTTCGTTTTGTTGAGCGTGTAGATCGTCATCGCGATTCCAATGACGGCTCCAACCAGGGTTCCCACGCCGACGAACACGCCAGTGCCTTGCGAGCGATCGATGAACCAGCCAATCCCCGCGAACAGGAGCGGTACGCCCATGATCATATACGCGACTTGCAAGCCGACTCCGGCCCCCTTCGCACTTTCTTGCTCGCTGGCTTGCTTTCGCTCGATTTCTCGCTGCTGAGCCTCACGCACCCGCTTCGCGTCACTTGCCCTCTTCTCGAGCTTTGAAAGTCGCTCTTCGAACTCATCGTCGGCCTCGCTGACCTGCCTTCGCGCCTCCTCGAATGCCGCTCGATTGGAGTCGTCGAGTTCGCCCAGCAGCCGCGCCAGGCGCTCGTCGTCTGACTCGGGAGCCGGTTCCGGCTTGGGTTCGTCGGTCATGGCCCGAGGGTACCCGCGCGGGCTAAACTCAGCGCATGAATGAGCGCGGCAACCCCCTCGACGGCGGCGTTCAATTCGTCAAAGGCGTTGGCCCTCGGCTGGCCGAGGTCTTCCAAAAGGTCGGCGTCGCGACCGTCCGCGATCTCGTCACCTACTTCCCGCGCCGCTACGAGGATCGCTCGGCGATCCCGAACATCGGCACCCTGAACCCGGGCACCTGGGTCACCGTGCGCGGTCGCCTCATCGACATCGATTCGCGCCCGAGCCGAGGCGGCATGGTCATCCTCCGCGCCACGATCAGCGACAAGACCGGCTCGGTAACGCTCGTCTGGTTCAACCAGCCCTGGGTTCGCAAGGCTCTGACCAAATTTGAAGGCGAGATTCTCGCGTATGGCCAAGTAAAGGCCGCGAACTGGGGCGTCGAGATGCACGCCCCCGAGTGGGAACTGATCGAGCCCGGTGAGGACAGCGAGCAATTCGGCCGCATCATCCCGGTCTATCCGCTGACCGAGGGTCTGTGGCAAAAGCAAGTCCGCCGGGTGGTTCAAGGGGCTTTGGAAACCTACCTCCCCCACTTCCAAGACCCCCTCACCCCCGCGATCCTCAAACGCCAAATGCTCCGCCCTTTGCGCTGGAGCCTTCGCCAAATCCACCAGCCGGAGAGCGAGGAATTCCGCCTCCAAGCCCGCGCCCGCCTCGTCTTCGAAGACCTCTTCTATCCCCAGCTCGCGATGCAGATGAAGCGTCTGGAGAGCCACGAGGAACTGGGGATCGCGTTTGACATCGCTGGCCTCTCCCGTACCGCTGGCGTCCCGCCGGCATCCCTAAGTACCGCTGGCGTCCCGCCCGCAAGCAGCCTCCCGGAGCCGCCCGAGCCCAACCTGTACGACAAAGCCGAGGGTGTCCTCATCCGGGATAGGGGCAAGCTACCGCACTGGGAGCAGGATGCCCGAACCTACTCCATTACTTTTCGCTTGGCAGGCACGCTCCCCCAAAAGGTCCTCAAACAGATCGAGCAGCAGCGTGACCTTCAACTGCAACTGGACGTTCCCAAGCACCAAGTTCGAGAGCGGATGGAGGCCTCCATCGACGAGTACCTGAACCGAGGAATCGGCGAGTGCTTCTTGCGCAAACCAGAGATCGCCCAAGCTGTCCAAGACGCCCTCCACCATTTCAACGGCGAACGATACGCGCTGCTGGCGTGGGCCATCATGCCCAATCACGTCCATGTGGTTGCTCAACTTGCGCCGGGTGAGAAACTGGCAGAGGTTGTGCACAGTTGGAAGTCCTATACGTCGAAACTGGCCAATAAGCTCCTTGGCCGCTCGGGAGAGTTCTGGGCACGAGAGTATTACGACCACCTCATCCGCGATGAAGAAGAATTAGACAAGGCAGTCGAATACACCCTGTCAAATCCAGCGGCAGCCGGATTGTCCAATTGGCCCTGGGTTGGTCGCTCGCCTGTACCGCTGGCGTCCCGCCGGCATCCGGACTCACAACCTGGACAAACGGCGTTTGAGGGTTCGGATGCCGGCGGGACGCCAGCAGTACAGGGGGGAGCACGGGGGGGGATTCAGGAGCAGATCAAGGCCATGCTCCCCTTCGAACTCACCGGAGCCCAGAAACGGGTGATCAAGGAAGTCTTCAACGACATGCAGCGCCCGCACCCGATGAACCGGCTGATCCAGGGGGATGTGGGGTCGGGCAAGACGGCGGTGGCGGCGAGCGCGATGCTGGCGGCGGTCCGATGCGGCTACCAGGCCGCCATGATGGCGCCCACTGAGATCCTCGCTGAGCAGCACTTTTACAACCTCCACCACCTCTTCGACCCGATGGGCGTGAAGGCTGCTCTCGTGGTTGGCAAGCAGACCTCCAAGCAACGCAAGGCAGCCCTCGCCTTGGCGGCATCGGGAGAAGCCCAAGTTCTCGTCGGAACCCACGCGCTGATCCAAGAAGGCGTCGAATTCCACCGGCTCGGCCTCGCCATCATCGACGAGCAGCATCGCTTTGGCGTCATGCAAAGACTCGCGCTCCGCCAAAAGAGCGATCTCAACCCGGATGTCCTCGTCATGACCGCGACGCCCATCCCGCGCACGCTGACGATGGCGTTTTATGGCCACCTCGATGTCTCGGTCATCGACGAACTCCCACCAGGGCGCAAGGCGGTGAAGACCTATTGGAAACTCCCCCACGAACGGGCGCAGGTGTACGAAGGAGTCCGCAAGGTGGTCAGCGAAGGACGGCAGGCTTACTTCGTGTGCCCGATGATCGACCAGAGCGAGAAGATGCAGACGCAGGCCGCGCAGGACCTCTACTACCGGCTTTCGACCCAAGAATTCAAAGACCTCCGGGTGGGGCTCCTTCACGGCCAACTCAAATCCGCCGAGAAGGAGCAGATCATGGACGCGTTCCGCGCTCACGAACTCGACATCCTCGTCAGCACCGTCGTCATCGAGGTCGGCGTTGACGTTCCCAATTCAACGACGATGGTCATTGAGGATGCGAATCGGTTCGGACTCGCGCAGCTCCACCAGCTTCGGGGGCGCGTTGGACGGGGATCTGATCAGAGCTACTGCGTGCTCATTGCCGACGCCAAGACCGAAGAAGCACGTGCACGGATCGAGACGATGGTCGCCACCTCGGATGGCTTCAAAATCGCCGAAGAAGACCTCCGCCTGCGTGGTCCTGGCGAGGTGATGGGGACGAAGCAGAGCGGCAACCTCGACTTCAAAATCGCCGACTTGGCCCAGGACACGAAGGTCCTCGAAGTCGCCCGCGACTGCGCGATCTGGCTCCTCGAATCCGACCCCCACCTCGTCCAGCCCGACCACGCCGCGATCCTCGCCCGAGTCCGCGAGCACCCGGTCGAAAAGGCCCTTCTCACGGTTTCGTAACCCGTACCGCTGGCGTCCCGCCGGCATCCCCGAATCCGTTAAAGCAACATTGGCGCGAGTCCTGCGGGGAATGCCGGCGGGACGCCAGCGGTACGAAATTCAGCCGGGTTATTGGTGTTTGTGGTGCTGGGTCAGCTTCTTGCGGGTCTTGATGACGTGTTCGGGGCGCTGGGGGTCACGTCGGATGACGCTGATCGTGCCATCAATCTCCAGCATCGCCAACTCACATTGCTCAAGCTCACTGACCTCGTGCTGCCGGAGATTTGCGAGCAGTTCTTCCTCCGTGATGCCCTGATGGCGGAGGATGGGGCCGAGAATTTTGCCTTGCCGCACAAGGGTGACCGCGCTGCCCTCAACCATCTTTCGAAAAAAGCGACTCCGCATTCGGAACTGAGCTACGATGACATTGACCACGAGGAGCGTAATCGCGGCCATGATGCCACCCAGGATACTGGTATCGGGACCGGTCATCGCGTTCTGGACGGCGTTCGAAAGCAGCAACAAAACGACGAGGTCGAACGGGGTCAACTGACCAATCTGACGACGACCCGTGATTCTCAACCCGGCTAAGAGGACGATGTAAACAGCAATCGTTCGGATACAAATCTCGCCAAGGGTCTTCCACCCGGGAAAGAACGCTTGGTCGGCAAGGAACCCGGTGACGTTCACGCCGAAATCGCCCTCTGCCGGAGCGCATGGTCAGCAAGAACCAGGGCCACCATTGCCTCCACCATCGGCACCGCCCTCGACAAGACGCACGGATCGTGGCGTCCGCGACCTTTAAGGGTCGTGTTCTCATGCTCGGTCGTGACCGTGTGCTGTTCGGGCATGACCGTGGCTGTCGGCTTGAAAGCGGCTCGGATCGTGATCGGCATGCCGTTGCTGATTCCGCCCTGGATTCCTCCGCTGCGATTGGTCGGTGTGAAGACCCGCTTCTCGTCATCGGCCCAAAATTCGTCGTTGTGCTCAAGACCGGTCAGGTCGGTTCCGGCAAAGCCGCTCCCGGACTCAAAGCCTTTGCACGCCGGCAAACTCATCACGGCTTTGGCGAGGTCGGCTTCGAGCTTGTCAAACACGGGTTCGCCCCAACCTGCCGGGACACCTCGAGCCACACACCCGACGACGCCGCCAATCGAATTGCCCTCCTTGCGAATTCCCTCGATCCGCTCGATCATCTGGGCGGCGACCTCTGGATCGGGACAACGAACGATGCTGGCTTCGACATCGGCTTCGGTCACCGAGACCGGATCGACGATGGCCACGAGGTCATGGACCTTCTCGACCCAAGCCACCACCTCGACGCCAAACCAATCGCTGAGGAGTTTCCGCGCAACCGCCCCCGCCGCTACTCGCCCGACCGTCTCGCGGGCCGAGGAACGCCCTCCACCCGACACCGCGCGGATACCGAACTTGGCGTCGTAGGTGTAGTCCGCGTGGCTTGGACGATACTTCTCACGCATTTCGTCATAGTCGTGGCTGCGCTGATCCTCGTTCATGACGAGGAGGGAGATCGGGGTGCCGAGGGTGAGGCCGTCTTGGACGCCGCTGAGAATGCGGACCGTATCCGACTCTTTTCTCTGCGTGACGATCTTGCTCTGGCCGGGACGACGCCGGTCGAGGTCGTGCTGAATTTCGGCTTCGGAGATGGGCAGCCGAGGCGGACACCCGTCGATGACCACGCCTACCCCACCGCCATGGGATTCACCCCATGTGGAGATGCGAAAAAGGACGCCGAATGTGCTCGCCATCGGCTGTTAGCTTAGCCGAGCCAGCCTTAGGCTGTCTTGGTGGCGGTTGAATCGGGCTTGGGATCGTCGTCTTCGAGCTTGGCTTCGTCGACGCTCTTCTGGAAGGACTTCTTCCCTTCTTCGAGGCCCTTCTGAAGCTCTCCGACACCCTTGCCGACGCCGCGCATCAACTGAGGAATCTTGGCTCCGCCAAAAAGCAGGAGAACGATCACGAGGATGATCACGAGTTCCTGCGTTCCGAGGCCGATGGCCAAGGTTTGGGTCATATCGCGGATGAGTTCCATATTCATTGCTGCATCAGTATACGCCGTCCGAATCGTCGCTGAAGCAGAGACGAAAACTTACTCGGCGGGTTCAGGACGAATCTTTTCGTCAACTTCGGCGTGGCGGATGCTGTCCTGCCATGCAATACGTTCAAGTTCAGCCGGGTCCTTTTCGAGTCGGCTGCCGGTCTTGTCGTCAACCGGTCGTTCGGGATCATTCAATCGGTGTGGCATAAGTGGCGGCGCGTGCTGCGCCTAACTAATGATGGCTGGATCGGGGCCAATGATCGTGAAATCTCACGAATTGCGCACATGTAGGCACGGATGAGAAGAAATTGGAGGCGTCGAGCGGATTCGAACCGCTGAATGAGGGTTTTGCAGACCCTTCCCTTAACCACTTGGGCACGACGCCTTGAGAAACGGGAGTTTACCAGGGGCTTTGCCGGTTCCGCAGGGGACCCACTTAGGTACAATTCTTGTTTAATGTCCGTTCGCACGACTTAGGTTGCAACGAACGGGCATTTTCTTGCGTCATACCAGGTGGCACGCTTCGTGCGGTACTCCCTGGCAACGACGCCCGGTGGCTTTTTTGCAAGCATTTTTGCGGAATCGCTTGGTATATGGGCGAAGTTGTGATACGTTAGATACGCCAGACCCGCGCAATACGTATTAAGGTTAGGGTCTGATTAAGGAATCTGGTCGGTCCGGAGCGGACGAAGAATTGTTCCGGCACGACTGGAGATTGGAGGTTACGAAACAGAATGCCAGTAGAAAACGGGCTCACCGCCCAGCCGCGACGAGGTAAGCCGATCACAGTTCGCAATACGGCCCGACAGCCGTATGCGCCTGTCGCCGCGCATGCCTTGGTCGACGACCCGAACCTGGAGCCCGCCGAAGACGATCTGCTGGAACTCGCCGAAGGGGATGAAGAAATTGAAGAGGAAGTCGTTGCGGCTCCCGTCCACGATGACAGCGAAGAGCTGGAGATGTGGATGCGGCAGACCCGACGCGCTCACCTGCTCACCCCTGCGCAAGAAGAAGATTTGGCCAAGCGCGTCCAGGCCCGAGATCTCATCGATACTGGCAAGCTGAACGAACTCGCCAAGCTGCTCAACCGCGAAAACGATTTCGACGCCGACGAACTCAAGTGGATCGTCAAGTCGGGAATCGAAGCGAAGCAGCATCTGATCGAATCGAACCTGCGACTCGTCGTGTCGATTGCGAAGAAGTACAACGCTCGCGGCATCCCGCTTGCCGATCTGATCCAAGAGGGCAACCTCGGTCTGATCCGCGCAGTCGAGAAGTTCGACTGGCGAAAAGGCTTCCGCTTCAGCACGTACGCAACGTGGTGGATTCGCCGAGCCATTGCCCGCGCCATCATCAACCAGGGACGCACGATCCGAATTCCGGTCTACGTCGCCGAGTTGATCAATAAGGTCATGAAGACGGCCAACCGGCTCCAGCAGGATCTGCACCGCGAGCCGACGCCGGATGAAGTCGCACTCGAGGTCGGAATGTCGTCCGACCGCGTTCAGGAAATGATGCGCGTCGCCGTGGAACCGCTTTCGCTCGAAACGCCCGTCGGTGAGAAGGACAACAGCTCGATTGGAGATTTCATCCCGTCGAACAACATGCCTTCGCCAGGTGATGTGACGTGGACGCTGATCCGACGCGAAGAGATCGATGGCATCCTCGGACGCCTGACCTCTCGAGAACGCGACGTGGTTCGCCTCCGGTTTGGACTTGACGACGGTCGTTCGCGAACACTCGAAGAAGTCGGCAGCGCGCTGAACGTCACTCGTGAGCGCGTTCGACAGATTGAGCTTCGCGCGATGAAGAAGTTGCGACACATCGGCCAAGAGCTGACTTCGCAAGGCTTCATGATCACGCCGACGCCGAACTAAGTCGGCGACCCGATCCCCCTCAGAACTCTGAGGGGGATCGTTCTATTTTGGTACCACAATGAGGCACTGGGAGCAGTTTGCACGGCGCGGAGGCCTGTGGCTGGCGGGGATTTTCTTCCTCGTCGCCCAGTTCCACGTCTGCGTCTCCCAATTCGTTCTGCCGGATGGCTAGGTCTGCCGCGAGTGCCCTGAACTCAGCGATCGCCGGCCACTTCCCAAACAGCCGGTTCTTACTGCTGAGAGGCACGGCGACTGCCACGACTGCTGTACGATCCAAGCTTGCGACGATCATTCATCGAAATCGCCAACCGCAGTCAAGACCAGCCCGAACCTGGAATGGAGTGGACTGCTCTCGTCGGTTGAACCCTACGCCGTCCCGGATCAAGTTCACCCCCCAACGAGTGCACCGCGCCTAACCGGGTGCCCGACCACCGGGCCACCGCTGGACGCCTCTCCACGCGCTCCTCCCGCCTCCATTTCGGCGTAATCGTCTGCGGCCTCGTGCCGCCGCGACCGAATTGGGGGATTTCTCTTGACTTCTCAGTCCTTACAACCAAGGGGGCGGGCTTGCCGCTTCTTGCCATTCATCCTCGCTGGCCTCTTAGCGCTTGGCGGTTGCCGCGCTGCCTTTGTGGAGAACCACGACCATCCGGAAGAAGGCGCCGCACATAAGAATCCGGAAGCGGCAGACCACGTCGAACTCACTGCCGGGCGCCAAAAGCTCGCGGGAATCGAGGTGGCAGCGGTCACCAGCCGACAAGTCCAGGGCTCGCTGGAGGTACCCGGCATCGTCGAAGCCACTAGCAAGGGCCGGGCTGTCGTTACACCCCCAATCGCAGGACGCCTCGTCAGCATCTCCATTCAGCCAGGGGACCGAGTTCGCAAGGGACAAGTCCTCGCCGTGCTGGAATCCAGTGAACTAGCCCAGGCTTGGGCCAGTATCGCCGACGCCAAGCGGATGCGGGATGCGGCGGCAGCGGGAGTGCGCGAAGCCAAATCTCAGATCGCGTTGGCCGAGTCGAAAGTCCGTACCGCGCGCCAGTCCCTCGACCGACAAAAGCAGTTCGCGGCTGCTGGTGCCTTCGGCGAGTCAGCAGTTCAGCAGGCCCAGAGCGAGCTCAACGATGCCCAAAGCGAATTGCTCGGCTTCCAGAAAGAACAGGCGACTCACGCCGATCAGCTTCGTCGCCTGGAAATCCTGTTCGCTGAAGGAGTCGTCTCGCGAAACGAACTCGACTCCGCCCGTCTTGAACTTCAGCAAGACGAAATCAAACTGAGCAGGGCCCGGACCCGCGTCGAAATTGCCAAAAACGCCTATGAACGAGAGCGGAACATCACCTCGAAGGGACTCCAAAATGCGCGCGAAGTCCAAACGGCGGAGTCTGACGTGCGGGCCGCCGGACTGGAGCGTGACCGAGCCGTCGTTCTCCTGCGAAGCGCCGAGGCAGCACTCACGAACGCAACGACCGCCGTCACCAACGCCCAAGGTACTTACACCACGTACGCAGGTGGGGGAAAGGCTAGCGGGGGGCGGGTGTCTATCCTCGCCCCGATCGACGGAACGATAGCGCACCTCGACGTCACCCGTGGCCAAGGGGTCGACCGCACGCAACCCATCGCCGAGATTGAAAACCTGGATGCGGTTTGGGTAACCGCGAGCGTTCCCGAGGCAGAGATTGGCAACGTTCGAGCGGGCGGACAGGTACGAGTCACTGTTGCAGCCCTCCCTGACCAGTCCTTCGAAGGCCTCGTCCAGGTGATCGGAAGCCGCATCGATGCCAAAACCCGCGCCCTTCCGGTTCAATGTCTAGTCGCCAACAACCGGGGCAGGCTCAAGCCCGAGATGTTCGCAAAGGTCTTCCTCGGCGAGGGTCAGAAGGCATCCTCGCTGGTTGTTCCCGAGTCAGCGCTAGTCCGCGACGGGACCGAGACGTTTGTATTCGTTAAGGAGGGCGAACGCTTTGAAAGACGGGAGGTTTCCCTGGGCTCGACAGACGGTCAGTGGATATCGGTCCGAACCGGGCTCCAGGAAGGCGACAAAGTCGTCGTCAAGGGCACGTTCGTCCTCGTGAGCGAACTCAAGCGCGGTGAACTCAAGGGGCACGAGCACTAGTGATCGAACGAATACTCGCGTTCAGCCTCAAGAATCGGGGCTTCGTCATCGTGCTGACTCTCGGCCTCGTTGTGGGGGCAATCTTTGCGTGGCAGAAGCTCACCCTCGATGCCGTCCCCGACATCACCACGAACCAGGTCCAAATCTTCACCGAAACCGGCGGCATGAGCCCGTCCGAGGTCGAGCGGCTGGTCACGTTCCCGATCGAGACCGCGATGAGCGGGATACCGGGCACGATCGAAATCCGCAGCCAAACCCAGTTCGGTCTTTCAATCGTCACCGTGACCTTCCGCGACAACGTCGACATCTACTTCGGACGCAGCCTCGTCACTGAGCGGCTAAACAACGTGAAGGAAGACCTGCCCGAGGGAGTTGCAGCACCTGAACTCGGACCCGTCACGACCGGGCTCGGCGAGGTCTATATGTACGACCTCGACTCCAAGGATCGGTCGATCATGGAGTTGCGCGAGTATCAGGACTGGGTCATCGCGCCCCAACTGCGCGGGGTCACCGGGGTCGCCGAAGTCAACGCGATGGATGGGCACGAGAAGGAGTACCAGTTCATCGTCAATCCGCAGGCGATGCTCGCCCGCGCCATCTCTTTCGACGACCTCGTCGGTGCCCTGCAGAAGAACAACCGCAACGCGGGCGGTGGCTTGATTGAGCGCAACGGCGAGCGAGTCCAGATTCGGAGCGTGGGAATGGCCACGACGAAGGAGGATATCGGCAACATCGTCGTCAAGACCGAAGGCGGAACGCCGGTACTCGTCAAGGATCTCGGGCACGTCGAGTTCGGCAGTCCGATCCTGAGCGGCGTCAGCACCCGCGATGGGCGGCCGTCGCTGATCGTGGTGGTCATGATGCTCAAGGGAGCGAACGGTCGCGACGTCGCCAACGCAATTGACGCGCGGATCAAGGAAATCCGCCGACAGCTTCCCGGCGACCTCAAGCTAGAGACCCTTTACTCGCGCGCCAACCTCGTCGATGGCGTTCTCGGCACGGTCTCCAAGAGCCTGCTCGAAGGCGCGGCGCTGGTGGTCGCGATACTGCTCTTGCTCCTCGGAAACTGGCGCGGGGCCGTCATCGTCGCGCTCGCGATACCACTCTCGATGATGTTCGCGATCATCTGGATGGAACGGTTCGGGATCTCTGGCAACCTCATGAGCCTCGGAGCGATCGACTTCGGGCTCATCGTCGATGGTGCCGTCGTGATGATCGAGAATGCGGTGCGGCGTCTGGCCGAAGCACGGGAACACAAGGGGTCGACGCTAACTCGTCAGGAAGTCCGGCACAGCGTCTGGGAAGGATCGAAGGAAGTCGCACGGCCCACGGTCTTCGCCGTCCTGATCATTACCAGCGTCTACCTCCCGATCCTCGCCCTCGAAGGGACCGAGGGCAAGATGTTCAAGCCGATGGCGTTCACGGTCGTCTTCGCGTTGCTCGGTGCGCTGGCCCTGACCCTCACCCTCGTGCCGGTGATGGCCAGCCTGCTCCTTTCGGGCGATACCAAAGAAGCGCGCAACCCCGTTATGGCGTTCTTCAGCCGCGTCTATCGACCTGCCCTTGATTTCGGGCTGCGGCGACGATGGGCGGTCCTGGGTGGCGCAGTCGCCTTGCTCGCCATGACAGGCTGGGTTTTCACGAGACTGGGCTCCGAGTTCGTTCCGCAACTCGACGAAGGCTCGCTCGTGGTGCAACCAACCCGGTTACGCACGGTCGACGTTCAGCAGAGCTACGACCTCGTCCATGCAACCGAGCGCAAGGTCCTCGAAGTGCCCGAGGTCTACACGATCTTTTCGCGCACGGGCACGCCGGACGTGGCCACGGACCCGATGCCGCTCAGCCTGACCGACAGCTTCATCATGTACAAGCCCAAGTCCCGATGGCGCAAGGGCATGACGAAGGAGAAGCTGCGGGAGGAGATTGAGGAGAAGGTGAACGAGGTGCCTGGGCAGAGCTATAGCTTCACCCAGCCCATCCAGATGCGATTCGACGAACTTGTCGCGGGAGTGAAGGCGCAGATCGGGATCAAGGTCTTCGGCGACGACTTGCAGGTCCTCAAAGCGAAGGCGGACGAGATTGCCCAGGTTGTGCGGGGCATGCCAGGAGCTTCCGATGTGGAGGTCGAGCAGGTGGACGAAGTGCCAGTCCTCCAAATCGATCTCGACCGCTCGAAGCTCGCGCGGCTCGGTCTCAACGTGGATGACGTTCAGTCGATGATCGCGATTGCGCTAGGTGGCGAGACAGTCGGGCAGATCGTCGAAGGCGACCGGCGGTTTGGCCTCGCCGTACGCTTCCCCGCAGCCATCCGCAACGACCCGAAAGCGATCGGCGAATTGCGAGTCGCCACCCCCTCTGGCGGAGCCGTCCAGCTTCGTGAACTGGCGACAATCCAAGACAAACCGGCTCCCGCCCAAATCTCGCGCGAAATGGGCAAGCGGCGCGTTGTCGTACAGCTCAATGTACGAGGGCGCGATCTTGGCGGGTTCGTGGCTGAGGCGCAGAGGGCGATTCAGGCGCAGGTGAAGCTGCCCGAGGGCACTTACCTGACTTGGGGCGGCCAGTTCGAGAACCTGCAGCGGGCTTCGCAGCGCCTCGCGATCGTGGTGCCTATCGCGCTCGCGATCATCTTCCTGCTCCTCTTCACGACCTTCGGCTCGCTCAAGCAAGCGCTGATCATCTTCACCGGCGTCCCCCTCGCGATCACCGGCGGAGTTCTCGGCCTGGCTTTGCGCGGCATGCCGCTCAGCATCACCGCCGGAGTCGGATTCATCGCGCTCTCGGGCGTCGCCGTGCTCAATGGCGTCGTCATGCTCTCCGCCTTCAATCGTCTTCGCGAACAGGGCCGGACAGTCGGCGTCGCCGTGCGCGAAGGTGCGGCGCAGCGCTTGCGCCCCGTCCTGATGACCGCGCTCGTGGCGTCGCTCGGCTTTGTGCCGATGGCCCTGAACACCGGTCTCGGAGCCGAAGTCCAGCGCCCGTTGGCGACCGTCGTTATCGGCGGTATCGTGTCGTCGACCCTGTTGACGCTCGTGGTTCTGCCGGTCCTGTACGCGTGGTTCGAGCGGGACGCGCTAGCGGAGGCGCTGTAACCTATCTGGCCCTGACAGTTTGGGTAGCCCCCTGTCGAGAGGCCTCTGGTGCCAGCGCAGGAAGAATAAGGCCCCTTGTCAAGGGTGACCGGATCACCTCCGTGATGTCCTTTCGAAGCCCGGGTCGATCAAGGCTTCGCACTGGCGGTCGTGGGCGTGAGCCTCAGCCCCTACGACGCCGATCTCGAATAGCCTCGGAGTTATTCACCCATCCGCACGATCCCCGGGACATCGAGCGACTTTGGCGCGAATCCCCCGCCAAACGTGACACCGCCTGGCACCGGCGTGTAGATCTCGATCGCGATCTGGGAGACGGCGAGGGGGGAGCCTTCGAGGTGAGACTTGTCTGAGGGAGTTACGGTCGCGACCACGAGGAGGGGCGACTTGTCGTCTCTGTACTGCCCCAAGGCCGCCGTTTTGCCGGGCAGCTTCGGGAAGAACTTCTTCATCGCCTCCCGATGCATCGGCGAGGTGTACCAGGCCTGCACGGCGGCTTTGTCCTTGAACCAAGCATAGATGGCAAGCTGCTTCCCGTTCTCGAGCGTGCCCGTCTTTACCCCCAGGCAACCCGGCGTTGCCTTGATCCCGCTGACCAGGTCAGGAAAGTCCTGCACCGTCAGCGCCTTGTCCTGCCCTTGCCCTGCAAACAACCCGGCACCAATCGTCACGCCCACGGCCACGCATATCAGTGGTTTTAGTTCCATTTCCGGTGTTACGGATTGGGGTTGCGATGGGTTGAAGTTGTTACGTCCCAAGGTAAAATAGGGGTTCATCTGAGGGCCAAGTGCGCCACCGTTGTCGTTCCTCGGGCCTCCCAATGGAGAAAGCGATGAACAACAAACGCGTATACCTATTCAACGAGGGGAACGCCAGCATGAAAGAACTGCTCGGCGGAAAAGGGGCCAACTTGGCCGAAATGTCCAACATCGGACTCCCGGTGCCTCCCGGGTTCACCGTCACCACCGAAGTCTGCAATGAATACTATGCCAGCGGCGGCAAGATGCCAGCTGGGCTCATGGACGAAGTCCGGACCGCCCTCGCCCAGGTCGAAAAGGACCTCAACAAGAAGTTCGGAGACGCCAGCGACCCGCTTTTGGTTTCAGTCCGATCGGGAGCGAAATTCTCGATGCCGGGCATGATGGACACGATCCTGAACCTCGGTCTCAACGAGCAGACCATCCAAGGCCTGATCGCCAAGAGCGGCAACGAGCGGTTTGCGTACGACGCTTACCGGCGCTTCCTCATGATGTTCAGCGACGTCGTGCTGGATGTCGCCAAGCACAACTTTGAAGTCGTCTTCGACGAGGCGAAAAAGGCGAAGGGCGTCAAGCTCGATACCGACCTCACCGCCGCCGATCTCAAGCAGATCTGCGCGAAGTTCAATGAACTGGTCGTCCAGGCCACCGGCAAGCCGTTCCCCTCCGACCCGTGGATCCAGCTCGAACTCGCAATTGAAGCTGTGTTCCGCTCCTGGCACAACGACCGCGCGATCGTTTATCGCCGCACCGAGAAGATTCCCGACGAGATCGGGACGGCGGTCAACATCCAAGCGATGGTCTTCGGCAACCTTGGCGACGACTGCGGGACCGGCGTCGCTTTCACCCGCGACCCAAGCACGGGCGAGGATGAGCTTTACGGCGAGTTCCTTATGAACGCTCAAGGCGAAGACGTCGTCGCCGGTGTCCGCACCCCAATCATCATCTCCGAGCTTCAAAAGCAGAACCCGGCGATTTACAAGGAATTCCACGACATCGGCCGCCGCCTCGAAGGCCACTACAAGGACATGATGGACCTTGAGTTCACCATCGAGAAGAACCGCTTGTTCATGCTCCAGTGCCGGGTCGGCAAGCGAACGGGTCCGGCGGCGGTTCGGATGGCGGTGGAAATGGTCGGCCAGGGTCTCATTAGCAAGGAAGAAGCGATTCAGCGCGTCAGCGCCTCCCACCTCGACCAGCTCCTCCACCCGCGGATCGATGACACCTACGTCGCCGACCGCCATATCAAGCCGATCGCCAGGGGACTCGCAGCATCGCCGGGCGCGGCGGTGGGCAAGGCCGTCTTTGATTCCGACACCGCCGACCGCCTCGGACACACGGGCGAGAAGGTCGTCCTCGTTCGCGACGAGACCAACCCCGACGACGTGCACGGCATGCTCGCCAGCCAAGGCATTCTCACCGCTCGCGGCGGCAAGACCAGCCACGCGGCGGTCGTTGCGCGCGGCTTCGGCATCCCCTGCGTTGCTGGCTGTGAGGGCATCGAAGTCGACCTGAAGGAGCGCTTGTTCCGCGCCGGTGACGTGCTCGTCCGCGAAGGCGACTGGGTCAGCATTGATGGCAGCACGGGTGAAGTGTTCAACGTTCAGCTCGCGCTGATCGCCCCCGATGTGAGCGGCGACTTCGGCGTCTTGATGGGCTGGTGCGACGAGTATCGAAAGCTCGGCGTTCGGACCAATGCCGACAACCCGCGCGATGCTCAGCAGGCGATTGACTTCGGCTGCGAAGGCATCGGCCTTTGCCGTACCGAGCATATGTTTTTCGAGGCCGATCGTCTGCCGATCGTGCAGGACATGATCCTCGCCAAGACCGACGCCCATCGCGATGCAGCGTTGCAGAAGCTCCTCGCCGTGCAGCAGGCCGACTTCGAGGGCATCTTCGAGGTCATGGACGGTCGCCCGGTCACGATCCGGCTCATCGATCCGCCGCTTCATGAGTTTCTCCCGAGCTTCGACGAGCTTCTCGCGACGGTGACCGAACTTCGCATGGCCGTCAACACGCTCGGCGGCGAGTCGCTCAAGGGGATTCTCGAGGAGAAGGAGAAGATGCTTCGGGCCGTCGAGAGCATGCGGGAAGCAAACCCAATGCTCGGCCTTCGTGGCGTCCGGCTCTCGATCATCTTCCCCGGCATCGTGGTCATGCAAACCCGCGCAATCCTTCAAGCGGCGGCGAAGCTGATCAAGAAGGGCAAGAAGGTTCTCCCCGAGATCATGATTCCGCTCGTTTCGCACATCAACGAACTGCGCGTGGTCCAAACCCAACTGGAATCGGTCGCCCGCCAGGTGATCGAGGAGCAGGGCGTGGACATCCCGTACCTGTTCGGCACGATGATCGAAATCCCGCGTGCGGCTTTGACTGCGGGCGAAATCGCGGAGACGGCTCAGTTCTTCAGCTTCGGCACCAACGACCTGACGCAGACCGCGTTCGGGTTCAGCCGTGACGACGCCGAAGGCAAGTTCCTCCACAAGTACGTCGAGCAGAAAATCCTGCCCACCAACCCCTTCGAGACCATCGATCGCGGTGGCGTGGGTCGGCTGATGCGCATGGCGGTCGATGAAGGCCGTGCGGCGAATCCAAAGCTTAAGTGCGGGATCTGCGGCGAGCACGGCGGCGATCCGGAGAGCATCTTCTTCTGCCACGAACTCGGCCTCGACTACGTCTCCTGCTCCCCCTTCCGCGTCCCCATCGCCCGGCTCGCAGCGGCTCAGGCGACGCTGAAGGACAAAGTAAAGGTCGCGATCGACAAGTAGTCCCCAGAGTGGCGCGGGCGTCTCGCTCGCGCCGGACCAATTTGGAGATCTCCATAGACTCTGGAAGTTGCGCCAGCGCGGGCAGGATGCCCGCGCCACTCTTAGAGGTCTACGCCTAAACTCGGGCCGTAGAACTGCCGAATGAAATCCTGGTACACGGGCTTCGCGACGAGGGGACGCCACCAAGCCTCGTTCTGGACGTACCACCGCACTGTTTCGCGCAGTCCATTGTCGAAGTCGACGTTGGGTGCCCAGCCCAGGGAACGCATTCGGTCGCTTCTCATCGAATAGCGCTTGTCGTGAGCGCCTTTGCGCGGGTCGAGGATGCGCTTGATCAGGGCATCGTCGCGACCGGTTTCGTCCAAGAGGATCTGGACGACGTCGCGGTTGCGGCGCTCGTTTGAGTCGCCGATATTCAGTACGTCGCCCGGCTGCCCTTTGTCGAGCGCCGTGAGGATGCCCGAGCAGTGATCAAGGACGTGAATCCACTCGCGCACGTGGTCACCCTCGCCATAGAGCGGGACTTTCTTGCCGTCGATGAGGCGGGTGACGAAGAATGGGATGAGCTTCTCCGGGTACTGCCAGGGACCGTAGTTATTGCCTCCGCGAGTGACGAGGGCAGGGGTCTTGAACGTGATGTGATGGGCCCGCACCTGCAAGTCGCCCCCCGCTTTGGCCGCGCTGTACGGCGTGTTCGGCTCCAGCGAACTCTCTTCCGTGAATTGCCCGTCGTCGATCGTCCCGTACACCTCGTCGGTGCTGACGTGGACCATCTTCTCGATGCCAAACTGCCGCGTGGCCTCAAGGAGGACGTAGGTGCCGTACACGTCGGTCTGGATAAAGCTGCCCGGTTCGAGAATCGAGCGGTCGTTGTGAGTTTCGGCGGCGAAGTTGACGAGGTGCGTCGGCTGCTCAGCCTTGATCACGCCCTCGACGACGGTCGCGTCCTGGATCTTGCCCGGATAGAAGGTGACTTCCCCACTTTCGAGCAAGTCAGCTATCGTGCTCAGGTTGCCTGCGTACGTCAGGGCGTCGAGAATGGCGATACGCACGCCGGGCCGCTCGCGCAAGACGTAACGAACGAAATTCGATCCGATAAAGCCGGCCGCGCCGGTGACGAGGAGTTTCATGGCAGTTTGAACGGCGAATCCGGGTCGCTCTCGTGCCGAATCTCGTCGACCGGCTCCTTCTTTCCCCGCCCGGCGTAGAGGGTGTCGGGGAAATTCAACACGAACGCATCGGTCTCGCCAACATTTCGATACGCATGAACCACCCCCGGCGGAACCGTCACGAGCACGGGGTTTCCTTCGCCGACGCTCAATGTCACCTGTCCGGCGGGAAGCCCGGGTCGATTCTCCCAAAGATAAAGCTCGTAGGCACCATTGATGAACGCGAAACCGTCGGTCTGACCCGCATGCTCATGCGGACCACGGGCTACGCCAGGATGGGTCACGCTTAGGTACGCCATGACCGGCATGAATCCCTCCGGCAATTCGTCCTCGCGGAAGAGTTCGCTCAGCCATCCGCGCGAATCTTCGTACCTGGCCAGCGGCTTGACCATTACGCCCGGAAGCGGCTCTTCATAGGTGCTCATCGAGGCGAGAGGTTACCGCGCCAGGGCAGGCGCAAGTACAATCGACCCGTGGCCAACACAGTAGGCATCGTCGCGATCCAGGGTGACTTCGAGCGTCACGGCGTAGCGGTCGAAGCCTGCGGTGGTTCGGTGCAGTGGGTCAAGACGCCTGACGATCTCGCTGGAGTTGACCGCGTCATCATTCCCGGCGGCGAGAGCACGACCGTCGGCAAACTCATGGAGCGCTTCGGCCTTGGTGCGGCGTTGGTTCAACGCGCGCAGGCGGGAATGCCGATTTGGGGCACCTGCATGGGCATGATCCTGATGGCTCGTGAGGTCGTCGGCCACGACCAATTCCGCCTTGGCCTCCTCGACATCACCGTCGAGCGAAACGCGTTCGGGGCACAAGTGCACAGCTTCGAAGACGATGTCGAGTTTCACCCTCTGGCAGAGAAGGTTCGGGGCGTGTTTATCCGCGCCCCCATCGTCGTTTCCTACGGCCCAAGTGTCGAGGTATTGTCCCAATTCGAAGGTAAGGTGGTCGCCGTTCGTCAAGGAGCGCTGGTCGGCACCTCGTTTCACCCCGAGTTAACCGACGACCATCGAATTCACTGCTGGTTTCTGGAACTTTGATCGCAGGTCGGTCTAATCCCCAAATAATCCGTAGTTCGCACTGAGAATCGCGTAATCGACAATATCGACGGCGTCGTCGCCATTGAGATCCGATGCTGCGACCCAGTTTGCGTCGCCGGGACTGGAGTTGTAGGCCGCTGACAGGATGCTGTAATCCCCAATTGCAATCTCGTTGTCGCCGTCGATATCGCCATTGTTCAGGGACACCGAGACATTGTTGGGACCGGCGGCAGTGATCGAGACATTGAGGACCGCCTTGCGGAGCCAGTGCGAGGCTTTGATCGCAACCGTATACTGGCCATTGGGAACACTCAGCGGCAGGCTAAAGTTGCCCGCATTATCGAGGACGGCCGTGCCCGAAGCGGTTACGCCGCCAGTAGCTTCGACTTCGATCACATGACCGGCGACCAAGCCATCGAAATTCTGAAGCTCGACGTTTCCAGATAGCGTTGGTCCGGCCGGTTCGACCACCACGTTATCCAGGCCGATGTACGTGTAGGTGTTGTAGGTGCCGAGAAGCGTCAGATTCGTAGAACTTGCCGTCGCCGTGAATTCCCAGGTGTAGGTATCCCACCGCTGCCCGACACTCGATACCGACGAGAATTCCTGGCTCGCTCCTGCCGCCGCGACGAGGATACTGGCGGAACTGGTCCATCCATTATGGGTGCCCAGGTCGAAGCGAACTCGATAGCGGGCTCCTGGCGTCGTCGAAAAAGACTGGGCTAAGCCCGCATAGGGGCCTCCCGTCGCATAGTCCGCGAGGTCGAGAGACCTAATGCCATCCGACGCATAAATGCCGCCAAACGGGTTGGGATCGCTGATCCAGGCAACCGTGTCATTGAAGACAGTCCAGCCCGTCATCACGGTCGAGCCAACAGGAAGCGACATCGTGTTCTGACCGTTGGGCACGAATCCGCCGCTCTCAAAACTTCCGTTGACGATGAGGTTGCCGTGAGCAACCGAAGCGGCGAAGACAGCGAACAGGAAACATGCTCTCATTCAAATAACCCTCAAAGATTAGCAGTGAACTCAAGTATACGGCACGATAGGTCGAAAACCGTTCGCGGCGTGAAATTCCGCAACGGGATGGACTAGGATAGGGCGTGATCGCCGAACGACGACGTCTGCCGCTTCACACGAAGATCTTCATCGGCCTGCTTTTGGGTGCCTTGGCCGGCGGCTTCGCGCAGGGCATTTGGGGCCACGATGCGCCAGGGGTGAAGTGGTTCCGCGACAACCTCGCCCAGCCGGCCGGGACGATCTTCCTCAACCTGATCTTCATGATCGTGGTGCCCCTTCTCTTCTCGGCACTGGTTCTTGGAGTCGCTGAGATTGGCGATGCCAAGAAGGTCGGGAGAGTGGGTTTGCGCACGCTCATGATGACGGTACTGCTGAGCGGAATCGCGGTCGTCCTCGGACTCGCGGCGGTGAACCTGATCAAGCCGGGCGAAGGCATGGACGCAACCCAGCGCGAACGGCTGATGTCAACGTACAAGTCCGACGATGCGATGAAGAAAGTGGCCGACTCGCAGAAGAACAAGACCGTCGACGACACGGTCGCCGAGCTCTTCCCTCGCAATCCGATCGCGTCCGCTGCCGATCCGGCCCACGCCGCCATTCTCGGTTTCATGGTCTTCGCGCTCATCTTCGGACTAGGGTTGGGCGCCGTCGAGGCGGAAAAGGCGTTGCCGGTTCGGGCATTTCTGGAGGGCATCTTTGCGATCAGCATGAAGGTGCTCGACTTCGCGATGAAATTCGCGCCGATCGGCGTTTTTGCCCTCATCTTCAAGACCGCGTCCTTGGTTGGGGTCGAAGCCTTCATCGCGTTGGGCAAGTACGCCCTGCTCGTCCTCTTCATCCTGGCGCTGCACCTATTCGGTACCTACTCGCTCGCCCTCAAGTGGATCGCCAAACGCAGTCCGCGCGAGTTCTTTCGCGCTATCCGGGGGGTCATGATGACCGCGTTCGCGACCTCATCGAGCAATGCGACGCTGCCCGCCGCCCTGCGCTCTGCCGATGAAGATCTCGGCTTGCCGCGCGACATCAGCAACTTCGTCTTGACGATCGGTGCAACCGCCAACCAGAATGGCACGGCGCTCTTCGAGGGAATCACCGTGCTCTTTCTGGCCCAGTTCTTTGGGGTCCCGTTGAGCCTCGGCGACCAGTTCGTCGTCATGGGGCTCTGCATCCTCGCCGGAATCGGCACCGCAGGCGTTCCCGGAGGATCGTGGCCGATGATCGCGATCATCCTGACGAAGGTCGGGGTCCCAGCCGAGGCCATCGGCATCTGCCTTGGCATCGATCGTATCCTCGACATGAGCCGCACCGTCGTGAACGTGACTGGAGACATCACCATCGCGACCTGCGTGTCGACGATGGAAGGTGATTCTGGCTTGGCCGAAGCGGTCGCGAACGCCTGAATCTCCCCTGTGCGGCAGCAAGCTCCCCTTTTGGGGGAGCGAGTTTCCCAGCTGGGGGAGCAAGTTGCCCATCTGGGTGAGCAAGTTGCCCATCTGGGTGAGCGAGTTTCCCAGCTGGGTGAGCAGGTTTCCCATCTGGGTTAGCGAGTTTCCCATCTGGGGGAGCAAGTTTCCCATCTGGGTTAGCGAGTTTCCCATCTGGGGGAGCGAGTTTCCCATCTGGGGGAGCGAGTTTCCCATCTGGGGGAGCGAGTTTCCCATCTGGGGGGAAGGCGCTTGCCGAACGGGAAGCCAAGCTGGGAGACCGTCCGGACCCTCCCAAACCAGGGACCGGATGAGGCGCGATGCCTCTGAACCTGTCGGCTCTGCCTGCGACGTCCATTCGAGCAACCGGCAGCCGGGTAAAATAGGGGCTCCGACGAGCGCCCTTGGTGGCTCGTGGTGCGTCTCAAACAAGGCCTGTGGAACAAGATCCTCGAATACAAGTAGTCAACGTCGATGACGAGCTGAGCCGCTCGTATGTCAACTACGCGATGTCCGTCATCATCGCTCGTGCTCTGCCGGATGTACGCGACGGACTGAAGCCGGTTCAACGCCGCATCCTGTATGCCATGCGCATGTTGAACTTGGCTCCGGACAGCAGTCACCAAAAGTGTGCAAAGGTCTGCGGTCAGACGAGCGGTGACTACCACCCCCACGGCGAAGCGGTTATCTACCCGACCCTGGTTCGCATGGCCCAGCCGTTCACCCTCCGTTATCCCCTCGTGGACGGGCAGGGCAACTTCGGAAACGTCGACGGCGACCCGCCTGCGGCCATGCGATACACGGAATGCCGCCTGACGCCGCTCGCGATGGAGATGCTGGAAGACCTCGATCGCGAGACGGTCGACTGGATGCGCAACTATTCGAATTCGTTGAACGAGCCGGTCTGCTTACCCGGCAAATTTCCAAATCTGATCTGCAATGGCGGCACCGGTATCGCCGTCGGTATGGCGACGAACATGCCTCCCCACAACCTCACGGAGGTGTGCAACGCGATCCTTCACCGACTCGATCACCCCCACTGCACGATCGAGGACGTCATGGAGCACCTGCCCGGCCCCGACTTCCCCACTTACGGGATCATCATGGGTACGCAGGGCATCAAGAACGCCTACATGACCGGTCGCGGGTCGGTTGTCATGCAGGGCAAGACGATGATCGAGCCCGGCGAGGCCGGCAAGTCTCTGATTGTCGTAACCGAACTTCCCTACCAAGTCAATAAGGCCAATCTGGTCAAGGCGATTGCCGAGATTGCCAAGAACCGGAAGTTCGACGGCATTCTGCGCGTCGACGACTTCTCGGATAAGCGCGGCATGCGGATCGAGATCGAAATCCGACGCGATGTCAACCCGAACAAGGCGCTGAACTACCTGCTCAAGCACACCGCGTTGCGCACCTCGTTCGGCTGCATCATGCTGTCCCTGGTCGACGGTGCCCCCCGCACGGCTCCGATGCTGACGCTGCTCGATGAGTACATTCGGCACCGCCGCCGCGTCATCGACCTTCGCACCCGCTTCGAGCTCTACCGCGCCCTAAACGACGTTCACCTCAACGAGGGTTATCAGATCGCTCGATTGGTGATGGACGACATCGTCGCACTCATCCGTGCCAGCCAAGACCCGGCTGAAGCGCGAGCCGAGATGGTGCGACGATTCGGGATGTCGGTGGTCCAGGCTAATGCTGTCCTCAACATGCCGCTCCGCCAACTCACCCGTCTTCAGCAAGCAGAACTCGAACAGAAGTTCAAGGAAGCCGTCCTCAAGGTCCAGAACCTCATGGACATCCTCGACGATCCGGTCCGTCTCACGAACGTCCTGCGCGAAGAGGTCGAGTACCTGCGCACGAAGTACGGCGACGAGCGCCGCTCGAAGATCATCGCCCGCGAGGCCGGAGAGTTCACCGACGAGGACCTGATTCCAGAAGAAGAAGCGATCATCTCGATCTCACGCGACGGCTACATCAAACGCGTCAGCATCGACGCCTATCGCCAGCAGAAGCGCGGAGGCAAGGGCGTGAACAACACGATGAAGACCGACGACGAGCCGGCGCATCTGTTCCAGGTCAACACGCACCACTACATCCTCTTCTTCACCAACCGGGGCCGCGTCTACCGCTTGCGGGCGTACGACATCCCCGAGACGGGGCGCTATGCCAAGGGCATGCCGGTCATCAACTACATCGCCATCGAATCCGAAGACCGGGTGACGGCGACTGTCAGCGTCAAGGACATCAAAGGCGAGGGCTACCTCACGATGGTCACCGAGAAGGGCGAGATCAAGCGTACGGAGATGTCGCGGTTCTCGAACATCCGCGTGAACGGCCTGATTGCCTTTGACATCGAGGAAGGCGACGAACTCGGCTGGGTGCTCAAGACCCCCGGCGAAGACGACATCCTGATCGTCACCCGCCTCGGTCAATCCATCCGCTTCCCCGAAACCGATGCACGAGGACGCGGCCGCGCGGCTGGCGGTGTTCGCGGAATACGCCTGCGAGAGGGTGATATCGTCGTTTCAGCAGCGAACGTGCGACCGCTGTCGAAGAAGTTCGCCACAGCCCTCGACAAGCTCGAAGCCATCTTGGAGCCGCCTCGAGGCGACGACGACGAGGCAAAGAAGGGTCCGTCCGCGGCGGAACTCGAAAGGGTGGTCAGCGAAGCCCGGGCACTTGCCAAGCAAGCCGAGGAAGCCAGCGATCCGCCAAGCGTCGCCGAAGCCTATCACCTCTCGTGCGAGGCCCTCAAAAAACTCGGTCGAACGGATGAGGCCGACAAGGAGCGCAAGAAGTTCGCGGACGCCGCAGCCTGTCTCCTTGTCGTCGGTGAGAACGGATATGGCAAGCGAACCTATGTCGGCGAGTACCGTATCCAGTCCCGCGGCGGTTCAGGCATCCTGACCATGAACTGCACCGCCAAGACCGGCAAGATCGTCGGTGCCGAAGTGGTTGCCGATGACGACCGCCTGATCGTGATGACTGTCAATGGCAAGGCGATTCGCATGAAGGTCAAGGACATCCGCTTCGTCGGCCGCGTCGCCCAAGGCGTAAAGCTTATCGACCTGGCGGCAGGGGACCAAGTCCGATCCATCGCCCGCGTCGTCCAGGATGCGGATGAAGGCGAAGTCGAGGGAATCAGCGGCGGTGAGAACGGAGAAGGGTCGGACGACGAATCGCCCGAGGCATAAGCCCCTGGAAGTCCACGTCCTTCCAACGAGCGGCGGGTGGCCGGGGTGATGAAATTGTGCACCCCGGTTCTATCAACCTTTGAAGCCTTTCGGGCCTTTCCAGAACCGGGTGGACAATTCACCACGCTGACCACGACACCGACGATTTCTCGTTCAAAGGGCTTGCCTTCGTTAG
Organism: Fimbriimonadaceae bacterium; assembly: GCA_019694835.1. Next base: position 127,414 of record JAIBBE010000002.1, on the reverse strand, counting down.
CACTCTCGACGGTATACTGCTAATATGCAGGCCGGAGGCGGACTTACGCCCGGTCGAGCGACCTACCAGGAGACCAACCAATGAAAATCACCCCTCTGCATGATCGCATCATCGTCGAGGCTGCCAAGAAGGAAGAAGTGAGTGCTGGCGGCATCATTCTTCCCGACAGCGCCCAAGAAAAGCCCCATCGCGGCACCGTCCTCGCCGTCGGACCGGGCAAGACCCTCGACAGCGGCAAGAAAGCCGATACCGGCATCACCGTTGGCGACGAAGTCCTCTACGGTCGCTACAGCGGCACCGAAGTCAACGTCGGCGGAAAGGACTACATCATCCTTCGCGCCGAGGACGTCCTCGCCATCGTGTCCGGTGAAGCCAAGCCTGCCAAGGCCCTCGTCGGCGCGGGCACTGCCAAGACCAAGGTCGGAGCGAAGAAGTAATGGGCGCCAAGGATCTTAAGTACCGAGACGAGGCTCGCAAACTCCTCGAAAGCGGCGTCGACAAGCTGGCGAATGCGGTTAAGGTCACCCTCGGACCGCGCGGACGCAATGTCGTCCTCGAAAAGAAGTTCGGCAGTCCGAACATCATCAACGATGGTGTGACCATCGCGAAGGAAATCGAAGTCGAGAACCGCTTCGAGAACATGGGCGCTCAGCTCATTCGCGAAGTCAGCAGCAAGACTAATGACCTCGCAGGCGACGGCACGACCACGAGCGTCGTCCTCGCCCAAGCTATCTTCCGCGATGGCAGCCGCAACGTCGCCGCCGGAAGCAACCCGACCCAGATCAAGGCTGGCATCGACAAAGCTGTCGACGCAATCGTCACTGAACTTGGCAAGATGACCACGCCGGTCAAGGGTAAGGCGGGCATGCAGCAAGTCGCCACGATTTCGGCCAAGGATGCCGAGATTGGTGAGCTGGTTGCAGGCGTGATCGACAACGTCGGCAAGGATGGCGTTGTGACGGTCGAAGAGAGCCGCAGCACCGAGACGGTTCAGGAACTCGTCGATGGTCTGCAGTTCGACAAGGGCTACATGAGCCCGTACTTCGTCACCGATCCCCAGCGCATGGAGACCGTCTACGAAGAGCCGTACATCCTCTACTATGAGAAGAAGATCGGCAACGTCCAGGATCTCATTCCGCTGCTGGAGAAAGTCCTTCGCCTCGGCAAGCCGTTCATCATCGTCGCCGAGGACATTGAGAACGAGTGCCTTGCGACGCTGGTTCTGAATCGCATCCGCGCCGGTCTGCCGGTTGCGGCGGTGAAGGCTCCTGGTTTCGGCGATCGTCGCAAGGCGATGCTCGAAGACATGGCGATCCTCACCGGCGGCCAATTTGTCAGCGAAGATCTCGGCATCAGCCTTGAGAACGTGACCACCGAGATGCTCGGCTCCTGCCGCAAGATCGTGATCACGAAAGAGAACACGACGATCATCGGCGGAAAGGGCACCAAGAAAGCCATCGACGGCCGCTTGACCCAGATTAAGCGCCAGATCGAGATCACGGACTCTTCATATGACAAGGAGAAGCTCCAGGAGCGACAAGCCAAGCTGAGCGGCGGCGTTGCCGTGCTCAAGGTCGGCGCTCCGACCGAGACCGCTCTGAAAGAGAAGAAGGCCCGCATCGAGGACGCCCTCGCCGCAACGCGAGCCGCGCTCGAAGAGGGCATCGTCCCTGGTGGCGGTGTGGCTCTACTTCGCGCTGGCCAAGTTCTCTCGAAGGTTAAGGCGACTGGCGACGAACTGATCGGCGTCAACATCGTCCGCAAGGCGATCGAGTCCCCGCTTCGCTGCATCGCCGAGAATGCTGGCCTTGAGGGCAGCGTCGTCGTCGAGAAGGTCAAGACCGATCCGAAGGGCCTCGGATTCAACGCCGCGACTCTGAACTTCGAGGACCTACTCAAGGCAGGCGTCGTCGATCCGACCAAGGTCGTCCGCACCTGCCTGCAGAACGCCGCCTCGATAAGCGGTCTGCTTCTCACGACGGAAGCCGCCGTCGCCGATCTTCCCGAGAAGGAAGATCAGGGCCACGGCGATCATCACCACCACCACTAGGTCGGTGAAAGCAGAACGGGGGCGCAGGCAATGCCTGCGCCCCCGTTTCTTTGGCCATCCTTAGCTCGCCAAGGTCAGCAACCGTTCGGCCAGCGAGTCGGCACCAAGGTCTCTCATGACGGCAGCGCCGCTGACCCAGTCGGGATCGCCCTTGGGCAGTTGCACTTGGGCTGTAGGTCGCATCGTGACCACCTCGCGGAACCTCAGAGCCAATTCGGTCTTGACGGGATCATTCCACGCGGCGAGGACGCTTTCCAGGTTGCCGTACTTGAGCAGCAGGTCGGCGGCAGACTTGGGTCCGATCCCTTTGATGCCGGGAATTTTGTCCGAAGGGTCGCCGCAGAGGGCTTTGAAATCGGGGACCTGCTGAGGGAGTACGCCGAAGTGCGCGACCACTTCGCGAGGTCCGATCCGGTCGAGTTCGCGTGCGCCCCGACGCGGCGAGAGGACCGTGACCTGATCCGACACCAGTTGGAAAGAGTCCCGGTCGGTGGTCAGCAGGAGACAGGTGCCGCTCTGCTCGACTTCTGCTTTCGCGGCTGAGGCCATCAGGTCATCGGCCTCGAACCCGGCCTCCTTCCCTACCCCAAAGCCAAACGCGCCACAGATGTCTGGCAACAGGTTGAGTTGCCGCACGATTTCTGGCTCGAACACTCGCCCCGTCTGGTACGGCGGCCATAACTCGTTGCGGTACGTGTCGATGCCCAGCGTGTCCCACGCCACGAAAACCCCCCGCGGTCGCTCTTTTTCATACAAATTCGCTAGCATCCTCGTGAAGCCGACGATCGCATTATTCTCGACGGACTTCGGTGTCGAATGGTAGGCGCGGTGAGCTAGATTGTCGCCGTCGATGATTAGGAGGGGGAGCATGTTCGATCCTGACCAAGTCCGCAAACGAATCGGGCCTTGTCACAAGACCAGTCCGGTCTTGTTCAGCCCGGGGAATTCAACAATTCGGATTGTACTGTCAAGACAGGAATTCGCGGTAACCTCGACGCAATGATGCGCGATGTTCATTCGACCCCCAACGCCCCCGCCGCGATTGGGCCGTATTCGCAGGCGATTCGGGCGGAAGGGAAACTCTTCTTCATGAGCGGCCAGATTCCACTCACTCCTTCCGGCGAACTGGTGCAGGGAGATGTTAAGGACCAAACCCGACAAGTCGTCGCCAACATGCGGGCGATGCTCGAGAGCGCGGGTCTCTCGTTTGCCAACGTGGTTAAGACCACGATCTTCCTAAGCAGCATGGACCATTTCGCCGCCGTCAATGAGATCTATGGCGAAGCGGTTGGCGATAATCCCCCGGCACGGTCGACGGTGGCGGTGGCCGGGCTCCCCAAAGGAGTCGATGTCGAGATCGAAGCGATCGCTGTGTACTAGATGAAGCGGGTCGTCAGCGTCAGCCTGGGTACGAGCAAGCGCAACAAGTCGCACGAAGTCGAGATTCTCGGCGAGCAGTTCCTGATCGAACGGATCGGGACCGATGGCGACATGCAGAAGTTCGCCCAGATGTTCACCGACCTTGATGGCAAGGTTGATGCACTCGGCGTGGGTGGAGCCGACATTTACGTCGTCGTCGGGGAGCGGCGTTACGCATTCCGCCAAATCCTCAAGCTGATTCAGGGTGCCAAAGCGACGCCCGTTGTGGACGGCAGCGGCCTCAAGCACACCCTTGAGCGCGAAACGATCATGACGCTCCAGCGGGAAGGGACGATTGACTTCGGCAAGGAGCGCGTTCTGCTCATGTCCGCCGTTGACCGCTATGGCATGGCGCAAGCGCTGGCCGATGTCTGTCCGAACGTCGTTTACGGCGACCTTATGTTCGCCCTCGGCCTTCCGATACCGATCCGCAAGTATTCGACCGTCAAACTCATCGGCCGGCTGACACTTCCGCTCATCACCCGGCTGCCCTTCAAGTGGTTCTATCCGACGGGTGAGAAGCAGGAAGTGCGCACGCCCAAATTCGGAAAGTACTTCGCCCAGGCCAGCGTCATCGCGGGCGACTCGCTCTACATCGCCCGCTACGCGCCGAACGACATGTCCGGCAAGACCGTCATCACGCAGAGCCTTCGCAAGGCGAATCTGGAGTGGCTGAAATCCGCCGGGGCTAAGCGAGCGATCACCACGACGCCCTTGATGGGTGGCGAGACGTTTGCGACTAACGTGATGGAAGGGGTTCTGGTTGCCCTGCTTGGTCGTCGTCCGGAGGATTTGACAGCCGGCGACTATCTTGAGGTGTTGGAGAAGTTGGATTGGAGGCCGAATATGATTGATTTCTAGCAGGGACCGAGTGACTGACATGGGTGATGGGTTCATTCCGCCGCATGGCGGCTACCAGAGTCTGCTGACCTACCAACGCGCCGAACTCGTTTACGACGCGACCGTTCGATTCTGCGCTCGCTTCATGGATCGCCGCGATCGTACAGTGGATCAAATGGTCCAAGCGGCAAGGTCGGGGAAGCAGAACATCGTCGAAGGCAGCATGGCCGCGGGGCATTCGAAGGAAACCGAGATTAGGCTTACGGGTGTGGCTCGTGCAAGTTTGGAGGAACTCTTGGTTGACTATCGCGATTTCCTTCGCCTTCGCTGTGCCGAAGAATGGCCCGCTGACAGTAAACACGTGAAGACGTTGGCGCAGATGCTGCGTGAATCAACGGCCCATCCCGAGCCCCTTCGTCGTGCGCTGGAACACGAGGATCCGCTGATTGCGGCGAATGTCATTATCGGCGTCATCAAAGTGACGAACTACCTCTTGGATCGGCAGATCAAGGCATTGGAGAAGCAGTTCCTCGAAGAAGGCGGTCTTCGCGAGCGAATGACGCGGGCGAGGCTCCAGGAAAGAGCGAGACAGAAGGCGGAAATCGAGGGAAGCGACCAAAGGGACGGGAAGGGACTCAAGGGGAATGACTAAACATAAGGGCTGCCCTAGGTCCCTTTCGTCACTAACGTCCCTTAAAGTCCCTTCTCCCTAAAACCGCACCCTCGCCGTGACCCCAAAGTCCTGCCACTGCCCACCTGAGAACCTCAGGAAAGGGAGGACTGAGAGCTTGTTGCCAATCGGCACCTCGCCCTCGATGCGGTAGAAGTCTTCCTTCGCCTTCCACTCCCGACTCCAAGCCACAGATAATCGGAACCTCGGCCACGGCGAGCGGTAAGTCACGCGCAGATCGGTGATGTCGTGGTCGGGATCATCGTCGGTTTCGCCGCGTCGCAACGCCACGTACTCAGCCCCAAGAGTGAACGCCCCAAAGCCATAGACATAATCCGCACCCAGCGCCAAGCGATGCCCGCGCCCGAGTCCGGGTGAATCGAAGGCGTTGCGTATCTGGTTGAAGGCGCTACCCGAAATCCCAAAGTGATCCCCGACCGCGAAACTCACGCCGAATCGTCCGCCAATGCGGCCAACAACTCCGCGTTGACGACCCTTCCCTCCATCACATGCAGCAATATCCAGGGGAAGTGCAGCCAGAACAAGCTGTGTCTCGGCTTCTGCGGACATCACGCTCTCGCGGAGCATGGTCTTGGAGCCAAAAGGCAGGTACTGACGTCCGATGCGCCAGTTGCCGGGGTCCTCGAGGTACATCTCATCCAGCTGATCCCGGTCTGGATCGCCGTCGATCTTCTGCAGACGCTGGGCGACGTAGAAGCGGTATCCGGGTTCCAGTGTGAGCACGACACCGACGGTACTGTGCCGCCCCATCGGGTCATACCAGCGGAAGGTCGTTCGGCCACCGCGTGAAGACAGGTAAGTGGGTCGGAGATCAAGCTTGATCTGAACGTCGGGGAACTGAGCCGATGCTAGGCCCGAGAGTCCCAGAATCAGACCACAGCACGCGAGCCTCACTGCATCGCCCCGAGCAAGTCGTCTTTCTTGACCAACCGCTGCTCCCCTGTGGCCAGGTCTCGAAGGGTGACGCTGCCGCTCGCGAGTTCGTCGTCGCCGACGAGGGCCGCATAGCGCGCCTGGACCCGGTCGGCTTGTTTGAGCTGAGCTTTCAGGTTGCGGCGGTCGAGGTCGATCACGACCGAGATTCCCGCTGATCTCAACTCGCGCGCGAGTTTTGCCACCTCGTCGCGGGCCGAGTCGGTGGCGGCGACGACCATTACGTCAACCCGCTGTTCCGGATACTTGACGCCCAGTGCCTCAGCGACGATCAGCGCGCGCTCGATGCCAATTCCGACCCCAACGCTTGGCGTATCCGCTCCGCCCAATTCCTTGATCAGGTTGTCGTATCGTCCGCCGCCGCACAGGCTGTTATTGGCCCCGAGTTCACCGGATTGAACCTCGAACACCGTATCGGTGTAGTAGTCCAAGCCACGCACGATCTCGGGTTTGATTGTGAAGGGGATGCCGCCCTTGGTCAGAAGCTCCTGCAGCCGCTCAAAGTTCTCTTTTGAACTATCCTCAAGATAGTCAAGCACGCTCGGCGCACCCTCAAGCGCAGCCTGCATCGCCGGGTCTTTGCTGTCGAGCATTCGCAGTGGATTCTTCGCCGCTCGCTCACGCGCCTCGGCATCCTGGGTCTTGAGGTACGGCTCCGCATAGGCCATGAGAGCTTCTCGGTATCGTTGCCTCGTTTCCGCCCGACCTATGGAGTTCAGCAGCACATTGATCCCGCCGATCCCGACCGCCCGATAGAACATGCACGTGACCTCAATGATCTCAGCGTCGGCTTCCGGCGAGGGGCTGCCAATCAGCTCAAGGCCAAATTGATGCGCCTGCCGATAGCGACCCAGGGCCGGACGCTCGTAGCGAAAGATCGGGGTCATGTACCAGAGCCGGGTGACACCACCTTGCGCCCCGAGGCTGTTCTCGATGTAAGAGCGAATCGCGGGCGCGGTCCCTTCTGGCTTGAGCGCAATGCGCCGGTCGCCTTTGTCCAGGAAGTCGTACATCTGCTTATTGACCACTTCGCTCGTTTCTCCGCTGCTTCGTGCGAAGAGCTCGTAATCCTCGAACGCCGGCGTTCGGACCTCGCGATAACCGTAGAGAGCCGCTAGTTCGCCAAACACGCGCTCCAGATGTTGCCACCGAGGCGACTCGGACGGCAGAACATCGTGGGTGCCTCGCGGAACTTGGAAACGCATCCTCAGATTGTGGCACCCGGAGCGCAGCCCCCGGTTGGGCTCCGTTAATCTCCTCGGCGTCCCCTTCCCGTCGATTCCGCCATGACAGGCTTGGGCCACTCGATCACTTTTTTGCCTTTCTGGCGAAGGCCGTCATTAAAGCGAGCAAATGTGCCTTTGCGGATGCCCTCGAGCGCATCCAATTGCACCTGAAGCAATACGGTGAGCTTTCCAAAGACTTGATAGCTCTGATCGCTGGGCGGGAAGTCGCCGCTAAGGATCTCGCCGAAGAGACCAGCGAGCCGGTTATTGAGCTTGACGGGGTAGTTGAGAGGGTCTTGGCCGCTGCGATTGCGCACTTGGTAGATCTCCTCTTCAACCGCCGAGAGCTGCTTCTTCAGGGCGTCGGCGTCAGATGAAGAGCCACCCGAAGCATCGATCGCTTTCTTGAGTTCGCGGATGATCGAGACCGCGTCGTTGGCTTCTTGAACGCGTGCGGCGACTCGGCGCGCGAACTCGGTTTGGGCGACGGTGTCGGCTTCGTTGGTCGTGCTGTTCGGATTCAATTTGAGCCGAATCTTCTCATTCAACTTTTGCCCGTCGACATCGAGCCGGATCGTGTAGAGACCCGCCGCAGCCGGAATCGAGCCGCCGCCTCCGCCCCAGAAGATCATTCCGGGGAAGCCACGATAACCGGGATAGCGTAACTGGGCCGAGAAGCGCTGAAGACCAGCGTTGGTCTCCAAATTCTCGCTCCGGGCGACGACCTCTCCCTTGCCATCGACGATCTCCACTGCCACTTTCTTCGCCTCCTTCGGCAGGTAGTACGCGAACGAGACCGGACCCGGCCGGAAGTTGTCGCGCGGGCGGAAGAGGAAGGCGCGGTCGGTGCCGAGGTCGGCGGATTGGCGAAGCGGTGAGATGTCGTCGAGAATCCAGAATCCGCGACCGTGGGTGGCGATGCAGAGGTCGCTGTTCTTGATCACGAGGTCGTGGACCGGCGTGAGCGGCAGATTCATCTGCAGGGGCTTCCAGTTGTCGCCGTAGTTGGTGCTGTAATACACGCCTCGCTCCGTCCCCGCGAACAGCAACCCTGGCTTGAGAGGATCCTCGCGGACGACCCGAACGAAGGTTTCGGCGGGGATGCCGTTGACGACTTTGGTCCACTTCTTGCCGAAGTCCGAAGTGCGATAGATGTAGGGGCTGTAGTCGTCGTTTTCGTGGTTGTCGACGGCCAAGAAGGCGCTCGCCTTGTCGTGCGGCGAGGCCTCGATCATACTGCAAAGCCCCCACTCCGGCATGCCCTTCGGGGTGATCTTCTGCCAGCTTCCGCCCGCATCTTGAGAGACGTGGACAAGGCCATCGTCCGATCCCGCCCAGAGAATCCCAGCCTGGAGCGGCGACTCGGCGAGGGTGAAAACGGTGCCGTAGTACTCGACGCTCGTGTTGTCTTTGGTGATCGGGCCGCCGGAGGATTGGAGCGTGCGCGGATCGTTCTTGCTGAGGTCCAGACTGATCTTGGTCCAGGTCTCCCCGCCGTTCAGAGTTTTGAAGACGTGCTGCGAGCAGGTGTACATCAGGTCCGGATTGTGGGGTGAGAAGACGATCGGGAAGGTCCACTGGAACCGCTCGTCCAGGTCAACCGCGGCGCGTCCCATCGCCATATCCGGCCACGGGTTGACGCCGCGCCGCTGATTGGTGCGGTGATTGAGCATGTCAAGGTCGCCGCCATAGTTGCCGCCGAAGACGATGTCGGGATCATTGGGTTTGGCGACAACGTATCCCGACTCGCCGCCAGCCGTCCCCGTCCAATCCGGCGTCCCCCCGCGAGACGGGGTGGTCGAGGGTCGAGCCGTGTTGAGAATGCGGATGGTGCTGTTATCTTGCTGGGCACCGAGGAGGCGGTAGGGCCAGGCGTTGTCGGTCGAGATGTGATAGATCTGGGCGGTAGGAATCGCTTGGGAACTCCAAGTTGAGCCGCCATCGCTCGTCACGCACGCGCTGCCGTCGTTGCTGACGATCATGCGGTCCGGGTCGTTGGGTGCGATCCACATATCGTGGTTGTCGCTGTGCCCCGCACCGCGTTGGGTGAAGGTTTTGCCGCCGTCGGTGGAACGCCCCACTGACACGTTAAGCACCCAAACGCCGTCGGCATTCTTCGGGTCGGCGATGATGTGCGTGTAGTACCAGGCCCGCTGCCGCCATTCGCGACTGTCGTTGGTGAGGGTCCACGTCGCGCCGCTGTCGTCGCTGCGGAAGACGCCGCCTTCGTGCGCCTCGATGATCGCGTAGATGCGGCCTTTCTTGGCGGGCGACGGGGAAACGCCAATCTTGCCGAGCACGCCCTTCGGCAATCCCGGGTTGGCGCTTAAGTTGGTCCAGGTCTTACCCGCGTCGGTGCTCTTCCAGAGCTTGCTTCCGGGGCCACCGCTGTTGAGGGTGTAGGGTGTCCGCCAAGCCTCCCAGGTCGCGGCGTAGAGAGTTTTTGAATTGAAGGGGTCGAGTTCGATGTCGATGGCCCCGGCTTTTTCGCTCTCGAAGAGGACCTGCGTCCAGGTCTCTCCGGCATCGGTCGACTTGTAAAGGCCCCGCTCCTTGTTGGGTCCGTAGATGTGGCCAAGCGCAGCGACGTACAGGGTGTTTGTGTCCGTCGGATCGATGACGATTCGGGCGATGGTCTGCGTTTCGCGGAGGCCAATGTGCTTCCACGTCTTGCCCCCGTCGGTTGTCTTGTACATGCCGTCGCCGTGCGAGATATTGCCGCGGATGTCCTTCTCCCCCATTCCCGCGTAAACGATGTCGGGGTTCTTGGGGTCAATGGCTAGTGCGCCTACGGATGCGGTTCCCAGGAAACCGTCAGAGACGCAATTCCATTCCTTGCCCGCATTGGTGGTCTTCCAAATGCCACCGCCCGTCGCCCCGAAGTAGTACTCCTCCGGCCTCACCTGCGAGCCCGCGCACGCCACCGACCGCCCCCCTCGTGCGGGTCCGACTTCCCGCCATTTCATGCCTGCGGTGATGTCGGGGGCTTGGGCTGGGCAGTGGAGGGCGACAGCCAGCAACGAGAAGGCGAGGAGCTTTCGAATCACTCCGACATCTGACCCTAATTTGATGCCGCTGTGCAAGGAGGGGCCGTGCTTTGGCGATAGGTCAATAGGTCCGATATGTCCTATAGGTCCCCACAAGGCTATTCTAGGACCCATGATCGTCAAACTCCAGAAAGACTTGATCCGCCAGCAGACCGTGACCTGCGGCGAAGTCGATATGATCCTCGGGACCAGCGACTATGACAAGCTCAACGTCGCCGTTTGCCCGAACATCAAGCCCACCATCGGTCACTACCACCCCGAGTTCGACGAGATCTACTTCGTCCTCGACGGCTGGATCGAGGTGGAGACCTACGATCCGTCGACCAACGCCATCGCGCATCAGCGCCTCGAAAGCGAAGAACTCATCCTCATCCCCGCTGGCGTGCATCACAAAGTGACGGCGTCGTCCGACACCAACCGCCTCTGCGTCCTCATGATCCCCGGCTTCCGGGGAGAATTGCCGTCGGATAAGATCCGTTAAGAGCATCGAAATAGGTCATAAGTCCTACTCACTTCCACTACTCGCAACAGATCTCCTGCTTGGGCTCACATTAGCAACAGAACTCGCAAAGAGTTCAATTCAAACAGGGGTAACAAATGTCCAAACATATTCAGATCAAGTTCTCTGCTTCGATGGCCACGGTCTTCGCTTTCACTTGCCTCATGACGACGAGTTCTTGGGCAGAGACGATCAGCGGTTCATGTCGCCTGAATTCCAACCGATACGCGGCAATCTCGCTTCGCACGGCAACGGCACCGCCCGCGAATGTTCACACGGTGAGACTGGTGATGACTCGCAACAATGACGGTCGTCGTGTTACGAAAACCTACTTCAGACCGTACGGCGGTTGGGGTTCGGGTTACCTTACATACTCCGAGGCTATTGCAGGAATGAATGCCAATCAATACTGGTATGGCAGCGTCGACTATTTTCGAGATAATGGTACGAATTACACCCTCTATGCAAGTGGACGCGCCGAGTTGATGAATGCCGGGCGAGCAGGCAACTTGGTTGGCTTGACCCTGTCGACCTACTCGGTTCGCGGGGGCCAAAACGGTACCCAGCCAGCTATGACCGTGACTCTCGACGGCCCTGCGCAAGTTGGTGGGCAGTGGATCGAGTGTTACCTCGTCGGGACTAAGGCACGATTCCTCGTATCAGGCTGGCACGGATACTGGATCCCTGAAGGACAGACCACCGGGTCTCAGTCGTGGTTTATTGGCACCAGCAACGTCGTCTTTAACACGTCGGCCACGCTCCATGCCTTCGTCGGCAACTACGGATGCCCCTCAGTCGATCTTCAGCAGACCTTTGCGATTACGCGATAAGACCCGTTTCGCGATTCGCAGAAGCAGACAAGCGGTTCTCCAGAGTGGGGAACCGCTTATCTGCAATCCGCAATCACCTGTTCGTGGGACTCGGGTGTGCTCTACGGGTTTGGATTCGATACGCGTCTTGGCAAGGAGGCATTATTGCGCAATTGGTCTCCTGCAGTCTTTAAGGCTTTGGTCCTGCGTAAGGGTTGATTCTAAATGGAGATGATTTCGACTGGACGTCGTTGCGGCTGGCGATGGAAGTGTCTACGATTACCCGTTACGAACTTCTCCGCGCCGGAGTTCTCTGCCGCGATCAGAATGAGGCAGTCGTAAATCGCTCCTCCCAAGACACCGAGCGTAGCGAGTCGCGAAACCGCGTCGACGTAGTCATCGGGTTTGAGTTCAACGACGGTAACCATTTCCGTAAGACCAACGATGAGTTGCCAGGCAACGGGTGGCGGTACTCGCGATGCGCCCGGCATCGTTGTCAGCGTCGCGTAGACTTCCGCGATGGACTGCTGACACACAATAAGGGTCAAGGTACCGCTCGCAGCACTCTCAAGCCAGGACAGCGCCGCCAAATGCTTCTCGTGTGACACCATGAGGGCAGCGACAAGAACGCTAGAGTCAACGGCTAACATCGTCAGCTACCCCTGATCTTCTTGGTTCGGTCTTCCCGCACCTGGTCAATGACGTCATTGACATCCGCGTCCAGGGGTCGACTGCTCCAGACGAGAACTCCGCGCTCACGAAACAACATTCCGTCAGGCATGTCCGGACGGAGAAGTATTGTTTCGCCGGACACCTCGAGCTGGAGCCTGGCCCCCTCAAAGAGTCCAAGCTGGTCTCGTGTTTGCTTTGGGTTGAGTATTCGACCAAATCGATCAATGAGCACGCGATGTATGGATCCATTCCGCCATAGCATTGTTGGCAATGCAAATGAAGAATTGCCATTGGCGATGAGCTGCGGACAAAAAGAGCGTCCCGACGATTTCTCGTCGGGACGCTTCCTCTCTAGGCCAGACGACCCTTAGTCGTAGACCTTCGTGATCGTCCCAGCACCGACCGTTCGGCCACCCTCTCGGATAGCGAACTTGGAGCCGAGCTCCATAGCGATCGGCTGGATCAACTCGATCGTCATGGTGATATTGTCGCCGGGCATGACCATCTCGACGCCGGTCGGGAGGTTCAGCGTTCCGGTAACGTCCGTCGTTCGGAAGTAGAACTGCGGTCGGTAGCCGGTAACGAACGGCGTGTGGCGCCCGCCCTCTTCTTTCGAGAGAACGTACGTCTCAGCGTCGAACTTCGTGTGAGGTTTGATGGAACCGGGTTTGGCCACGACCTGACCGCGCTCGATGTCCTTTCGGTCGACACCGCGAAGGAGCAGACCGACGTTGTCGCCTGCCTCACAGTAGTCGAGCGTCTTGCGGAACATCTCGACGCCCGTGCAGACCGTCTTTCGGGTCGCTTCGTGCAAACCGACGATCTCGACTTCCTCCATCGACTTGAGCTGACCGCGCTCGACACGACCGGTAGCAACGGTGCCTCGACCGGTGATGGTGAACACGTCTTCGACGGCCATCAGGAACGGCTTGTCCTTATCGCGCTCGGGGGTCGGAATGTGGCTGTCAACCGCATTCATGAGATCCCAGACCGGCTGCAGAGCCGGATCGTCGACGCCAGCGCCCTTCTCGAGAGCTTCCAAAGCCTTGACAGCCGAACCCTTGACGATTGGGCAGTTCTTGAACCCGTACTTCTCGAGGAGGTCATTGACTTCCATCTCGACCAGCTCAAGCAACTCTGCGTCATCGACGAGGTCCGTCTTGTTGATGAAGACGACGATGTAGGGCACGCCGACTTGGCGGGCGAGCAGGATGTGCTCCCGCGTCTGGGGCATGGGGCCGTCGGTCGCAGCAACGACGAGGATCGCGCCATCCATCTGCGCCGCGCCGGTGATCATGTTCTTGATGAAGTCGGCGTGGCCAGGACAGTCGACGTGCGCGTAGTGACGCGTATCCGTCTCGTACTCCTGGTGCGAGATGTTAATGGTGATGCCACGAGCCTTCTCTTCCGGCGCGCTGTCAATCTCGTCGTAGGAGACCTTCTTGGCGTGGCCCTTGAGGGCGAGAGACTGGGTGATCGCGGCCGTCAGCGACGTCTTTCCGTGGTCGACGTGGCCGATGGTGCCGATGTTAACGTGAGGCTTGTTCCTCTCGAATTTCTGTCTAGCCATGTGTGTTTGTAATGGGTCCTTGGATTTATTGGATCGGCAGTCACCCGCCCAATCCGACTCACACCACGTGCGGCCCAAGAAATGAGCCTCCAGCCCGCGATTGATAGGACAGCATTTTACCCTTTCCGGGTGGGATTTTCAAGGCACCCGGTAGGTCTTCGGCTGTAGCGACAAGCCGATCGCAAGGGCTCAAACCGAAACGTCCTCCCCTTCAATGTGGGGAGGACGAACATTCGCTCGAACATCAAGTGCCAATGACGCGCGGTTAGCGCATCTTGATGGAACGCGGAGACTGGAGGTACTGCGTCATCGAAGCGGCGTACTGGGCCGGGTTGCCAGCGAACGTGGATTGCGAACTGACTTCGCCGAAGTAGTACCGAACACCCGAGTAGTCGGCGTAGGCGATGGCTCGGTCGTAGTTGCCGAGGGCGTTGCCGGTGACGGGATCGACCAGGCACTCTCGCGACGGGAGGACAGCGTACAGCCGCGGATTCTCATCGAAAATCTTCTTGTTTTCCTTCGAGTCGAAGTAGTAGCGGATGCCCTGATAGTCGCTGGAGGAGACGAAGTTGCGGGAGTTATCGGCGCGGAACTTGCTGACGGGGTCGAAGAGACCCTCACCAACGGTTCGGCCCGAGCGAATGACGGTCGACAAGACCTTCGCGGTACCCGTTTGGAATTTCGACACGCAGTTGGGGCCGCAGAGGGTGAAGCGGGCACCATTGTAATCGACGATTGGGGAATCGGCAAACGGGACGTTCGCGCTGATCGGACAGGTAATCGGGTTGTCGATCAGGGCCGGGGCGAAGGCGAAGACGCCGAGCAACGAATTCAGCATGTAACTCTCCTCAACACAAGGCGGGCCAAAAGGCCCTCTGGGTTCTATCTTACAACAAGTTTGCCGCTCGAAGCACTCCCAAGTTGCGACTTCTCACACCTTTCCCGGCAGAGATGCCGGTTCGTCTGCCTCTTCGCGGGCCTTGAGAAATTGGCGAAAGTGGCGTGACCGGTCGAGGAACCGACTTAGACCGATGAACGCGCACCACCCTGCGAGCAAGTAAATTTCCCACCGATTAAAGTAGGTTGCCGCGATGAAGGGCGGCAAGATGCTGAGTATCTCGAGCAGGAATGACTTCTTGCTGGCTACTTCAGTTTCACTTCGAGACATGGTTAAGAGTGGCCATTGGGTCGAGCCCGTGGCCGCTGGTCCCGAAACCGCATTGTCGCGCGCTACACGCACGAGATGGTGGCACAAGTCCCTCCGGTTTTCGGAATCGCCTTCACCGAACCGCTCGAAAGGCCGAAACTCGATTAGCACCTTGGATTCTCCCGGCTGCCGTAGCCGAATCCTACGAAATCCCTTGATGATGGAGCCGGAGGGGTCCGAACCAAAGAGGTTCTCGGGCCGGAGTGAGAACGAGGTCCGCAGCCCCGCGTAAACCAGCCGAACATCATCGAACCCAACCACACCCATGTCCCGCCAAAGTTCGAACCCGTCGACGGTCAAGATCACCACGCACGGGACTCGCTGCGTCGCGTGAGGATTCAGGGCATAAATGGAGAGAGGTGCGATTCGCGTGTTCGCCCGATCCCCAAGGGGCAACAGAATCAGCGCGGTTCCGATCAGCGCGAGCGCCATCGCCTCCGCAAATGAAAGGGTCGGGTCGAACGACAATCCCAAGCACAGCACACCCACCGCGATTAGGCCGGCCATCGTCTGTCCGAGGATTGAGAAGCCCGTTACGTACCGGTACGGGTAGCGCGGCAGCTTCACCCCCGCCCGCCACACGGAGGGCTCGATCGTCGCCGGAGTGGAGTGCCGAATCGGCTCTTTGTTCATGCCGCAAACTTCTTGAAATACACTTGAATCACTCAAGAATTTCGAACCTTGAACCGACACTTAGAAGGGTTATTTTCATATGTCAATTCCAGCCGGAAAACTCTCTTGCAAGCAATACGTCGATAAGGCTCTCCGCGATCTGCCCCCTTTGCCCGCGGTCGTCACGCGCCTCTTGGATATGACCGGTAAAGATGATACGACTTCGACCGAGGTTGAAGATGTCATCGGTGCCGACCAAGCGATCTCGGCCAAGCTGCTTCGTGTTGTCAATTCATCGTATTTTGGCCTCCCCCGGCAGGTTTCCAGCATCAGCCAAGCCGTCGTGATTCTTGGCTTCCAGCAGGTCCGCAATCTGGTCCTCAGCGTGTCTGCCCTCGGCATATTCTCCGCGAGAACGCCCCGTGCCCGGGAAATCCAGCGGGAGTGCTGGGAGCACGCGCTAACGGCTGCCAGCGGCGCGCAAATGATCGCGCGGGAGAAGCGGCTCGATGCCAAGGATCAGGAAACCGTTTTCCTCGGTGGACTCCTCCACGACGTGGGCAAGTTGTTCCTCTTTTCGACCTTCACGTCGAACTACCAGCTCATTCTCACCGAATCGGAGCGCCTTCACAAAAACATCGTTGAACTGGAACGTCCGGTGTTTGGTTCGGACCACGCCGAAATTGGGCAACGACTGGCCGTCGCGTGGAACTTTCCCGATCAGCTCGTCATGCTCATCGGCCGCCATGAAGGCGAGTTCGCCGGTGATCCGACGCCCATGTTGTACTGCGTACACGCCGCCGACCGGCTCGCTAACTCGGTCATGGCAGGAGACAAGGATTGGCCGGACGGAACGATCGATCCGACGGTCTTGGCTTGGCTGGGATTCTCGGACGACGATTTCGCCCGAATCCGCTCCGCGATCGAGATAAAGCTGGCCGAATCGTCAGAAGCCATCGGCATGCTCAGCTAGCCAGGTACCTTATCGGGGTGGCAATTGCCTGGCACGTCACGAGTTTCTACCGGTTCCTCACGTTGGAACCGGAACGCCTTGACGCGATTGTCGCCGAACTAGGCCAGGTCGTTCTCGACGAGGCCATCTGGGGCCTCGTCATTCTGGCTCCAGAAGGCATCAATGCGACGGTAGCCTCGACGGACGTGGAAGCCCTTCACCGTTTCAAGGCTTTGGTTTGTACGCGGCTCGGGGACGATAGCATCAGATTCAAGGACTCGGTGAGCGAGGTAAAGCCGTTTCGGCATCAAAACGTCGTGCGTCGAGACGAAATCGTCACCCTCAAACGACCCGATCTCACCCCCGACGGTCCCGATTCAAGTCACTTGACACCGGCTGAATGGCATGCGATGTTGGGCTCCGCCGAGCCAAAACTCCTCATTGACACCCGCAACCGCTACGAGACCGTCGCAGGCAAATTCCGCGGCGCCATCGACCCCGGGTTGAACGCGTTTTCCGAATGGGGCGCGTACCTCGATCGGGCTGAACTGCCCACCGATGTGCCCGTCATGATCTACTGTACGGGCGGCATCCGCTGTGAGAAGGCGATTCTCGAAATGCGTTCTCGCGGATTCGAAACGGTCTATCAGCTGCGCGACGGCATCCTCGGCTACCTCGCCGAGTTTCCCGAGGCCGAGTATGAAGGCGAGTGCTTCGTTTTCGACGACCGCGTCGCGCTCGATCAGCATCTTCAACCCACGACCCGGTTCGGCATCTGCCCGGGCTGCGGCCTTACCGGCGGCATCGAAGCTCGCTGCGCCTGGTGCGGTGAGACCTTCCTGGCCTGCGATGAGTGCATCTCGCGACCCTCGCTGACCTGTTGCAAGACGTGCCGCGATCGAGTCGGTCGGCATGGCGCGCGTGTTGCGCCGTGAGACTAGGCGCGCGCGTAGCCGACCAAGGACAGGAAGGCTTTCTCCATCGACTGCTCCCCGGTCTGGGCTTTCAGTTCCGCCACCGACCCTCGCCCGCAGATTTTGCCCTGATGGATGACGGCGATGTCGTCGCACAAGCGCTCGGCCTCGGTCATGATATGAGTGCTGAAGACGACGGTCTTGCCGCGGGAGCGTGCTTCCTCGATAAACTCCATGATCGTTTGGCTTGTCACGACATCGAGGCCTGCGGTGGGTTCGTCGAAGAACAGAACGGGCGGATCATGAAGGATCGTGCGGGCGATGGAGACTCGCTGTTTCTGGCCAGTCGAGAGCTTGTCGCAAAGGCGATCACCAAACTCGTCGAGCTTGAGTTTATCCCACGCGTAGTCGATGCGCTCCTTGAGTTTCTCCCCCTCCAGGCCGTAGAGGCTGCCGAAGTACTCCAGGATTTCGCGTCCGTTTAGACGACCATAGAGTGCCGTGCTCGTGCTCAGAAAACCGATGTTCGCCCGGACCTGTTCGGACTGCTGCTCGACATCGAAACCTGCAACTTCAGCCGTGCCCGATGTGGCCTGAATGACCGTGGAGAGGATTCGGAGGAGGGTCGTCTTCCCTGCTCCGTTGACTCCGAGCAACCCAAAAATGCGCCCGGGTCGCGCTTCGATACTCACCCCATCGACGGCGACCACTTCCCCGCGTTTTGGGTCTCTGAAGACCTTCCTTATCCCGTGCGTTCGGACCACGGCCTGATTATGCAACCTCCGCCAGCGGGGAAATCCGCGCCTAGTCTCGGGGGCGCGCGGTATCGGGAACACCGTCAACCAGGGACCGCCGCACGAATCCGCCAGGTTCAGACCAGTCGAGGTGGGTGGAGACCGTATTGGGTTCGCCGCTGACCACAATAGGCCCAAGCACGGCGGATTGGCCGGGCCCGAGGCGCGGGATCGTGAATTCGGCAAGCCTTGCCCGCCCGGGGCCAGCCCGGAGGCCTGAGTCGTCGAACAAGCGGCACGGAAACGAACTGCGGTCGGATACTTCAATTCCCGGCACCGTAGTCGCCAGACGGAGGACGATCGCCCGAGGCGCGGTCGCGGTGGACTCGTTCCCTACGTTCGTTATCCGAATCGTCACGGCATTCGCGGCCTTGCCATCCCGGGGATTTTCGATCAAGCCGAAGGGTCGGCGGGTGGTCTCCATCTTGACTTCGAGCTTGGCCGCGAGCTTGCTTCCGGCGAAGGCGTCGCGCAATGTCGCGGCCGGCAACGCAAGCTGCTCCATCGGTTGAGGATATCGAAAGGCGATGAAGCCCCGAAGAGATGAACTGCGGTGGGCCTGCACGATCGCTATTTGCTGGCTCAGGAGCGCCCCCGAAGGCACTTTGTAGAGAATCGTATGGCCGAGACCGCGACCACGCGCGTCGGGCCGGATGGCTCGAAATCGGAGCACATCTTCTCCAATCCAGGAGGATGCTGTCGCCGGCTTCATTCGAGCATCGGCTGGATAGACATCTTCGAGCTTCAGGTCCGGGTGGGCCAGTGCTTCGGTTGGCGAGAGTTCCTTGTACGTCCCGACGAGGTGTCCGCGGCTGTCATAGAGTGCAGCATGACCGTAACCGGCGATCCCTGCCCAATAAGGAACACCCACCTTGTCGGCCTGCATGAGGCCTCGGCGAAGTCCCTCTAGGTCCGAGATGGGGCCGGGGTCGTCCAGCGTCTTCCCTAACCGACCCTCGTAGAACTGGGGCACGAAATAGTCGACCTGCTTTGCGACTTCGTTGAATTCTTTCGAAGACAACCACGTCGGAAGTGCGGTAATCGAGAGATCGTCGGGCTGAATTCGTTCGCGCAGACCTCTCAAGATCTCTTCATATTGCGGCAGCTTGGACGTTGGCGAGTCAAAGTCGACCTGCAGGCCGAGAACCTCGCCCCCTTTGCCCACCACTTTGGCCTTCATCGAGCCGTACACTTCGGCGACCTTTGCGGCGATGTCCTCCTCGCGAAGTCCGGAGAGCTGGGACACGACCGAGGCTTCGAGGTTGATCACCAAAGTCGTCGGCAGTTTAGGAACTTCACGGAAGTCCTGGATTCGAGGAACGAGCAAGTGCCCCTCTTCGCAGGTGATGGTTGCCGCTCGAACGAAGATTTGCTTGATGCCGAGGTCTTCGATGCCGTCGAACGGACTGTGCCAATACCAGACCGAGGCCTCGAGTGGACGCTGAGCGACTGGCTCGTTCTTGCAGCCGCCCAGCGCAATGAGGAGGACACCCAAGAACAAGCGTCCGGTCCCCCTCCCCAGCCCTCCCCCGCCGGAGTGGGAGAGGGGGAAACGTAGCCTATGCATCCGTCCTCCCACGGATGGATGTTCCCTGTTGGAAGATCCCGGACCCCCTCCCCAGCCCTCCCCCACCGGAGTGGGAGAGGGGGAAACATAGCCTATGCTTCCGTCCTCCCACGGATGGAGGTTCACTTCTCGCCTTTCGGATCGATCATTGCGCGAAGGCCGTCGCCGACGAAGTTGAGGGCGAAGATCGTGATGCTGAGGATCAAGCAGGGCCAAAGGAGCTGCAGCGGGTACGAATTCATGTTCGACCGCGCGTAGTTGATCATGCTGCCCCAGCTTGGCGTCGGTGGCTGAACGCCGATGCCGATAAAGCTCAGAGCACTCTCCGCCAAGATCGTCCCGGCGAGATCGACCATGCTGACCGCCAAAACCAATCCCCAAAGATGGGGGAGGATGTGCTTGACGACGACGTACGGCGTGCTCGCCCCCAGAGCTCGGCTAGCGACGACGAACTCACGATCTTTGAGGGACGCCACTGCGGTGAAAACGAGACGCGAAACTCCCGGCCAAGCGGTGATGGCCAGTGCAACGATGACGGGGAATAGCCCCAAGCTCCAAACGCCGATGATCAGGATCGCGAGGAGGATGTCGGGGAAGGCGAACATGCCATCGGTGAACCGAAGCAGCGGAATGCTCACCCACTTCGGAGCGAAGACCCCGAGCACTCCGACCAAAATGCCGATTGCGAGCGCGAAAATCTGCACCGTGATGCCGACGAACAGCGACACACGCGCGCCATACGCGAGGCGGGCAAGGATGTCGCGGCCTTGCTCGTCGGTGCCGAGCCAAAATTCAGGACCGGGTGGCAGGTTGGGCTTGGCGCTCGCGTCGAGGTAGCTGTGACGCGCCCACGGCATGAAGATCGCGAACAGGACGAGCAGGACCAAGTAGCCCACTCCGAACCAAAACATCCAATTCCGCCTCAAAACTGAGCCTCCACTCCCCCTCTCCCCGATGAATGGCGGGGAGAGGGGGCAGGGGGGTGAGGGGCCTCCGGATGCCTTGCGACGCCTGCAAAAGAAGGCTTTAGCGCGGGCGGGACGGCCGCTCCACGGGGGAGGAGGATCATACCTGTGCCTCCCGAATCCGCGGATCGAGGAGGGGGAGGATGAGGTCCACGATCAGGTTGATGAGGATGAACAGCCCACCGGCCACGAGCACCGTCGCCTGAATCACTGGCGTATCCCGCTTGAGAATCGCCTCAATCGCCTCACTCCCGAGGCCAGGAATCAGGAACGCGCGTTCGATGATGAACGAACCTGTGAGCAGGAATCCAAAACTTGTCCCGATTGCGGTGATGACGGGGAGAAGTGCGTTTCGCAAGACGTGTCGAAAGACCAAGCGGGTCGGGGGAACGCCTTTGGCGGTGGCGAGTCTGACGAACTCCTGCTGGAGCGTATCGACGACGCTAGCACGTGTCAGCCGCGTCAGGCTTGCCATCGGCCTTGCACTCAGAATGATCACGGGCAGGAGCAGGTAGTAGAACTGCGGTGCGCGCAGATGGACTTCCCACGTCTGCGGCAGCACGTCCATGCGAACGGCGAAGAAGTAAACCAGCACGGGAGCCAACACGAAATTGGGCAACGTCACGCCGAGCGTGCTGAGAGTCAGGACGCCGCGATCGGCGGCTTTGTTTTGATACACCCCGGCGATGGTTCCAAGGAAGATGCCCACCGCCGCCGCGAGCAGGATCGCCAGAAACGCGATCTTCAGTGTCATCGGCAACGCCTTGCCGATGATCTTCGAAACCTCGGGCTTGGCCCCCAAGTAGCTCCGACCGAAGTCGAAGCGAGCGGCGTTGCCGACGAACTCCACGTAGCGAACGAGCCAGGGGCGGTCGAGGCCCATCTGGTGGCGTAGGTTCTGAACGTCCTCGGGTCGGGCTTTTTCACCGGCTTGGATGGTTGCAGCATCGCCCGGCGTGATCTCATCGGCGACGAACGTCACGAATGAAATGAAAACCAGGCTGACCAGCCCAAAAAGCAGCCTCACCAGGATCGACTTCGCCAGACGCACAGGGACCGGATGTTACCTACCGGTGTGTTGGAGTCGCGCGACAGGTCAGAGATGCCTCACACCTTACGCACTGCGTTTCTGCTCCAACCGGCGGCTCATTGGCCGATCATGTCGCCTGCAAAAGACGGCCTCCCCTTCACGGTCTGAAGGGGAGCCTCATTGTCTTGTCTGCACTGAGCTATTCGCCTTAGCGGCTTTTCTGCCAAACCCGAACGCCTCCAGCAGGTCGAGGAGTGGGTTGCGGCGCTTTCTGCCGCATGTCGACTCTCAGGTTCTCGTCGGCGCCATAGAGGTCAGGGTGAATGTAGTATCCCCTTTCTTCGGGCGACTTCCACTGCTCGACCGGAATGCGGTGGCGCAGGGCGTACGGATCGCGGCGAATGCCAGTCACTTGCCAGCTGACCTTGGTGTTGGGCTTGCTGGTGCGGATCTTGAAACGCCCGCCTTGGATTTCGCGGGCCACTTTCGCCATGACGAAGTCTGCAGAATCCCGCTCATCGATGACGGTCAACTGATAGCGATAGTCGCCATTCAGGGCCTCGAACCAGTCGGGCAGGGTAATCCAAGCCTCTCCGTTAGTTCCGGTCGTGGTGACGCCGTCGTAGATGTTCTTCATGTCCGGCGACTCCACGAAGGAGTGGTAAAGGTACTTGTCGGCTGGCGCGAGAGGGTGGTCGATCTTGAATGACCCGGCGGATTTGGAAAGCGTTCCGTAGACCTGGACGTTGCCAGAAAAGACGCCAGCATATCCAGAGGAACTGATGCCCCAGACGCCGTAAGCCTGGGTGCCGTTGTTTGCCGTACCGACGAGTCCATTTCCGTTGTTCGAGAGCGCCTCTCCGTATACGCCATTGGAGCTTTGCCCCAAGGCCCCGTGGTTTCCAGTCGAAGAGTGCTCTCCGCTGGCCCCCTCGGTGGCGGTCCCCAGATGCCCGAAAGTCTGCTGCGCAAAAGTCCCGGCGACACCGGCCCAGCCCTCGACTCCGCACATGCCGCCCACACCGAAACCGATTCCACTTTGTCCAGATGAATAGCCGTTGACGCCCGATCGTTGGAAGTAACCGCTGATTGGGTCATCAGAATTCTGACCGTCAATGATGGGCACTCCAGCGTTGCCGTTGCCTCGAATTGCCGTTCCATAGAAGGCATCACCTTGCACCGTCAGGCTGGCATGGTCGAACGTGGAACCAAGCAATATTCGCCCGTCGACGCTCGTCAATACCCCGCCGGAAACGCGGAGAAGCGACGCTTCGTCCAGGGCCAACTTCGTGCTGTCCACGCGTCCAGTTCCGATGAGAGGGTTTGGAAAGCTTCCAGTCAGATCGCCTCCGGCTGGTCCGGAAGGTGGCATCGAAGAAGGAGTCCCCGTGACCTTGCTCCACGCGACATTGGCGATTTTGGAGTTTGTTACCGATAGGTTGGCCAAATCGGCGTTTCCGACACTGAGGTCAAGAATGGAAGCGCTCGTCACCTTACCGGCTCCAATAAGAGGATTGGGGTAAGTACCGGTCAAATCGCCGCCCGCAGTGAGGCCAGAGATATTGACCACTTGCCAACTTGCCGTACCGGTCGAGTCGCTCGTGAGCACACGTCCACTGGCTGCCCCCACAGGCAGTTTGAGTCCTAGGAATCGACCTGAGCCATTGACGTCCAGCCTCTCTGCGGGGATGCCTCCCGTGCCAATTCCCAATGCACCGAACAGTCCGGTTCCGCTGACGTTCGTGTTGCCGAGTTGGGAATAGCCGGGACTGGATGCCTGGAGAACCACGACTCCTTTCGCTTGGGGCTGGGTTTCTGCTCGATGTGACGTGAGCATTCCCACCGTCAAAATGCTGACAGCCACGGCCGAAATAGCAATGAGTTTCCTCATCTCACACCTCCGAGCCTCAGCAATCAGTCTACTTTGGTTGGCGGCACGTCTCTGTCATCCAAATTGGGTACGAAACTCTACGTTCGGCGAATAGAAATCTCTCCGCTCGAATCCGTGCCGGCATCGGCTCGGACGCTCGCGCGTAGGATCACTTTGGCACCGGCGGCAAAGTCGGCCAGCCTCGATCTGAAAGCGTTGTCCTTGTTGAAGTTCCCCGTTATCCCGAGGTGCTTGTCCCGCGTACCGGCTTTGCCATTCACGACCAGTTCGGCCCACTCGACATCGAGGCGACATCCGCCACTGGTGTACTGAAACACGATTTCGTAGTCGCCACCCTGCTTCACGGCCTCCGTAACGTCCCACTCCTTGACCGTAAACGTCGACGGAATCGGGGGCGACCATGTGGCGGAGACGCCGCGCTTGGGTGCATCGAGAGGGCGGAAGTTGACTTCCTGACCAGTCAGTCGCTCGAGATGAACGTTGAGCCGGGCAAGGAATTCATCGTAGTCCTTCCCTACTGTTGGCGACCAAACGACCTCCGACAGAGCACAGGCTCGTGGGAACGCCATGTACTCCAAATGATCGGCGTGCGGAATGTATTCGGCCCAAAGCTGGCCCTGCGCCCCGAGGACATGCTTCGCTTGCGGGCCTTGGAGTTCCGCCGGAATCGGGTCGTAGCTGTAGACCTTTTCCAATGGCAAGAAACCGCCGATCGCGAGCGGCTCCTTGCTCTGGTCCTTCGACTGATAGAAGTCGAGGTACGTGTGGCTGGTCGGGGCCATAACAACGTCGTGACCTGCCTGGGCTGCCGCGATTCCGCCGTCGACGCCCCGCCAGGACATCACCGTCGCGCCGGGCGCGAGGCCGCCTTCGAGGATTTCATCCCAGCCGATGAGCCGACGTCCGCGCGCGGTAAGCCACGTGTCCATTTGGCGAATGAACCAACTCTGAAGTTCATGCTCGTCCTTCAGGCCGCGTTCCTTAATGAGTTGCTGTGCGCGGGGGCTGGCTTTCCATTGGTCCTTCGGTGCCTCATCGCCGCCGATGTGGATGAACTTGCTCGGGAAGATATCGAGGACTTCAGTCAGGACGTCCTGCATAAACTTCACCGTCGATTCCTCGGCGTTGGTGATGTTCGGAATCACGCCCCAGGTCGTGCCGACGTCTAGCTTCTTGCCGGTGTTGCCGAGCTCAGGATAAGCCGCGATCGCAGCTTGCGCGTGGCCGGGCATCTCGATTTCGGGGACGACGTTGATGTAGTTTTTCTTCGCGTACGCGACGATTTCGCGCAGGTCGTCTTGGGTGTAGAAGCCACCGTGAGGCTTGCCGTCGAACTTGCCGTCGCGGTAATGACCCAGCATCGTTTCCTTGCGCCACGCGCCGACCTCGGTCAGCTTCGGATACTTCTTGATCTCGATACGCCAGCCCTGATCCTCGGTCAGATGCAGGTGCAACGAGTTCATCTTGTGCATTGCCAGCAAGTCGATGAACTTGAGAATCTCCTTCTTGGGCAGAAAATGGCGGCAGGTGTCGAGCATCAACCCGCGCCAGCCGAAGCGGGGCATGTCCTCGATCTCGACGGCTGGGATCGCCCACTCCTTCGGCACGCCATATGCCCCGAATGCCTGGGTCGGGAGAAGCTGACGCAAGCTCTGAATGCCGTAGAAGACACCCGCCGCCCGAGGGGCCAATATCTCGACGCGCTCCGGCGTCACGCTCAGCCGATAGCCTTCCGTCGCCAGGCCCTTCAAGCTCCCATCAATTCGAAGCCGAATCGTATTGCTCTCGGGAATGCGGTCGACGCCGATCATCCGGCACGTCAGCTGAAGGCCGGTCGGCTTGGCCAGATAACCCCGAAGCTGATCGCCCAAAGAGCGGGTTTCGGTCTCGACCACGATGCGCGTCGAGCTGTTCAACACGAACTTGCCGACACCGGGCTCAATCGACACCGGGCGCGGAATGATCGCGATCTGGGAAACGAGGGCGGCAGCAATCAGAGCAGTCATCTTCCCGGATTATGGGCCGGTGACGAAGTTTCAAAACGACACGTAGGCAAGTACAGCAGCCGTGATGAAAGAGACCAACTCCAACCCAACCTCCCTCGTGGACATCCAGAACTCGCGCGACGAGCGAAACATCCCCATCGACAAAGTCGGCGTCCGCAATATCAAGTATCCGATCCGCGTGCTCGATCGAGCCAACGAAGTCCAGCACACCATCGGCAACTTCACCCTCACCGTGAACCTGCCCCACCACTTCAAGGGCACCCACATGAGCAGGTTCCTGGAAGTTCTCAATGAGCACATCAACGAGGTCAGCGTGCATGGCATCCCGAAGATCCTTAAGGGCCTGCGCGAGCGCCTGACCGCCGAATCGGCCCACCTCGAGGTCTCCTTCCCGTTCTTCATGACCAAAAAGGCGCCCGTTACGGGCAAAGACGGAATGATGGAGTTCAATTGTGGGTTCATCGCGGAATCGAACGGCAGCGAGGATTTCCAAATCGTTGTCGAAGTCCCCGTCACCACGCTCTGCCCGTGCAGCAAAGAGATCAGCGAGTTCGGTGCCCACAACCAGCGAGGTTATGTGTCGGTCAAGGTCCGCACCAATGACCATGTCTGGATCGAAGAGATCATCGAGATGATCGAGAGCTGTGCGTCTTGCGCCCTCTTCCCCGTGCTCAAGAGGCCGGATGAGAAGTGGGTGACTGAGCATGCGTATAAGAATCCCCGCTTCGTAGAGGACATGGTCCGCGAAGTCGCCCTCACCTTCGATCGCGACGGCCGGTTCACCAGTTACGAGATCGAAGTCGAGAATCACGAATCGATCCACGCCCACAACGCCTACGCCTTTCTCGCAAGGCCGTAGGTTCTTCGGCAATCCGCGAGGCTTCCGGCGCTCGAAGGCGGGCGCCCCCTCCCTGTCCCTCCCCCGTTCCGGGAGAGGGGACCCTTGCCAAACGAGATGCCGGGGGCCATGCGAGTGGCGGTTTGGACTTCTGCCAATGCCTCCATCCTCCAACGGATGGAGGCATTGGCAAACTCATCACCCTGGCCGCCCGTCTGAGTCCAGGTCTTTGATAAACCGCATCACGGCCAGTTCCTTCGCTTTGGCCTCGACTTCCACCGTTAGGGGCCAGCCTATCCACTCCGTCGGGAAATCACGGGGATCGATATGGTCGTGATGGCGCTCGGGTTTTGGCCCATCCCACCCTTCGAGGGGGCTGGAGATGTGAAAGACGGGCTCACCGGGCCAGGTCGATCTCGCTCGGTCCGTGATCTGGGCCACGCTCGCGCCATCAGGGAGACAGCGGTGATGATGCACGTCGTAAACGTGTGGCACTCCCATGTCCAGGCAAACCGGCAACAAATCTGTGGGCGTGTAGACCTTGTCGTCGTTCTCCAGCGTGAGACGTGAACGGACCTTGTCGGGAAGGCTTTCGATGGTGGTTCGAAGGGCACGGAGGGCGGATGTCTTGTCGCCATACGCTCCGCCACCATGGATGTTGATCGTGTCTGCCCCCACCCACTCGGCGACCCGTGCCTGATATTCCAGTTCGGCCAGCGAATGTCTGAGCGTCTGGGGGTTGGGCGAATTGAGCACCACGAACTGATCCGGATGAAACGAGAGCCGGAGGTTGTGGGCCGAGGCGAACAGCCGACAACGTTCGAAACGCGCGATGATGTCCTCTGCGCCCGGGACCTCTTCGATGTCGTACCCGGCCTCCGGGTGGGTTCTTACGGGCAGAATCTGGCTATTGATCCTGAATGCCCCGATTCCGTGACTAGCGCAGAATTCGAGGGCAGCCAGCAGCGCGTCGGCATTGCTCTTACATAAGTCGGCGATTCTAGCCAGCCGCTCGTCTCGGGGCAAGCGCAGCATCGCCGTGGCCGTCGTGGTTCGGAACTTAATCGGCTCGGCTGAGAATTGACAGCAGAGTCCAAGACGAAGGGGAGCAATGGTGGCAAGTTTCATGGTTCGAACCCCAAGAACTGCTACGCAATCGGCCGCCGAACAAATCGCATGCTTGGGCCGGGGTCGCCGCATCGCCGGTATGC
This sequence comes from Fimbriimonadaceae bacterium, assembly GCA_019694835.1. The sequence continues at coordinate 99,671 of JAIBBE010000002.1, read as the reverse complement.
TCACGCGATGCTGTTGAGCTTGGCCCTGGCCGCCCTTTCCCCCGTCGATGCTGCCGCTTTGAGCCCGGATCGCTTGCGTTGCGAGTACCTCGAGAATCCTGTTGCGATTGGCACCGTCACGCCCCGATTCACCTGGGAGCTTCGCGACCCGAGGCAGGGAGCGCGACAGACGGCGTACCAAATCATCGTCGCGTCCGAGCGCTCGAAGGCGGACAAGGGTGAAGGTGATTGCTGGGATACAGGGCAGGTTGCGGGCGATCAGACCGTGCTCATTCGCTACGCGGGCCAATTGCTGAGGCACGGCAGCCAGTACTTCTGGCGCGTCCGCACCTGGGATCAGGACGGCAAGCGCTCGGCTTGGAGTCGAGTTGCCCAGTTCGGGGTTGGCTTGAGCCGGTCTCAATGGAAGGCGCAGTGGGTCGAGGACCCAGTGCCGGTTCAACAGTTTGCACCTGCTCGCAACGGCTATCACAGCCAAATGGCGGGCAAGCCAGATATCGAGAAGTGGGTCGAGATCGACCTGGGCTCGGCGACGGAGTTTGATCGAGTGGTTTTGTATCCTAGTCGACCGGTCGATTGGGTTCGAGATGCGCCCGGCTTCCTCTTCCCTGTTCGGTTCCAGATCCTGGCCGATGGGCAAGTTGTCCACGACCAGACCGCCACCGACCTTGCGAATCCGGGAGACAACCCCTACGCGATTCGCCTCTCGAAGCCTGTCTCCGCGCGAACGATTCGCCTCCGCGTCACGAAACTCGCCGAGCGCGAGGCGAATGCGTTCGGCGTGACTCTTGCCGAGTTCGACGCGTTTTTGGGCGACAAGCGCGTAAGCGCGGGACGGGCGGTGAAGGCCTCCGACAGCATCGAGAACGCCGTGTGGTCAGTGCGGTTCCTCACCGACGGCACGATGAAGAGTCGAAAGGCGAGCGGTACCGACGCCCTTCCCTCCCCCACGATGCGCAAGGAGTTCTCGGTCGCGAAGAAGGTGAAGCGAGCCGTTCTTTCCGTCGCCTGCCTCGGGCTCTATGACCTTAAGTTGAACGGCAAGTCGTTCGAGAACCTGACCCTCAGCCCTGACTGGACCGATTACCACGAGCGCGTCCTCGCCCAGGCTTATGACGTGACTTCGCACCTGACAGAGGGTAAGAACGCGATCGGCGTTGAACTCGGCGACGGCTGGTACGCGGGCCGGCTGGGAATGGCGCAGGGATTGACGGCAGATGGGCGGCCGCGGGCAGTGTACGGCCGGAATCCGAAGCTCAAGGTGCAATTGGATATCGAATACACCGATGGTTCAAGCGACCAAATCATCACCGATTCGACCTGGCGCTCGACCCTCAACGGCCCCATCCGCAGCGCCGACCTCCTGGATGGTGTGCACGTTGACCTGCGCAAAAGCCTCGGCGACTATTCGAAGGCGGGCTATAACGACAAGTCGTGGTCGGCGGCTCAGGTCGTGGAGGGCAAGGCCGTCAATGATGTCCAGGTCCTCTGGCAGCCCAACGAGCCGATTGCGATTGTAGAGCGGCTGAAGGCGAAGTCCATCACCGAGCACAAGCCGGGCGTGATTGTCGTCGACATGGGCCAGAACATGCCGGGCTGGATCAGGTTCCTCGCCGACGGAAAAGCTGGTGACGAGGTCGTCGTCCAGTACGCCGAGATGCTGAACGAGGATGGCACCGTCTACACCGCCAACCTGCGCGGCGCTCCCCAGCGCGACCGCTTTATTCTCGCAAAAGATGGCCCGGTGTGGCTGGAGCCGAAGTTCATCTATCACGGCTTCCGGTACGTGCAGATCACCGGACTATCTCCCTCTCCCCGTACCGCTGGCGTCCCCGCCGGCCCTTCCCCATCCCAGGAGTCTCCCGCAAGCGATGCCGGCGGGGACGCCAGCGGTACAGAAGCGGTACGTGATGTTGAGGGAATTGTGTTCTGCTCGTCGGCTGAGGACGTGGGCACGTTTGCCTGCTCCGACCCGATGCTGACGCGGCTCTGGCAGAACATCCACTGGACCCAGCGCGCGAACCTGATGAGCGTGCCGACGGACTGTCCGCAGCGCGACGAGCGGCTCGGGTGGATGGGAGATATCCTGATCTTCGCGCCCACCGCCTGCTACCAGATGGACCTCGGCGGGTTCTACACGAAGTGGTTCGCCGATGTCCGCGATGCGCAGGCCGACGATGGACGCCTGCCCGATTTCGCCCCGCATCCCTACGACAAGAACCGCCACTTCACCGGTGTGCCCGGGTGGGGCGATGCGGGTGTGTTCGTGCCGTGGACCGCCTACCAGTTCTACGGAGACACCCAAATCCTCGTCGACCACTTCGATGCCTCGCGGCGCTGGGTGGATTGGATCCTCAGCAAGAACCCGGACCTGATCTGGAAGAACAACCGCCACAACGACTACAACGACTGGGTCAATGGCGACTCGCTGATCCAGGAAGGCTGGCCGCGAACTGGGGCGACCATCCCCAACGAAGCATTCGCAACGATCTACTTCTATGCGTCTACCTGTATCGTGCGCGACATGGCCAAGGTCATCGGCAAGACCGAGGAAGCCAAGCAATACGGCGAACTCGCCGACCGAATCAAGGCGACCTTCCAGAAGGAGTTCGTCAGTGCTGACGGAACCGTCAAAGGCAACACTCAAGCAGGTTACGCCCTCGCGCTGAGCTTTGGGCTCATCCCTGAGAACCTGCGAGGCGCGGCGCTGAACAAGATGGTCGCGGCCGTCGATGCCTACAAAGGCCACATGTCCACAGGCTTCCATTCCTCGCACCGCCTAATGCTCGAACTGGCGAATGCCGACCGCAATGACCTGGCCTACACGCTCGCACTGAACCGGACGTTCCCGAGTTGGGGTTACTCGATCGAGAATGGAGCGACCACCATCTGGGAGCGTTGGGATGGCTACGTTAAAGGGCGCGGATTCCAGGACCCGGGCATGAATTCCTTCAACCACTGGGCTTTCGGTGCGGTTGGTGAGTGGATGATGGAGACGGTTCTCGGCATCAAGCGCGATCCGACCGCGGTCGGATGGAAGAAGATCATCGTGGCCCCGGTCGTCGATCCGCGCGTGACGTGGGCGAAGGGTTCGTACCACTCCATCCGTGGCAAGATTAGCGTGGACTGGAAGACCGAGAACGGCAAACTCAGCATGACGATGACGGTGCCACCGAATGTCGAGGCGACCCTTGTGGTTCCGACCAAGCGGCCGGCGAGCGTCAAGGTCGACGGCAAGGCTTTCGGGAAAGGACAGATCGAGGTCGTGGGTGGTACCTACCAGATCGAGGCTGACTTGTAGCGAACCGTTCTGAACCACATGCCCTAAGGCACTGGCGGTTGGCTGCCGACAATCCCCCATAAGAACACTTGGAGGAACCTTATGTCGGCCGCCACTCTACTCGAACACGAAGAACAGACCGTCGTATTCCAGCTTGGAAAAGAGAGCTATGGAATCGATGTTTTCCGCGTTACGGAGATCATTCGCCTGCGCGAGATTACGGCTATCCCCCGAACTGAATCGCACATCCGGGGACTGGTGAACCTGCGAGGCAAGACCATTCCCGTGGTTGACCTACGTGCGCGCTTCTGCCTCGACGCATCGGATGACGACGACGCGACCCGCATCATCGTGATCGACACCGAGCAAGGCAACGTTGGCATCGTCGTCGATGCGGTGCGGGAGGTTGTCACGCTGACTCCTGACGAAGTAGAACCTGCACCGGCCATGGTTGGTGGCTCGGGCGAAAGTGATTTCGTTCGCGGCGTTGCCCGCTCTGAGGGTCGCCTCATTACGCTCCTCGATCTCGATCAAGCCCTTGCCGCCTAGGTCCTCGTAAAGCCATGAGCACAAACCTGGATATGACTCAATACCTCGATCTCTTCCTGCAAGAGACCGAGGAGCAGCTTGCCATTCTCGAACAGGAAACCCTTAAGCTGGAACAGGACCCTGCACCGGAGCGGCTTCAAATCATCTTTCGGGCAGCGCACACCCTCAAGGGCAGCAGCCGTGCGATGGGCTTTTCACATCTGGCCGAAGTCACGCACGAGATGGAGAACGTGCTCGATGCGTTGCGCGGAGGCACGTTGTCGGTGACCACGGAGATTGCCGACGCGTTGCTCGGGTGCATGGACACCTTGTCGGCGATGCATGAATCGATCGCAGCCGGCAACGGTGATGCAATTGCGTGCGAGAATGAAGTCCAGCGCCTCCGAAGTCTGTCGGGTTCACCGGTCATTCCAGAGGCAAAGACCGCGACAGGTACTTTCAACAGTCGACACAGCGCCGACAAGGCGTCCCTCCTCAAGGAGGCACGATCACAGGCCGAGGTCCTCCATGCCCGGTTCCGGCTTCATCCCGAGTGCATGATGAAGTTCGTGCGCGCGTTCATGTCGATTTCGGCATTGCAGGAAGAAGGCGAGTTGCTGATCTGCATCCCAGACCGTGACGAACTCGAGGAGGAGCAGTTCGATCTCGAATTCGAGTTGTTCGCCCATAACAACCAACCGTTGGAGCAACTTCGCGAGAAAATCGGCCAAATCAGCGAAATCGAGTGGTTCGAGATTGGGCCTTGGCAACCGACCCCGGACGAGCCAGCCAGTCCCACCCCGGTGGCGACGATGCCGACCCCGAACATGACAATTGATCCGGCGAAGCCAGCCGATGCCGGAGCCAAGAAGAGCGAAGCGGGACAAACGGTGCGTGTCGATGTCGCTCGCCTGGACTCGCTCATGAGTCTGGTTGGCGAGTTGGTCATCGACCGAACCCGCATTGCCCAAATCGGGGCCGACCTTGCCGCCAAGCACACGGACCCGAACGTCGAAGCGCTAGCCGAAACGGTTGGACACATAGCTCGCATCACGAGTGACCTTCAGGACCAAATCATGAAGGCCCGGATGATGCCGATCGACACCGTCTTCAACCGCTTCCCTCGCGTAGTCCGCGACCTCGCCCAGAAGCTGGAGAAGGAGGTCAAGCTTGAATTCATCGGCAGCGATACCGAGCTTGATCGCAGCGTCATCGAAGTCATTGGCGACCCGTTGCTGCACATCTTGCGCAACAGCGTAGACCACGGCCTTGAGTCGCCTGAGGACCGCGAGATTCTAGGGAAACCCCGTCAAGGGCGCATTCTCGTTTCTGCAAAGCACCAAGACAACCACATCGTGATCGAAGTGGTTGATGATGGCAAGGGTATCGACGCGGACCGCATTCGTGCCAAAGCGGTAGAAAGCGGGCTTACGACGGCCGAAGCGGCTGCGCGCTTGACTGATCGTGAGGCCCTGCAGTTCATCTTCGCAAGCGGTTTCAGCACTGCGGCCGAGGTCAGCGAGGTCTCTGGTCGCGGAGTCGGCATGGACATCGTTCGGTCGAACATCCAGCGGCTCGGTGGTCTGATCGATATCGAAACCACCCTTGGCGAAGGAACCCGCTTCAGTCTCCGTCTTCCTTTGACGCTCGCGATTATTCGAGGTCTGCTGGTTCGGATATCAGGTGTGGTTTACGCCATTCCCCTTGGAAGCGTCGTCGAGACCCTTCGGATCGAGGAAAACGAGATCCAGACCGTCAGCGGTCGGGAAGTCATCTTGGTTCGTGGGTTGACGACCCCTCTCGTCCGCATGCGCAATCTGTTTGCGACTCGCAACTTCACTCCTGCCACCGACTCCGGAGTCCAGTACGTGGTCATCGTTGGCCTCGCCGAGAAACGCGTGGGCCTGGTAGTCGATCACTTGATTGGCGAGCAGGAAGTGGTGCTGAAGTCTCTGAGCCGGTTCTGCGGCGATGTGCGCGGTGTGAGCGGCGCAACGATTTTGGGCAATGGCCACGTTGCGTTGATAGTTGATGTCAATGGCGTGTTAACGACCTAGTCGTGGCGCGGCCATCCTGCCCGCGCTGCCTCAAACTGACGGAAAGGTTTGGGTAGGTCTCCCTCGGCACCTTTCACTGACGCAATGCCAGTTGCGATCGCACACTGGCACTCATCGTAACGAAACATGGAGCCTAAGGGTCGGCGTCAGCGCGGGCGGGCACGTGCCCGCGTTGCCTCAAACTGACGGAAAGGGGTAAATCGTTTGGGTAGGTCTCCCTCGGCACCTTTCACTAATGGAGTGCCAGTCGCGACCGCACACTGGCACTCATCGTAACGAAACATGGAGCCTAAGGGTCGGCGTCAGCGCGGGCGGGACGCCCGCGCCACGGGGAACTTACGCTCGCTTTCGGCGACGGGCACCGAAGATGGCAGCACCAGCGGCTAGGGCCAGCATCGAAGCGGGCTCAGGGACCGGTGTCACGAGGTCTTGACGATCGGGGTCGCTCAGAATCAGCAAGCCCTGTTGGGTTGTCGCCGAACCCGTTCGAATCGCGGTGAGCCAAGACTCGGCCGTATTCCGATATGCGGTGCTCTCATTGCTCCAGAAGCGCGAATTTGCATTCTGATCGAGTGTCACATCGTCGTCAAACGAAATCTCCCACTGGGCCAACTGGAAGGCAGCCGATGTGTCGGCATCAACGACCGATGACTTGAACGAGCCCCACAGAAGCTGCAGATTTGCCGTGCGGGTCGCGTCGAATGTCACGGGGCCGCTGTTGCCGCCGCTGTTGGTGACCGAACCGAGCAATGGAGCGACGACAGCGTGCGTATTGTAGCCGCCGCCGATGTTCTGACCGATCTCGATGCAATACGTGTCGTACTCGTAGGTCGCGAACGGGAGCAGGGTCGTCGTTCCGCCAGCGGCACCCGCCGAACGGTTTCCGTGGATGACAGCGGTATTGGTCTCGTGGTTTCCGGTCCAACCACCGATGTTCGTGTCGTATCGAACGCTCTGGTTCAGGTTGAACGAGTACTCTGCACCAATGTCGAAGGCATGGGCCGAGACGGCCAACGGCAGAGCAGCCGACAAGATGGCATATCGTAGAATTGATTTCATTGGGTCTCCTTTACAAGAAAGCGGATATGGCTCAATAATTGCCACTCCGATGCAATTGTAAACGCCATGAGGGCATGGAGCCTTCCGTATTGGTGCGAGACTCGTTCAAAAACTCGAAACGATGCGGGCCAGCATGGAGACCGGCTTGGCACAGCTATCCGCCGCGAGTTGAACCCTAGCTCAAAACCGACTTGAACCGTAACCATCCCCCCGTGACACGCATCTGATATGCAGCGCGAACACATCGGAGGAGTATTCATGATTGGATTAACCGTGGCCATGCTGACCCTTGCGGGCGGCCCAGACTGGAAGACTCACCCCCAGGCCCCAAGCCCCCGCGCTGCGCAAGAAGATGCGGCCCCTGGGCAACTCACCATCGTGGACAAGACCGGTCGCCCGACCATCTTGTGCCCCCTCAAAGGAACGAAGGTCGACGCCGAGATCACCGGTTTCGGCGCGCGCGTCACCGTCGTCCAGACCTTCACCAACCCGACGAAGTCGCCGATCGAGGCCGTTTACACCTTCCCTCTTCCCGCCGACGCGGGCGTCGATCGGATGCGCATGCAGGTCGGGAGCCGCATCATCGAAGGTGAAATCAAGAAACGTGAAGAAGCTCGCCAGATTTACGAAGCAGCCAAGAACGCCGGACAAGTCGCCAGTCTCCTCGATCAAGAACGACCGAACATCTTCACCCAGTCCGTGGCAAACGTCATGCCCGGTGCCCAAATTCGGGTCGAGGTGAGCTACGTCCAACTCCTCAAGTACGAGGAAGGACAGTTCGAGTTTTCGTATCCGATGGTCGTGGGGCCGCGCTTCATGCCTGCCACGACTCCCGATCCTGGCAAGATTGCCCCGGCTTACGTGCCCAAAGGGACCCGCAGCGGCGCGACAATTGACTTGAACGTGAGGGTAAACGCAGGCGCGCCGATCCAGACGATCTCGAGCGTATTGCACGAGGTCAGCCAGCGAATCGGCCCAAACGCGTGTACGGTGACCCTGGCCAAGAAAGACGAGATCCCGAACAAGGACTTCATCCTGCGCTACGGCGTAGCGACGGACACGATCCAAGACGCGCTCCTTACCCATTGGGACCCCAAGCGCGGCGGCACCTTTACCCTCGTGCTCATGCCGCCGAAGGTCGTCAAGCCGGAAGCGGTCAAGCCAAAGGAAGTCATCTTCGTCGTCGACCAGAGCGGCAGCCAGAACGGTTTCCCTATCGAGAAATCGCGCGAGCTGACCCTCAAACTCCTCAAACGGCTGAACCCCGATGACACGTTCAATGTGATGGGCTTCTCGAACACGGTCAACCCGCTTTGGCCTGAACCCAGGCAGGCATCCGACGCGGCGGTTCAGGAAGCCGAGGCTTTTGTAAAGGGCTTGAACGCGAATGGCGGAACTCAGCTGTTGACGGCCGTGCAGGCCGCGCTAGGAGTTCCTGAGGACCGAAGTCGACTTAGGCTGGTGGTCTTCAATACGGACGGCTTCGTCGGCAACGACTTCGAGATTCTCGACGAGATTCAGAAGAAGATCGGCTTCGCCCGGATGTTCACGTTCGGCATCGGCAACGGCGTCAACCGGTTCCTTATCGACGCGATGAGCGCGGAGGGCAAGGGCGATTCCGAAATCGTCACCCTCGCCGAAGCGGCTGATCCAGCCGTCGAGCGGTTCATTCGCCGAACCCAGAACCCGATCCTCACCGGCATCACGGTCGATGTGGATGGCGTGACGGTCAGCGACATGCTGCCGAAGGCGATTCCCGATGTCTTCAGCGAGAAGCCGGTGGTCATCAAGGGCCGCTATACCCGCCCTGGTTCGGGCACCCTCACGATTCGAGGGACCTTGGGTCAGGAGGAATGGTCGAAACAGATCGACCTGATCCTGTCGGACCAAGCCACTTCCGGCTCGGCGATTGCAACGCTTTGGGCGCGCTCCAAGGTCGATGAACTCATGCGAAGCAACTGGCGGGAAGCTGCGAAGCTGACGCCCGAAGGCCGAAAGGTCAATGAAGACAAGATTGTCGCAGTGGCGTTGGACTACGGTCTAATGACCCAATACACCTCGTTCGTCGCGGTTGAGAAGAAGGTGGTCAATGTGGGCGGCAAGCAGCGGACGGTGGCGGTGCCGGTCGATATGACGGATGGCGTCAACTTTCAGGAAGACGGCAACCTGCGATTCCGATCAGCAGGTAGAGCCCCAGGAGCGCCCGGTGGAGGCCGTGGCGGATCGATTGGCGGCTTGGGCGGAGGTGGAGGCGGCTTTGGCGGTGGCAGCGGCGCACCGCCTGCTACGGCTGGCAAGGCAACGAACCTCGGGGTTGCGGCTGGCGAGAAGAAGGATGGGGAGACGGGCGCAAATCGACCCCTTACTGCCGACGAAAAGCGGAAGTTGCTCTACGAGAGCAAGGTTTCCTCGAAGCTGCGAGACAGCAAGTTAGCGACCGTGGAGGTGCAGGTTAAGCTGACCGATACGTCGAAAAAAGCGCTCGACCGTCTCAAGGCGCTCGGCCTGAAGATCGACGTCACCGACGCAGGTCTCAAGATCGTGTTTGGCACGATCAGTCAGAAGAAACTGATCGACCTCGCTCAGGAAGACTTCGTCCGTTCGGTACTCCCGATCTAGCCATAGCGTCATCCAGACAGGGAGGATTCACGAACTCGCGATTCCTCCCTGTTTGGGTTGACGACGCCGGGGTCCCGGGGGGCGGGGTACCCTCGCGCCGATGATGCAGCGGTGGTTTCCCGACGCCAAGCTTGGAATCTTTATTCATTGGGGCATTTATGCCGTCGACGGGATTGATGAATCGTGGGCGTTCTTCAACGGCAAGGTGACCCACGAAGAGTACATGAGACAGTTGGACGGGTTCACGGCGAAGAACTGGGATCCGGACGCCTGGTGCGACCTCTTCAAGCGAGCCGGAGCGCGGTATGTCGCGATGACTACCAAGCACCACGATGGCGTGGCCCTCTGGGACACGAAGGCGAATGATCTCAGCGTCGTCAAGAAGACACCGGCTGCCCGCGACCTGATCACGCCTTACGTCCAGGCTTTGCGCAAGGCGGGTTTGCACGTGGGGTTTTACTATTCGCACCTCGACTGGTCGCATCCCGACTACGCCTCGATCCACAGCGACGACCCAAACGCCAACGCCTTCGCGTTCACCCAAGAGCCGACCGACAAAGAGCGTTGGGAGCGGTTCTTAGGCTTCCACCGAACACAGATTCGCGAGCTCTGCACCGAATTCGGACCGATCGACCTGCTCTGGTTCGACGGCGACTGGGAGCGCGATGCGGAGACCTGGCGCATGAAGGAACTGCGCGACGAGATCCACTCGATGCAGCCGAACGTAATCATAAACTCGCGGATGCAGGGCTACGGCGACTACGCCACACCCGAGCAGGGCCAGCCGCTGTCCGCGCCGGCGGGCGAGTGGGAGTTCTGCGTGACCATGAATAACAGTTGGGGCTACCAGGGCTCCGACCGCAACTACAAGACGCCGCGCCAAGTCTTGCGCATGTTCTGCGAGGTCGTTGGGATGGGTGGCAACCTGCTCCTGGACATCGGCCCGATGGAAGACGGCACGATTCCACCCGAGCAGGTCGAGATTCTGGAGTTCCTGGGTCGTTGGATGGCAGGGCACAGCGAGTCGATCTACGACACGCGAGCTGGACTCCCCGCTGGGCATCACTACGGACCTTCGACGCTCTCGAAGGACCGCTCGACGCTTTACCTGTTCCTCTTTGACACACCCCACGACCAAGTCTGCCTGCGCGGGGTGCGGAACAAGATCGAGCGCGTCACGGCGCTAGGGTCTGGGCAGGAACTGACATTCAAGCGGACGGGTGAGCTGGATTGGCTAGAGGTCCCCGGCGCGATCTGGATCGACGTACCCGCGTTCGCAACCGACGAGCAGGTGACCGTGCTGAAGGTCGAACTTCAGGGCCCGCTTGACCTCTATTCTGGGGCCGGACGAAGCTAAGCGGCATCGCGCATACTCAAACCATGAAGCTCTCCGTTCAGCTCTACACCGTCCGAAACTTGATGGACAAAGACCCCGTCGGCACCCTTCGCGCGCTGGGGAAGATCGGCTTGAAGCACGCTGAAGTTGCGGGCTACGCGGGCAAGTCGCCGAAGGAATTCGCGGCAATGATGAAGGACGCGGGACTCAAGGCGAGCGGCACCCATGTGGGGCTTGACGCCTGCGAAAAGGAACTGAACAAGGTGCTGGACGAAGCCGACATCCTGGGCACCCACTACATCATCGTGCCGTGGGTGCCGGATTCGGCCTATGCGGATGGCTGGGACCGGATGGGCATTCGCCTGCAGAAGATCGGTGAGAAGGTGGCGAAGGCCAAGAAGATGTTCTGCTACCATAACCACGCCTTCGAGTTTGTGGATGTCAAAGGCGTGACTGGCCACGAGATCCTCTTCGACTCGATGTGCCCGGATCATGTCCACATGCAGCTTGACCTCTGGTGGGCGCACGTGGGCAAGCAAGACCTTCCGGCCATGCTGGAGAAGTACGGCGAGCGCGTTGACCTCGTCCACCTCAAGGACGGGCTCGACGACCAGGACGGCAAGCAGATGCCAGCCGGGCAAGGCTCGATCAAGTGGGATCCCGTCATCGCGGCAATGAACAAGGCCAAGGTCGAGTACGGGGTGATCGAGTTCGACACATGCCCAGGTCCGGAGATCGACTCCGTCAAAGCGTCGCTTGACTTCTTCCGGTCGAAGGGCTATAAAGACTAAACGGAGCGTGGACTTCAGTCCGCCTCTGGGTTGAGGACTTCAGTCCGATGATCTAATGCACTCAATCTCGATGCAATGGACCATCAGAGACAGCCCTCTAGGTGCGCCGGAGACGATCCAGCTTTGCTTTGAGCCTCGTACTGAAGTCCTCGACCCAGAGGCGGACTGAAGTCTCCGCTCCTTAATCCGAGGACCGAGGTAGGCCACCATGCTCGAAAGAACTTCCACCTCATCGAACACCTCGCCGTACTCAACGGCGGCGGCTCGTGACAGATTCAAACATCTCGCCCGCAGCGATCCTGGGATGTCAATTCAGAACTCAACTGGACGCTGGCTTGCGGTACCGATCCGTGAGTGTGACAAGCGCGAGCATGACGCCCGTCGTGAATGCCGCAAAGGACGCGCCAACTATCAACTGTGATAGAAATGCAACGCCGCCGCCCCAGACAAAGCCCTCGTCTTTCGCGAGCGAATCGGCGAGGGCAAACGCAATTCCTCCAAGTCCAAGGGCAAGAAAAATGAGCCGGCGCAGCGCAAAGGCTTTACCTTGGCATCTGCGAAGGGCAAGCAAATTAAGGCCGAGACAAACGACCCAAGAGAGCCACCGAACCCAATGCGACACCGTCAGAGTCCACTCCCAATAGAGAATAGAGTGGACTGTCGCCTGGTCAACAGCATAGACGAAGCTGCAACCAAGATAGAGGAGAGCACCACAAACCCACGTCGCCGAGTTTCCCAGTTTCGACTTGTGCACGGGCGTATCCTACCTAAGCTTATCGGACTGAAGTCCTCAATCCAGAGGCGGACTGAAGTCCGCGCTCCTTCCTGTGATGTCGTGACGCCGCCGACTGTACCGGGAGGGACTCGAAACGGGCCGGTACAATAACTTCATGCCGAAACTCGTTTGGTACAACGGAACTGTGTCGCCCCTTGAGAGTGCCACAGTCAGCGCGGCCGACCACGCGCACCTTTATGGCGACGGACTGTTCGAGGGCATCCGGTTCTACAACCGGAAAATCTACCAGTTCGATGGACACCTCGACCGGCTGTACCATGGCATGGCCTATATGCAGTTCGAGATGCATATTCCGAAGTCAGAACTTCGACAGATCATCCTCGATGTTTGCAAACAGGCCGACCTTTCCGATGGCTATATCCGGCTGAATGTGACCCGAGGCACCGGCCTCGGCCTCGACCCCAAGAACATCAACCGTACGCCAAACGTGATGGTGATGGTCAACACACTGGCTTTGTACTCGCCCGAGCAGTACGAGACCGGACTGCATGTGGTCACGACCTCCTGGCGCGTCTTCCCGCCGGACAGCCTCGATCCGCGTCTGAAGTGCATCGGGCGCTATGCGGGCAACATCTTGGCAAAGATGCAGGCCAACCGCATGGGAGCCGGCGAAGGTCTCATGCTCAACCAGCAGGGCTACATCGCCGAGTGCACGGGTGACAACATCTTCTTGATCCAGGACGGTGTCATCCGAACGCCTCACGCGTCGAGCGGAATTCTGCAGGGCATCACGCGAGACACCGTGATTGAACTTGCACGGAAAGCGGGTTACACGGTTACCGAGGAACTGTTGACGCCGTTCGACGTGTTTGCGGCTCAAGAGGCATTCCTTACCGGAACCGCCGCCGAAGTCATCCCGATGGTCAGCCTCGACGCCCACCCAATCGGCTGCGGCACACCTGGCGAGATCACTCGGAACATCATCAGCCTCTTCCGCGAGCATACGAAGACCGGCGTCCAGTTCTAAGCGATATCATAATGACGGGGTGGACAAGCAACGCTTCGAAGCCCTCGTCAATGAACACAAGGACTCGGTGTATCGGCAGATGGTACGGGTCTGCAACCATCGCGAGGATGCCGAAGACGCACTGGCCACGGCATTAATGCATGCCTACCAGGCAGCCGACAAACTCGAATCCGAAGATGCCTTCCGCGCTTGGATCAGCACGATAGGGCGACGGGTTTGTGGGAAGATGAGGAGCCACCCTTCAATCCAGAAAACCCTGGAATACGCCGAGGAGCGTGGCTTGGCGCGGGAGGACACGCAGGATATGGACGTCGCGGTGCTCAAAGGCTGCGTGTCCGACGCGGTTTCGGCCTTGCCCGACATCTACCGCGAAATCTACGTGCTTTGTGAGCTGCAAGAGCAGACCGTTGTGGATGCTGCCAAGCAACTCGGGATTTCGCATGCGGCTGGCAAGTCGCGGCTCCTTCGGGCGCGCGAATTCGTACGCGACAAGCTCGACCACTCGATCTGCTCACCCTGAATCACTGGGAGTCCACTCGACCTCTGAACTGGTGTGGCTTGGATCGCGATACTGGTGATGGGATTCGTACTCGGCGCGCTCGGCGGAGGCGGCGGGATTCTCACGGTTCCCATCTTGGTCGGCTTCTTTGGGCTGTCCGCCACTCAGGCGACCGGCGGTTCCCTGCTCGTAGTCGGGTTGACCAGCTTGGCCGGTTCCATCGAGGGGTTCGTGCGTCGCTCCATCGAGGTTCGCTCGGCGATCCTCATTGCCCTGCCGGCGATGCTCGGCGCGTACGTTTCCCGTAAGCTCATCGTCCCAAACATTCCGCCGACAGTCGCGGGCATACCCCGTGACGACCTCCTCCTCGGGACGTTCGCGCTCGTGATGATCTACGTTGGGATCAAAATGCTACTGCCTCGCGCACCCCGAGTCGGCACGACACCGCACCCCTTCATGACCCTCCTAGTCGGATTGGCGATTGGGCTTGTAAGTGGCACCCTGGGGTCGGGCGGCGGATTCTTGATCTTGCCCGCCCTCACCCTCCTTCTCGATGTCGAACTCGAACGGGCGATTCCGACTTCGCTATTCGTCATCGCGATCCAGTCCCTCGGCGGATTCACCGGCGAGATTGGTAAGTCGGTGGACTATGCCCTCCTCATCAACGTTTCGCTCGTCGCCCTTATTGGAATGGGGCTTGGTCTCCTCGTACGTCAGCGACTGCCAAAACGGACCCTTCAAATAGGTTTCAGCCTTCTCGTATTCATCGTCGCCGGTTGGATGATCTGGAAAATCGGTATGAATCACTTTTGACCGCGATACACTCTCCTAAGATAACCATGAAAGCAACTATCAGCATCGAAGAACTGGATCGACTTATCGAGTCCGATCCCTCCCTGCAGTTGATCGACGTGCGCTCTCCCGGTGAGTACGCCGCGGGCCACGTCCCCCGCGCCATCAATATCCCCCTCGAAGAGGTCGAGGCTCGAATCGAGGATCTTGGAGCCAACCATGTTGCCGTTCTTTGCCAAAGCGGCACGCGCGCTGGCATGGCCTGCGAGATCTTGCAGGAGCATCACCAGGGCCTGTTGCTTGTGGAGGGCGGGACGTCGGCTTGGGTCGCCGCTGGTCGGCCAGTGGCTTCGTCTTCTGCGACCCGCTGGGCTCTTGAGCGCCAGGTTCGTTTGATCGCCGGACTGATGATCCTGGCGGGAACGATCTTGGCGGTCACGATCAACCCGGCGTGGGTTTACCTCGCGATGTTCGTGGGGGCGGGCCTGACGTTTGCCGGCGCGACCAATGTCTGTGGCATGGCGTTCCTCTTGGCCAAGCTGCCTTGGAATCGCCCGGCTTCTTGCACCAAGAACCTGACCGAGGTGAAAGCATGATTCTCCGTAACTTCTTCGACCCCAAACTGGCGCAGGCGAGCTATCTCGTGGCGTGTGCGGCGACGGGCGAGGCTATCGTCATCGATCCGCTTCGAGACATCGCTCAATACGTGTCTATGGCCGAATCGCTGGGCGTGCGTATTACCGCTGTGACCGAGACTCATATCCACGCCGACTACCTGTCCGGAACGCGGGAGTTGGCGGCTGCGACGGGAGCCCGCATGTTCCTCAGCGACGAAGGAGATGAGCTTTGGAAGTACGCGTTCGCCGATGATGCCAGGGTGACGCTCGTGCGGCACGGGGATGTCATCACGATCGGCAATCTGTCGCTTCGGGTGATGCATACCCCTGGCCACACTCCGGAGCACATCGCGTTCCTCCTCATCGACCACCCGATGGGTGAACTTCCCCACTCCCTCTTTAGCGGGGACTTCATCTTTGTCGGCGATGTCGGTCGCCCCGATCTCCTTGAACGAGCGGCCAACTTCCAGGGAACGATGGAGAAAGGCGCCCGCGTCCTGTTCCAGTCGATCCAGAAGCTCGCCGATTTGCCCGACTCATTGCTCGTATGGCCCGCGCACGGGGCCGGCTCTGCGTGCGGTAAGTCGTTGGGCGGCAGTCCAGTGACTACACTTGGTTATGAGCGTGCAACGAACTGGGCGTTTCAGGTTAAAACCGAAGACAAGTTCGTGGACGAAGTCTTGAGCGGCCAGCCCGAGCCTCCGGTCTACTTCAAGGAGATGAAGCGGCTCAACAAGTTGGGTCCAGCCGTCCTTGGCAGCCTCGCGCGAGTTACCGAACTCACCGAACCACGAGGCCAGCTCATCGATGTTCGCGAGTCGGAGAACATCCGCAATGCGATGTACTTAGGATCGCTTGCCATTCCCTCGGGCAAAGGTCTCACGAATTGGTCGGGTTGGCTCCTCGCCTATGATCAGCCGGTGACCCTGATCGCGGATTCCCAAGAGATGGCGGACGCGGCTGCTCGAGACATGGCGACCATTGGCCTCGACATCGTGGAAGGATGGATCAAGCCCAGCGCCCTTGAACAGAGCCGATTCGAGTCGATCCACGCGATTGCACCCGAGGATATTCGGGGTGACGAGACGATTCTGGACGTTCGAGGCATCAATGAATGGAACCTCGTGCGTATGGAGCGCGCCACCCACATTCCTCTGGGCTATCTCCGTTCACGACTCGACGAGGTACCGCGTGACAAGAAGATCGTGGTTCATTGCGCAGCGGGAGGCCGATCGCCCATTGCGATGTCCATTCTGCTCAACGCGGGTTTCCACGACGTCTGGGAGATGACCTGTGGCATCGATGAGGTGAATGTTCGTAGGCCTGAACTCCTCGCGCGAACCTGACACCCAAGCAAATCCACTGAAACGAAAGTGAAATGCCATAGCGCCGATACTGAAATTCGAGCCTCCTCGAAGGACATGGCGCTATGGCATCAACAACACTCAGCTACACACCGCTCGCCCTTGGCCAGCATCTGCTCAGCATCGCCGATGGCCAAGTATGGAAGGTGACCTATCGGGAGGTCGTCACCCGAAAGACGCTCCAGCTCATTCTCGCAACCAGCAGGGTCAATGTCGTTCGAGAGGTGACCTACGTGTATGAGTGCGAGTGCGAGGAGACCGACGATGGCCGCCTAGTCTTCCAAGACCAGCTCGGTTTCGATTTCATCATCCTTGACCAAGCTGAGTCATCGGCCGTAACATAACCCACGAATGACGACACCTTTGCGTCCTCACCGAACTCGTCAAACACCCTCTCGATTGCCTCTTCCAGGAACTCCCGGTACTCCCTTAGGCTCAGCGGTCTCGTCTTGAGACTTGCGGGAGTTACGTAGGTTCTGTCTTCCAGTTTCCGGCGCAACTCGACCCAAAGGACGGCGGTGTCCGTAACTTCGAAGCGGTCGAGGAGCGATCTCGCGCGAATCGCCAGGTCATCGAGTCCCAACTCCAGGAAATCCCAGGTCATTAACGTCATGCTGCTCGTGCCCTGACGGCGCGTTTCGAACTCGGGCTCATGTCGGCTTCGAAGGAGCGCCGCACACATCGTTGCGGAGCAAGAAAAAAGGAACTCACCACGAAGATAATAAGCAACGGCCAATGTCGACAGTAACTCGTATACGAGCTTGGTGTCCTTCCGTCCCTTTGCATGGAAGAGAGCGGCATCCAAAATCATCTCCGCTTCTTTCGGGTCTCGCGCAAGTCGCAACATGACGCGTCCCAAGGCTAGGTGGATCGAGCCTTCCAAGCGGGGATCCGTATCTTCGTTTATGTTATTGGCTGCCTCTTCGAAGTACTGATAAGCCTCTTCAAACTGAGTGTGAATCTCAGCCAGCGATCCCAAATTGAAGCAGACCGTAACGAGGATGTTCTGCTCATTGAGATCGATTGCAAGCTGTCGTGTCACCTTGTACTCGGCAAAGGCGCGCTCGGTATCACCCAGACATCTCCAACCCAATGCCTGCTGCATTTGAAGGTGACACCGAGTCCCGGGAGAAAGGTGATCAAATGCATTCGATTCGATCATTGACTGAGCATTACTGAGTAACTTCTCGTAGGCCCCTCGGTGGAAGTAGCCCGCGCCCAGCGTTAATCTGCATTGTGCCCAATTCTCGATTCCTTCACCTTCGGGCGTCTCAAGCCACGAAGCACAACGGTCAATCTCCGAAACGGGAACGACACAGGATCCGAACCATAGTTTCAGTTTGATGAACATCCGGCAAGCGAGACCGCGTTCGCCAACCTGGCATAGATGGCAAAAGGCTCTGATCGCGAGTGGCAAACAGAACGAAACGCTGACAGCATCATTCGCGTGATTGAGTCGATCGAGGATCCATTCGGCAGCATGTCGCAAGAACACCACCCAATTGGACGGATCGAGGCCCAACTCCTTTTCATGCGAGCGAATGACGGACTCCGTAAGCTTCATCAGCGAAACCGTAGGTCTTTCCGAATTCAGAACGACCATTCCGCTAAGGATCGCGTCTTCAAAGTCACGCGGTACGATCTTGAGTGCCGCCATCAATAGGTCGATATGACATTCGCCCTCTAACATCGTAAGGGTGTGTATGACACGTTTGGCACCCAAGGAAAGATGTACGAAACTCGAAAGAATGGCATGATCAAGCGTTCGGTGACGGTCCAGGCTTTGTGTCCCCCCATGAACACCGAGTGGGTCACGTTTCCAAGCTCCCAACGTTCCATCAAGGCCAATAGTTGCAGCAAGACGCCCGGCAACTTCCAGCGCCAATGGAAGACCATTGCACAACTCCGCAAGCTCAACGATTTTCTCGGGACTTCCTCGGTGAGATCCTCCTCTCACTGTTTCGATCTGTGTCGAGATGAACTCCGCTGCCGGTCCAGGAAACTGAGGCGTACCTGTTTCGAGAGTTGACAGAAGAAGAATGAACTCATTAGGCAACTGGCATGTCACGTGTCCAGCGGTAACGATGAGGATCTCTGGATGCGTGCGCCGTAAGCCAGCTACCATGTCCACGAAGTCCGCCTGAAGATGGTCAAGGAACAAGATGTCGACAGATGTACCTTTAATAAGCTCGGGAACGGCCTCGGGTAGAACAGTTTCAAGATCGAAGAACGCACACTTTCTATTGCCCACCGAAAGCCAATAGAGTGTCTTCAAAAGATGGGACTTGCCAACACCGCTTTGACCAACGATGGCCACCAGGTCGTGGGTATGTCGGGCGAGATGTTGGAGCACCAAGGCAATCTCGTCGTCTCGTCCAACGGTCACTCTGGGACGGGAGGGAACCTGGCCTACGCGTTCCGTTGTTCCAGATTCGAGTTTCGCAAGGATTTCATTGAGAAGCGTTGTAAGCTGGTTCCTCGGTGACTCACCATACTCGTCATAGAGCACGCTTTCGTAATGTGTAAAGGCCGCAACCACGTTTTCTTTCAATCCGAGACCACCGTAAATCCTGAGCACGGACTCGAACTGCACGGGATCGTAGAGGGAACCCTCCTCAAACGATGACAGGAGCATCAGGAGCAGTTCTCGATTCTGGGGTCCTAGGGGGCCGGATGCCAGTTCACCCATGGCCGTGAGAACCGATCGCTCGATTCGCGAACGATCTTCGATAAGGATCGGGTGGTCGATGTCGTTCACTGGTCGACCGGTGACGTGACGCAACGCTTCCACCAGATGTGACCCCCTTGATAGGGGGTCATACTCTGCCTTGGCTCTCTCCAAGTGGGATTCGAATATCATCAGGTCGCTCGTAACCATCGCAGGATCGAACGCGACTTTGCCGGACCTCACGATCACGGGCGAGCGGTCGGAGTGCTTGCTAAGGCTGGCCTTCAGGCGCGTCAGGAGAAGGGCGAGGTTGGGTGCGCTTCGCCCGAGGTCGTCCTCGAAAAGGGATGTCTCCAGTGATGACCGCGAGGCAGCCATATCTCGCTTGAGCGCCAATTGAGCAAGCAACGCGCACGTCCGATCGCTCCGACTG
Source organism: Fimbriimonadaceae bacterium (assembly GCA_019694835.1). The sequence continues at coordinate 79,865 of JAIBBE010000002.1, read as the reverse complement.
CTGAAAGGCACTCCCTTCGGGTCGACGAGCCTGAACTGCCCGAAGACTTGGATCCGCCACTGCGCTTCGTGATGCAACAAACACCGACCCCCTTCTCACCGAATCGCCTTCCGATTCAGTGGTATTCACTAGTATACGTGAAGATGTGATGGCTGCGAAATGAAAGTGAAATGATCTGGCATGGATGATGCATGACGGAGGATGCAGTGAAATCACTTCTCTTGTTTCTTGTCGTCACATCATCATCAACGAAAGTAAGCGTCAGCCCAAAGGCAGACGAATGGACGCCAGTTTCCACTTACCTCGCCAATCATAGCCTCAATTACGATCCCAGCCTTGATGCTCGGCTCCACGAGGAAGCGACCTCGGGCGAGAAGACTTGGACGGTGGCAATCCTGTCGAGGGATTGGGCCCCCAGCGATCCGGCCCTTGGCTGGCCCAGTGAGGATTGCACGCTGCGGTTCGGGTCGGTTCTCGAAGTGGCGGTTGCCAGTCAAATGATCATGGACGTCACCCTCGGCAAACCCCCGAAATAGGGATTTGGCCCGAAGGTAACCGCCATCGGAAACACGTTGTAACTTCGACCCGTCCAACATCTGTGGCACAAAAGGCCTAGCTTCAATTGAACCTGGTGTCATAATGTGGATAAGGTGGGAAAAACCAAGCACGATCAAGGATGAAGCGAGCTATGGGTCGAGGAATGAAGAAACTCTTAATCATTGTCGGTGGACTGCTGGTCATCAGCGGAAGTGCGCTGAGCATCATGGCGGCGCGCTACGAGCCTGTCTTTAGGCCCAACATCAAGATTGGCCCCGTTGATGTCGGTGGATTGACGCCCGGAGATGCCGCAAAGAAGCTTCGGCAATGGTGGGAAACCGAGCGTGTACGACCGATTGCGCTGAAGGGCAATGGCTTGCTTCGACAACCAGAGGACTCCAACTGGACCCGACTGGGGCTAGGAATCGACGACCTCGGCAGCATCAAGCAGGTGCCGGTGGAGGAGTTTTGGGACAACGTCCAGCGCAATGTTGGGCTCGAAGAGGCACCCACAAAGAACTTTGAACTGATCTATACCTACGACCCGTCGCGACTCGCCCCGTTGGCCAAGTTCGTCCGCATGAACAGCGGAAATCCGGAACCGGCCAAGGTCAGCTTCGATTGGAAGACAAAGGGCATACGAACGACGCCGGAGCGATCGGTCTTGAGCCTCGAGCTCAGCCAAATGCAGGGCCGAGTCATGGAAGCACTGGCCGAGCAGGCCAACGAAATCGAATTGCCGCTTGCCGAGGCACCCAAGAAGATGTCGGACGCGATGCTGGCGAAGATGGCCACCGTCCAAAGCGAGTTCTCAACCCGCTTCCCCACTTCCAAGCGCACTCGCTGTGAGAACATCAAGCTGGCATCAGCGAAGATCAACGGGCTCATCCTCATGCCGGGTGAGGACTTCAAGTTCAACACGGTTGTGGGCAAGCGCACGATCGAGGCTGGATTCAAGGTCGCTGGCGTGTATAAGAACGGCAAGCACGATACCGATGTCGGCGGGGGTATCTGCCAGGTGAGCACTACGCTCTATGGTGCTGCTCTGCGGAGCAACCTGAAGATCAAACGGCGGTCGAATCACTCCCTGCCGATCAGCTACGTTCCGCTCGGACTCGACGCGACCGTCGACTACAACAGCCACGATCTCGTTTTCACGAACTCGATGGACCATCCAATTGCGATCTTCAGCAAGTATGAGCCGGGCAAGCTGTCGTTCGCGATTGTGGGCCAGAAACTTCCCTACACCGTCAAACTCACGTCGCAGCGAACTCGCTCATGGGGGAACGGCACGCAATACGTCCACGATGGCTCGCTCCCCTTTGGCAAGCAGAAGGTGATTGAGCGCGGTGGCGGCGGCAGTGCTTACGTGGCCTATCGCATTCTCGTTCAGGATGGGAAAGAGATTAAGCGCGAGCGGCTGATCGACAGCAACTATCGAGGCGGCCCGCGCATCGTCGCGGTCAACAAGAACGCTGCGAAGCCAGTTAGTGCCCCGAAGCCGTCGGTTGGTTCACCCCTGACTCCGCCTTCAGTGGCTCCCGTCAGTACGGGCGGTTAAGGCGGTAACGCGCGCCCCCTCCCTGTCCCTCCCCCGTGCCGGGAGAGGGGACCTCAAGCCACGTTTACGCCTGGTTCTTGCTCACATGTCGCTAATCGATTCCAACTACGTCCCCTCTCCCGGCACGGGGGAGGGACAGGGAGGGGGCGCGCGCTACCGATTAAACAGAAGCTACTTGGAGGCCGTTCGCCCAAACATCCGCAGAATCGAAATCACATCCTGGAAGTTGCTGATCTTCGTCATGAGCTGATTGAGCTGACTTACGTCGGCGACTTCAATCGTTACCTCAATTTCCGCGGTCTGATTGGGGAGCGTCCGAATCTTCGCGGCGCTGACATTGGTCTTTGATTCACCGAAAATCGTGCTCACATCCATGAGCAGGCCTTGCCGGTTCACGGAAATGATCTTGAGCATCACGCTATAAAGGCTCCCATCCGGGGGCCAATCTAAAGTGACGAGGCGGTCGGGCTCTTGGGTGAGAAAGTTCATTGCGTTCGGGCAAACCTTGCGGTGAATCATGATGCCGCGACCCCGCGTGATGTAGCCGACGACCTCTTCGCCGGGCAGGGGATCGCAGCACTTGCCGCGCCGAAGCATCACGTTGTCGATGCCCGCCTTGACCAGCGTGACCTTCCCCTCTCGCGTTCGCTCCGTCTTGATCGTGTCGGTCGGAGGTTTCCCCTGCGTTGTTCCTCGAAGCTTGTTGACGATGCTCTGAACACTAAAGTGCCCCTCACCGACCTTGGCCAGGACGTCTTCGGCAGTCTGACAGTCGCTCGTCGTTTTGGCGATCGCCAAGAGCCTGTCTTCCCCCAGAAACTCCTTGGGATCCGCCCCGTGTGCGCGTAGTTCCTTATCCAGAGCTTCCCTGCCCCTTGACGCGTTTTCGGACTTATTACGCTTGCGGAAGTACGTGCGCAGCTTGCTTTTGGCGTGAGAAGAGCGCGCGTATTCGAGCCAGTCGAGGCTTGGCTGGGCGTTCGAGCGGGTGACCAGTTCCACGATGTCGCCGTTCTTGAGGGACGTTCCCAAAGGAACCATTGCGCCGTTGATCTTCGCCCCCACTACTCTCAACCCAAGGTCGGTGTGGACCCTGAACGCGAAGTCAATCGGCGTCGCGTCCTTGGGGAGATCGAGCACGTCGCCTTTGGGTGTAAAAACGAAGACTTGCTCACTGAAGAGATCGGTCGACAGTGACCGCAGGAAATCGCTGGAGGTCCTCGCATCGCTCGACCAATCGAAGAGTTGCTGACGAAGGTCCGAGAACTTCCCGGCTCCATCCGCACCTTTGGCGCCTTCTTTATAGGTCCAGTGGGCGGCAACACCAAACTCGGCGATTTGGTGCATTTCCCGGGTTCTGATCTGAACTTCGAGTGGCTCTCCCTGCGGTCCGACCACTTTCGTATGCAGCGACTGATACCCGTTGGGTTTGGGCTGGCCGATGTAGTCGAAGAAAAGGCCAGGTATCGGTACCCAAAGCTCGTGGACGATGCCCAGGGCGAGATAGCAGTCACTATGACTCTCCACGATGACGCGCATCGCGATGAGATCCAGGATCTCCTCGAATCGGAAGCCGTGCTTCACGATCTTGTTGAAGATGCTGAAGAGGTGCTTTGGACGCCCCTTGACCTCGGCGTTCTTGATGCCCTTTGCTTCGAGCCGCTCCTTGAGGATGAGAATCGCCTCAGCGAGCTCTTTTTCGCGTTCGCGCCGAGACTTCGCGACGAGATCGCTGATCTCCTTGAATTCGTTCGGGTGCAGATATTTGAAGCTGAGATCTTCCAACTGCCACTTGATCTGCCAGATCCCCAGGCGCGCGGCCAGGGGGGCGTAGATGTCCTGTGTCTCCTGGGCGATGCGAGTCTGCTTTTCAGGCGGAAGGCCGTCGAGAGTCAGCATGTTGTGGAGGCGATCGGCGAGTTTGATGACCATGACGCGCACGTCTTTGGCCATCGCGAGCAGCATTTTACGCAGGCTCTCAGCGGCTCGGTTGCTTTCCGCCAGCGCACGCTGTCGCGGCGACCCATCGTTCGATGAGCGCATTTTGAGCTTGGTCACGCCTTCGATGAGGTGCAGAACGTCGCCGCCAAATAGGGCCTCAATCTGCTGGGGGGTGCATGCCGGGCAATCCTCGAGGACGTCGTGCAGGAGAGCGGCGACGATGGAGTCGTCGTCCATCCCCAAGTCGGTCAGAATCTCGGCGACCGCAAGGGGGTGAGTGATGTAGGGCTCACCTGAGCTTCGAGTCTGGCCGGCGTGTGCTTCTTCGGCGAAAAAGTAGGCGTACCGAATGCGGTTGATATTCGCGTCAGGATGCTGCTCACGGATATTATTGAGCAGCGATTGGAGAGCTTCCGGCTCTTCCCAGGTATGCGCGATCTCGTAGGTGGCCGCCATGGCGTTTGGTGCCACGCGGTCTCATGGCGCGCGGCATACTGCCCGCTTTCGCCATTGAAAGTCGGTTTCCTATTATACGAGACTCGGCGTACCTACATGCGCTCGACTTGAACGTATTCGAGTTCGACGGGGGTTTCGCGTCCGAAAATGTTGATGAGAACCTTGAGCTTTTCGCGCTCCGAGTTGACCTCTTCGATCTTTCCGGTGTAATCGCTGAAGGGGCCCTCGATGACTCGGATGATGTCTCCCTTGCCAAAAGCCACACGCGGAGCTTCCTTGCTGGTTTCGAGGTTCGTCATGATGCGCCGAACTTCGTAGTCCTCCAGCGGTACAGCCCGATTGCCACTTGAGACAAAACCGGTGACGCCGCTGGTGGATTTGACCAACTTGAACGTGTCATCGGTCATGTTCATCTGCACCAGGATGTAACCTGGGAAGACCTTACGCTCGATTTCGCGGCGTTTTCCACCTCGGGTCGTCAGCTCTTTTTCGGTGGGAATGAGGATTTCGAAGAGATCGAGTCCCCAGAAACCTTCGACCGTCGCGCGTCGGGTGAGCACGTCCTTAACTTTGTTTTCGTGGCCAGCAATTGTGTGGACCGCGTACCAGGCTTTAGCCAACTTATCTCCTCAGCAGAATATCGAACAGTGTTTGGAACCCGATGGACAAGCCGGTCAGGATAATGATGGCGAGGGCGCAGACGGCCAAGACCACACCGGTCAGCCGGTTGGTCTCCGCTCGGGTTGGCCAAGTGACGTGGCGCATTTCGCGCTGAACGTCACGCCAAAAGCCTTTGAAGCCTCGCTTCTTAAAATTCGGGACGGCAACGCTCGCCGCGGGTTGCGGTGCAGTGCGTTCTTGTCCCTTTTCGCTCTTGTCGCTCATAGGTTCCTTAGTCATGCTGAAATCGGGGCAGATGCCTCGGGGGGAGGCCAGATGATACCTGTGTCCCCGAGGCGCCTATAGGCCCCTAAACGCCAGCCGCCTTCGATGCGGTTGCGGGGTCGACAGGAATTCCCGGTCCCATCGACGCGCTCAGGGTCACCGAAATCAGGTACTTGCCCTTCGCTCCTGACGGCTTAGCTTTGATGACCGCCGACAGCCCTGCGTTGAAGTTTTCCAAAAGCTGCTCGTCGGTGAAGTTGACCTTACCGAGCGGAAGGTGGACGACGCCTGCCTTGTCGGCACGATACTCGACGCGGGTCGCGGCTTTAATCTCTCGGACAGCTTGCCCCACGTTGCTCGTTACTGTTCCGTTGCGCTTGTTGGGCGTCTTCGGGCCCAGCATCTTACCGATCTTGCCAATCTGCGGGGCCATTTCGTCGGTCGCGATGATGACGTCGAAGTCCTTCCAGCCACCCTGAATTTTGGCGATCAGCTCTTCACCACCGACTGTGTCGGCACCTGCATCCTCGGCTTCTTTCGCCTGGTCGCCCTTGGCGAGCACGGCCACGGTCTTATTCTTTCCCGTGCCATGGGGGAGGTTGGTGAGGCCTCTAACGTTCTGGTCGCCTTTGCGCGGGTCAATGCCCAAGCGCATGGCGCAATCCACGCTCTCAACGAACTTGGCCGTTGCGGTCTTCTTGACGAGGGAAATGGCCTCGACGATGTCGTGCAGGGTGTCCTTATCAACCGTCTTGGCGATCGCCGTGTAGCGCGGCGAATGGGGGTTCTTCCGAATATTCTTTCGCAATAGCGTCCTCCGTGGTTCATGCGACCGCGGTTAGGCGATCTCCCACGGCGACAATTATACCCCGCACCCGGCTGATCGGGGATACTAGGAGCATGGCAACCACGACGCAAAGCGAGATGCTGCAATACGCCCTCGACCAGGCAAAATTTCAGGTCGGCAAGGTCTTTGAAGGCGTTTCCGACACAGGCTGGACGACCAAGTCCTGTGATGTCGCCATGTCCCCCGCCGCGACCGCTGAACACCTCTGCGAGGTCTACACCGCCTTCAAGACGATGGCAGCAGGCGGCGATCACGAGTGGGGCAACTACTCCTCGGGCCTAACCGAACGAACCGCCGTTCTCGATTTGATGAACAAGCTGCGCGAGGAAGCCGTGGCCATTGCGCTTTCCTCAGACGAGTACTGGAAGGCCGCGTTCGAGTACATCATCCTTCACGACACCTACCATGTCGGTCAGATGGCCCTCAACCGAATGACCGCCGATCCTTCCTGGGATCCGTATTCCATCTACGGCCACTGAACCAAGGCCACCAAAAGTGGCCTTGGTTCATCGCCTCAGCTATCTAGTTGTCGGCCGTGATCGCGCCTCCGCCGGTGCCAAAGAACGAAATTGTGGTGGCCGCTGCCGTCGGACTCGGGAAGTTGCTTCCATAAATCGATCCCCCCGGACTCAGGAGAGACAGACAGCCATCTGTGAGATTCGACGCGTAGCCCTGTTGACCAAAAGGTGTTTCGCCCGCGCTCGTCACAACCGTGCCCTTGATATTCCAGCCGCCCTGTCCATCGGCCACGATCGATTCGATCTGGAACTGGATCGAATTCCCCTGAGCCGAAGTTTGCCAATAGGATCCTGCCGGTACCGGAGGAGGATCGCCCGCTTTGGCAAATGCGCTGCGGGCCATCGTGGCGCTCGTGGTCTGACCACCGTAGGTAACGCGAGCATGAACGCTGCTTCCGACCTGTTCTAACTCTACGACATGCGGTGCGCTGTCCGACAGAAGGTTGACCTCGTCACGGTATGCAGATCCGGTCTTACGCGGCGCGTAATCGTCCTTGTAATGCGAGTTGCTCGTCTGGACCATGACCTTGCCGCGTCCCCTGGAGTCCACGGTAACGATGAGCATCGCCGAGCCAATCCCGGGGACATTCGTCTCGCTCGAATAGACTCCTTCTTGAATCAATGCTCGACCGGCTTCGCTTGAGCCGCCGCATCCGACAATGAGGAATGACGCTACTGCGAGAATGATGCAAAGGATACGCATGGCGCGTTTTATACCTTGGGATGCTAAACGGAGTGCTAGCCCGTTCACTGGGCGATCGTCACGGAGCAGGGGTCGCTTCCGCCATCGGCAGTGAGAGAGCTTTACAGGGCCTGGCAGAACCGGGGTGATGAATAGTGCATTCCGACCACCATCCAATTTCCCACGACGTTGGACCAATTTCCTTCGGCGTTGGACCGATTTCCCACGACGTTGGACCGATTTCCTTCGGCGTTGGATCGATTTCCTTCGGAAGATGGTCGTCTCCCGCGCCTCTGGACCGATTTCCGGCGAGCAAATGGGCTGCGCGTTAGGAAATTACTGTGCCGACTCTAGCCCGTCCACGCGGATGATCATCACGGAGCAGTTGTCGCTCCCGCCATCAGCGAGCGCGCTGGTTACGAGCCTCCATGCTGCCTCCGACGGTGAGAGAGTTGCCAGCGCGTCCCTAATCTGCTGGTCGGAAACGTGATTCGTCAGACCGTCCGAGCAGAGCAGGAACTGGTCCCCGACTTCGAGCGTGTGCCAAAAGACGTCGGGCATGGAGAACTCATCTCCTTCGACCCCGATCGCGCGCATGAGCATGTGCCGGCTCTGGTGAACCTCGGCTTCCTCACGTGACAGCACGCCGCCCCGAACCATTTGCTCCACCCACGTGTGGTCGACGGTCAGCGGCTCGCAGATACCGTCGCGGACGCGGTAAATACGGGAGTCGCCGACTTGCACGAGCATCGCTTGGTCTTGAAGCAGGATCAACGCGCTAAGCGTCGTTCCCATTCCCCGCCGACTCGGCACCGCCCGGCCCACGTCGAGGACGAACCGGTTCGACGCCACCACCGCCGCTCGGGCCGCATCCTCGGGCTGGCCGGACGGGTGGTGGAGGTACACGTCGATGAAGGTCTTGCAGGTCAATTCGCTCGCGATTTGCCCGGCTGCATGCCCGCCCATTCCGTCGCACATCAGGAAGATTAGGCCCCGCGAGGCGACGGTGCGGTCATCCTCGGGCAAGTAGTACTCGTACTTATCCTCATTGTTCTCGCGCACGCGGCCGAGGTCGGTCTTGCATGCGACCGTGACCTTCGGCCGGACCCTGAGCTCAACCGGCTCGGCAAGCTCCGCGAGTTCGTATTCGGCGGTGATCTCGTCCATCACACGCCTTCCTCGAGTTGGATATGGAACTCGACGCTGCCGAGTTTGATGACGTCCTGCGCGGTGATCTGGACGCGCTGGTTCGGACCGAGTTTGGCGTCGTTGAGAAGGGTGCCGTTGGTGCTGCCGGTGTCAGTAAGGAAGATGCCGAGGTCGGTGATCTCGATCGTGCCGTGCCGCCCCGAGACGTACGGGTCTACGATTTGGAGGTCGTTGTCGCTCTTCCGTCCGAACGTGCTCGTTCCGTTCTTGAGCGGCTGCTTCTCGCCTTCGGCGAATACCGCCCACGCCGCTGCTTCGACCGCTTTCGGTGGCGCTGAGATCGCGGCGGTGCGACCACTGAGGCCCATTGCCGTCTTCGCCGACTCGCCGGGAGTGCTGAGGACCAACTCGTAGCCGCCGAGCGAGATCTTGTTGCCGGATGCCACCGCTCGCTTCTCGCCCTGAGCCAAGGCGTTGCCGTCCGCCTTCGTCCCGTTGGTGCTGCCGAGGTCTTCGAGGAGCATCTGGCCGTTTTCAAGCGTGATCTGGGCGTGCTTCCGCGAGACGCGGCCATCGTCGAAGACCAAATCCCCCTGCCGACCCAACACGTTCGGCCCCGGCCGCAGGAAGTGCTCCCTTCCGGACGGATCGACCAGGCACGGGAGTTGAACCGCTGGGGCGCCGAACGCATCGCCCGGCAAAGCGCGGTCGAAGATGAGGCCGCATTCGACGCAGAACATGACCCCGACCGGGTTGAAAGTCTTGCAGACCGGACACTGGACGGGCTTGATCGTCTGGGTCGCGTTGAGGGTGGGCGCGTTCCCCATGATCGTCCGGTTCGGGTCGGCACTCGGAGCCCCCGAGATCATCTGCGTTCGGTTGGGATCGGACATCGGCCCGATTTTAGCGCGAATCGGTCCCACTAGGTCTAATCGTCGAAGGCTCCCTATGCCTCCACCCTCCCACGGGTGGATGCTCGCCCGCGTCGGACCTACAATGCCGCGCCACCCGGAGGCCTCCATCCGTGGGAGGATGGAGGCATAGCCATAGGTCTAAAGAGGGACCGGGAATCTTGTGACGAGGTTTTCATGTATCAGATGTCATGTCGGGAGTGACCTGGCATAACGGGTGGATTTGCTAGTTCTTGGCGAGATCGTGGAATAACCACTATGGGGACAGATCGTGCGAACAAAATGCACTCGAATTACGTCAATAGCAGTGTCGGACCTTCGGAGGAGGCAACAATGACCGTGGCACAAGTCCCGATTGGGTTGCAGCTCACCGAAGAAGAAGCGTTCGCGCTCCTCGGCTTGTGTATGACAAGTCCGCAGAGATTGGACGCCCTTTCGGAAAAAGCACTGAAAAAGCTGGCGGTATTCTGCAAATCTCGTCATATCGATCATAGCAATCATCATATGTCAGCACAGTGTGAGCTGGACGAGGCGGGTTAACCCCCGCCTTCGTCATTTTTGGGTCACACTCCCCGCGTGGCCATCCTCCGCGACATCCTCGACTCCCTCGAACAGCTTGCCCCGGCTCGCTACGCCTTCCCCGGTGATCGGATTGGGCTCCAAGTCGGCGATCCTTCCGCCTCCGTCTCTCGGGTTGCGGTTTCGCTTGACTCTTCACCCGACGCGGCTCGTTTCGCCCAAGAAATCGGCGCCCAACTCCTGCTCAGTCATCATCCCCTCATCTGGGATCCGCTTAAGCACGTCCGCACAGACCAGCACCCGGGCTCGACGTTGGGGGTGCTGCTGGGAAGCGGAATCGCGTTCGTCGGGGCTCATACGAACTGGGACGCGGCGCCCGGCGGGGTGAACGACACCTTGGCCGAACTGCTAGGGCTGGAGGCGGTCGAGCGGTTTGGATACGCGAATCCGACGCCCCAGTTCAAGCTCGTCACTTTCGTCCCCCATCGCGAGCGCGACTTGGTGATCGATGCCCTGTCGGCCGCCGGTGCCGGAGTGATCGGCGAGTATGAGCGGTGTGCTTTTGTCTCGCCCGGGAGCGGGACTTTCTTTCCCGGCGCGGGTGCGAATCCGGCAATTGGCGAGGTCGGCGTTCGGGCGGAGGTCGAGGAGTCGCGGCTCGAGATGCTTGTGCCCGGCCACCTCGTCGAGCCGGTTCGGGCTGCTCTCCAGACCGCGCATCCCTACGAAGAACCCGCCTACGACTTCCTCGTCCTCGAACCCAATCCAGGAATGCAGGCCGGACGCATCGGACTCTTGCCCGCCGCAATGACACTCCGCGACTTCTCGCGCCACGTCGACAGCATCCTCGATATCCGCTCCTGGACCTGGGGCGCGCCGGACCGACCGGTTCGTCGGGTGGCGGTAGTTGGCGGGGCGGCGGACGGCGAATGGGAGTCCGCGCGGCGAGCGGGGGCTGACGTGTTCGTGACCGGCGAAATCAAGCAGAACGTCGCTGTCGATGCCTGCGCGGCGGACTTCCCGGTGGTCGCGGCGGGTCACTATGCGACCGAGCACCCGGGCATGGTGAAGATGGCGCGGGAGATGGGGCGGCGAATGCCGGAGGTGGATTGGAGGGTCTTCGCGCCCGAATCGGGACATGCGGGAAGACCTTGGTAGCCCGGACGGGACTTGAACCCGCGACCTCCGCCTTGAAAGGGCGGCATCCTAACCACTAGACGACCGGGCCGAACTCTAAGAGTGTGGCCGAAATCCCCCCTCGCGCGCAAGGACCATGCCGGGACGGAAAGTCTGCCAAGTAATATGCAGCGACCTTCGGAATGAGAATCATCCAACACGATGAACCCGTATGGCGAGACAGGGCCAATTTCATCCATAGGCTCGAATTCTCCTATGGTGGCGAAGAGATCGGTGAGCAGATTTGGACCCGGACCCTCGGGGACGGCTGGTACGAGTTGTGTTGCATTACCTTCTATGCCTATGGCCTTGCACTTGGAGACCATCTGCAGTTCCGTGAAGACCTAGCCTTCACAGGGTCGATTCGTCCTCAAGGACGGCAAACCGTGAGATTGTTTCAACCAGCCTGCGATCGCAAAAACGCCGAGGCTCTCCACCGGCTGTTTGATGAATTAGGCGTCCTCGTTGAGTCCCAAAGCGCGGCACTTCATGCGATTGACTTTCCATCTAGTTCTGCGCTTGATTCTGCTTTGCCGAGACTCATTGAGTTCACCTCATCAAGCGCGTCTGAATTCGAGCACTCAAATGCGGAAGGACTGTCATTTGGTGTTGACGAATAGCGCAGCGATCAAGCCCTCCTACTGAGTTTGCTAGGCCTCCAACGAACATTCTGGCGCTTGCTTCGCCGTAAGAGCACGACACCCAAGCTGAGGGCAGCAAGACCGCTGGGCTCAGGAACTGGCCTTGTCCAGAGGAGGGCCTCGTTTCGAAGGGTTTGCGTGTTGAATCCGTGGCCGGTGACATAAATGTTAATCCCGTCGGTGGACATGCCCCATGCGGTACTGCTCGTGAAGTGGGACGGCAATAGCGAGTGCAGGTTCAACCACGATGCGGAAGTACCGCTCCAGAAGCTGGCGCTCGGGACACCGCCTACGAAGGCACTTCCAGCCTGAAATGAACCGCCTGCAGCGAACACGGTTGAACTAGTCGCAGTGAGCGGATGGAGGTCAACCCACGAGGCTGACGTGCCACTCCACAAGCTGGCCCGCCTTATTCCACCGACATCGGCATATCCTGACTGCTGCGATCCGCTTGCAGCAAAAGCCTTCGAATCGGTTGACCCGCTGGGATTCAGATCAACCCAAGAGGCAGGCGTGCCATGCCACATACTAGCGCGGTTTCGCCCGCCGACAAAAGCAACTCCTGCCTGCTGCGAGCCGCTCACTGCATAGGCGAAAGATATCTCGGACCCTGTTGGGTTCAGGTCCACCCAGGAAGCCGCAGTGCTGCTCCAAATGCTAGCATGCTGACGGGCGCCAACAACAACAAAACCTGCCTGATGCAGATCGCTAAGGGCCAGGACACTTGACTCTTGAGACCCGGGAGGGCTCAGGTCGACCCACGAGGCAGCCGTCCCGCTCCACAAGCTGGCCCGAAAAAGACCGCCTACACGGGCGTAGCCAGCTTGTTGCGAACCGTGCATCGCGTTTGCTTGCGAGGAAGTCGATGCACCTGTTGGATTGAGGTCAACCCATGACGCCGCCGTTCCACTCCAAAATCCCGCCCGCTGTACGCCGTTCAGGACCTGTCGACCCGCCTGTCGTGATCCGCTTGCCGCCAGCCCACGCGACTCGGTTGCCCCTTCGGGGTGCAAGTTGGTAACAGACCATTGGGCGTCTGCGCTGGCGGCTAAACAGAGGCAGAACACTACAGCAGCACCGTTGGCGAAGCGTCCTTTCAATCCTAAGATACACCGAGCATTCAAAACGACCCCCTTGTCTAATCAAGATGTTCCCGCGCGGGAATGCTGATCATTATATAGCAAGGGTGTCAGGAAACCAGGGAATTCCGCCGAATAAGCGGGTTTCAAGCCCGCGTAGCAGTCTGCGCGAACTCGCCCACGCACTGTGCCACCCACCTTGCTTGGTCGTCGCCCATGTGCTGGTGAACAGGCAGGTTCAGGATCTCGTGGCAGGCGCGTTCGGTCTCGGGCAGACTGCCGGGACCCTGGCCGAAGCGCTTATACGGCTCGTGGAAGTGGAGGGGCACGGGGTAATAAATCATCGAGTCGACTTCCCGTTCCTTCAGCCACGCCTGAAGCTCGTCGCGGCGAGTTGAGCGGACCGAGTACTGATGCCAGGTGTGGTTGTTGCCCGGACTGACGACCGGCACGACAACCCCGGAGTCAACCAGCATTTCGTTGTAAATCGCGGCTATCTCGGCTCGGCGGTCGTTCCATTCGGCGAGTTTGGTCAGCTTAACGCGGAGGATCGCGGCTTGGATTTCGTCGAGGCGGCTGGTGTAGCCGATGTGGTCGTAGTAGTAGCGCTCGCGGCCCATGCCGTGGATGCGGAGGCTGCGGCAGTTGGCCGCGACTTCATCGTCGTTGGTCAGGATCATGCCGCCGTCGCCAGCCGCGCCGAGGTTCTTGGTCACGTAGAAACTGAATCCGGCCGCGCGACCGAAGTTGCCCGCATAGACGCCATTATGGTGGCTCGCAACGGCTTGGGCGGCGTCTTCGAGGATCATCAGGCCGTGCTTTTCCGCAATGACGGTCAGGGCATCGACATCGGAAAGCTGCCCGAAGAGGTGGACCGGCATGATCGCCTTGGTGCGCGGCGTGATCGCGGCTTCGATCTTGGCCGGGTCGATATTGAAGGTCGCCGGGTCGATGTCAACTAGTACGGGGATCGCTCCGATCTGGACAATGGTCTCCAGGCTCGCCACGAAAGTGAACGCCGTCGTGATGATCTCGTCGCCAGGATTGATGCCACTGGCCTCCATCATGATTCGCAGCGCGTCCGTACCGCTGTTAACGGCAATGCCGTGCTTCACGCCATGGAGCGCCGCAATCTCCTCTTCGAGGCCCTTGTTGTGCTTGCCGACGACATACGCGCCGCTGGAGAGGATCTCAAGGACGACCTGGTCCAGTTCGGTGGCCAGGTCGTTGTACTGTGCGCGAATATCTAGGAAAGGAACTCTCACGGTGTTCTATGCTTTCGCCGCTTCTAATTCTTTGACGTCTGCGTGCTCGCGTAGGAACGCGGTCACCTTGCGGTAGATCGCGCGGAACTCCAGCTCTTGAAGCGCGTTGTTCTTCTTCATTTGAGCGACGAGTTCGGCTGGCGGCATCTGATATTCCTCAGCCATCGCGAAGACCTCGACGTTCAGGTCCTGATTCGTCAGCTTCATCTTCTCTTTCTCGAAGACGTCGCGCACGATGAGGGCGCGCTGAACCTGGGTCTTGGCTTCCTGTCGCCACTTCTCAACCAGCTCCTCGACCGTCATGCCATTCTCTTTCGCGTAATCCTCGGGCGTCTGGCTGCGTCGGCCGAGATCCTGGCCGAGTTCACGCAGGCGCTGATCGGCGACGTTCTCCCACATGGTGTCGGGAAGTTCGACCTTGCTATTCTTCAGCAGTTCGTCGAAGATTTGGTCGTTCAAATACTCCTGGAGGGCCTGCTTTTTCGCGTTCTCGATGCCGACCTTGAGTTTGGCCTTCATCTCGTCGAGATTCTCGCTCTTGAGTGCGGCGAGGTCGCCCTTGGCGGACTGGGCGAAACTGTCATCAAGCGGAGGCAGAGCAACGGCGTTGAGCGAGCGGATCGTGATGAGGCAGTGGAGTTTCTTGCCTGCCCAGCCCTTGTCGCTAAACGAATCTGGGAAGTTCAAGTCGAGGCTCTTCATCTCCTCGGCGCGCATGCCGGTCAGGGCACCGTCGAGGTCGGGGAAAGTCTGGCCAATGGTGACCATGAACTTGCGTCCGTCGCCTTCTTCACCGTCGGCTTTGATGTTGATGACCGCGTTGTCGCCTTCTTGGGCGGGACGGTCGGTGACGACTTCGCGCTTGCCCTGAGACTTTCGAATCTCGTTGAGGTGGTACTCGATCTCTTCTTCAGTCACATCGATGGACGGGCTCTCTGCGCTAACACCCTTGTACTCGCCCAGTTCGATGATCGGCTTGAGCGGGATTTTCATCGAGAACTCGCACTCGGCGGGTTCCTTGGTGAGCTTGGTCACGGTCACGCTCGGAGTGTCCGCCGGCTCGATCTTCTCGTCAGTGATGACCTTCTTGATCGACATGCGCACGATCTCGTCGGCGGCTTGGTTCATCAGCGCTTCCGGTTCGAGCATGGGCTCAACGAGGTGGCGCGGGGCCGTACCGGGTCGGAAACCGGGGACTTTGATGCGCTTGGCAAACTGCCGGATCGCGCGGTTAAAGCCGTCGTTGACCATTTGTGGGGTGCAAACGACGTCCAGCTTAATCGTACAGGCGTTCAGATCTTCACGGGTGACTTGCATGACGGTAGGTCCAGGCGACCCGAGCGGGTCGCGAGAAGCAGGAGTTTACCCCGCCCGCCCGTCCCGGGTCCTCTTGCGCCCCTGTCCCCGGTCGGGTATATTTTGGCCTCCGGGCTCATAGCTCAGTTGGTTAGAGCGCACCCCTGATAAGGGTGAGGTCGCTAGTTCGAATCTAGCTGGGCCCACCAGAATCCCTCGGACGGATAGGGTCGGATGGGACTTATTGGTCTTATCCGTCCTGTTTGCGTTAGTCTTCGATCGGCTTCGCACGACTCAGATTCCAGAAGTAGCCGCCGAGCGCGAGGCTTATGAATCCCGCAATCGCCAGGATCGGGCTCATGACGCTCGTGCCGCGCTTCTTGGCAATCGGATCGGCGATGGTCTTCCCCGCTTCAACCTGATCGACGATCACCTGGGCCGGTCCGTACGCACCCTCGATCAGCCACATGAGGAAGAGCGACAGGGCAAACAATGCAAAGCCTCCAATCAGAAAGCCGATGGCCAACTTACGCTTGCCGGAATCCCCCGCGCGCTCGATGAATCCGCCCTCAATCTGCGAGTAACCGCAGATGACGCAGTAGGCTCCTTCGCCAAAGAACTGGTGGTCGCAAATCCGGACGGCCACTTTGCGCTCTGCCGGAGGTCGACAATCCTGACCGCAATACGGGCAAAACGACCATGACTCGTGAAGCTCGCGACGGCATTTGGGTCGGGCACAAGCAACCATCAGTCCGTCTCGCCGATCACCCAGATCTGCGCCCCTGTCCAGGCGATGGTAAACATCGCGAGGAACACGTTAACGATGCCCATTACGCCCGACATCGGTGAGGCAAAGATCGCGATGACGAGGTTGAACAGTCCGCCAAGAATGCTAATCCAGCACATGACGTTGACGATGCCACGCGCCAGTTCCACTTTGAAGATCAGGCCGATCCCGAGCAGGATCAGCGCGCCGCCGACGATCGCCATTATCGCCAGCATCCCGCTGAACGCCTGCCCCAAGCTGCCCGCCGCGGCTACCTGGGGCAGCGCTCCCAGCGCCGCTAACAAAACGCGGGTGCCGTCAACAATCCACAGCGCCGCGAATAAGTAGTAAAGCACCCAAATGTAAGGTGCAGGTCCCGCTTTCGCGTAGGTCTTCTTCCCTTCTTCCTTGGGGCGAGCCACCTTATCGACTGGTGCCCCACAGAACTGACAGTTCTTCGACCAATCGGGCAACATCTTTTGGCAACCTGGACAAGTAATCATCGTAACTCCCTCGTGCGGAGTATTGCACAGGGCCAACTCCAGATCGCAAGGGTTGAGCGATAGAACCTAGGTTGCTGGGGCCGGTTCAGGTTCGGGTGGCGATTTCATTCGGAACGCTCCCAGCAAGGGGAACAGCACCAAGCTACCAGCGACCGTGTAGGGCAACCAATAGCGAACATCGTACAGAGCATTCCCAACCATCGGCCCGAGAATTCTGGCGAAGGCACCGAGAGCCTGGGTGACCCCGAAAATCCCGCCCTGCATGTCTCGCGGCGCACTCTTGGAGATCAAGCTGTTTAAGCTCGGCTGGCTCAATCCTGTGCAGGTGCCGAGGAAGATGATCCCGATGATCTGGGGAATCCACGGCATCGCAAAAGGCACGGCCATGAGGGTTGGCACTTGGAACAAGTAAGAAATCCGCACAAGATTGAGTTCGCCGAACCGCTTGGTTGCCCGCTGGACCATGAACCCCTGCATCACCGCGCTCACGATGCCCACTATTGCGAGAAGGTACGTCCCCTCACGCTGTGTTAAGAGGAAGTTCTTCACGACGAG
Source organism: Fimbriimonadaceae bacterium (assembly GCA_019694835.1). Next base: position 62,578 of record JAIBBE010000002.1, on the reverse strand, counting down.
CAGGAAGTAGGTGCTCTCCAGGTTCGAGAACGCGAAGTTGTAGGCGAAGAACATCGCGAGGAGCAGCCCTAGACCAGGCGTGGCAAACGCCACTTTCATGTTGTGCAACGTCGGCTTGCGGTCGTCCGCATGGGTTCGATCCTCCTTCATCAGACTCTCGGGAAGGAAGAAGAACACGTACAAGAAGTTGACAGCAGCCATCGCGGCCGCCACGTAACCCATCAGGAGTGGTTTCCCACCTCCGGCCTCCAATAGCACGCCACCGAGTACGGGACCGAAGATGAACCCAACACCAAAGGCAGCTCCCAATAGCCCCATTCCTTTGGCGCGGTCTTCCGGCTTCGTTACGTCTGCAACATAGGCGTATGCGACCGGCAAGTTTGCCCCCGCAATGCCCGATATGACGCGTGAAATGAAGAGGTAGAGGAGCGTTTCGGCGTGCGCGTAGAACACGAAGCAGATGACCGAAAGCACGGTCGTCAGCAGGAGGATCATACGTCGCCCGATCGAGTCACTCAGGCGACCCAAATAGGGTGCGGTGAGCAACTGGGCAATGCTGAACGTGGCCAGCAGCAATCCGCGAACCCATCCGCTCGCACCCAGCGAGTCACCTCGAATCTGGATATCTGGGATGACGAGGCCGAAGCTGAGTAGGTCAATGAGGACCGTGACGAAAATAGCGCCCAGCGGCGAAGGCCTTCGCATGAACCTAAATTATGGTCCCGAGTCCAAAGCTCAAGGGGAATTCACGTTAAGGAGACCGATCTTGGTGGCCAGGGTGATGAATCGTGCACCCCGGCGCTGTCAATGGCGCAAGCCAGTCGGTGTATGGCAGAACCGGGATGCACAATACATCACCCCGGCCACACGCCTTCCCATGTCATGTATCGTGCGCGACGGTCTCGAGAGAGCCGTTGCCCTAGAACGTCATGCTGCTCAAGTGCCGGTGCGTCGTCTCGATTCTCCGAATCGTCCCGCTGCCGCTGCGCATGACGATGGATTCGGTGAGGGCGTATCCGCGCTTGAAGCGGACTCCGCGCAAGAGGTCACCGGAGGTGATGCCCGTCGCCGAGAACATGACGTTGCCGCTGGCGAGGTCTTCAGTTCTGAAAACGCGGTCGATGTTGCCGCCGACCATCTTCTGAGCCCGCTCGCGCTGCTCGTCGGTCGTGAACTTGAGTCTCGCCTGCATTTCTCCGCCGCAACAGAGAACTGCCGCTGCCGACAAAACGCCCTCGGGAGCACCGCCGATGCCCATGAGGCCGTCAATCCCCGCCTCCGGGTCTAGCGCAGCGATGGCGACGGAGAGGTCGCCGTCGGGGACGAGGTGGACGCGGGCACCGGCTTCCCGAATCTCCTTGATCAGCTCGTTGTGCCGGTCGCGCTCGAGTATGCCGATCGTCAGTTCGTCCACGTCCTTGCCGAGGGCTTTGGCCATGAGGCGCACGTTCACTCGTGGGGGCAAGGTGATGTCAACGACACCAACGCACTCGGCACCGACGACCAGCTTCTCCATGTAGCAGTCGGGCGCGTGCATGAGGCTGCCTTCGCCCGTAACAGTCGCGGCGAGCACCGAGATGGCGTTGGGAGTGCCGTTGGCGCAGAGATTCGTTCCTTCGAGGGGGTCGACGGCGATCTGAACATCGGGGCCTTCGCCGTTGCCGAGCTTTTCGCCGATGTAGAGCATCGGGGCTTCGTCACGCTCGCCCTCGCCGATGACGATGGTTCCGCACATGCTCAGTTCATTGAGGGTTCGGCGCATTGACTCGCAGGCGGCTTGATCGGCATTGTCGCGGTCGCCCTTGCCGACCCAGCGCGCACAACTCAAGGCGGCGGCTTCAGTCACGCGAAGAAAATCGAGATGGTAATTGCGGTCCACGGTCCCAGCTCCTTTGGCGGTGAATTCTAGAATGATGGCAGGTTCCTCCTCGGTTCGGCACTGAGTGGCGTGCCTTGGGGCAAGCCCCGTAGTCTTCCGCTCTCGGCCCCCTCCCTGTCCCTCCCCCAACCCGAGTTGGGAGAGGGCACCCCGCTTGGAACTCTCGGTCGTTGATTGTAAGCGTATCGAGGTTTAAGGGCGGTCGAGTCCCCTCTCCCAACTCGGGTTGGGGGAGGGACAGGGAGGGGGCCGAGAGCGGAAGACTACAAGATTCAAACCCGAAGACCAACACCTGAAGCTTTTTGTGAGGTTTTTCAGCCGCAACCCTGAAGAAACACCAGGATTCGCCAATAACCAAACTGACGGCCCCGAAAAGGTGTGCCGAAAGAGAGGAATCGGTTGTCGGACGTACTAGCACAAGCTGAAATCGAGGCGCTGCTCGGCTCATTGGCCGACGGCAATGAGGAGGTCTCTGCCGTCAAATCGACGGCGAAGCAGGCCGCCCGCGGAACGATTGCTTACGAAGTCTACGACTTCCGCCGGCCGGACAAGTTCAGCAAGGACCAACTCCGCACGCTTCAGATGCTGCACGAGACGTTCGCTCGACTCGCAGGCACCGGCCTCTCAGCCACCTTGCGCAGCCAGACCAACATCGACCTGATTTCGCTTGAGCAGATCCCCTACGAAGAGTATCTGCGCAGCATCAACCAGTCGGTTTTTACGATCATGTCGCTACCGCCGCTTTCGGGTCAGGCCGTCATGGAGATCGAGTTCGAACTCATCTTCACGATGGTCGATCGACTGCTCGGTGGACCCGGACGCTCCGTGAACCGCAATGTGCTGACTGACATTGAGCGCCCGCTCGTGCGGCAGATGATTGAGCGCATGTTCATCGCCTTAAAGACCGCTTGGGAAGGCGTGGTCATCGTCAATCCCGGCATCGAGGGCATGGAGACGAGCGCGCAGTTCGTCCAGATCGCCCCGCCGACCGACATCGTCGTCAACATGCTGTTCGAAGTCCGAATCGGACAGGCAAGAGGCGCGATGAGCCTTTGCATCCCCTATCTGGTGCTCAAGCCGATCACCGCCAAACTCAGCGCCCAGAAGTGGTTTGTCAACAGCAGCCGCAAGGCCAGCGGCGCGAGTAGGCGGCTTGTGGGATGGCACGTCGGCCAGTCCGAAGTGGACTGCGCGATCCGCCTTGGCCAAGCAAGGCTGGCCGTTCAAGATTTTCTTCGCCTCCACCCCGGAGACATTCTTCGGCTCGACCAAAAAACCGAGAGCGACCTGACCTTGATGGTCAGCGACATCCCCAAATTCGAAGGCAAACCGGCCCTGATGGGCCGCAAAGTGGTTTTCAACGTGACGCAACCTGTCGAGGACTAATCGATGCCCATTCCAGCAGACATCATCACCAAACTTACGAACATCCAGAATCAGGTCTGGCAAACCGTTTCGCTGACCGTCAGCGAACAAGCGGGCGCCGCGATCAACTTTGGTTCGCCGCTGACAACTCCGACGAGCACGGCCGACCTTTACGCCGAAATGGCCGCGCCGAAGCTGATCATCCAGTTCGCGTTTGCCAGCCTGCCGGAGAACTCCATGGTCGTTCTCCTGCCGCAGGATGCGTTTGCCGACTTGGTCCGCGCGACAAAGGGCGGGCCGATTGAGTCGGTTGACGAGAACGCCATCACCGAGATTCGACCCTTGCTCGAAGGCATCGTTCAGGGCCTCTGCCTCTCGATCGGCAACATCCGAAACGAGGCGATCGTCGCGAGTGGCTTGAGCATCCGCTTCCAGATTTTCAGCTTCCCGCCAAACCTCCAGAAGGCCGATGAACTGATCCGCACCAGCGTGGCCGTAACGGGTGATGACCTCAATGGCACCGCGATGTGGCTCATGGACAATGAGACCGCCCATGCGATTCTCGGACTGGAAGTCACCGATGACGATAGTCGCATTGCGACCGATCGGGTTTCAGGTGCAGCGGGTCCGTCGGGCGCGCCCGTCGACGATCATGGCCTTGAGATTCTCCTCGATATTCCGCTGGAGATCAGCGTCGAGCTTGGTCGGGTGCGGATGCTGGTTAAAGACGTCGTCGAACTCGGCGCTGGCTCGATTGTGGAGATTGAGAAAGCCGCTGGTGAGCCGGTGGACGTGATGGTCAACGGCCGGCTGGTGGCACGTGGAGAAGTGGTCGTCATTGAGGACAACTTCGGCGTGCGCATCACGGAGATTTTGAGCCCGCAAGAGCGACTTCAGAAGCTCAATGAGGTGGCCTGATGAGTGTACCGCTGGCGTCTCGCCGGCCTCCGGAACCTCCCGTTAGCTTCTCACCGGGACCTCTCCCCCAACCCCTCTCCTCCGCCGCGATGAGCCCGCGCGACCGAGGTCGAGTAGGCGCAGGAGAGGGGAGCCGGGGGGTGGCCGGGGTGATGAATTGTGCACCCCGGTTCGGCCAAAGTCCGCTAGGCTCCCGCCGTTGGAAACTCCGGGGTGCACAATTCATCACCCCGGCCACCCACGATCTTACGCGATTAGGGATGAGTACTGTCCTGCTGGCTCTGCCAATCCTGTCCATAGCTCAAGGTGCCCTGGGCACCAAGAAGGACGTCGCACTTCCAAAATCCCAACCCCTCCCGAGCGGTAACGCCCTGGGCGGGATGCAGCTTTTGCAACTCCTTATTGCGGTCGGAATCGTGGTCGGAATCCTCAAGTTCGTTCTCCCCAAAGTGATCTCGAAGATGGGCAAGGGACTCAAGACGAGCCTCGGGAGCTCCATCAAGATTGAGGAGTCGGCGACGTTTGCGGGGGGCAACCTCTTCGTGGTTAGCGCTCGTTCTAGAACCCTATTGATTTGCGCCACGCCGCAGACGGTTACCTGCTTAGCAGACTTAACCGAACCCGAAGCGAAGCAAGAGCCTAAGGCCTTCTTCGAGATACTTGACGAAGCAACGCCGATGCCCAAACTTCCCGAGACACCCAGTCAAGCCGTCGTCAACGACCGCGACATCCAAGCAGCGCTTAGCCGACTCGCGAGGCTGGAGGGTTGATGTCGACCGTCGCGATAAAGCGCTGGCTTCCGGTTGTGCTTTGCATGCTGCTCGTCGCGATCGCGACGCCGCAGAGCGTGGTGCCGAAGGTCAACATCGGCATAGATCCGGCGAAGGGACCAGAAGAAGTCAGTTCCTCGCTCCAGATTCTCGCGCTGCTTACCGTCTTGAGCATCGCACCCGCGATCATGATCATGACGACGGCGTTCACTCGCATTGTTATCATCTTCTCATTCGTTCGCAACGCGCTGGGCACCCAGAACATTCCGCCCAACCAAGTTGTGATCGGGCTTAGCTTGTTTCTAACTTTTTACATCATGGCGCCGACGTACAACCAGATCAACGAGACGGCGATGAAGCCGTACTTCGCCAAGCAGAAGATGGCGGATGGCAAGCCCATGAGTTTGGAGACGGCGATCGAGCGCGCCCAGAAACCGGTGCGAGCGTTCATGCTCAAAAACACGTACGAGAAGGATCTCAAGCTCTTCCTCGACATGCGCGGCGAGAAACCCGCTTCGGCAGAAGAAGTGCCCTTACTATCGCTTATCCCTGCATTCATTATCAGCGAACTTAAGACTGCTTTCATCATCGGTTTTTACATCTTTGTGCCGTTCGTCATCATCGACCTCATCGTCGGTTCGGCCCTAATGAGCATGGGTATGATGATGCTTCCGCCTACCGTTATTTCACTTCCCGCAAAGCTTCTCGTCTTTATTCTTGCCGACGGATGGTCGGTGTTGATACAAGCGATCATGCAAGGCTACATGTAGCATGGAACAGAATGTCGTCCTCGACCTCGCGCGCCAAGGCATGACCGTAGCCTTGATGGTGTCGCTGCCGATTTTGGCGGTTGCGCTGTTCGTTGGTCTGCTCGTTAGCGTCTTCCAGGCCGTGACCCAGGTCCAGGAAATGACCCTGACCTACGTCCCCAAGATTATCGGCGTTGGTCTGGTGATCATGTTCTTCGGAAGCTGGATGTTGACGACTTTGGTCAGTTTCACTAGGCTGTGTTTCGAGTACGCGGCCCGGGTGATGATCGGGTGAAACTCGACGCGGCGCTCGTGTGGGCTTTCGCGCTCGTCTTCGTTCGATGCGGCGCGATGCTGCTCTCGTCACCGATCTTTGGCGGCTCTACTCCGGCCCAGGTCCGCGTCGGCTTAACGACCATGGTCGCGCTTGCTTTGACGCCAGTTTTGCGACCCTACCTCGGCGAAGTCCCGCCTCATTTGTATGGTATGGCGTCGGCGGTTGCCTATGAAGCGCTCATCGGGCTATTAATCGGCTCTTGTCTGCAAATGCTTATGATGGGGGCGCAGATGGCAGGTGCGCTGCTCGATATCCAGATCGGACTCGGTACGATCCAGATCTTCAACCCGCTGACGCAGACGCCGGTTTCGCTGTTCGCACAATTCAAGTTCCTCCTCGCGCTTGTGCTCCTACTCCTCATGAATGGGCATCATTTGATGTTCCAAGCCTTCGTCGCGAGCTACCAATACGCACCGCTGACGGCCTCAGACCTACCTCACGTCCAGCAGGGCCTGCTCAATCTCGTCGGATCGATCTGCTTGCTCGCCCTTCAGATCGCGGCCCCGGTGGCGGGAGTTTGCGTCGTGGTCGACGCGGCGGCGGGCATCGTCAATAAGTCGGTCCCGCAGATGCAGGCGTTCATGGTCACCATGCCGGCCAAGATCATGCTTGGGATTGTGGCGATGTCGTTGACCCTGCCCGCGATGACGACAGCGGTCCAAAGCGGGGTCGAGCATACATTTCGCGTCGTCGAAGGGATGCTGAAGGAGGACGGCAATGGCCGCAAGTGACGGTCAAGAACGTACCGAAGAAGCGACCCCGCGTCGTCGATCCGATGCGCGCAAGAAGGGCACGGTCGCTCGGTCCACTGACCTCACGGGCGCGCTGGTCTTACTGACGCTGAGCTTCGCCTTGCCTGCGGCGATCAATCAGATGGGGCCGGGGACGATGCTGGCGTTCCAGAGTGCGATCATCAACGTTCCCAAAGATCCGAGTCCGGCTTCGATCGGCGGGTTCGCCCTCACCTTGATCAAACCAGGATTGCTCGCTTTCGCGATCCTCGCTGGATCCGCGATGGCGGTTGGCCTGGCCGCGAATTTCGCCCAAGTCGGGTTCGTCGTCAGCGGGGAGTCGCTGCAGCCGACCTTCGACAAGATCAATCCGGCCCAAGGATTCAAGCGACTCTTCTCGGCTCGGGCCGGCGTCGAGGGACTCAAGACGATCATCAAGACGCTTCTCTTTGGCTATATCGCCTACGCCGCGGTGGCAGGCCATTGGGACGAGATGATTGGACTCGCCTGGATGACGCCCTTGGGTGCTGCGGCACACATCGGGTCGATCATTCACACCGTCCTTGTTCGCATTGCCCTCGTCTGGCTGGTTCTCGCCGCGCTCGACTACTTCTTTCAGCGTAAGCAAACCGACAAGCAGCTTCGCATGACAATAGAGGAACTCAAGCGCGAGATGAAGGACCAAGAAACTTCGCCCGAATTGCGCATGGCGATGGCCCAGCGTCGTCGAAAGCTCTCGAAAGGGCGAATGATGGACCGTGTCCAGGAAGCCGATGTCATCATCACGAACCCGGAACACTTTTCGGTCGCCGTAAAGTACGACCGGAACAAGATGCATGCGCCGATGGTCGTGGCCAAGGGCCAGGACTATCTGGCCTTGCGGATTCGCGAAATGGCGAAGGCGCACAGGGTGCCTATCGTTCCGAATCCACCCCTTGCCCGCGCTCTGTATAGAAAGTGCGAAGTCGGCGACTTCGTCCCGCGCGATATGTTCCAAGCCGTCGCTGAGGTTTTGGCCTACGTTTACCGCACGCTGAAGAAGGTCAAACGGTAACCTGTACCGCTGGCGTCCCGCCGGCATCCGGAAGCTCGGAAAGTGGGGGAGGCCGGCCGACGATACAAGGCTATGCATCCATCCATGGGAGGGATGGACGCATAGGTTCTCAATGGATTATCGAGCGACATCGCTCTCAAGACCTCGTCGGACGACGAGGAACTTCATGCGCTTCGGCTGGAAGCGCTCCATCAACACGTCCACGGCCTTGTGGACATGGACGGTGCCACCGCAGTAGAACAAATCGACTGCTGCATAGCCGTGCTCGGGCCAGGTGTGAATCGTGTAATGAGACTCCTGGATGATGACCGCTCCGGAAACTCCGTACGGCTTGAACTCGTGGAACGACTGCGCCACGACGGTCGCCAGACTCTCGTCGGCGGCATCGCGCATGGTTTTGCCCACATGATCTTCGAACTTGAGGGTTGCGGGTTCGCAGCCGTAAAGCTCGACGAGGAGATGTGAACCGAGTGACGGCTCTTCGCCCGACTTGCGGGGAAGGCCTTCCTCATCTCGGCCCAGCCACTCGCGAAACGACTCGAGGTCGTCGCAGTGGATAAACGTCCAGCCCGCCTCGTTGGTAATCGCGGGTGGTGGAGCGGCGACATCCTTGCGGGTGAAGCGTTCCAACACGCGGCGAAGCCACGAAGGACGGGACACATCAACGAGGGGGACCACCGCGGCGAACGCGGCGCTAGCGATCAGGAGCGATATGGACAATCAAGTTTCCCTCCAAAAGACCTTGCCGGACCGTCAGACAAGCTGACGGGAGAAACCCGACCCGAAACGGCGAAGCTGGGACCAGGCAGTCTATGTGCAGAAATGCTGAGTGACTCTTCTCGCTTTCGCGTCGAGAGTGACCCCATGAACCTTGCGGACGAGGCCGCCTCCAGAGTTCGCATTTCCGCTTTCAACTACATGAACACCTTACTCCCAAGATAGGCGCCGTCTACCTTTTTGACAAGCATTGGGGTACCAAGTGGCGCAGGGGGGGAGTGTACCAGACCCCCTCCCCCCTGTCAACGGGATGGGTCTAAATTGGGGAAAATCCCGCTTGGTGACGGGCTCATATCGCTAACCCGAGGCGACCAGGCGTTCAACGTCCTTGAGCAGGAAGTAGAGATGCAGCGAGTTTGTCGGGCATTCAAGCATCCCAAAGCGTAGGTAAAGTCTCCTTGCCTCGTCGTCCTTCGCATGAACCATGAAGGCGCGCACTCCTGCTTCCCTGGATACGCTGAGGCAACGCTTCAGGGCATCTTTGAAGAGACCCTTGCCAACTCCTTGTCCTTGATAGCCGAGGTCAACCGCGAACCTCGCCATAAGGAGAATTGGGATGGGGTGTTTGGCAAGGCCCTTTGCCATCCGTTCAGGAGCTTCGTCGTAGAGCAGCGACCCCACGGTCAGCGAGTAGTAGCCGATAACGCGCTTGCTGTCAAGTCCGACGAAGGTCCGGGCGCTGCCATTCGCTTGATTGGCCAAAGCGTGCCGCACCAGGAAAGTATTGAGCGGCTCTTTCCCGCAGTCGAAATCGAGAAAGTCGTGAGATTTCTCAAGCGGGCCAGGACCCTGGAACGAACTCACGACTCAAAAACACTCGACCTTTTGAAGAGTTCTCGCAGGGCTGGAATGTCCTGCGCGGGCTCGTCCAGTTTGGCGATAAGCCAGTCGTACTCTTGCTTCGAAACACGGATGAGGCGCTGGTCAGCGATCACTTCCTCCGCTGCGTCAAGCGACTTGCTCAGGACAAACTGACTGACATTCATGTTCTGGAGCCTCGCCGCCTCGGCCAGCTTGGCTTTCTGAGCGGCTGAAGCCCGGATGTTGAGTTGTTCTGCCTTTTGGGTGGAGCTCATATTGATTCCTCGTTTCCTCGTCAGATGTATAGACGTTGGGCATACGATTTCGGTTTCTCATGCTCCGTTGGCCGCCTACCGGAGAGGTCCACCCACCCGAGCATTTCGCCAGAATCCAGCTAGCTTTTGAACTGCTGCGAGGTTCACCGAAGGTAAAATAGCAAAATGGAGAAGAGCAAACGGGAGTTATTGTCGTTCGACTCCTTTGAGGAAGCGGACCGTTTTGATCGCGAGTACTACGCCGCCATGACACCAAACGAGCGGCTAACCCTAATGCTCAAACTGATCCGGGATTACTATGGACCTCCATCCCGACTTCAGAGAGTTCTTACTGTTGCTGAATTCCCACCACGTTGAGTACGTGGTCGTCGGAGCTCACGCATTAGCCTTCCACGGGCATCCTCGCCTCACACGTGACATTGATTTCTTTGTCCTCGTCAGCCCGGAGAACGCGAAACGACTCATGGCGGTCTTGGTGGAATTTGGCTTCGGATCGACCGGCGTGACCGAGGCTGACCTTGCGAAATCCGGCAAGACCTTCATGCTGGGAGTGGCACCGTACCGGATCGACATTCTCACCTCGATCTCGGGGGTTGAGTTTGGCGAGGTCTACTCACGTCGCGTCATGGGAGACCTCGCTGGCATCCCGACGGCGTTCATTTCCCGAGAAGACCTGATCACGAATAAGCGCTCCTCTGGACGGATGAAGGATCTTGGCGACGTTGAGAGCATGGGCGAAAAGTGAGATGGGATCGAATCCCGTGGATTCGATCCCAAGCCTCCTGACTACTTCGCCAGATTCGGATTCGCCTTCAAAAAATCGTCCGCGTTCTCTACCGTGACGATCTCCGTGGGCAGAATCGTCCGCTTCTCCTTGGGCATGTTGCCCTTCAGGATTTCGGCCGCCATTTCGATGGCAGGCGGACCCGGTTGCGGGTACTTGAAGGTCGCATCCATCCGGCCTGCCTTGATCATGTCGACCACCTCGACCTGGCAGGCATCGATGCCGACCACGGTCTTCTTGGGGGCTTGGGCGGCTTCCATCGCCATCACTGCGCCGATCGCCATTTCGTCGTTATGGGCGTAAACTGCATCAAAGGGCCGCTTGCTTTGAAGGAAGCGCTCCATATAGGTCTGGGCCTTCTGTCGCTCGTAGCCGCAGTCGTCGCCAGAGATAACCGTGATGCCCGGGTACTTCTTCATGACCTCAAGGAACCCGCCCGCTCGCTCTCTCGTGGGTGCAGCAGCGGCGATGCCCTGAATCATGAGAATCGTGCCCTTCTGGCCCATCTTGGTCGCCATGAACTCGCCTGCCTGGCGGCCGATCTCGACATTGTCGCCCCCGACGTAGGCCGTCCACTTGTCGCCTGGCACGCTGCGGTCAAGCAAGATCACGGCGATACCGGCATCGAACGCCTTCTCGACAGCCGGTTGGACCGATTCATCATTCGCACTGACTAGCAGGACCTTAGGCTTCTTGACGATGAACGTTTCGATCTGGCTCATTTGCTTGACGCTGTCGCCGCCAGCTTCCTGCATTTCAAAGTCGAAGTCAGCCGAGTGTTTGGCAGCGGCGTCCTTGGTATCACGGTCAAAGACTTGCCGCCAAGGGTCTTGGCTGTTGGCCTGCGCAAACAAGACCAGTGGCTTCTCTACCTTAGGGCTTTCAGTAGAAGTCGACTTGTTTTCTGCGGTAGTTGCCTCGTCTTTCGATCCACACCCCACGACTCCGACCACCAGAACGGCCACCAAGCCCAGTATCCAATTTCGCATCATTGCATCCTCCGTTAGCATCTTGGCGCGAATCGCCGTCAGGAGGCAACCGCCCAGCCCGGCGGAGCCTACAAGTGATCGAGGATGTGATCAAGACGGTTTAGAACTAACCGGCCAGAAACCGGCTGGTTGCGATCGATCAGGAGCCCGCGCATCCCCACTTGCCGCGCACCCTGAAGGTCGTCAACGGGCTGATCACCGACATGGAGCGATACATCCGGGGAGGCCGAGAGTTTCCTCAACGCCAACTTAAAGATTTCGGGTTCGGGCTTCTCCACCCCCTCCTCGAGTGAAGCGATGACCAATTCGAAGTAGGGGCTCAGTCCAAGCATTTCCACAACCCGGTGCAGGCTGACATCCCAATTGCTGATAATGGCCATCCGGATTCCCTTTTCGCGAAGCGCATCGAGGGTGGGAATCACATCATCATACAGCCGAAAGACCTCGGAATTTGGACCGAATAGTCGCCGTTCGGCTTCATCATAGATGTCACCCACGCGGCTCGGGGCTATTCCCGAAGCGGTGGCCCAATCCTCAGTCAGGCGTAGCCAAAAGGCATCGCAGACTTCCCTGCTCCGTGTCAGATTTAACTCGCGGAACAAGGGCCAGCGAGAGGACAGGAGGCGCTGATATTCGGCAAGGGCTTGGACCTTGTCTACGTATACTCCGACCGCCCGCGCCGAATCCACCGCCAACTGTGAAGGGTTCCAGCGCACGTCGACCAAAGTCTGTGCGCAATCGAAGGTGATGAGTCGGGTCCTCAAGGCCAGTTCTTCCTTCGTAAGAGGGCGCGCATTCCCAATGGGCACGGGACGCCTTCCGACGTGAAGTAGAGATCGAATCCTCCCCACCCATACGCGATCGACTCACCTTGCGAAAACAAAAGGGTGGTGCTTAGTCTTGGGCCGGTGAGTGCGCTCGCAACCGACTGGCCAGGCAGCATGCCCCACTCGTGGGCCTCCAAGTAAGTCCGAATAACGAGCCGGGTGCTATCTGCCGAGATATCACCGCCAGTCGTTCGCTTGCCCAGCGAGAGGGGACTCGAGAATGAGACCGTCGCCACCCGTTCGAGCACAACCGGGAGGTCAGCCACCATTGGCAGAGGAAATCGGTACACGCCAGAGTTCCCGGAGTTCTCCTTTGTGACGACGAACACCTCGCCCGTATTTGGATGCAGGAACATGGTCTCGGCATCGTGGGCGCCATCGGGATAGCTGAAGGGGTAGCGCGTCGCCGTCGCAGAGAGGTTCTGGGCTGCTCCCTCCGGGTTGAAGGTCGGCTCAGTCAATCGGTAGACCGCGAGGTTGGACCGGTTCAGCGCGTTGTTTCCGAAGTCGCCAACCCACAGCTGATTATCCGGTCCTTCCGCCATGTCTTCCCAATCTACGTTCGAACGACCGCTCACGGTGAGCCGTACGACTGATCTGCCTTTACGGTCGAAGGCGTAGAGCGCGTTACCACCCCCAGAGTCGTTATGGGTCCAAAAAATGCCCGGATATCGGGTACTCGACGCCAAGCCAGAGCTTTCGTTCACCTCACTCGCGGCAAGCGAGCTTAGCCAAATCGCGGGACCGTACTGGCCATGCACGCAAGCTACCAAAAGAGTTCCTGCCAAGCTGTAGTTCAATCGTCCGCTGCGCACGCTGCTATTGTAGCGACAAGTTGCTTCCATGGCTATAATCAATCCATGAAAAGTGCCTTTGCGCTTGCCATCCTGATCGTGGCTGCCGTAGTCGCTCTCGCCCAAGAGGCCTGGAGAAACCAGCAGTCGTCTGGGCTCTCCAACGGTAAGCAGATCACGGTGGGAATGCTGATCTACTGCGCTGACTGGGACGACGTCACCCCATGGGCGCAGGATACATCGACAGTCCAAAACGTGACGATGCCTTACATCAAGAACAAATTGGTGTGGCAGACCATGAACCCTGCCGGAAGCGCGTTCGAGTACAACCTAACGGCGGGAGGCGTCAACCTGATGCACATGCCAAGCCCCGTTGCAACGGTGATGTATTGGGAGACAAAGCCTTGGCCCAATGCAACCCGAATCGTCACCTACTGGGACGGGCACGCCAAGTTGACACCTGAAGAAGCTTGGAAGAAGATTTCCGTCGCGATGAAGACCAAGATCAAGCGAACGGCCAAGAAGCCCCTTCCGAAGCAGAAACCCAAGTTCTAAATGCTTCGCATCGGGTTTGTCACTCTGTTTCCCGAGATGGTTCTGTCGGCTATCCGGCACGGTGTGCTCAGGCGTGGCGAGGCGGCGGGTTGCCTCTCGTTCGAGTCTTCGAATCCGCGCGACTTCGCAACCGACCCGCACCGAACGGTGGATGGCAAGCCCTGTGGGGGCGGACCTGGCATGGTGTTGCGGCCCGACTTGGTTCAGCAAGCCATTGACGCCATCCGTGGTGAGGACGCCGAAGTCGTGCTGACCGACCCTACCGGTGAACGTTTTACTCAATCCGTCGCGCAAGAGCTTTGCCGAAGCACCCAGGTGATCTTCGTCTGTGGGCACTATGAGGGCATCGATGACCGAATTCGCCAGAAGTCCGTCACCCGCTGCCTCTCGATCGGCGATTTCGTGTTGACGGGTGGCGAGCTCGCGGCCCTGGTCATCGCGGATGCGACGTGCCGGTTGGTCAAGGGCGTGCTCGGTGACGAGGCAAGCCACACCACGGACAGCCACACCTTCGGAGGTCTGCTGGGTTATCCCCAGTACACTCTTCCTCGGGAATGGCAAGGCCTCGAGGTACCAGAAGTGCTCCTCAGCGGAGATCATGGGGCCATCGAGCGCTGGCGGCGAGCCCAGGCCTTGGCCGTGACGAGGGCCAGACGACCTGACCTCTTTGCTCAGGCAAAGCTCCACAAAAAAGACCTCGATCTGCTATAATCTCTCGTTCAACGCCAGGGTCCAGCTCTGCGGAGCGCGTGAGGTTGTCTGAATCTCCGAGCGGACCGGGCACGAACCCCGAGGCGCCTGCGTTATGAGAAGCACGTCCGGTGGGAGCAAACAAAAATGTCGAAGCAAGCGATTTTAAGAAGCGTGGTCGCCGATAACCTGAAGACGGACCTACCACAGATTCGGCCCGGAGATACCGTTCGGGCACACGTGAAGGTCCGCGAAGGCGGCAAAGAGCGCATCCAGATTTTCGAGGGCATTGTGATTGCCTGCAAGAATGGCGGCATCGCCGAGAACGTCACTCTGCGCAAGATGAGCAGCGCGATTGGCGTCGAGCGCACGTTCCCCCTTCACTCGCCCATGGTGGCCAAGTTCGAAGTCATTCGACACGGTAAGGTCCGCCGCGCGAAGCTCTATTACCTTCGCGACAAGGTCGGCAAAGAAGCCCGCATCAAAGAGCGCCGATAATCTTGCCGCAGATTCACGCATTCCTGGCTCAGGCGCAACCCGAGGGCATCCTCGGGCTGATCGACCGCCTTGCGCGCACGCCCCTGAGCCAGGTCGTGATTTTCGTCGCCGTCTGCTCCGTTATACGCTTCGGTATCTTCCCTTACCTTCTCAAGACACCCAAGCACCTTCGCTCGGGCCTGTACACTGGACTCAAGTTTCTCAACGAGTTTCTCGACGCCGTCATCTATGCGGGCGTATTCGTCTTCCTGATCATCCGGCCGTTCTTGGTCCAGACGTTCTATATTCCGTCGGGATCGATGGTGCAGACCCTTCAGGTGAAGGACTACATCATCGCGAACAAGCTCATCTATCGCTACACGGAGCCACAGACTGGAGACATCGTCGTCTTCAAGCCACCGAAGCGAGCCCTCAGGCCGGATCAAGGCGAGACCGACTTCATCAAGCGCCTGCAGGGCCGACCCGGCGACCTCGTCGAGGTCAAAGATGACGTTCTCTACCGCAACGGGCAGAAGATTGATGAGAAGTACAAGGCCTTTACGCGGGAGAATCCCCCCTTCAGCGGCAAGTTCTACGACCTGAGCCCAGAAGAAATGGCCCTTGAGCCAAAGATCGACTTTAAGCTCGTCAAGTACAAGGGCAACCTCATCCCGGTGACCATCGACAAGACGAGTGGTGCCGTCAATGATCGCTCGGCAATCGACTATCAGATTCCGCCGACGGATTGGGAAGCGGTTCGCAATCTTCCGGCCGAGAAGATCCCGCAGGGAATGTATTTGTTCATGGGTGACAACCGAAACAACTCCTCCGATGGGCGCTTCTGGGGACTCGTGCCGCGCAACTCGATCATCGGTCGTTCCGAATTCATCTGGCTGCCGTTCAATCGCTGGCGCATGACCCGCTAAGCTCGGGCAGATCGAAGCGGAACTCGGCTCCCTTCCCCACTTCGCCCTTGGCCGTGATATGGCCGCCGTGCCGCTGGATGATGCGTTGGACTGAGGCTAGTCCGATTCCCGAGCCCGGAAACTCCCGCTCGTGATGCAGTCGATGGAACGGTTGGAACAACTGGACCGCATGCTGTTCATCGAACCCGGCCCCGTTGT
The DNA here is from genome assembly GCA_019694835.1 of Fimbriimonadaceae bacterium. Next base: position 46,682 of record JAIBBE010000002.1, on the reverse strand, counting down.
CCCGTACGAAGAACGTGTCATTGTCCTGCCCGATCTCGATGAACGGATGCTCCGTCTTCGACGAAAACTTAATCGCGTTGTCGAGCAAATTCTGGATCGCCAGACGCATCAGGCGCTCATCCCCATAGGCGCTCATTCCCTCTTGGACATGGATCACCGAGGTTAAGCGCGGATGGGCATGACTCGCTTCCAGCACGAGATCTCCGACCAGCCTCGTCATATCGAATCGCTTGGGGTGGAACGGCCTGCGCGAGATTCCAGCCAGCAGGAGCATATCGTCGATCAGGGTGGACATGCGTTTGACGGACTCCCGGACGCGTTTGGCACAGAGGAGGGCTTCGTCAGTATCGTCCGACTCTATGGCCTCCTCGAGCATGAACGCAAATCCGTCCATCGAACGCAAGGGGCCGCGCAGGTCGTGGCTCACGGAGTAGCTGAAAGCCGCAAGCTGGTCGTTCGCTTGCTTCAGTTCCCTCGTTCGCTCCTCGACTTGCTGCTCGAGGACACGGTGGAGCCGCTCTCGTTCTTCTTCGTGTCTTAGGCGCTCGCTGACGTCTTCGAAGATGAGCATGCGGTGTCGAACGCCCTGGATATCGAACCCCATCGCTCGTACTTCCGCGAGAAAGGTCGAACCGTCGCCCTTGACCAGGCGCATGAGGGTGAGAGGCAGCACCTCAGCCCCTTCGTTGAGGGCCTTGATTCGGCGCAGCACCAGCTCCACGTCGTCGGGATGGACCAAGTCGGTCGTCGGGTGTCCAATGACCTCTTGCGCGTCACGTTTAAGCAAGCGTAGTGCATGTGGATTCACGACGATGATGCCCGCGTCCGCTGAGGCTAGCATCACCCCGTAGGGCACATTCTCAAACAGCAATCGATACCGTTGTTCGGATTCACGGAGCGTCTGCTCGGTATCTCGAAGCTGTTTCAAACTCATCGCGACGCCAACGACGCGCTCCGTCTTCCCATCCGGTCCCGGGAAGGCGCGCCCATAGGAAACCCTCCATTCATCGGGAACCTGCTGGAGCCTGTATTGAATCTGAAAGGCAGCGACTTCCTCGACGGCCTGCCTGATCTCCTCCTGTATTCGGGGCAAGTCTTCAGGATGAGCAATGGACTCGACGACGGTACGCGGATCCGTCACCGTTTCGATGTGATCGCCATCGGGTGAGGGCTGATTGATGACGACGACATCTTTGGCCAGGTTCCATTCCCAAAAACCCACGCCGGCAACGCTTGCCGCTTGCTTGATCCGATCAAGCTCGGCCCGCACGGTCTCGAGCTCTAACCGAACCGACTTCGCCTCGTCGTCCACTCACCCATTATTGCCGACTCCTGTCAGGAATACGGATATTGAAAGCTCAAAAAGTAAAGGGCCGACCCCGGGTGGGATCGGCCTTGAGAGGGGATTCGGTGGGAAGTCTCTCAGTCTTTGAAGCCGGGTAGGCGTCGACCCTTGTAATAGCCGTTGGTTGACGCATTGTGATTGAGGCGGAACGGCTCAGCACCCGGGACCTTGCTCAAACTGATTTCGGGCAGGTCGGTCGTATAGTGGGTGCGCCGCTTCGCGGATCGCTGGTGACTATGTTTGCGTTTTGGGTTCGGCATGAATTTCTCTCGGGGTCGGGTTACTTCTTCTCGCGATGAACGGTCATTTTCCGCAGGTTGGGATTGAACTTCTTGAGTTCGAGACGGTCAGGGGTATTCACCTTGTTTTTCGAGGTGACATAGTAGTTCTTCCCGTCCTCCGTGCAGACAAGCCGGATGATTTCGCGCTTTTCGCCTTTCTTCGCCATGATGTTCCTCCGCACGACCGCGCGGACCCACTATTATGCCTCATTGCGACCTTGTTGGGCAAGGCCACCTCGACAAAGCGAATGGGCCCCCAGTTTTGGGGGCCCTCGCGTCTAGGAGGTGCATATGGAGCGAGACACAGATGAAGGTGTGTGCGTGCACACCAACACCTGCGGCCTTGGCACGAAGCCGCGGCCTTAATTTGAGAATCGCCAAGGACGGCTGGGAACGCGTAGCGCCCGTTTTCACCCTTGAGCTGGCCGACATTGGTCAACTCGGATGCGACTCTCGACGTCTACGAGGTTAGCTGGCGGGTTCGGGCCAAGAGTTAGTTGCCCTAGCAGCCGAAGTGGCTGCATTCACCCCGATGACTGGTTCCCCCGTTCCTCCGCCATTGGAGGATTCGACGGCTCGCCCTCTCGAACGAACATCTCTACTATACACCGGAATTGGACGAATTGCCACGCCGCAGGCGACCTTTCTGAAAAATCCGCCTCTGAAAGGCCTAGCCACTGGCGGCGACGAGCTTATGCGTGTGCCCGCCCTCGTTCAGCCAGCATCGCGAAGCGCAGCAATGCCGGGCAGCGCCTTACCTTCCAGGAACTCCAAACTCGCGCCGCCGCCCGTGCTGACGTGAGAGACCTTGTCGGAGAACCCAAACTGCTCGATCGCGGCTGCACTGTCTCCGCCTCCAACGATCGTGATGCCGTCGCAGTCGGCAAGAGCTTGGGCGACGCCCCGCGTGCCTGCTTCAAAGGGGGCCATCTCGAATACGCCCATCGGACCATTCCACACGACGGTTCCCGCACTCCGAATGACCGAAGCGAAAACCTCGACCGAGCGAGGTCCGATATCGGCCCCGATTTTGTCGGCGGGTATGGCGTTGTCGGTCACGATTTCGCTCGAAGCGGTATCGGTCAGCTCATTGCTGACCACGACATCAACCGGGAGCACGATCTTGTCCGAGTGGTTCCGAAGCAGGTCGGCGGCATAGTCAAGACTCGTCTCGTCGAGGAGTGATTTCCCGATTTCGAAGCCCTTTGCCTTGAGGAATGTGAACGCCATTCCGCCACCGATGATAAGTTTGTCGACCTTGGGAAGCAGACTGTCGATCACCGCGATCTTGTCTTTCACCTTCGCCCCGCCCAAAATGGCAACGAACGGCCGTTTGGGATTATCGAGAGCCTTGCCGAGATACTCGATCTCTTTCTCTATCAGGAATCCCGCATACGCAGGGAGCAGGTGAGCCACTCCTTCCGTGCTTGCGTGGGCCCGGTGGGCAGTGCCGAAGGCGTCGTTGACATAGAGGTCGGCGAGTGCCGCAAGCTGCGCGGCAAACGCGGGGTCGTTCTTCTCCTCCTCGGGATGGAAGCGCACATTTTCGAGAAGGGCAACCTGCCCGGGCACCAAAGCCGCGACCTTCGCCTCCACTTCCGGCCCAACCGAGTCAGGCAAAAGCGGAACGGGAATACCCAGCAACTCACTCAGCCGGAGCGCGACCGGCATGAGACTGAACTCGGGTGTCACCCCTTTGGGCCGTCCCAAGTGGCTTGCTAAAACGACCGCTGCTCCGTTGTCGAGCAGGTACTTGATCGTGGGAAGAGCTTCAGTGATCCGTCGGTCGTCGGTAATGGTCGTGCCGTCGAGGGGGACATTGAAATCGCAGCGAACGAGGACCTTTTTGCCGCGCACGTCGGCCTGTTTGACCGTACTCTTGTTGAAGCTCATCCCCTCGATTTTACCGGCGATGGGGGTATGGTGATTGGGTGCAGGATCGGGTCCGATGTGGCTGGGCAAAGGGCGAGGCGATGGGCCGCTATCATGACGACGAGTGGGGTGTACCCGTCCGTGACGACCGCCACTTCTTCGAGATGCTCACTCTCGAAGGTGCCCAGGCCGGACTTTCTTGGGACACCATCCTCAAGCGGCGCGAAGGCTATCGGAGAGCGTACGACAACTTCGATGTTGGTCGCGTCGCGGCCTATGACGACGCAAAGGTCGCCCGGCTTCTCGCCGACGAAGGCATCATCCGCAATCGCGCCAAAGTGGCAGCCTCCATCCTCAATGCCCGGGCCTTCCTTGCCATTCAAGCCGAATTCGGCTCCTTTGACAGCTACGTATGGCGGTTCGTGGGAGGCAAGCCGATCGTCAACCGTCCCCAGTCCCTAGCGGATATCGCGGCGACTTCCAAGGAATCCGATGCACTGAGCAAGGACCTCAAGAAGCGAGGCTTCAAGTTCGTCGGCTCCACGATTGTCTACGCCTTCATGCAAGCTACGGGGTTGGTAAACGACCATACCGTCGAGTGTTATCGCTTCCACGAAATCACGTCGCCAAACCGGTAACCTGTTCGAATGGCAACGCGCTACATTGTTCAGGATGTCGAGCGAGAGAGTTCGTTTTATGTTGAAAAGCTGGGATTCGACTTGCTGGAGCGCTGGGGACCGGCGTTTGCCATCGTCCGTCGCGGCGATGTCGTTCTTTGGCTGGCGGGCCCTTCGTCTTCAGCCGGGAGAGCCATGACCGACGGTCGTATTCCCGAACCCGGGGGCTGGAACAGGATCGTGATCGAGGTCGAAGACTTCGATGCACTCGTGGAAATGCTCCGCGCGGATGCGGTGACATTTCGCAATGAACCGCTCTCCGGACCTGGTGGCACTCAGGTCTTGATCGAAGACCCAAGCGGCAACCCGATCGAGTTGTTTTCTCCTCACCAGTCGTAGGGGGCGTCCCCGCGGATCCATGCGTACGACACGAGCTGTCCGGTGTGATACCACTCGTGCTGGGCCAAGCTGCGGATGGCCTCGCTCTTCGGAGCCTGGGGCAGCCGCAGCGACTCGAACCACTTCTCGGGGAACGGAACGGGGATATCCAACTCCACTTCTGAAAGCGAGTCGATGGTGGCCAGCGTCTGGCTACGCACCGCGGTGAGCAAGTCGCAGTAGCCGGAGATATCTGGGCCTTTCGCCGCGCTCATTGCCTCCTGATACGTCAGCAGGCGTTCTTCCCTAACCCAGGTCATGAGTTGCACTTCGGTCGCCACGATTTCTTCCAACTGCCCTCGCACGGTACGCATGCCCTCGCGAGGTGCCCAGTCGAGCAGCGAGTCGTCGAATCGACCGACGACCTCCATGAGGTCGTGGCGAACAAGGGCAAGGCGGGCTCGGAGCCGCACATGAAGGGTAGGTGCATTCATAGCGGCTAGTTTACGGGGTTCGTGCTTAAGCCGAGATTCGCGCCTCAAGGCGCCGCTTCAAATCAGGCCATTCGTCGTCCGTAACGCTGAACATGACGGTGTCACGGATGACGCCATCCGGTCGAATCATGTGCTTGCGCAAGGTCCCCTCATACCGGAGACCAAGCTTGATCATGGCGCGCTGGCTCTGGACGTTGCGACCGTCCGTCTTCAGCTGCACCCGCACGCATCCGAGTGCCTCGAAGGCGTGGGTGAGGAGAATCAGCTTGCTTTCCGGGTTGACGTGGGTCTTCTGGTAGGCGGGGGCCACCCAGGTATGGCCGATCTCGAGGGAGCGATGCTCGGGTCGGATGTCGAAGTAAGCCGTCATACCGATCGCGGTGCCGATTTCCTTGATCACGATGCTGAAGGGGAGACGATCGGGCAGTCGCGGTATTCGTTCGAGATAGGCTCGGAAACCGGCCTCGGTCCACGGGTCCGGCGTACCCAGAAGATACCGGAAGACCTCAGGGCTGGCCGCCGCAAGCAAGCTCGCCGCGTGATCGCTCCGAACCGGCTCCAGCCGAAGGGTTGGACCTTCCAGTGTTGTTTCCGTGAGATTCATAGACAAAGAAGCCGCCAGCCACGCGGGCCGGCGGCTTCAGGCAATGGTCGAGTTTACTGCGTAATCTCGTCGGTGCCGAGTTGAACCCTTTTGGGTGCCGGGGCAACACTAGCCTCGTCTTTCTGCACCACTTTCGGCTCGGCCACGGGGTCGGCTTCGTCAATCTTGGCGACGTGCGACTTCTTCGAGGGAGCCAGCTTGCCGGTCACGCGTTTTGCACCAGCGAGGCGTCGGCTGTAGTAGCCAGTGAGTGAGTCCGTCTGAACCTTTCCGCCGCTGCTGCTGGAGTGGATGAATCTACCGCCACCAATGTAGATCCCCACGTGATTGACGCGGGTCCCACGCTGGGTTTTGAAGAACAGCAGGTCACCTTCCTTCAGATTCGCCCGGTCGACGGTCTGTCCCACCTGGGACATCGCGATCGAGGTGCGCGGCAACTTCACGCCGTGCTGGCGATAAACCGTTCCGACAAATCCGGAACAGTCAAAACCACCACGGGAAGTGGTGCCGCCCCAAGTGTATCGGGTTCCCCGATATTTGAAGGCCGTGTCGAGCAATGCGGTGGTGGACACCGGTCCGCCGCCGACGACAAATCCATCATCCGAACTTCGACGACTGGGCCGCTTGGAACTGTTCGACGCCACTCGGGTCGAGCGTGACGGGTTTTGTGCGACAATCTGCGTTGCCTTGATCGGCGTGAGCATGTCGGCGCGCACCCAGCCCTCGGTTCCGCCCGAGAATCGAAGCTTGTACCAAGAACCCTCGCGGTCGATGACGTTCGCCACTTTTCCCGTGTCGACCTGGGTCACCAAGGCCGAATTCGTGGTGGGTTTCTGCCGAACGTTTACATCGCTGCGGGTCACTTTCACCCGTTTCGTGTTGATGGCAACGGCCTGCGTGGCTTGCATCTTCGGCTTGCCGGGTGCGACCAAGGTCTGGCCGGGCTTGAGGCGATTCCACTTGACCGACGGGTTCAGCTTGTGCAACGCCTCGACGGTAATGCCGAGCCGGCGTGCGATGATCCAGTCATTGTCGCCCTGCACGACCTTCACGCTGCCCTTCGAGGCATAGCTGATGGTTTGGGTCGCATTGGACTTGCTCGTGGCGGCGACGGTGCTCGACCGGTTGCCCGGAACGCGAATCTTCTGGCCGACCTGCAGACGATCCCAGCGAATGCTCGGGTTCATGGCATGCAGTTCGCGGGTCGAAATATCGAACTTTCGAGCGATCGTCCAGTCGTTTTCCCCGTTCCGCACGGCATAGCCACCGGACGTGCCCTTGGGCGCGCTGGAGTTCTTCGCGGTGCGTCGAAAGGATCCGGCCTTACCCGGAACGACGAGCTTTTGCCCGATTTGAAGACGATTCTCTCGAACGCCGGGATTGGCGCTCATGAGAGCCTTCTTGCTGACGCCATACTTGCTGGCGATCGCTTCTGGGGTTTCCCCCTTCTTAATTTTATGTGTCGTCTGTGCAAACGACGCGCTTGCTAGTAGCAAGCAGGCCCATAAGGCGCTTGTCCGAAAACTCAAGACTTCCTCCTCTGGTGCCCGGGACTATGGTTACCCCAACCGGCAACAATCCCTGACAACTCCTGAGAAGATACCCGGGCAGGGGGACTTTAGTCAACCTCGGGGCGCTTCTTAGCCGATTTGCTGGACCCCGAACTGGGGTTGCCCCGAGTTCGACAAGGGCTCTGTGTCACAGTAATTTTACGATGTTTCGTTAAGACCGCGCGCGGCAGATTGGTTGTGGTGTATGATGCAATGCGGGGAGGCGACCTCGATTCCCAGGGAGGGGAACGGTCATGCCATGACGGCTTCTTGGGGGCGCTCCACTACAGGTTTGGCTGACCAAACCTAAGAGGAGAATCTTATGCGTCAACATTGGCAACGTGGCCTGGGGGCGATGATCGTCCTGGGCGCGGCGGCTTGCGCACTTGCAGGACCGCCACATTTTGAGGGCTTCGAAGACCCTGGATTCGTATCCGGCGTGGCTTCGAACTGGAACGACTACAACAGCTCACTCACGCGCGTCCTCTCGGGTACCGGCGGAATTCTCTCCCGGTCGGGAGCGGCTCACGGGCTCATCAACTCCACTTCGCTTCCAGCCCCACCTAACGACTGGACCGGAGCGTTCACTCGCTTAGGCGGATACTCCAGCACTTTCGGCGGCGGCTATACTGCTTCGCTCAGCGTCTACATCAATCTCTCGGATCCGGCCGTGGTGGCCAACACCTACGGTTGGGACCTGTCGACCGCTTCGAATACGCAGGGTGGGGCTCACCGACGTGACTTCGTTTTTCACACCGCCTCCAATGGAAGCGGCCAGGTCCTCGTCGGAGCCAGCAATAACTCCAACTTCACCCGCCGCAATGATCTGGGCTCGATCAACCATTACACGATCACCCAGTCGGGCTGGTACACCTTCGAGTGGGTTTTCCGGGATCAAGCTGGCTCTTTGGCAGTCGACCTCAACCTGCGCAACGATAGTGGCGTATGGCTCTGGTCTGAAACCCGAAACGACCCCAGCGACCTAATTTCGACGATCGTCGGTGGCAACCGCTACATGTGGTTCACCTTCCTTGAGGTCGACACTTTGGCGATCGACGACACCTCAGTCGAATCCGCCGCGTCGGCAGGGATGCCGGTCGACTTGAACGGTATGTACTGTCCGCCGTTCGATACGGGCTACAATTCCTTTGCCGGAGCCGGGACTTTTAACGATCCGGACCGCGTGTTTGAACTCGCTAGCAACGTGGCGATGACCGAAGGTTCGGTGACGCCTTTCAACGAGGCCGCCGGCAAGTCTCCCAACATCCTGACGGGACTGAATCTGGCTGGCAAGTCGTTTAGCTACGACATCTCCATGGGCGACCAGTCCACTTGGATGGAGGCTCAGCCTGTTGATCCTGGTTACCCGGGTGGCTTTGCCGAGATCTGGACCGCCGAAGACAATGTCGCTGGAGACTACGGCGTGTACATGTTCTGGGAGAACTTCGGAGGCGTTTATCGCCTCGTCACGTACGACGACGGCGGCAATTACACCACGGTCTACACGGGTCTCGCCGATCAGACACGGTTCCGCGTGAAGACGGAGCGCGACATGGCCGACACCACTTGGACCTTCACGGTTACGCCGCTCGATGGAACAGGTGCCGGAACACCAGTGGCCCCGGTGGCCATCCTCGCTGATGCTCCTTACTTCACCACGACGAACAACTTCTTCGCGGTCACCGGCTATCAGTTCTCGCCAGACGATGCAGATCGCCGAGCGTCCGCGTTCACCGTCTCGAACTTCACGACAAATGCGATTCCGAACGCGATGTACACCTATGCGGACGATCCTTACGTTCGCACGACGGAGTCCATCGAGTACCGACTCGGCATGGCCAACCTGGCCCAGCTGACCGGCGGATACCAGGGCTTCATGGCCTCTTCCGGCGTTCAGACGTTCGCAAGCGGAACCTACACGGGCGTACCGTTCAGCGTTTCGTCGGCTTATGACCCGATCACGGCGGCCCTGGCCGTTACTCGCGGCATAGGTTTCGGCGGCTCGGCAACGCAATCAGACGCCAAACTGGCTAGCCTGCGATTCAACCCGTCGGCACAGGGTGCGGCTGCACTCGGAATCAACGCCAATAACGGCTTCGGTCTCGACACCGTCTTTGCCGACGACGGAACCCTCGGAAGCACTTATGCAGCCAACCGAAGAGCGTCAAACGTCGTTCTCGTCGACGATGTCGATCCGACGATCGGAGCCATCGCGGCGTCCCAAGGTGCGCACAACGTCATCAGCACCAGTCTGATCAAGACGGGCACGATGCTGATCTGTGCGAACATCGCGGACGACCGAAGTGGTCTCGACTGCTTCCCCACCGCGACACTCGACTTCGCCGCGTCTCCCGACGTGACCGTTGAGATGACGCCGTGGGTGGGCAACCTCTACTGCGCCGAAATCACGGTGCCTGCGAATCAGCCGTGCGACACGGCGGTTATTCGCATCGCTGCGAGAGATAAGGCGGGCAACGACTCGTCGGCTGCTTCAGGCACGCTGAACGTCAATACGGCAACGGTGACGCTGACTATTGGGCACAGCTACCCGTGGTATCTGGCGCCGATGACGACGATCACTCGCGGAATCGAGATCACGGTCGGTGGTACCGGTGGCAGCAATGCACCTGTTTCCCTTGATCGCAACGTGGTCTTCGACGAGGATGGGAATGCCACGGTTTTCCTCGACGCGAGCGACGGTGTTCCGTGCAACGGCATCACGCACATCAGTGTCAAGGATCCGCTGCACACGCTCCGACAAACGGTGGCACTGGGTGGCGTGGGCAATCAGTTCACCGCTTCGGTAAGCCTGCTCGGCGGCGACATGAACAAGGACAACAAAGTCGACATCGGCGACTACGTGGTTCTAGCTGTCCGCTACAACTTGTCCTTCGACCCCAACACTCCGTTCCCGCACGCGCCGACGGACCGACATGCGGATATGAACGCGGACGGTGAAGTCGACATCGCTGACTTCTCGATCTTCGCGGCCAACTGGGGCGTCCTCGGCGACAACCTGGTCGGCAACTTCCGACCCGGCAATCCTGCGATCCGAGACAGGATTTCTGTTAAGGATGCGATCGCGGAGGCTGGTGCCGGTGCAGCCCGGCTCGACCTCGACCGCGACGGCTGGATCACTCTCAAAGAACTCGGCCGATAAGGTCGTTTGCGTACACTTCGGGGTGCGGGCCAGGACGGCCCGCACCTCTTTTTGTGCAGGGTCCACAATAGCGGGGTGAATCCGTATCCGCGCACCTGGGTCGAGGTTGATTTGCCGGCACTGGCGTTCAACCTCGGTCTCGTGCGGCAAGCGATGAACGACCCGAAGGTCAAGATCGCACTGGTTGCCAAGGCTGACGCCTATGGACACGGCCTCGTTCCGACCTCTCGATTTGCGCTCCAGAACGGAGCCGACTGGATCGCGGTGGCGACGGTCCAGGAAGGCATCGCCCTCCGCGATGCGGGGATCGAGAAGCCTATCGTCGTCATCTCGCCGATCCTCGCCGTCGAAGCCGAGCAGGCCGTCTTCTACCGACTGCGTACTCTGGTTGAAAGGCTCGAGATTGCCGCAGCCCTCAGCCGAGCCGCCATCGAACAGAACTCCACGGCGATCATTCACCTTGAGGTGGAAACCGGCCTGGCCCGCTTTGGAGTCTTGCCTGACGATGCCGTCGATACCGCCTGCAAGATCGCTGGGCTGGCCAGCGTCAACCTCGAGGGTTTGTCGACCCACTTCGCGAACAGCGGACGAGACCCGGAAACAACGCAACGTCAACTGGAACGATTTCACCGTGTCCTTGCCGAATGCGAGAATGCGGGGCTGCACTTCGAAGTCGTCCACGCGGCTAACAGCGCCGGTGCCGTCCGCTATCCGGCAAGCCGTCATGACCTCGTGCGGATTGGCTTGGGCGCCTATGGCATCGAGCCCTACGGCCTGTTTGAGGGGGTTGGGAAGCCCGTCATGACCTGGAAGGCACGGGTGATGGCGCTCCGCGAGTTGCCCCCAGGGAGCCCAGTGAGCTATTCGGGCACCTTCACAACCACGCGCCAAACGGTCGTTGCGACCCTGGGTGTCGGCTACGGCGACGGATATCCGCGATCCCTTAGCAACAAGGGAGTCGTCATCCTCAACGGTGTCGAGTGTCCCGTGATTGGTCTGGTGTGTATGGACCAAGTCCTCGTCGACGCGACGGACTTACCCTTCGTGGCACTGGGAGATGAGGCGATTCTCTTGGGTGGGCCAGTCCCGGCAGATCGCCTCTCGAACCTGATTGACACGACGCCACACGAGATCACCACGCGCATCATGACCCGGGTTCCGCGCCGCTATCTGTTTGGAACGCCATGAAGCCGTTTCTGTTGGCGGTCATGGGGCCGACTGGCTCCGGAAAGTCCTCTTTGGCAGAGCACCTTGCCGATCAAACCGGTGCCCAACTGATCAACGCGGACGCCTTCATGGTGTATCGAGGCTTCGATATCGGCACGAACAAGCCCAGCGATCCCTATCGGTACCGCTTGCTCGACCTCAAAGCGCCGACTGAGGACTTCGGCGTCGGCGAGTATGTCGTTCTCGCCCAAGAAGCAATATGGGAAGCTTGGCGGAGCGGGCGAAGCGCGATTGTCGTGGGGGGAACGGGCCTCTACATCAGAGCACTTTTCGAGCAGTGGCAGGACTTGTCTCCCTTGCCTGGTCCGCGTTTGCGGGCACAGCTGGAAGCTCGCCTAAGTCAAGAAGGATTAACTGCCCTCGTCGCGGAACTACGAGGGGTTGCCCCAGAAGTCGCTGCAAAGACAGACTTGCAAAACCCCGTGCGGGTTCGAAGGGCCCTTGAACGCATACTCGAGCCATCGGAGCCCATAAAATTAGAACTGCCACCCTGTCCACGCCTCAAGATCGGCCTCGTCCCATCTGTTAGCGACCTGGATCAAGCGCTCGCCGAGAGAACCGCAAAATTGCTGGCATCTGGCTGGCTAGAAGAAGTACAATTGCTGGCGTCGCAAGGTGTTCGCGATGACTCTCCGGCGATGAGAGCTATCGGGTATCGTACGTTGCTTAGAGTCCTTGGGGGGGACTGTGAACTGTCAGAGGCCCTCTCACGTATCACTCTAGAAACGAGGCAATACGCAAAGCGTCAGCGGACGTGGCTTCGATCGGAGCCAAATCTGCGGCAATTTCATTCTTTTGATGGAGTGGCGGTCAGAGACGAGGTGACTCGGATTCTTTCTTCGCCGCTCGAAGACGAGGAGCAAAGTAAGTAAATGGCGAAAACAATTAATCTCCAAGACATGTTTTTGAACCAGGTGCGCAAGGAAGGCATCGGGGTCACGATTTATCTGATGGGTGGCGTCCAGTTGCGCGGCCAGGTCCGCGGTTTCGATGCCTTCACCGTCCTGTTGGATTCCCCTGGCAAGCCCACTCAATTGGTCTACAAGCACGCCATCACCAGCATCGTCCCGTCCCGGCCCATTGGAAGCAATCGCCCGAACGATGACCATGGTTCGGCACCGCACGAAAACGGCCACGACGACGAGTGATACCGTTTACGAAAATGCACGGAATCGGCAATGATTTCGTGATGATCGATGGCATCGCCCATCCGTTTGACGCGCAGTCTGCACCTCGGATTGCGCAACAGATGGGCGACCGCCGGTTCGGCGTCGGAAGCGACGGACTCATCGTCGCCGACCGCGAACCTGGCTCAGGAACTCTGCGAATGCGCATGTGGAATCCCGATGGTTCCGAAAGCGAAATGTGCGGGAACGGCGTTCGCTGCTTTGCAAGATTCGTTCACGACCTCGGGTACGCCAAGGGCAACTTCATCCCGGTACAAACGGGGGCGGGCAAACTGACGCTCGAGCTCCTGGAGAATGGGTTGATCCGGGTCGACATGGGTAGGGCACGTCTCACACGGGCAGAAATCGGGATGGTCGGTGCGCCCGAATCGAGTTTCATCGACCAACCCGTGGAGGTTGCCGGAATCACGCTTCTCGGCACTGCGGTTTCCATGGGTAACCCCCACTTGGTCGTCTTTGTCGACAGCGTGTCTTCCGTACCGCTTGCCGAGTGGGGCCCGAAACTGGAGGTTCATCCGCTCTTTCCAAATCGGGTCAATGTTCACTTCGTGGAAGCGCGCCTGCCCACGCACCTCGTCCAGCGCACATGGGAGCGGGGAGCCGGTATGACCTTGGCGTGTGGCACCGGTGCATGCGCAGTCGGCGTAGCCGCATATCTAACCGGACGGGGAGCCCGTCAAACCCATGTTCAGCTTCCGGGCGGCACGCTCGACATCCGATATGACGAGTCAGGAGATGTCTTCATGACCGGACCTGCGGAATATGTGTTCACCGGAGAGTGGACTAACGAGAGAAGTTTCTTGGTGAATCAGACAAATTCTGCTTAACTAGGAGAATGCGTTCGCGTTTCTCCTTGTCCCTGCTTGGCCTTCTGTTCCTGTCCGGCTGCAGTGAACTTCCCTCTTCTTCAACGGGATCCGAGTCAACTCCAACGGCTGTAGTCGCCATGCGTCAGCGGTGGGTGTCGCGGCTGAATGCAGACGGCACCATGCCCGAGCGAGCGCTCATGAACGCCCTCGAACAGCGCGCCGCTCTCACCGTCCCCTCTGAAACCAGTATTCAGTTTGCCCCATGGCAGTGGCTTGGCCCCGCCAACATTGGGGGACGCATTCGCAGCATCGTGATCCACCCGACCACGCCGAATATCATGTACTGTGGCGCGGTGGGCGGAGGTGTTTGGAAGACCACCGACGGCGGCAGCAACTGGTTCCCGCTCGACGGCTTCATGTCGGCGATCGGCGTATGCTGCCTCGTGATGCACCCCAACGACCCGAACACCCTATACGCAGGCACAGGCGAAGGTTTCTTCGAGAGCGTGGAAGGCTCGCAGAACACCTCTGCAATCCGAGGCGCAGGCATTTTCAAGTCAACCGATGCGGGTTCGACGTGGACCCAGATGGCCTCCACAGATACTCCCGATTGGTACTTCGTCAATCGGCTTAGCTTCAGCCCCTCGAATCCGACCATCATGCTGGCGGCGACCGCTACCGGCATTTGGCGAACCGCTGATGGCGGATCGACTTGGACCAAGGTTTGGAACGGTCACGCGTACGACGTGAATTTCCACCCGAGTAATGCCAACCTCGTCATTGCGGGGATTCATGACGACCCGGGCGTCGTCTATTCGGCCAATGGTGGACTGTCCTTTGCAGACTCCACCGGGATGACGAGCGTGCACCGCGCCGAAGTGGTCTGGGCACCAAGCACTGCAACCACGTGCTACTCGATCATGGGGAACATGGCTCAGTCGGCTCGCATTTATCGGTCCACGAACGGCGGACAAACCTGGACTCTTCAAGCCGCTCCGGCGATATCAACCTATCAGGCCTACAACCTCGCGTTGTGGGTGGACCCGACGAATCCGAACTTCATCATTTTCGGCGGCGTCAACCTCTATCGCAGCACCGACGGCGGAGCGACCCGGACAAACGCGTTTGCGAACATCCATGCCGACCACCACGACATCATCACCCATCCGCAGTACAACGGAACGACGAATCGACGGCTGTTCTTTGCCGGAGATGGCGGTGTGGGTTACACGACCGACTCGACCACGGGAACGGGTGGCCACCTCAACAACGGGCTCGGCATCACGCAGTTTTACGGGGCCGCCTATTCGCCGAGCGGGAAGATCATTGCGGGCGCGCAGGATAATTACACCAGTATCTACAGCGGCTCGATCAACTGGACCATTGGAGTCATCGGGGGAGACGGCGCCTTCGCCGCAGCCGACCCCACTGATGCGAACTATCTGTACGGTTCCTCTCAGGTCAACGGAATCCGGCGCAGCACCAACGGAGGCACCAGTTTCTCAAGCATCACCACCGGACTCAGCGATGCGGGCAACACTTCTCTGTGCAACTTCATCCCGCACTACATTCTCGACCCCAACAACCCCAACACCATGTTGGTCTGCGGTCTCCGGCTCTGGCGCAGCAGCAACGTTAAGGCAGCGACGCCATCTTGGTCCGTCATCAAACCGGCCATTCCCGGCGGCTTGTCCGACCCTGGGGATGATCGGTCGCATATGGAGAACTACGATCCCCGGCACCACTCCACGGTGACGGTCGCTCAGGGCAACTCCAACATCATCTGGGTTGGCCACAACAACGGCCAGATCTATAAGACCATCGATGGCACCGTGGCCGTCCCCACGTGGACCCGGGTTGACGAGAATTTTCCGGGCGGCAGCGTCGGGCGCTGGGTGGCTCGAATCGTGATCGACCCCGCCAACCACAATCGCGTGTTCGTTGCGTTCCTCGGATGGGCCGACGACAACATCTGGATGACCACGAACGGTGGCACCACTTGGACGCAGGCCACCGGCATGCCGACTCGTCGCCTTCCGGCCGCACCGGTTGGGGCGCTCGCCATGGATCCATTGCGTCCGAACCGAATTTTCGCCGGTACCGACATCGGGCTCTTCGTTTCGGCTGACGGCGGTAATTCTTGGGGCGCCGTCACCGACGGACCCGACACGTGCCCAATAGACGAACTCATCTGGAAGGACAATGACGAGCTCATCAACGTTACGCACGGGCGCGGGCTGTACCTGGCGAACGTGACCCCAATCGCCGGTACCGTGGTTCCCACGTCATTTGCGTTCTCTGGCTCGCTGGTGGCCGGTAGTGTCGCTAGCCTCGGTGCGAGCGATAACGACCGGCTTCGAGTACGCGCGCCGTTGCCATCGAAGGTCTCAGTCTCGCACGAGATCGTAGCCACCTCAACCGCGCCGTACCTCAATCCGGTCTCGTTGCGACTCACGGTCGAGGCGCAGGCGACCGCTGGCCAAACCCAGCTTATCGAGGCCTTCAACTACGATACTCTGGCGTACGAGGGGGTCGATACACGGCCAGCATCCCTGTCGGACGGCACCATTCAGGTGAATCTCACCGGAAATGTCTCCCGCTTCATCCATCCCAGTACTCGCGAGTTGCGTGCTCGAGTGCGCTACGTGGAAATTCCGGGTCAGGCCAAAGGTCGCGCAGAAGCCAGGATCGACTTCATGGAGTGGAGATTCGAACGGTAGCAAAATGAGAACACCGCTCGCGGGGAACCGCGAGCGGTGTTTTGTGTTGAACCCTAGGCGCGCTTGTAGAAGATCACGCGCTTGCCTTCCCACTTCTTGTGATCAAAGCTCTCGCTGACCATTTCCCGATCCTTCAAGGTGAAGATCATCGGTACCTGATTGGGCCATTCAATGATGAGTTGCCCTCCCTTCTCGCTCCACTTGCCGGCGGCCTCTTCAGGCTTCGCGTTGACGTCGACACCGGTGACTTTGAGTTCGGCGGCACCGCCATCCTTCAACTCCAAGACGTACATCTTTGCCTTTTCACCGAGTCCGCGAGTCATCTTGTACATGCCGATGTAAGTCTTGCTTGTCGGCGTTGAGGTCGCTTCCTTCGCTGGGTCCGGCTTAGGCGCATGCTGCTTCGGGTTGAGGTTATGTGGGTCTGCTGGGCCTTTCGCATGCTCCGGCTGAGGATTGGTCTTGCCGGGATCGGGTTCAGTCTTGCCCGGGTCGGATTCAACTGTGCCCGTATCAGCTGAGGGCTGATCGGGTTGATCCGTCTTCGCGATCGTCGAACCGTTGGTATCGGAAACCCCCGGATCGGTCGTCGCGCTGCCGCTGTCTTTGTTGCATCCAACGAGCAGCGCGAAAACGAGCAGGAAAAGAAGGCTAGATTTCCGCATTGTTACTTCTTGCCCTTGATGGGTCGCGAGGAGAAATGCTCCTTGAGGATGTTGGTTCGGAGGATCTTCCAATTGCCGTTGCTGTTGACCCAGGTCTCGACGGCGGTGTGATCGACGGTCGCAAGGACGCGCTGATTGTTCATGTTCATCACCATCTGGCCACCCATGCGGACCGTCACATCGACATTGGACGGACTATTCCACTTCCAGCCCATCACCTTCATGTGAACCTTGTTGACCTTCTCGATCATCTTGCCGAACATCAGGACGTTCTCGACCTCACCGTACAGGTCCAATTTCTGGCCCATCATGGTCGACGAATACTCTGGCATCGAGTACTCGAACACGAGATTGCGTAGCACGCCAGGGCTATTCCACTTCAGGGCATTCTCGAACTTTGCCATCGCGTCGACGATTGGCTTGGGAAGCGGCTTGGGACCGGCCCAGACGTTCGAGACCGCCGCGACGGCCAGCACCACGAGTGCAGATTTCAGTTCGTTTCGCATATGCTCCTCCTGGGCATCGCAGCCCACCGTATTATGACTGACGCGGTTTGGCGTGAGGCATTTTAGGCACTTGGACTCACGCGAACCGCCCTGAAGTCATCGAGTGCAGAAAGCAGTCCGGTTCGGTCTTGGTGGCTTAGCCGTTGAACATGCTTGGCAAGTTCCGCGAATTTTGGGTCGCCGACGCCAGCGTGGATCGCGCGAAGGATTTGCGTCCACTGCATCGCCGGCTTGCGCATCAGGACGAATGGCACCATCACAAACCAGCACCCGAGCCCAGCCCCGCCAAAAGTAAGGGCCAAGCCCATTCCGATCGCCAGGAGCAGGACACGCTTGGCTCGCCACGAGAGCGGAGCGGACTTCATTCGATCCACACGCGAGCCTCGAATTGCGAGCAGCCAGCACGCCTCCACATCGAACTCGGCATCTCTGCGATCGTTACCCACGAGCATACGATCGCCCCAAATCAATAAGGGCGCCTCAGCGGAGATCACATGAACGCCGACCGGGCGCATCCCCATCCGTTCGCCAAGTTTGCGCACGTGAACATTGAGTTCGGGGTGGAAGATGTGCCGGGAGCGGTCAAACGCAGCCAGCCACCGTCTGTGCGGCCAAATCGCGGCAACGGTGGTGGCGACTCCTGTGAAGGTCACCAGGCCCCACGGCCAGCCGGATGTGCCAAGGAATTCGAGCAGAACGACATCGATCGTTAGGGCCGGGAGCCAGAGACGCCAATACCAATCCAGCAAGTGTGCCAGGCCCTTAAGTCGGCTGGTCATGGCCGTTTCAACCGCCTTTGAATCCGGGGAACTTCCGTGGTCCTAGGACTTCGTAGAATCTACTACCAAGATCGACGGAACTGGGCAATAATGAAGTCGTCTGATGATTGGCATCCCCCTTGCAGGGGGTAAATGAAATGACCAAAAAAACTGGCGTCGTCGCAATCGCACTTCTTTCCCTGATGGGTTCCGCTTGGGCGGGTCCCGGAACGGAATCGCACGGACCTTCACAGTCCATCGCCGATGCCCTGCGGTCAGCGGCGGGAACCGATGCCGCGTTCATCCCTGCGGGAATGGTTAAGGAAAACGGCAGCATGGATAACCTTGCGTCGTGGCTCCAGTACCCCACGGACGAAGTCGCCGTCGTCGATTTGAAGGGCTCCCAGATTCGTGCCGCTCTTGAGCGCTCGGTCTCGCTGTACCCCTCGACGAGCATGAGCTTCCTGCAGCTTTCCGGAATCGACGCCGCCTTCTCCAAGAGCGCACCGGCCGACAAGCGGATCGTCTCGGCGTCCGTCAATGGGTCCAAGCTCGAAGATGGTCGGACTTACTCGGTCGCAATGCCCGTCTCACTGGCACGTGGTGGCTACGGCTACTTCAAGATCTGGGAGAAGACGCAACTGACGCGCACGCTCAACGGCGTAACCCTCGAATCGTTGCTGAAGGGCAAGAAGGCTTCCGACACATCGCCGCGCTGGACAGCACAGAACTAAGCGGCCACAATGGTCGGTAGTGACGAAGAGCCTTCTCTACGGCCTCGGTGTCTTGGCGTCAATTCTCCTGCTGACAGCCAGCCTGCTCGGCTGGATCGCTAACTCTTGGCAGGAGGTCGCGACTCTGATCTCCGGTTGCTGGTGCATCTGGCTGGTCGTCAAGGAGCACATTTGGAACTGGCCAATCGGGCTTGTTACTTCCACCTTTTCGGCTTACGTCCTGTACGAGGCACGGTTTTTCGCGGACTCCATCCTTAACGTCCTCTACTTTATCCTGGGTCTGTTCGGTTGGTATTGGTGGCTGCACGGAGGCAAGAACCGGGCGGAAGTTGCGATTAGTCGGATTGGCAAGGGCGAGGCGGCAGCATTGCTTATGGCGGCGGCGTTAACCACCTTTGTCTGGAGCCGAGTTCTCATCCACTATAATGGTGCCGCCCCCGTGATCGACGCTTTGACCACGTCGACTAGCCTTGCCGCTCAGTACATGACCACCAAGAAGTACTTGGAAAGCTGGGTGGTGTGGATTGTGGTCGACCTCATCTACGTTCCCCTTTTCTTCTGGCGAGGCCTGGATCTCCTGGCTATCCTGTACTTCATTTATCTCGTGCTGGCCGTCGCCGGGCACTACGAATGGATTGGCCGTTACCGTCAAGTGGAGGCTACGCGTCAACCTTGTTAAAGGACCAGATCTGGGACCAACTCACAGCATGGTACAACCTCAACGGACGCGATCTCCCGTGGCGTCGGACGCGCGATCCCTATGCCGTCTGGGTCAGTGAGATCATGCTCCAGCAGACCCAAGTCGCGACCGTCCTCCCTTACTATGACCGTTGGATGACTCGCTTTCCCAACGTCGAGTCCCTCGCAAACGCCGATGAGCAGGAGGTTCTCGCACTTTGGCAAGGACTTGGCTACTATCGGCGCTGCCGAAACCTGCTAGCGGCTGCGCAGACCGTTGCCGAGGTGGGTTATCCGACGACGGCCAAAGGCTGGAGAGATATCCCGGGCGTCGGTGCCTATACCGCCGCCGCGATTGCGAGCATCACCCTGGACGAGCAGTCGGCTGTGGTGGACGGTAACGTCGAACGCGTGTTTGCTCGCGTTACTGCGTCAGCAGCAACCGGGTCGAGGCTCAATCGCGACGCAACGATCTGGGCCCAGTCCCTCATCCCGTCAGAAAATCCCGGCGACTGGAATCAAGCGATGATGGAGCTTGGGGCGACGATTTGCACCCCGAAGAACCCCAAGTGCGAGCAGTGTCCGATCGCCAAACTCTGTGCCGCACATGCCCAAAGGGACCCGGCGCGATATCCTGTCAAAGTGCCGAACAAGGCCATCGTGCCCCTTGAGTTCCAAGTTTGGGTGCCGTTGAGGGAAGGTCTCGTCGGGGTGCGGCAGATTCCAAAGGGAGAGTGGTGGGAAGGCATGTGGGAGTTCCCTCGTGAAGAGGACGACGCAGTACTGAGGTTGCTGCTTCGGCCCGCTGAGACAATCGGATTAGGCCTCGTTCGGCATACCGTCACCCACCATCGGATTACGCTCACGGTGAAGCTGGTCCGAGTGCGGCAGGGCGCAGGAAAGGATTTACGTTGGCTCTCGCTCGAGGAACTGGAAGCCCTTCCAATGCCTGCTCCGCAGCGCAAAATCGCGCGCCTCGTGGCTCAGAACTTGACGCCAGCCATGAAGAAGACCTGATTCTGCCCCGGGTTGTTACCAACCGTGCCCGCGTTGGAAATGTGGATGTATCGAACCCCGAGGTAAACCTCGGTGTTCTTCAGCGGCAAGATAACGCCGGCGCCGAGAACAGGTGTCGAATTGAAATGACTGGGCAGGTCGATCGTGTGTTTGTCGGCCCACTGGAACCCCCAGCCGCCTTCCAGATACGTCGCAAGTCCCTTCCTCGGTCGGGTTTCATAGCGAGCCAGGGCGAGCACTCCCAAGGCAATGGTCGTGTCTCCTTCCCATTCGAATTTGTTGCCGCCGACCGTGTGTGTTGCGTTGGCTTCGAAAACGAGCTTGCCTTCCTTGCCCCAGAACTTGAATCTCGGCTCGTGCCGGGCGTACTGCACCGCCAACCCGCCGCCTCGCCGAATGTCTTCGCTTCCAAGGATGAACCAGCTTTGGCCGTAATAGCCCCAAATCGACCACTCTCCCTTCTCCTGCGCCAGGGCCGCGGTCGGAACGAAAAGGAGGGGGAGGGTAAGCCAGCAGAAGCGACGCATTAACGGTTACTTTACTTGAGTAGCCGCAAACTCAGCTTTCACCTTCGGCGAGCGGCTTTCGCCCACGGCCCCCTCCCTGTCCCTCCCCCACCAGAGTGGGAGAGGGGACGCGACCGATCTCTTAACCTCGACGCGTTCACAGCTAACGCCTGGAAATTACAAACGCGTCCCCTCTCCCAACTCCGGTTGGGGGAGGGACAGGGAGGGGGCCGTGCGGGTGGCCGCTGATGAATTGTGAACCCCGGCCACATGGAACTTGCTTTCCGCGTGGCCTTATTGGCCAGGCGCTGGCGCCGGCTTCTCCCTTGGCAGTAGCGTTTCGGCGCAGGCCAGGATATACGACGCGCACGCCGAGTTCGTGGACGACTGAACTAGGTACTCCGGAATCGCCATCTCGTACTTATCGTGTTGCGTATGGTGGACGTAGTTGTAGTCCGACCGACCCGTCTCGAACCAGAAGAACCCCGGCACTTGGACCGCATTGAATGGCGCGTGGTCGCTGCCACCGCCGCGCGGAATCCGCTCGACGATGCGAATCTCCATCGGAAGCTCTGGGAAGGCGTCCATCGCTGGCTTCAATGCGGCGCGCATCAGGGGCTCCATGTCGGCGGTGCAGGTCACGCCGCCTTGGTAGTTCGTGCCGCCATCATCCACGAGCACGGCCGAGATTTTGGCAAGGTCGTCCTTATGCTGAGTGACATAGGCGCGCGACCCGAAAAGGCCCTGCTCTTCGCCAGTCCAGAGGATGAAGCGGATGGTGCGCTTCGGCTTGGCCCCGCAAGCCATCAGCAGGCGGGCGGCCTCGAGAGCGACCATCGTGCCGGTTCCGTTGTCGAGCGCTCCCTGGGAGCCCGGACCGTCCCAACTGTCGAAGTGACCGCTCACGATCACGACCTCGTCTGGCTTTTCGGTCCCAGGAATGTCGGCGATGATGTTGTATTGGGGCATCGTGCGCTTGATGAAGTGGTTCTGGATATCGAACTCAAGCTTGACTTCCTTCCCCTTTTGCAGGCTATACATCACACGGTCCATGTCCTTCTTTCGGATCGTGATGCGAACGTCCTTGGGCAGGTTCTTCGGGTCATTCTGCATGCGCCCGCCGGTAATGACGAGGTCATTGCGTGAACCCGAAACCCGACCCGCAATGCCGGCCTGCGCAATGAGTTCATCTACACGACGCTTCTCTTCCGGCCGGTCGTCGGTCTGGTTGCGGCCCCTTTGGCCACCGCCCCGCATGATCAGCCAGGCGTTCTTGAGTTTGCCCTTGACGGCGTCATACTCGGCCAACGTCATCGGTTCGAGAATCGCCAAACCACGACGCTTGATACCGGTGCCAGGGGTCCAGGATGACGTCGTGAACACGAAGTCCCATTCGTACGGGGCAACCATCTTGCCGACCTGAGTTTGGCCTCGCTCAAAGCCGACCGGAACGTCACCCCACTTCTCGCGATGGACGTTCTTGAGGCCCATTTCCTTGAACTGGATCATGGCCCAGTCGCTAGCATCTTGGAGCCGCATTGAGCCCGATAGACGCGGACCGAAGCGGTGCGTCAGCGTCCACAGGTGCCGCATCACCTGGTTGTTATTCTTGCCTTCGGCGACAAGACGCTGAACGGTGGCGGGGTCGGCTTGCCCGAAAGCAGAGCCGGAAAACACGGCAAGCAAGCCGCAAAGAGTTATCTTGGATCGAATCATCACTTTTATTACCTATCGGTATGTAGGGACGAAGCACTGAGCCGATTCGGAACGTTAACCGTCTCAACTAGCGTAGCCCTACGTACAGGACTCCTGCCATGCAATCGACCTACCGCCTCATCATACTCGCCGGACTTGCCGTTTCTGCTTCTTTGTGCCAGGGGCAGGATCTCAATCAGAAGATTTCTCTGACAGCCAAAGGCATGACTGCGCCTCGACTTTTGGACGAATTGACCAAAGTCACCAACATCCGCTTCTCCAGCGGTACCCAAACCCAGAACGACGTTTTGTGCGTTCGATTGAAAGATGTCACGATCCAACAGGCGATGGACCAAATCGCGGCGGTGGTCGATGGCGAATGGCGTCCGAGCGACGGCGGGTACCTCTTAACCCGAACCGGTGCCGCTGAGCTCAAGCAGCAGCGTGAAGAGGCCGCTCGACGCGGCAAGAAGCTCGAAGCGGCGATCAAGAAGATGCTTGGCGAAGTCGAGCAGAAGCCGAAGCTGACGGAGGAAGACGTTCAGAAGATGGCGGCCGAGAACCGCCAACAGATCGAGCAGATCACGCGCGGGCTCCGAGAAGGCGGGGGTGGCGAAGGAGCGCTCGTCCGGAGCGCCCGAGCATTTTCCGCAAACAACCGCATGTCACCGGGCTCGCGGGCGATCACTCGTATACTAGCCACGATCGACCCAGACATCCTCGGCGCCATGGGTCCCGGCACCCGAACCGTCTTCGCGACACGACCGACGCAGATGCAGAAACCCTTGCCCGGTGCTGCCACCAAAATCATTGACCAGTTCCTCGAGGAGCAGAGGCTCGTCGAACAGACAGCACCCGTCGGCGGTTCCGGAGGCCGAGCCGATATCGCCATACTCGGTGCGGGTGGTCAATCCCAGCGCGCCCAGACCGCAAAGCCTGGCAAAGTCCTGCTCATCGTAAGCCGTTTCGGAACCGGCGATGGCCTGCAGTGCCAACTCAGCGTAGCCGATGCCCAGACAGGAGACTTCTTCGCCACCGGCATGGGATTCGTTTCTCTGGCCGAGGAGATCGCTCCGCCAGCCGGAAAGAACAGCAACGAGCAGCCGATTGCGATCTCGGATCTGACCAAGCAGTTTGCGGGCCTCGTCACTTCGGTCGAGGGAGGAGCCCGCGGTACCGTGGCATCCTTCGTTGCCGTGGCTACCGGTGGCGACGTCGTGAGTGGTCAGCCGCTCTTCGTCGGAGCGAACCGGTCCAAACCATCGGAACTCAGCCCCGATTGGAGGAGCCGGTTGCTTCAGCCCGATGTCTTCGAGCCGCTTTCGACGGCACCTTCCGAAATTCTTCTTGGGATCGCGGAGCAGCGGAACCTGAATCTCGTGGCGGCTCTCCCCGACAGCGCACTTCTTCCGTCCCTTCGCCGCATCCAGAACAGCGTGCTTTACCCGACAGAGGCGCTCGCGATGGCTCCTTCATGGGATCTTGAAATCACCGCAACCGAGGGCTGGCTTACCGTCAAGCCCCTGCAGCCTTTCACGGCGGTAAAGGAACGGATCAGCCGCAAATCGCTGGCGGCCATGCTGAAGACGCTGAACACCGCTGGGCGTCTGAGCCTCGACGACTTGGCGGCCTACGCCATAACGACCGACGCATACAACGTCCTGGCCAGTATTGACTACACGTATCTGAAGCTCCTCGATCCGACCACGGCCGAGCGTCAGCTGATGCAGACCTTCCAGGGCAATGGCGAAATGCTGAAGTTCTACGGCTACATGCCGCAGGGTCAGCGAACCTCGCTCTTGAACGGGCAGCCCCTTTCGATCGCCTCCTTCAATCAAAAGCAGCGAGAGCTGACGCACTCGATGGTCTACAACTCGATGGATGGCCCCCGAATTGAGACACCGGGACCGGGCGGCGGACGTCCAGGACCGGGCGGTCCAGGCGGACCCATGATGATGATGATGGGTCGAGGCAATCTCGCAAGCGAACGAACCGAAGCGCTGCCGACCGGCATTCCGACCAACGGCATGCTGACAGTGCGGGCGAATCGTGAGGAAGCCGTGCTCGCCACGGATGCGGAGGGCGGCAACTCGCAGTTCCTCACCGCCGATGCCCTTGGGCGCTTTAGGGCCCTCGCCAACAACGTGCGCGGAGCGGAAATCGCGGGCTTAGGTATGAACTTCGAGAAGTTCCAGATGGGCGAGCAGACCGCACTCAACTTCCGATTCGACTTCACTCGCAACGCCACCCTCAATCGTCGACTGACTGACGATAAGGTCGACAAGAAAACTGCGCCCGTCGGCTTTGATCAACTTCCCCGCGAGTTCCGTCGGCGCGCCGAAATAGCCGCCCAGCGAATGCAGCGAGGCACCGGTCGCGAGCTTTTGCCGCAGGGTGGAGCCGGGGCCCCACCGCCCAGCCGCTAAACGCGTTCGAGCCCAAAGATGTCGACATCGACCCCGTCACTGAACATGACGTGGTCCCACGGGAACGTCGGCAATCCGGCTGCGGTTGTCAGCGATTGATTGCAGGAGTCGATACGCGCGCCTCGTATGGGATAGGGTCGGTGCCACACGCGTCCCTTGCGGAGTTCTTCGCCCAAGACGGTGTAGAGCAGATAGCGTTCGAGCAGAAAGAAGTCCAGCGTCTCGGGTTCACAGATCCCTGCCGCCGGGCCGATCGAAACGGTGGCTTCGAGTCCGGCTGACTCGGTGCCTTCGAGCCGGTCGGAGAAGTACTTGACGATCTCGTTGTGTCGCTCAACCGTCATCTTCGCGTGCCAATACGCGAGGCCGAATTGTCTCCGGGCGATCTTGCAGGCGATCCAGCGCGCCGCATCGAGACTCAGGAACCAGACGCCGGGGTCCTTTCCGTTGCGATGGACGTACGTCCGGACGTTGGTCTCCGGGAAAGACGAAATCCAGGGAGCGGCAGGCGCGGCTTTGGGTCGAATCCCCTCCATGCGGAACGGCACGACGCCAACCCATGCGCTTGGCCGCCCTTTGTCATCCGGAAACAGGTCGAGATCGAGTCCCTCGGGAATATGAGGGCGCATCTCGACGGGGTCCATCGGATAGTGCATGAACAGCAGATCGCGCCACTGCTGCTTGTAGATCGGCTTGCCCTCTGGCTTGGCCCTCATGGCCTCTCGCTCTTGCCACGTTACTTCCTGGCGCATGGGCTATTTTAGACCTGCTGGCTGTCAGAATAACGAGGTGTTTGTTGCCTTTCTCGTGTCCCTGGTTGACCAGACGGCTGCTGATCGTTACTTCGAGAGCATCCTTGCGGCTCATCGCAAGATGCCCGAGGGCACGATCTTCGCCACCCAGGATGTCGTCGGCGATGGTGCGCGCGTGCACGCCAGCTACGAACTGGCTTATCGGCGCCCCTCCGCGTTAAAGGTGACGATGAGGTCGACCGGCGATGGACTGGTCAATCGGACCATGTGGGCCAATCCGTCGGGCATCACCCTTTACGATGCTGACTCCAAGCGCTACGCGTCGACTCCGTGGCGGAAGACCCTATCGCTCGTGGACAACGTTCGCAACGCGGGCTCGGGGGTGGATGGCATGCTCGTCAGCTTCGCCGAGGTGGGTGCGCTCAAGGACACGCTCGACTCCATCCGGCAGGCGAACTCATGGCAATTCAAGTCCGGAACGGTCGGCCTCGTCGGCATTGGAAAGGGTGCGAATGGAGAGTTGACGGTCACTCGGATGCCGAACGGAAGACTCAGCGCACTCGAGATCAGGTCGGGCAGCAACACGATCACATGGAAGTTCACCTATGGTGGCCCTCCTGGCGACCTCAAAACGAATCTCCCGAAAGGGGCACAGCGAGCAGTGGCAGCTGCCGTCGCCGAGAATGGTCCGCCCACCTATGTCGATTCCGATGCGCGAAATTTGACCGAGAAAGCCCTCCGGGCTTACGATCTCGTGAACCAAATCTCTTATGCGGTGACGGACCTCGAGGGCGTAACACGGGTGTGGTTCGACGGAGACTACGTGCGGCAGACCGATCCCAACTTCGACATCGTCTACCGCCCCGGGAAGTTCACGCTCATCGATAAAGCCACCCGCCAGGCTTTTTGGGGTGATGTTCGGTTCGCCAAGGCCCAAGCGGCCCTGGATGCGGCTCGCATCCGCTGGGACCCCATGCTCCGCGATATGCTGCTTGAGAGGAATCCCATTCGGGCCATGCTCTCGCCCAAATTCAAGGCGAAAGGTGTCGGCACCTTGTCTATTGGAGGCAAATCCTGTGGCCTTGTCAAGTACGAAGGTCCGCGAATCCGCCTGACACTCCTGATTCGCAAGAGCGATGGCTTGGTCATGCGGACGACCAGCGAGTCCCTGGACCAGAACGGCAATGTCGTCAACGTCGCGGATCGCACGTATAGTTATCTGAGTTATCGCAAGCCGATCGCCAGGACAACGTTCCAAGTCACGGCACCGATCGGCTTTGCGAAGCTCGGCCTGGATCGACTTCGAGCGTCTCGGTAACCTGCGAAGTCGTAAGAAGCGTCAAAGAGGTCAATGGTGTCGGTCTTCTACGCGCCCGCAGGAGCTACCGTCTTCGATGAGGATCTGATCCTCGTCGATCACTTCTTGCGCGGCGACCAAGGTGCCTTCACCCGACTTTACGAAAAGTACTACGACAAGGTCTATGCGATCGCCAGGGGCGTGTTGATGGACGCGGAAGAGGCGTCCGATGCAGTGCAGGAGATTTTTACGTTGGTGTACCGGCATCTCCCCAAGTTCGATCGCCGGTCGAAATTTAGCACTTGGCTCTTCCGGATCGCGGTCAACCGCAGTATCCAGCAGTCGCGCGGGCTGAAGCACCGCTCCCGCAATGTCGAATTGACCGAAGCCGCCGACCGCTGGGTCGACGACCAGCCAGACACCGATTCCGATCCGCGAATCGGGGAAGCCATGGCCCGGCTTCAGCCAACAGACCGCGCGATTTTGACCCTGTTCTACTGGGAGGACCTGAGTTTGCAGGAAGTTGCAGACAGTCTGGGATGCAATGTCAACGCCGCGAAGACACGGCTCTTTCGAGCCCGCGAACGCTTCAAGGAGTTTTTTGAGGAGAGCCAACGATGAGCCGAGTACCCGAATCGATTGATGAGTTAATGTGGCTGGTTGCCGAGCAGAATGAGCCGGCCGCGATCGAAGCATTTGACCGCCGATATCCAGAGTTTCGCCAGGAACTCATGTCGCGGCTCGAAATGGTGCGTGGCCTCCGCTCGGCGCGACCGACTGCCGCTCGGTCCATTCCCGTGTTCCAACCAACCGTACGAACTTCTCGCCCCTTCGGCCTCCCGCGATGGGCGTTGGCAGGAGCGGCGTCGGTACTCTTCTTTGGTGTCGGATTTGCCTCCTTCAAAGCCATCGAGGCCAGCCGAACATCGGTACCGGTGGCAGTGGTCGAGGCTCAGCCCGTCACGGTTGAGTCCAGTTCCACCCCCTTTAAGGAAGTCGGATCGAATCGCTCGTCAGGACTGTCCCTCGCTCCGGAGCGCCGAGAAACCACGGGAAACAGCGCTGAACCGGATCATCTCAGGCCCCGCGACTTGCTCGAGGAGCCGACGGCTGCGGAAATGCAAGTCGTAGTACGCTCGAACAAACTCACGGTGGAGCAAGCACTGCGAGAAGTTGCTGCGCAAAGTGGGCTCGATCTCGTGATTGGTCCAGGCCTCGCCAACGACCTTGTCTCAGTAGAGCTTTCCGGTCCGGCCATGAAGGTCCTCGAGGAAATGGGAAAGACGTACGGGTTTACCGTCTACGATCAACACGATGGTACGGTCAACGTGGTACCCGCGGTGGATCCCAACACGCGACCAGCCCAGCCGGATAACACTGCCGAGCCCGTCCCTTCCAACGAGCACTAAGCCGTTGTCCTCCCTCCCGTGGGCTCGAAGCGCTGATGCGACTTCGGGCCCATTTTCTTCGGTTCTTGGGCCGCAGATGCTTAGAATGGTGACATGGCAGCACCCGCATCGGCGATCGAGCGAACGACCTTCCAGCATGAACAGGAGCGGAGACGACAGCAGTCGTTCACGGCGTACGCCATTTGTGGAATCGTCGGAAGCCTGATGGCCCTGGCACTAAGCTTGGTGCTGAGTCCGTTGATTCTCTTTCTCGGTTTGATACTCGGTGGTCTGGTCAAGCGCTTCGTGCCTCTTCCACTCTTCGACTCATTCTACGATTGGCTGGGACGAATGCCCGATCTCATCGAGAAGGGACAGAGTTCGATTCCCTCTCTCATTGCCTACATCGTCGTACTGATAGCCCCCGGATTCCTCATGTTGATTGGATTCGCGCTTTGGAGCCGCCGAGTGCGCACGGGTCCAAGCGTTCGTGAACTTGCGCGCGCCATGGGTGCATCAGACCCGGAGCCCCATCGGCTGGACGAGCAAAGGCTCGTCAACATCGTCGAGGAAATGGCGATCGCCTCTGGCTTGTCCAAGCCTGTAGTACTCCTGGTCGATGCCCCCGGTCCCAACGTCGCCGTCATAGGCAGGAGCCGTCGTGAGTTTGCGATCCTGGTGACCCGACCTCTGCTCCCCCAGCTTGATCGCGATGAAACTCAGGGCACGCTGGCGGCAGCTATCGCGAGTGTCGCCAACGGTGATCTCGGTGTGCTCGAGACGATCCGCTCTATGGTCTACTCCATGGGATTGGTCAACGCATTCTTGGATTCGCCCTTCAGCAAGAGCCAACGGTCGAACCTGTGGGCCTTCGCAAAGCTGGCCTTTACGCCTCGAAATCGCCGCACCCCCGAGCAGGTTCTGGACCTGGAGCGCAGGTTGTTGAACAGCACTCAGCCGGAGGCGCTCAGCGAGTTGGACACGTTCATGCAAGGTTCGGAAACGAAGCTCTGGATCAAATTCGCGGTTTTCGGATTCCTCCTGCTTCCCTTCTTGATCGCGCGGGTAGCGTCCCTCCTGATCTTCGGGATGATGAACCTCTTCGTCGTCGGCCCGCTGCTCTCAGCGGCATGGAAATCAAGAAGATATCTGGCCGATGCGAGCGCCGTGCAGTACACCCGGAACCCCTGCGGCTTTGGCAACGCTCTCGTTGAGTTTTCTCAGGATTGGTCACCTTTGGGAGACGATCCATGGGTGGAGATGACGTCCGTCGTCAGTCCTTCTCGCGTTGGGGCGAGTTCCAAGTTCGGCGAAGCCATGAACATGGCAGCCAACTTCTCTCCCTCGGTCAACCGCCGCATCATGCGTTTGCAGGCAATGGGAGCGGATATCGACTACGTGCCGTACCGCGAGCCCAACATGGTGGCGGCGTGGGCGCTCATTTTTGGCGTCATCGGTATCCTCGCTGCCCTCGTCTGGGGCCTCAGTCGTTTGGCCTAACCCATCGCTATTCTGGAGGCTGATCGGCTTCGGCGGATACCGGCCACGTCCACGTTCGGTTCAAGAAGGTTCGATTCAGCCACACGACAAAGTCGTCCACGTAGGTGTGCATGATCGGGATGTCGAAGAGCGAGAGGATCGTGCCGGAGATGAGGCCACCAATGACCGCGACCGCGAGGGGTTGGTACGCATCCAGACCGGTTTTGGGGGCGATCGCGATCGGAAGCATGACGATCAGCGTGATGCCTGCGGTCATCAAAATCGGGCGAAGGCGTTCAGGGCAAGCCTGCGCAATGGCTTCGTCGCGCGGTACACCCCGGTCGCGTACCTTCATGATCATGTCAATCATCAGGACGGCGGTCGTGATGTCCATACCGGTCAGCACGATGATGCCTAGGATGGAGACCGTTGAAAACGCCTGGTGCGCGAGCCAAAGCGCCACGAAGACACCCGCCAACTCGAGCGGTAGCGAAGCCAGCATCTGAAGCGGCTGGAGGAACCCCCGAAACTGGACGACCAACACCAGATACATCAAAACAAGGGAGAAGCCGAGCCCGGTCAGAAGGCGCCGGAACGAGTCCATCATTTGCGTCATATCGCCGCGCATTTCCATGCCGTACCCGGGAGGAAAATCAACAGGGGCGATACCCAACTCCTTGTTGCCCCCGTAAGCGTTGGCAACGAGATTCATGACCACATCCATTGACGGCAAATCGCCAATGCGGTAGTAGCCGGTTACCCCAACAACGCGCTTCAGTCCATCGTGTTCGATGGCGGTCGGCGCGCTAAGCGGCTCCACCGTGGCGACGGACTTGAGCAGGATTTGCCGCCCATCTCCGGCCTTGAGGTACGTATTCTCCAAATCGGACTTCGTCTTCCGGTCTGCCTCATCGTAACGGATGAGAATGGTGTTCTGCCGGAGGTTTGGCAGTCGAAAGAACTCGTTGGTCAACCCTCCCCGAGTCATGTAGTACACCTGCTGCGCAATATCATCGGGCGAGAGACCCACCTCTTGCGCCCGCTGGCGATCCACGACCAGACGATAATCGGGAACGCCGAGCGTCCATGTTCGTCCGGGTTGGTAGAGCTCAGGCATGCGTGCCGCGACGTCGAGGACCTCACGCCCTAATCGATCGAGTTCCTTGAGGTCGGGACCGTAGATGTTAACGTGGATCGGTGCGGCCGCCGTGGCCATGACATCCGAACCCATCTCCTTGATTTGAAACCTGCGAATACCCGGAATGGTCGCCAATGCCTCCTTGCGAATGGCGTCCATGATTTGGAAGATGGTACGGTGCCTCTGATCCTTATCGGAGAACGTCAGCATCATGGCTGCACCATTGACGGCCGGCATCTGATAGCCGGTCGAGAACGGAGACCACGTTTCGAACATCGATTCCGCACCAAGTTCGATGCTAGCCTTTTCCAATTCGGGGTACTTTCGGAAGATCGTTTCGAGCTTCTTGACCGCCTTTTGAGTGCCCTCGAAAGACGTCCCGGGCTGCATTTCCAGCACGCCAGACGCTTGCCCAGTGTCCGCCAGGGGCATCATCTCCGAACCGATGAAGAAGTAGAACGTGAACCCAAGGACGAGGGTCGCCATGACGCGAGTGAAGTTGGCGAAACGGTGCTTCAAGAGCCAACGAATCGACCGACCATAGCCTTGCTCCATGCGGTCCAGTCCACGCTGAATAGGCGCAAGCCATCGGCTCTTAGGACGGTCTGCTTCTGGACGCAAAAGGTTCGCGCAGAGCAATGCCGTCAGCGTGAAGGACACCAGCATAGAGGCAAGCAGTCCGAAGATCAAAGGCCAAACCAACTCGACGAACATGAGACCTACGATGCCGCCGGCCCAAATCAACGGGAGCAACGCGATGACGATCATTAATGTCGAAGCAATGACTGCCACTCGGACTTCGGCGATTCCATCGATTGTCGCCTGCTTAGGAGTTTTGCCCATCCGCAGGTGTCGTTCTACGGCGTGAATGTCGATGATCGAGTCATCGACGAGGCGACCAATGGAAAGCAGCAACCCAATGAGCGTTCCGCTATTGAAGGTCATCCCGAACGGAGTCATCATCAGCACGGCGATGGCCAGCGAAGTCGGGACCGTGATCATCGCAATTAGGGTCCCACGCCATTCGCCGAGAAACAGCAGCACAGCTATGCCAGTCAACACAATGGCGACCACCAGTTCGTGCCACACGTTATCAAACAAGATGTTTACGAAATGGGCATTGTCGTATGCCACATCGAAGTACAGCCCTGGATTCTCGGACTGCAGTTGCTCAACGACCTTCATCACCGCCGGCACGACTTGGGCGGAACTGGCACCCGGATTCTGGATGATTGAGACCGAAATCGAAGGCTGGGGATCGGGATCATCCTTATCGTAGTAAAGATATCCGCTGCGTCGCTCCCAGTGAGAATCTTCCACCTTGGCGACATCGCGGATCGTCACCACACGGGGCGGAGACGAACCCTGCTCGAAGCTGGGTGCTGGTGCCGAGGCTGAGCCCCCACCCATTCCACCACCCATTCCTCCCGATTGAGGAGCAGGAGCGGCCTGGGCCTTGCCATCGATGATCGTCGCCAAGGGAAAACTCTCGAGGTCCTTAGCTTGCGAGATGCGCGTATCGACCCGCACGATCGCTTCCCTACCCCGGTCCGTGATCGTTCCCGCGCTCGCACCGACGTTGGAGCGGTCGATCGCATTGCGAACGTCAAGAATACTGAGGCCATAGGCAGCGAGTTTGTCCCTGTTCACAACGACTTGCAACTGTCTGCGGTATCCACCAAATGGGACCACCGAAAAGACATTAGGAACCGCTTTGAATCGTTGAATCGCCGTGTTGTCGGCGAACTCGCGTACCCTCTCCATACTCCACCCCTTGTTCACATCGCCCCTGAGCGAAAGAGTAAGCACGGGCAGATTAAGTGGATCGATTGCGATGACGTAGGAGGGCTTGAGATTGGCACTCGTCGGAGGAAGGTTGGACTGCACGACGTTCATCAGTGATTGAACGTCGGTAATGGCGCGTTGCATGTTCGTGCCATAAGGAAATTCCAAGGCGACCAGACTGTAGCCTTCTTGTGACGTTGATCGAACATAGCGAACCCCCTTAAGGTTCACCATTTGTTCTTCAATCGGCTTCGAGATGTTCAGCTCCATCTCTTGTGCCGAAAGGCCTGGCATCATCGTCACAATACCGATCATCGGGCTTTCGACATAAGGCGCAAAGCGGCGCGGAATCTCCTTGATTGCGATCACCGCCATAACGACCATCGCCACGAAGAAGGCTATCACCGAATATGGATGTTCAATCGACCAACGGTGAATCATGTGCAGCGCGTTAAGGCGCTTCATCGAATCACCAACTTGCCCTCGAGCATGTCCATGCCGCAGGTGAATCTCAAGGTTCCGGCCTGGCGTGGCGGGATTTCGATCTTGATCGGTTCGTTCATGGGCAGCTTCTTTTCGATCTTGAGATCGGGGAAGATGACTTCATTGCCGCAGGTGGCTTCGGTCTTACGAATGAAGGTTAGCGTAACCGGTTTGTTGGCCGGAATGTCGAGACTGGGCGGATCGTATCCAGATTCGGTGACGATGATCGTCATGCCATTGTCCTCCGCCTCGTCTTCGACCGGGGCAACACGGATGCCACTTCGCAGGTCGGGGCCAGGGTCAACGACGACCAGTTCACCCGCTTTCAATCCCTCGACGATCTGGATTTCCTCACCGCTCTCTCGTCCGACGATGACATCTCGTCGCTGGAGGATTGAGTCTGACGCGACCCAAGCCACCATTTGCTTGCCCCTTCGCACCACGGCGGAGGAAGGAATCACGAGGGCATCGCGCGGTTCACCAGCCGAAACCGTCATCGAGATGAACTGACCGGGCAGGAAGCGCTGGTCCTTGTTATCGTAGAGGGCTTCGACGACGCCCATGCGGGCCCCCGTATCGACGCTCGGGGCAACCGAGGTGACCCGGAGTCGCAGGGGCTTCTGATCGGAGTCGCGAAGGGCCACCTCGACCGATGCGCCGGGCTCTATTTGGGCAAGATCGGCTTCCGGTACGTTGGCCTGAAGGCGGATCGGTGAAGTTCGGGCGAGGCGCAGAATCGTTTGCCCGGGCGACACAAGTTGCCCAGGCGCAATCGTACGCTCCACGATGACGCCGTCGGTTTCTGCGCGCAACGTTGCATATCCCTTCTGAGCGGAGGCTCGGCGCAAGTTGGCCGAAGACTCGGAAACGCTGCTCTTCTCCTGGCCCACGCGGGCCTTCGCTGCCCCCGCCATTTGCTCGGCCCGCCGAAGCACGGCCTCCTTTGCGTTTGCGTTGCGTTTGGCGTTTTCGACCTTAACTCGTGCTGCCTCGATTTCCGCCGCAACTCTTCGAACCGCCGATTGGGCGGCGCGCAAGCCGGAATTGGCTTTTCGCAACTGCTGTTCAGCCTGTCGCACCTCAGCGTCGGCACGGTCAGCCTCGGTTCTTGCCCGCTGGGCTTCCTTTTGGGAGACGAACCCCTTTTCGGCGAGGCCTCGCTGGCGCTCCACCTCGGCGCCGGCAAAGGTCTGGCTCGCCTGGGCCGAAGTGAGCATGGCTTCCATGTTGGCAATCTCCGCCTGTGCAATCGCCACGTCGGCCTCGGCACTCTCCTTTCCCTCGCGAGCGGCATCAAGCATGCTCTGGGCTTCTTCGACTTCGCCTTGAGCCACGCGGATCTCCGCGCGGGCCGTCGCCACTTCACTCAATGCGGCTTCATATTCCAACGCCGCGACCTCGACACCTTGGCGCGAACGACTAAGGGCGGCTGCCTGCATATCCTGTTCAGGATCGAGTTGCGTCGTGTCGAGTCGAGCTAGCACCTGCCCCTTCTTCACCCGGTCTCCAACATAGACCGGCATCTCGACGATCACTCCGGTCGTCCGTGGGACGATGGCTTGCTCGGTAAAGCCCATGGCCTGACCTGAATAGCGCACCGTGGGGGCAAATGGCTTCAAGACGGCCTTGGCCAGGAGTACCGGCATCACCCCCTCAGGAGCCGGCGTATTCATCTCCATCGCTTGGGCTTCGATAGGTGTCATTGCACCGGGTCGGCGCTTGTTCTCGATCAACC
This sequence comes from Fimbriimonadaceae bacterium, assembly GCA_019694835.1. Next base: position 11,396 of record JAIBBE010000002.1, on the reverse strand, counting down.
ACAGGGACAACGCGATCGCACCCGCCAGCAACAAGAGCGAGCCCAGCACCGAGAAGCTGAAGATGCCTTTCAGGTTCACGGACTGTCCGGTCCGCCGCATCCGCACGAGGATCAGGATAGCGAGCGCAACCCCTAGGCCAATCACCACGAAGCGCACGATGTCGGGGCCGCCACCTGCCCCCGTTGACTGGCCGGTGGTCAACTCCAGCGTCCCCGCCCCCTTGCCCGCCGGTCCATCGACGGTGATGGTGGCTTCGTAGCGTCCACCCATAGCGAACACCACAGGAACGCGGTAGACACCAGCCTTGTCTCCCGGATGACCGTCCTGCTCCTTTTCACCCATGTTCATTCCCGGCATCTTCGCGATCGCCCGCACCTTCGCTCCTTCGACCGGCTTGCCGGAGGCATCGAAGACAGCAACCACCAATTGGGCGCGTCCTACTGGGACGAGAGCCGGTTCAGTCACGACGTCCAGTCGGTAGGGACCCGCCTGTACGGACATCGCCGCAAGCATCGCGGCCAAGCAGAAGGCCAGCGCGACGCTGAAGCCGCGTAGGAAGAAACGCAAAGTTGAAAGTGACATAAGTTCGCTGCGATCGGCATGGGACGCCCGCAACGCGGGAAGTCCGGCGTCGAATGCTAGCGAAGAGGAGGCGCACGCAGGCTCACGTATTCGGGCTCGGGTGCCCGAATCCGCGGCATCGCGAGGTGCGGAATGTGCTGCGTCGAAATGATCGGTACGGAAACGTACTCAAGGAGGGCAACTGGCAGCACTGCGGTGATCGGCATCGGCAGGGCGACCGTCGGGGCCGACGCGGGTAAGGCCGGCAACGAGCCGATCTCGCACTCACAATTCTTGCCCTTCGATGTCGCGGGGGAAGGCTTGCGGCAGCAACACGGCATTTCGCGGTGCTGTTGATCGGTGCAGCAGGGCATGCCGCAAGACCGAATCGACACATCCCTCGCCTCACCCCGAGGAAGAACTCCCACCAGGAGTGCGATGCAGACGAGAACTTGAAGAACTCTCGACATGGTCTTGCCGACTCACCAAAACTATAGCACACCAAGTTAGGCAAGAAGAGACATAATGGCGGTGGCGTGTAACGAGGCGCCACCGGGTCCGCGGGAAGGGTTGAACCCCCTCGACATAGCCTTGACAAGCAAGAACGACCTTTATGCGCCTGAACGCGGACCGCAGGCAACGCATGGAGGTTTCTATGTCTCAGTCATTGCCCGATCGGCCCAACCTGGAGCATCTCAAGTCCCAGGCAAAAGACCTGCTCAAAGCGTTCTATCGCGGGGACGCAGACGCCATCGAACGTCTCGGCCCGCTCAGCGCCGAGCCCAAGCTTCACGACGCGCAGTTCGCCCTTGCCCGTGACTATGGATTCAAGTCGTGGGATGCGCTTCGAGCCCAGGTTACACGCATCAACCTGGGCCAAGACGATAGCTTCGAAGCGGCATGTGCGCTCGGACGTGTGGAGGAGGTCGCGCGCCGCCTCGGCGAGGATGCGACTCTCGTCAATCGTGTCGGCAAAGACGGAAAAGCCCCGCTCGTCGTCACCTGCTTCAGCCCTCTGCTTAGGGTCGATGAAACCCGGTCGGCCCTCGTCCAAACGGCAAGGGTGCTCCTCGATGCTGGTGCCGACCCCAACGCCTATTGGATCGATCCGAACGGCGACTACAAGGCCGCCTGCCTCTACGGAGCGACCGGCGTCAACAACGTCCCCGAACTGGCGCGCATGCTGCTCGAAGCCGGTGCAAGCCCCGACGATGGTGAGTCGCTCTACCACTCCACCGAGCACCGCGACCACGAGTGCCTCAAGCTCCTCATGGAGTTCGGCGTCGAGGAGATCAGCAATTCGATGCTGCGAATGCTCGACTTCGAGGACTTGGTCGGTCTCAAGCTGATGCTCGACTATGGCTGCGATCCCAACGCCACCCAGCCCAACGCCTTGCACCATGCCATCCTTCGTGGCCGAAGTCGCACGATTGCCCAAATGCTGCTGGACTATGGGGTCGATGCCTTGTCGGACGATCCGATGCGCGGCACGCCCTATGCGTTCGCGGTCCGCCAGGGTCTGACCGAGGTCGCCGATCTCCTGCGCGAACGCGGGTTCGAGACGCCAACCACCGTCATCGATCGAGCGGTAGGCGCGTTTGCTCACGGCGAACCCGAGCTTGGCGAGCGTCTTCTCCGCGAGCACGCAGTGCTCGGTGCCGAAATCCGTGCGAACAGTGCCAATATCCTCGACCCACTCGCCGAACGCGGCGAGGCGCGCGCATTGCGAGCGCTTCTCGCGGCGGGACTCGACCCCAGCCAATTCGACCAATTCAAGCGCACTCCACTCCATTCGGCTTGCTGGTATGGGCATGCCGCGGCGGCGAAGGCTCTCGTCGAGGGCGGTGCCGACATGACGCTTCAGGACGGCCACTATGGCGGAACTCCACTTGGGTGGGCCTGCCACGGCTCGGAGTTTTGCTCCCGCGAAGGTGGCAACTACCCGGCCACCGTCACCGTGCTCCTGGAAGCCGGTTCGCCCCTGCCCGATAACTATTCGGGGAGCGCGGAGGTCAACGAGATCCTGGACGCGTTTCGCAAAGCTCGCGCACAAGCTTGACCGTCAGGTCGGCCAGAGCCTGCATGGCGCCTCTGTGCATGATCTCGAATCCGTGGCCGTTCTCCATCGGAATTCCGAGCGTGAATGGCCGGGCACAGAGACCGGTGGAGGCGGCGATCGATGCATCGCTGCCTCCTCGAGACAAGGCTTGCAGTTGCACGTCCGGTTCGAGAGCGGTAATCAAGTCCAGATCCGAGGCCGCCATCGCCGCGTAAGTGTCCTTCGCCCACACGGTGGGTGCGGCGTCCAGTCGAACCGGTGCGTCGGGCACATTCGGCCCAAGTTCGAGGGCGACGACAGCTTCAGCGCGAAGCTCATGCAGCAGGTACTGAGCCCCTTCCCCACCGACCTCCTCTGAGACCGTCGCCGCGAACAGCACGGGAAGCTCAGCATCCCGGAGCGACTCGAGCGCCAGGAGCCAGGCCACCAAGTCCGCCCGGTCATCGAGAAAGTAGCTTCCGCAGTAGTCCCCCAAAGTGACCACCGCTCGTCGGCTCGGATGAACGACGACCCGGGTCCCAACCCGTACACCCGCGGCCGCAAGCTTCTCTGGGGTTTGCCCTGTAAACACGCGGGCATCGCTCCAGTTCAGTGCCGAGCTATCGCATTGCCGAACAACGGCCCGGGGATCCTCGGTATGTATGGAGCCGAACGAGAGCACGCCGGTCACGGCTTCTCGTGCGCCAAGCGCGAGCACCGGACCCTCGCCCAGCTTCCACGGGTGGATTCCACCCATAGGCACCACGCGCAGCCCACCATCCGCTTCGACCTGACGAACCATAAGTGCGATCTCGTCGCAGTGGGCCGTTACCACAACACGCGGTTCGCCTGAGCTGAGGGATACGAGCAAGTTGCCCTTGGCGTCGATTCGACTGGGTCGACTGATCCGATCTTTTAGCCAGTTGACGACGTCGCCCTCCTGACCAGGCGGGGCGGGGATCGCGACGAGGGATGCAAGGGTCTCAAGCAAAGTCATGGCTTTCCTAGTTTAGGCGCAATGGCAATTCGTACCGCTGGCAACCTGCCGGCGCTCCGGAGGGGGGCGGATAAGAGGCGAGCCGAAAGGTACGGCCGTTTACCTTGGCGGCTTCCCTGCCCAATTCTTCCCAAGGCGGTGCCGTCAGGATGCCAGCCCGGATGCCCCTCACCCCCCAGCCCCCTTCTCCCGCCATTCATCGGGGCGAGGGGGAGCGGTACGGGGTTCACCGCACTTTCGCGCGCGAGTTTCGTCCACCCAAATAACTTCCAAATGCAGCGGGGATAAGGTGTTCAACAACCACCCCCAATCAGGTGATTCCTATGAAGAAAAATCCTCTCGTCTCGAACTCAAAACTCCTTGGCAACGTAGCGCGCATCGGCGTCCCGTTCTCAATTCTCTCACTGGGCGTCATCTGGTCGGCTGAACCGGCCAGCTCGCAGCCGCCACCACCGCCCCCCGGTCTCGGAGTACCCCTGCAGGGTCTGACCCAGCAGGAGCGCAACCAGTTCGACGCCGGTCGGCAAGTCTTTCTTCGCCCCGAAAGTCCCCAGACCGGTCTAGGTCCCGTCTTCAACGGCCGAAGCTGCGTGGAGTGCCACGGAGCCGGCAATGCAGGCGGAGCGGGAACGAATATTGGCGTGGCGCGCGTGACGCGCATCGGGGGCATCGTCAACGGGAGCTACAGCGACCTCGAGAACTTCGGCGGCGCGCTTATTCAGCGTCGGTCGCTCCGCGAAGTCTTCCCCAACTATCCCGTTCCTGGCGAAAACGTGCCACCACAAGCCCAGTTCGTGTCCAACCGGTTCACGACGCCGCTCTTCGGAAACGGGCTGATGGAGGCGATTCCGGCCGCGCTGATCAGCCTCAACGCCGACCCGAACGACTCGAACGGCGATGGCATTTCGGGCCGGGTCAATATGGTCGTCAACCCCGAGACCGGCTTGCTCGAAGTCGGGCGATTCGGCTGGAAGTCACAGATTTCGAGTCTGCACGTCTTCGCCGGTGACGCCTACCTCGGTGAAATGGGCATCACGAGCCCCTTCTTCCCTGACGAGGTTCACCCGCAGGGCCAAGCACTGCCGCCTGGAGCCGACAACGTGGCCGACCCCGAGGACGATAACGGTGTCGACGTTCAGCGCTTGACCGACTTCATGCGCTTCCTCGCGCCACCGCCCGTTTCGCAGCAAATCAACGCGCGCGGACTCCGTGCCTTTGCCAACGCGGGCTGCAAGTCCTGCCACACCCCGCAGCTTAAGACCGGCACCCACCCGATCGCCGCGCTGTCGAACAAGTTCGTGAACCTCTATTCGGACTTGCTGTTGCACGACATGGGTCCAAACCTGGCCGACGGCGTCCGCCAAGGCGACGCGGCGGGCAACGAGTGGCGGACTGCACCGCTCTGGGGCATCCGCTTCCGCCGGTTCTATCTGCACGATGGCCGCACCCAATCCCTCGATCAGGCAATTCGCCTTCACGGTGGTGAAGCCGCGTTCAGCCGCGACCGATACGTCGGCATGCCGCTGCCGGACCGGGACGCGCTGGTCAACTTCGTCGGAAATCTGTAATTGGCTAGTGACGAGTGGTGAGTGACGGGCGTAGTCCAATTTCTCTGACTGATACCCGCCACTCGCCACTCCCCCACTCGCGAGCCTAGAACCCAGTACCCGAGGCACCTTCGTAGATCGTGACGGGGGGCTCTTTGACTCCCATCGCATCGAGGGCTGACCGGCGCTTTCGCACTTCGGCGAGGAGTTTGGGCTGGGAATTGGGGGACGCGGCCTTCTGTCGGAATCCGGCTTCGAACACGCTCCAGAAGGTCTCGATCTTATGGGATAGGTCAAAGACCATCACACCCTGGCTTGATGCGACCGCCGCTTGAAGGCACTTGGCCATCGCGCGCGGGTTGCCGTAGAAATCGTCGAGCTTGATGCCCGCGTAGACCCAGGTCTGGTCGCGGACGGCGCGGTTGGAGAGCTGACCTGCGGCTTCGACCGTGTACCCGGTGGGGACGCCTTTCTCGAGGGCCTCGGCGATCGTGGCGGTCTTGTAGTAGCAGCCGGTGATCAGGAAGTCGAGCATCGGAGCGAAGCCCGTCTTCTTGTAGTCCTTGGTGAGGAACGAGAAGCCCGCGTCGAATTCGGGCGCAGCATAGTTGTTTCCGAACTTGCTGTACTCGCCAAACCAGGAGCCAGCATAGACTCCAAACTGCGAGCCCGGCCTCGTCTCATCGATCAGCTTGCGGGCACGGGCGACCCAGTTGCGCATCGTCAACGCGCGCCAGGTGAGCCACGCGTCGAACCACTTGCCGGGGCGGAAGCCTTCCTTAAGCTGGGCTGAGTAGGTGACCTTGTAGATGTCGTTCGGCCAGTTGACCTTCTCGCCGACGTACTTCTCGAACATCTGCTTGCTGAGGTCGCTGAAGTCGGCGTTGATGCCCCCGAATCGCAGCCGGTCGTCCAGGATGACGCCATCGACCTCGTAACCCTTGAGAACTTCCTCAATGAACGCCAGGGCTCGCTTCTGAACCTCGGGGTGATGGGGGTTCATCATCAGCGGCCATTGGGTTTGGCGGTTGGCGATGCGGACGTAGTGAGCCTCAGAGTCGAACTTGGCGAAGCCGCCGATGTTCATCTTGTAGGACAGGAACCCGGCCCCTTCACCCCGTCCCACAAGGATGCTGCCGCCGGTCGGCATGATGGGGTCACGCTTGTCGGCAGGGCTGATGCGATCTCGCACGGCTCCATCGGGATCGACGACGACCATGTACGCGTCGGCTGGAAGCTTGGTGCCGCCTGTCCACGAGGTCCAAACTTGGATCGTGTCGGGCTTGAGCGTGGAAAGCTGATTCCCCAAAACGATGGGGAAGGTGCCGGTCTCGGGCCAAGTGGCCCGGATGACGGGTCTGGCTTCGTACTGAACCGTTTGTTGATCGGGGTTGGCATAGCCCGGGCCGGTGCGCGTGAAGCGGTGCCCCTCGCTGAACGCGTTCATGCTCACGTAGAGGAGAATGCCCTTCTGCTTGCACTGCTTGACCATCGCGCGGAGGGGGTCGAAGTCGAGCGGGAGTTTCTGATCGCGCCATTCGGTGAGCTTGTCGGTGAGCTTGCTCGGGTAGAGGGTGTAGCCGACGATCGGCTTCACGTCGAAAACGATCGTGTTGAAGCCAGCCAGCTTGACCCGCGAGACCAGTTCTTCGATCTTCTCCGCACTGCCGACACGCTCAAGATTTGCGGTCGCGTCGACCCAGAGGATGCGGGCTTGCAGGTTCTTCGCCTTCGCGATCTGCTGGGCCACGCCGATGCTGTTCCCGACCGTGTCGACCGTAATGCTCTCCAGCCCCGGGAGCGGCGATGTCGTCTCAAAGCGCGATGGCGTCGGACGAATGGCGAGAGGCTTTGCGATGTCGGTCTGATGAGTCATAGTCGCCCCGACGGCCAAGGACACAAGTAAGGTCGGCATCGAAGGTTATGTGTACCTGAATCGGGCCAAAAATCGCACCTGTTGCCTTTCCGTGGCGCGGCCGTCCCGCCCGCGGTCGACAGCATCTCGTGTCATCACGAAACACTCAATGCATCCACCCTCCCACGGGTGGATGCGCGCCTGGGGTGGAATTGCCTGGAAGGCGGAGGCATCCATCCGTTGGAAGGCTGGATGCATAGGGAACTTCACGTTCAACTAGTGCTCACGCCAATACTGCTTCCACCATGCGACTTTCTCATCGAGGTCCGCATAGGTGAACGCGAAGGTCTCTTGGTTCCGCACACTAGTAACCATCTTGTCACGCAGCGAGCGCCACATAGCTAGGTTGTTCACGGTATGCCGGCGCACTTCAGGATCCTCGTCGTCCAAGAAGCGAGCAAACTTCTTTTGCTGCTCAACACTAGGTGTGGGCAAGGATTCCTTGATCAAGATATTGCGCAGAACGATGTTTCGCGCGGCAAGTAGCTCATCAATGCATCGGTTCGGATCAGGCAAGTTTTGCTCAAACGTCGGTGGGTTCGCACCGAGTGACACGGAGGGGATATAAAAGCCTCCTTGAAAAGCATTGGGATCCTGCAGGCAGGAGTAGAGAGTTTGGAGCAGAAGTCCCTCAGTCCCTAAAATGCCAAGCTCAACCATCGTTTGATACATGAGCGCTCGGTCTGTCGGACGCTTTGCCTGAGCAATCTGCATAAGCCTCTCTGTAACCACCGAATTCTCTGTGTAAAACTTAGTGGTCTCATACCCCGGTCTCTTCTTGCCTGGCGTTCGCGAGATTTCCCAGAATCGACAAAGTTGTTCAAGTCGTGCTCCAGTGACTGGAACGAAGCACTCGGCCAAGGCAAGTGCGAGTCGTACATCCGCTGTGCCAGCTTGCGGAAGCTGCTCTGCGGGGGTCTCAAAAAGGGCCAAGCCAATGCGCTCCGACGGTGCGCGCGCATCGAATTCCCGGCTTACATATGCGCCCAGCCAATCGCCATCTGCAAGACGTAACTTGCCATTTTGTGCTTTCCCAGCAATCAAGAGGTAGCGTCGTCCGGACGGGATAACGAGCGGTAAGGTGCTTGGTGTTTTTGGAACGACGATAGTCTGTTCGCTACCCGCAGACGCCCAATCTGCGTCCACGATCCGAAACACAACGTCTTGCAGGATACCGCCCTCCAAACGTCGCTCGGCTTCGAGGATCCGAACTGGTTCCACGATCGCTGGGGAGTCATAGAACTCCATATGTCGGTAGCAAAGGCCGTGCACGGGAAAGGCCGCAACATTCCGATCGGTGGGTTGAAGAAGTAGTGTAAGGAGGAGTGCGAGCATGTGTTCACCTCAGGGGACTTGAATGGCAGTGCCAGGCTGGCCGGGTGTGAGGGTGATGAGGCCATCATAAACATTGATTCCGGATGAACCTGACGTAGCTTTCGAGGCCGCCCAGTATTGATGGTCTATGTGATATGTCGTTTGGTTGCCGGAAGGCCAGATGTTGACAATCCAATCTGCGGCGTTCATTTTTCCGGGAGCTCCAGCTTTTAAGGTAGTCCAGAAAAGATCCTCATCATTCGTGTGGAAGTTTGGCGGAAACTGTGAGGGAGTTGGAAAGCGTTCGTTCACCCAGACTCCCGGGAAGAAACTTCCGGTCTGGTCCTTGAGCCTATACCAGTAATCTGCGCCACAGTAGTCTGTTCCGGGAGGATGTGCCGGGTAGTGCGGTATGCTGGTATCGAGGCTCATGCTAGTCGGTCTATGTGCGCTTATCGAAGAGACCATTGCCACAGGGGCCCCTTTGTCGAGATACGTAGACGAAGTTGTGTCATCTTCTCCTGTAACCGGAATTGATGTAGTCCAGGTAACCCCATTGTCTGTGGGATAGAAGTCGTAAACAAAGAATGCGGCGATCTTACGGTCGAGGAACGGACCCTCGGCCGCTAGATCAAACCCACTAGGGTTGACATAATTCTCCAAGATGTAGCTGTAAGTGTCCTCCGGAACATCCCAGAAGATTTCTGTGCCCTCCGGCTGCAACATGACAGAGACAAGCAGTCTTGCGTCCTCTGGATGTAGGCGGGGAGGTTAAGAGGTGCCGTATGCGCGTAGTCAAAGTATTCAAGAAACCAGCTCTTCGTAACATCATTGTCATCATGATCCCAGGTCGGCACATTACCTGGCGAGATCTGAATCGTAATCGGACCTCCCACCACTGCGCAGGTGCCCCACCCTGTTACAAGAACCTCAACATTGTTCGGATCCTTAAACTTCGCGGTGCACTGAGCGCGGAATACTCCTGGGCGATCCGCTATCCCTGTCGCGTATCGATTCGTCTTGCCCGCCTCCAATACCGGAAGGGCATCGGCGGGATTTTCCGTCCCACTCGGAGGTGGGTACACCCAAGTCCACTCATAACCAAGGAATTGCCAGTCAGCCGGTTTCTGATAACTGCACTCCAAGTCGAATTCAGCCACCTGTCTGGTCGGCGTTACATCACTCGGTCCAAGGGCTTTGCGGCGGTCATTGGGCCAGTTGATCGTCACCACAGGTGAGGTCAGCACTTGCATGTTCACGGGCGCGGCAATGTGGCAACAAAAAAGGAAGGCAACTATGCAAATGAGCGCGGTCTTCATCCGAATTCAGTATTACACGAGTTTGTGCAAAATTCCAGTAATAGTTCAAGAATTTTGCCGTCCCACTATCCCTTCCCTACCCTTGGAGGACGAAGAGTGCGCCTCTGGACAGACATTTTTGTCATGAGATGCCTCAAACTGAGCCTCTAAATCGAGATTCTCACGATGAGAATGCTCTTCCAGAGCCTCTAAGCGTCGATTTTTGGGATCAAAATGCTTGTCCAGAAGGGCTGGAAAGCCATTCTTGGGCTCGGGAAGGACGAAAAAAAGTACGGTTACTACGCTGGACCGAGGTTTCATTTTTCAAAGGGCCTCGTCTATGATGGAATGCAATCATGCCAGACCGATTCCGGATGATCCGCCAGAGGGCGGTGGCCGAGGAGTGAGGAGACAGATGCCAAGAACAAACCCGTCCTGATGAACTTCGTGATAGTTGAACACCGCTGCCGCTGCCGCGACTGCCGCCGGTGCTGCGTGGCCCACGACGGCACCGACTCCCGCCAACATCACCGCAGCCGCGACCGCGATCAATACCAGCCTTGCCCAGATCGCGACCACGGAAGGGACCCTCGCCACCCAGCGCCACTCGCGACACGAACGTCGCCAGCGGAACCACCATCATGAAGGCGATTGACGAAGCGACCGACTTTCTTTATGGCCCGGCTGGCGCTCAGAAAACGAACTTCGGTCTGCCTCCCAAAGGACAGCCGAGCCAAACTTCCTTGGAGAAGCTTATCGAGATTCGAACCGCCGACGGCCTCCCCGCCCATTCGATCCTGTTCGATTGGGAGAACATTCAAAATGCGACTTACGAGATTCAGTGGTTCACGAACTCGGCCCTCACCGCCCTTGTTGGTTCGGCCGTCTCGACCCAGAGCGAGTTCACGATCACCGGTCTGACGGTCGGCACCCAGTACTGGATGATCGTCCGCCCCGTTCGAGGCGGAGAGTTCGGCCCCTGGTCCGACCCCGCCACCCGCATCGCTCCGGCGTAGCTGAGTACGGGACTCGCGCGACCTCTCCCCCGGGGCAGGAGACGGGAGTCCGGATTCCGGTTCCCCTCTCCTGCGCCCGCCTGGCTTGCGATGTGGGAAGATCTCGCGGCGGAGGAGAGGGGCTAGGGGAGAGGTTCAGGGTGGCGCCGGGAACGGGTCGATCCCCGACCGACTCACACATTCGCGGTAGATCACTTCGAGCCAAACTCGGCGCAGATCCCGGTTGAAGAGCTCTAGGCTGGGAATTCGAAGCGTCTTCACACCGCACTCCAGAGACCTTTTCGTCTCGAATCGCATCGACCGCAGGGTCGTGAATCTCGCCGTCCACTTCGATCGCAAGGAGCGCGGCCGGGCAGTAGAAGTCGAGGATGTAGGTGGACATTGGCACTTGCCGTTTGAATCTGAACCCCAGTTTGTCGTAGCGTAACTCGCTCCAAAGGATCCGCTCGCCATCAGTCATTTCCCGGCGGAGCTGTTGGGCACGCAAGGTGCGGGGGCGTTCGTGTGGACGGGACTGGTTGGGTAGCTTCACACGCAAGGACATTACCCCGCGCGACCTCTCCCCCAACCCCTCTCCTCCGGGGTGTGCGGTGCCATGACATCCTTTCCACTTTGTGCCAGGACATACTTTACACCCTGAAGTCCTCAAGCAGCCCGAGGTCGATGCCGAAGTACGTCACCACGTAGCCCAGGTGGCCATCGGCGATGA
>JAIBBE010000157.1 GCA_019694835.1 Fimbriimonadaceae bacterium | reverse complement strand
GAACCTCCTATCAAACCCAAGCCGCGCGATCGATGCCTTCAAGTTACGGCGAACTCAAACTGTACCTTCCGGGCGCCCATTGACCGTCAAAAACGTGCTGATCTGTGCCGCGCCGCGACGGTAGGACTCTGACGCCTGACCTATCAGCCGCCTTGGGTTGATAGGTCAGGGTTCCGCCCATCACTCTGGTGCCACTGGCGGCTCGCCCGCCAGTGCTGAATCCCCCGACGCCTGAAGTCGAAGATCCCGGCGCGCCGGGACCGCATTGGGCTGATAGGTCAGGGCCCCGCTCGCCCCCTCCCCCGTCACCGACGGGGGAGGACAGATCCGCCGCAGGCGGATCAGGAGAGGGCACGTATCCAACTTCCTGGTGCCATCAAGCAGTCCCGGCGCGCCGGAAGAAAGGGCATACCCACCGGGTGCCACGTCTTGACCGGTGCCCTGGCCGGCAAGCCGTGCGATCACACCAAAGGCCAGAATCCGTACAGCTTTACGAAGTGCCGCAGCTTGGGCATCGCCTAGGAATGCCATGGGAACAATGAAGCCGAGGCGACCGCTCGTTGCCAGCAAATCCAGTGCCCGGCACACGAACAGCTTGTACAAATTATTCTTGCCACCCTGAGAAGCGAGGTACACTGACGATGCGGCAATAAACGATTGAAAGTTGCGGAGGTTGCGGCCGATTTCCCGCTCTGCCAATACGTCGTAGGGAGGATTGCCAATAATGGCATCGAACCCACTTCGATTTGCTCGCATTCGCAGCGGACTCAGAAAGACTTCCGGAAATTCCAGTTCCCAATGGAAGGCGTCGATCCCGGGTGCGGTCGCGATCTTGACCGCAGTCGCGAACCAGTCAGTTTGCAAGAGTTGACGGAACCGATTGGGCTGACCAACAAGACTTAGCGATTGCGCGTACTGGCGCGTCGTGACTGTTTCAGACCGCTCCGGCGCGAAAAACGTCGAAGTCCATAGATGGGCAATCTGTCGAAAGGGTTCGCGCACCGGCTCCAGCGTCCGGCGATAAAGTGATTCCTTCTCCTTTACTTGGGCGATCGTTTGCGAGGGTATGGCCCGAATGTCCTCAAAGTGTCCGAGCAGGATCGGGAGCCGCTCGCGGAGGCTGGTTTGAAATAAGCCTTCGCCAGTGCCTGGTGCGTGCGCGTCGTAGAGGCGGCCCAACTGCTCAATTCGGGCGCCGATCAAACTGTCGCCATGGCGAAGATGGTGATCTAGGAATGAAAGGGGTTGGTCAGTAGAAACCGTTTCAAGCCAAAGCGCTAGTTTGGCGAGTTCAACAGCGATAGGATTCTTGTCGACTCCATATATGCATCGTTCTACGACGCGACGCTTCCAGAATAGCAAAGTTGAAGCGTCATTCGATCTCGATTCATTCGGTCCGTCGGGATCCTCGGCATACGGGTTGGTCGCAATCTGTTCTGCGAGGTACTGACATGCTCGAATTAGGAAATGGCCGGACCCCATGGATGGATCCAGCACAGTCAATGAGAGTACGCGATCATCAAAGGATCGCCTGAGTTCAGCAATGTCGGAGTCCATATCCGCTCGACGCTGCCCTCTAAGAGTGCGGCGTGATTCTTCTGCAGACCTTATTTCACTCACCAACTGATCGTTGAGATCCTTGCACAGCGGTCCAAGCGTGTGCTCGACGATGTACTCAACAATGTGGTCTGGCGTGTAATATGAACCGGAGGCGCGCCGCTCGCCTTTGTCTGTTTCCAAGTAGACTTGGCGTGAGTTATAGATTCGACCAGTGCGCTCAAAGCCGACCGGCAGGTCGGCGGTCGATGGGATGACTTTCTCGATCACTTTGCCGTCAACTCGCCCGCGGATCTCAGCCATCTGCTCGGTTGCGAATCTCGGGTGCAACTCGAGCAGACCTTCGTAAACATTGCCAAGGTGCTGAATGGCAAGGTCGCGATAGTCAACGCGAACCCGCTCCCCATCCGTCTCTTCCGGGTCCTCGGGCGCAGTGCGTAGCTGGTCAAGAATGGCTTGGGCATATTTGTCAGTAAGTTTGCACCTTTGCAAAAATGGGTGACTGTCTTGGTCGAACAGGCCGCCGTTGTACGCCGGAACACCGTAGGAGAGGCGGCCAAGATTGATCGCCCCAAAAAGTCCCTGCCAATCTTCCCATACTGCGGTGCTAGTCGCGCTTACCGCCTGTCCCGACAGATCGTGGTGCTGCCGTGACAATGACAATGTGCGCGTGTATGCCGGATGCTTATTGTGGGGAAGCAGTTGCCGGTCTTCACAGAAGAGTACAAATAGAAGCCGGAATAGCAGGGTGAACGCGCTGGACCTGCAAAGTTCGAGGTCAGAGTCCGGATTCAACGCATTTGGCGCGTGAGAGAGGAATCCTTCAATGCAAATGCTAAGAGCTTCAAAGACTTGACTCCGCAGTGCCTTTCCCACACCGATTCGGTACTCGGAACTGCCGTGGACTGCACGTTCGATCAGTGGTGTACGACCGTCTATTTGAGAGAAGGCGATGGGCGTAGCGAGCAGATACCACGGCATGAACTCATCGAGCACCTTGTCGCGCGCAGTGGCTCTAGGAGTATCCGCTCGATTCCATGCGTCAACCAATCGAGGCAAGTCGAGTTCGAGATAGGTGTCGAATCGAGGCTGACTTCGCTTACGTGTCCTTGGAATAAGTCGCCAGATCGCGCCGTTCGTGAGCAATCCCCACTCAGTCTCGGAGTGATTCATGTACCACTCGACTTGTTCCGGGGGAAACTCACGCTCGCCCTCGACCAAGACCGGCCGATCAAGCCTTGTATTCCAAGCCTTGGCATCTGCCACAACCGCGGCATGTGACCAAAAGTCTGGATTCTGCTTCCCGACTCGGAGTGCGGACCGCTTTCTGTCTTCGGACAGAAAAAGCGCGTAATCGGGTCTGCGGCGCTGGATGAACGTTTGGTAAACAAAAGGCCATCCGAGTGCGGTCAGCACGGGATGAACCCACTCATCTTCCAGCGTATGTTCGCCCAGATCCGGCGTGAGAATTTCACGCTTGTCGGACCAGAGTGACGCCAAGGCATCAAGGCAAGCACGTGCTCGGTCGCGGTACTCCGCCCATTCGGGCTCAGTTTGCAGTCTGCGCTCCAGCCAATGATTAGCAAATAGTTCGGAGTTTCGAACCGGGGAGAAGGGGAGTACTGCTTGTGTATTTGCTCGTCGTGCCAATCGACAGCATTATGCACTGAAGCCGCCGCGTGTGCCGTTCATCGCAACTGCTCGGTGGGTCGCAAATCGGCGTGGACATTTGCCCGCGCTCTGGCTGTCTATGGCTGCGTACGCGGCGTTCGAGCTCAGACCGAACCCCGTCCTACCTATCCCCCCGCTCCGCCGGCACCAACGCATACGACGGCCCCGGAATCTCACCCAGGGCCCGGATCTGCTCCTGGATTTTCTTGTCGTTCGGCTTGATGTACAGCGCCATCCGGTACCGGTCCAGCGCCGCCGGCTGATCGCCAAGGTCCCGGTACAGGTTCGCCAGCGCCATCTGCGGGCCGAGGTTCATCCCCTTGTCGATCCGCGCCGCCGTCAGGAACGCCTGCTCCGACTCGTCGTTGTCATTGGCCTTGTGCATGAACGCGCCGAACCGCAGCCAGTCGCTGACCGTCTGCCGCTCCTCCCCCTGACGACGCAGCTCGCCCGCCATCGCCTCGACGTCCGCGCTCTCGATCATCGTCTCGGCCAGCAGGTCCAAGACGCCGTGCTCGTTGGGCTTGATCGTGTACACGACCTCCATCTGCTCCCGCGCCGCGTCCGCACGCCCACCCGCGAGGTACGCCCGGGCCAGGTCGATCCGCGTCTGCCAGTTGTCCGGCTGCCGCGTGATCACCTCCCGGTACTCCGCCGCCGCCTTCTCGTAATCCCCCATCTTGTACGCATGGTCGCCCGAGTACTGCACCATGTG
>JAIBBE010000186.1 GCA_019694835.1 Fimbriimonadaceae bacterium | reverse complement strand
GAACCACACCATCGGCGGTGTGCGTGGTGTCTACAACCGGGCCGAGTACGCCGAACAGCGGCGGGAGATGTTGCAGGCGTGGTCGGACTACATCGACGGGCTGGCGCCGTCGGGGAATCTGGTGATCAATGCGGCTTTGGCTTGAGGGTGGCCTTTTCCTTTTCCGGGTAGGGCCGTTGCCCCTTGAGCGCCATTCCCTTGCCTTTTCCCCCTTTGGTTGCAAAAGGGCACCGCCATCTGCAACCGAGACATCTTTAACGACGATGATTATCACGCACTGATATACTCATCAAAGAGATATGTCATGAACCTCACGATCATGAAGCGTTGCATTGTCGGCGTCCGACAGCCAGATAGACCACCCCAAAAAGGGAGCGAGATGCCAAGCATCTGGTTTCCATCCTTGGCATCGCTGGCTGCTGTGCTTTCCGATGACAACCGCCGTCTGCTGCGCCTCATTCACGACAGGCAACCCAAGTCCCTGACGGAACTGGCCGAACTCAGCGGGCGCAAGGTGCCGAACCTGTCGCGCACGCTGCGGCTGATGGCGGACTATGGGCTGGTTTCCCTGCAACGCAATGTCCGGGACGTTCAGCCGACCGCGCTGGCGACCGAATTCCTGGTAGTACTGGATTGATGGACACGGACATGAAGAGGGTCTGCCGATGAGCCAGGAAGGGCAACTGCTCGACAAGAAGTCGCTGCGCGCGATATCAGGCAAGACGGCCGACTGGGGCGAACTGGTCAAGGACTGCGTGGCCTTCGCGAATGCGACGGGCGGCCGCCTCCTGATCGGTATCGAGGACGACCAGGATCTGCCGCCTGCAGGTCAGCAAGTGCCGATTGACCTGCCGGACACATTGCGGCGCAAGCTGGCCGAGCGCACGGTCAATGTGGTGGTGCTCCCCAACCTCGTGACTGCCGTCAATGGCGGCCAGTACATCGCTCTGAGCATCCCGCGCGCCGCTGCTGTCGCCTCGACCACTGACGGCCGTTACTTCCTGCGCGTCGCAGACCAGAGCAAGCCGGTCACCGGCGACGAGGTGATGCGTTTGGCAACCGAGCGCAGTGCGCTGCCCTGGGAAACCCAGACCACCCTGAACATCCCCCGCGCGGAGCGCGACGATGTCAAGCTTCACCGCCTGCTGGACGGCCTGCGTGCATCCGACCGTGTCAAGGCATCTGTCAAGGAAAAGGATGACGAGGAGCTGCTCGATCACTACCAGCTTGCACAGGGCCAGTATCTGACCCACCTCGGCATCCTGTGCATCGGCAAGCAACAGCACCGGGCGCAACTGGCAACCGCGCCGGTTATCCAGTTCATCAAGTACGACGAACATGAGCAGAAGGTCAACAAACTACCCTGGGACGACCACACGTTGAACCCGATGGAGCTGATCGAGGCCGTCTGGCAGGAAGTACCGGATTTCCGTGAACGTTATGAACTGCCCGATGGCCTGTACCGCCAGAACGTGCCTGCATTCGATGAGATCGTGGTGCGAGAACTGCTGGTCAATG
The DNA here is from genome assembly GCA_019694835.1 of Fimbriimonadaceae bacterium. The sequence goes on along the minus strand of JAIBBE010000186.1, from coordinate 2,427 downwards.
CCCTCGTGCATCGCCCCTACACCCAGCGAGGCGACATCTTCCTGAACCTGTACCCCGACCGGCTTGAAGTCGTCAATCCAGGCTTGCTTCCCTTGGGCGTCACTCCGCAAAACGTCCTGCACACGACAGTGCGCCGCAATGAACACCTTGCCCGCCTGTTTCACGATCTCAAGCTGATGGAGCGGGAAGGTAGTGGCTTCGACAAGATGTTCGAGGTGTTGCTGTCGCAGGGTCGGCCCGCGCCGGAACTGACCGAACGGCATGATCGCGTGCAGGTAACAGTGCGCCGTCGCATCATCAAACCCGAAGTCATCGACTTCATTGCCAAGGCCGACCAGACCTATCAGTTGACCCAGCGCGAACGCATCGCCCTGGGGTTGCTGGCGCAACATGATGCCCTGACAGCCCGGGAACTGGCCCAGGCGCTGGAGCTTCCATCGGTTGAATCGCTGTCCGCGTGGCTCAAGCGGCCGCTGGAGTGGCAACTGGTGCGCAGTGTCGGCCGAACCCAGGCCACGCGCTACTTCATTGATCCGGAACTGTTGCGCAGTCTGGACTTCTCCACGTCCACCACGCTCAAGCGCATCGAGCCGCACCGCTTGGCAGCACTTGTACTTGAAGATTTGCAGCGCTATCCAAGGTCTGCGATCAGTGACATACATAAACGTGTTGGCGGGGAGATTCATCCGAAGCAAGTCAAGCGGACGCTGGAAGATCTGATCGAACGTGGCGATGTGCGCTTGGAGGGGAACAATCGTTGGCGGCGGTACTGGGCAATGCCATGAACAAGCTATCGGACAACGGTAGTCCTATCAGCAAAGACCGGGCGATAGAGGCTGGGCGATATGCTGTTTTCACAAGAAAAATCAAATACTTATATCAACCAGAGTGGCTGAGGGAAGGCAATGCAATGTCGCAATACAGCCCATCGAGAAAAAGTGAGTTGATGGTCAGGCTCCACGCCCAAACACAGCCAAGCAAAGCCAATCAGAATCCAATGGCGAACAAAAAATGCCGATTCCTGTAATCGACCTCTTTGCTGGTCCAGGAGGGCTTGGAGAGGGGTTTGCCTCTCTCAGAGGACATAAGCAGCAGCCATTCTTCGAAATCGGGCTATCCATCGAAAAGACGGAGGTCGCGCATCGCACGCTGATGCTGCGAGCCGCATTCAGGCGCCTGCGCGGTACAAAGGATGTCAGGCACTACTACAGCTACATACGAGGCGAGATCGATGAGGCTGCCTTCCGCCGCATTCCTGCCGTGGCCAGTGCTTTCGAGCACGCAGCGAGGGAAGCGAGATGCCTCGAACTTGGCAAGTCCGATGAAACCGACATCGACGCTGAAATCCGTTCTGCACTGAATGGACAGGAGGCTTGGGTACTCATCGGTGGCCCTCCCTGCCAAGCATATTCCCTTGCCGGTCGGTCACGGCGTGCCAACGACAAGGAATTTCACAAGGACGAAAAGCATTTTCTCTACAAGGAGTATCTGCGGATCATCCAGGTTCACAAACCGACCATCTTCGTGATGGAGAACGTCAAGGGATTACTGTCGTCCAAGCACTCCGGAAATCCGATGTTCGAGAAGATCATTGCGGATCTCTCCTCACCTGCGGACGGATTGGAGTATGAAATTCGCTCCTTCACGAAGAGGGGCGGTAGTGATTCTTTGGAGCCTGGCGACTACCTCATTCACTCCGAGCGCTATGGCATACCTCAGAGCAGGCATCGAGTGATCTTGCTAGGAGTCCGCAAGGGACAGGGCGTGCCTCAGCATCAATTGCTGGAGCCCGTATCAAGGCCCATGACCGTCAGGCAGACCATCGAAGACCTGCCGAGGATCCGGAGCCGACTGTCCAGAGGAGAATCGCTGGAAGCGTGGCGCAAGGCGGTTCAGGCCGCACCTGCCTACGTCAAGGGATGGCGAGCGGAAAACGAGTCCGCCATGATCGAGTTGATGAAAACCTTTGCTGCTGCAGCCACCAACTCCAGTACCGGTGGAGCCTTCATTCCGAAAGAATACAGAAGGCCCAAGAAACCGACCGAGTTGCAGCAGTGGTTGCATGATCGAAGCTTGGGCGGCATATGCCAGCATGAGGCGCGCTCACACATGGCCTCCGATCTGGCCAGATACCTTTTCGCGGCGACCTTTGCGCATTCGCAGGGATATTCCCCTCGGTTGGATGTATTCCCGTCCAAGCTGCTGCCAGATCACCTCAACGTGCAACTCTGGAGCGAGGCCGAAGCCATTCCGTTCAAGGATCGGTTCCGCGTGCAGTGCAGAAACGAGCCAGCCACGACAGTTGTGGCGCACATTGCCAAGGATGGGCATTACTACATCCACTACGACCCTTCGCAATGCAGAAGCCTCACCGTCAGAGAGGCAGCGCGCCTGCAGACGTTTCCCGACAACTATTTCTTCGCGGGC
>JAIBBE010000162.1 GCA_019694835.1 Fimbriimonadaceae bacterium | reverse complement strand
CACGCTCGAGCGTGGGGTGTTTTTTTTTGATATTCGGCGATCGAGTCGAGGTGCCCGGCGGAACGCATCTGAAAACGGATGTCAAGCTTTTGGTCCGTCCTGGTTTGGCACCTTGCAATTCGATCGTTCATCTCCAACAATGAATAGGTAACGCGGTGGGCCAATCCATCATCGAACGGGCGCCATCGCCAAATCTTGCGTGCATTGAAGATCGCCCTGCTGCCCTCCGATCGACGAGGACCTCGTATGACTCCGTACAGCTCCTTATGCGATGATTTTGGCGTTTATACCTACGTGAACACGAAGCTGGAACTCCCGACGAATCGGGAAACCGTCCTGCATTTTTTCAATAGCCTGCAGAAATCCATCCCGACCCTGACCGATTTCGATTGCCGGGGTCCGCACGAATATGTGCTGGAAGAAGACCGGGATTCGGGTAGCTATCGCTGGATCGGCCTGGAATCGAAACGGCTCGCCTCAGGGTTTGTCAATCCCGCCAGCCTTGAAGCCGCGGATTCGCACCACGAGCGTGTTCTGGAGATGGCGCCGTACCACCTCGATCTCGGCGCACTCGATTGTGAATCGCTCGATGTGCTCTATACGTTCGATTTCCTCTACTCGGGCAACCACGACGAAGTCGTGGCGGAGGCGCTCGGGTTGAACACCACGCTCGAATCGATGCTACAGGTCTCGGGCACGAAGGTGCTCGGATATGAACCCGCGCTGATGCTGGCCCTGGATGAGACCTGCCGGCTGCAGTGTCGGCTAAACATCGAAACCCGGACCAACGCCTATCAGATCCGCACCAACCAGTTTCCCGAGGCGCCAATCACCGTGTTCTTCACGATACGGCAATACTGGGCTCGACAGGGTGGCAGAACCTTTGTCGAGGCCTACCAGAACCAGCGGCGCATCGGGGCCGAATTGGTGGACAATCACATCATCCCGGCGGTCATCAAGCCGTTGAGCCAGACGATCGAGAACAAACGCTGAGGCCACGGCGAGCGAGCCCTGCTCACGGGTAGGGACTGTTGCGGGCGTCTTCCCGATCGGTCTCCGAAAGCGCTTTCCAGAGCCAGTAGGCATATTCCGTGTTGGCGTGGTCGGAGTAGAACTCGGACGCAAGCTGGCTTTGCAGACCGAGCCCGCCGACGCCTGCCGGCGAAGCAACGGCCATCTGAATCGCGGCCAATACCACGGGGGACGCGGGGCTCTCTCCGTCCGTGGGAGGCTGAAGTTGCCCGGTGCTGTCGATCCAGTGGCGCTGCCCCACATGGCTCGACAGGGGCCGCGGCGGAACATGCGGGACGATGTCCTTGTCGTTCTCGACTCGGTAGTGGGAAGCGATGTCGTATTTCGCCGCAAATGCGGAGTTGCCGACTCTCGGCGCGCCGTACGTGTAAACCGCGACCGCCGGGAGGTGAACGTAAACGAGCGACTGGGCGGCAAGAGTCGCCAGCGCTCCGCCCCGGCTATGCCCGGTGATGAAGAGCGGCTTCCCAGCCACGTCCGGATCCTTCAGACCTGCCAATAAACCTTCCCAGAGCGAATCGAGGCCGTCCGCGAACCCAGGGTGGATTTTGCCGTAATAATCGCGTGGCCGAGACTCGGGAATGGACCGGGCGATATTGCTGACCCAGCCACCCGCGTTGGCGGTCCCGCGAAAGGCAAGGATCGCGAAATCGGCATTCCAGCCCAGGAAGCAGGCGTCGAACCGCGAGGCGATCCATTTCTGCTTAACGATCCCGAGTTCGCCAAGTCGGCCCCAGTACGATGCCTCGTCTTCCGCGTAAGTCGCCTGACAGGCTCGCATCAGGACGTAGGCATTTTCAACGGTGAAATCAGACTTCGTCGGATCGAAGTTGGGCAACATGATTTTTCCTCGATGGGGAGAGTGTGAATTGGCACAGACAATCTACAAAACGCCCTCTGCGGTGGGAAGCATGGCCAGGGGGAAGTTCAAACCCATACAACAATCCAACCACGAAATTCGCAGCCACGAGAGACTCTCCCATGACCACGACTTCCTCGGTATCGTTAAGCCAGTTCGCGCGAGGCCTGTCCACGGAAACCGCGTTTGACGTCCTCGCTGTCGCCAAGCGATTGAAGGCACAGGGCAAGGACGTCATCGAATTGCAAATCGGCGATAGCCCCTTCGCAAGCAGCGCCCACGCACTCACGGCCGGCGTTCAAGCGATCCACGACGGGCAGACCCACTACTGCCCGTCGCTCGGCGTGCCCAGCTTTCGCGAGGCGGTCGCCGCGAACTACAAGAAGGAGTACGGCATCGCGATCGGGCCGGAAAATGTGGTCGTCGGCCCCGGCGCCAAGGTGTTCGAACAGTTCTTTTGCGAGGCCTTCCTCGATCCAGGCGACGCCGTGCTCGTCTTTGGCCCGGCCTTTCCAACGTACGCCCCGAACATCGAGCGGCGCGGCGGCGTCATGGTGATGTCGGCGCTGAAGCAGGAAAACGCATTCCGTCCGAATCTTCAGGACATTGAAAACTTCATCCACAAGACGCCGCATGCCAAGGCGATCTTCCTCAACTCACCCCACAACCCGACCGGCGGCGTCGCCACCGAAGGCGACCTCAAGGCCATCGCCGACATGATTCGCGGCAAGAACATTGCGGTGTTCTCCGACGAGCCGTACAACCACATGGTCTGGTCGGGCAAGCACCACCCGCTACTCGCTCAACCCGGGATCCTCGACCAGGTTGTCGCCTGCTACACCTTCAGCAAATCGTACAGCATGTCGGGCTGGCGTTTGGGCTATGCGGTCAGTTCGCCGCGCGTCATCGATGCGATCGGCAAGATGATCAACACCTCCCTCTCGTGCGTCACGCCGATCGCCCAGCTCGCGGGCGAGGCGGCCCTGAAGCACGACGATGCCGAGCGCGATGAGGTGATGCTTCGCTTCAAGAAGAAGGTCGAACTACTGGTCCATGAGTTGAAGACCGTCGAAGGTGTGACCGTCATCATGCCGGCGGGAACGTTTTACGTGTTCCCGAACGTCGCGCCCATCTGCAAGAAGCTGGGCATCACGTCGCACGGCCTCGCCATGTACCTGCTGGAAGGAGCCGACGATCAACGCGGCATCGGTTGCCTGGGAGGCGAGTGCTTCGGTCCCGCGGGGGCCGGCTTCCTGCGCTTCAGTTGCGCCGAACCCGACGACCGGCTGAAAGCCGCGGTCAGCTTCCTGAAGGAAGCAATTACACGAACCGATCGCGTTCGGGCCTACCTGGAGAGCCACCCGAAGTATCGGGCGTGAGATCCCCCCGGGTCGGCGGCGGCCAACCCTCCCCGTTTAGCGTTCGCTGTCCAAGGGCGACGAAAGCCTCCCGGTGGCGGCGGGCTCCCTCCGAGGAGCCCACTCACCCCTTGCGCGAGTGATCCTTTCGTTTCTCCAGCTCCTTCGTCACTTGGGCCAAGGTCTTGGTGTTGAAGACGTCGCTCTTTTCCAGCCAGCCGCGGCGGGCAACGTCCACGCCGAAGCGGGTGAACGCCAACTCCTCCGTGGCATGCGCGTCGGGGTTGATCACGAGTTTGACGCCGAGCGCCTTGGCCCGTTTGCAATGGATCCAGTCGAGATCGAGTCGGTAGGGATTGGCGTTGATCTCGATCATGGTGCCATGCTTCGCGGCCGCATGCAGGATGGCATCGAGATCGACCTTGTAGGCATCGCGTACCAGCAAGAGCCGGCCGGTGGCATGCCCGAGCATGGTGACGCGTGGATGCGAGATGGCCCGGATGATCCGCGCGGTCATTTCCTCCTGCGACTGATGCGTGTTGACGTGCACGCTCGCGACAACGTAATCAAACGTCGCCAGGACCTCCTCGTCATAGTCGAGCGATCCATCGGCGAGGATGTCGCATTCGATGCCCTTGAAAATGCGGAAGCCCTTGAACTTCGCATTAAGGGCGTCCATCTCTTTCTGCTGCTCTCGGACCC
>JAIBBE010000132.1 GCA_019694835.1 Fimbriimonadaceae bacterium | reverse complement strand
GCTCGGCCGAGGTAAGCGTCGTCGCGATAGGGGACTTCCCAGATCTTGTCGCCGTCGGGGCTGTTGACCCGTGCGCCAGGAACGTAGAGGTAGGTCTTGATCGCGCCCGTTCCAAACGCAAGAGGATCCCAGTCGCTGAAGGCGACCACGGCCGGCGGCAGGACGTAGATCGTCGACTGGATTACGGGTTGGCCCGGGTTGGCACCCCTTGAGGTCAAGATCGTTGTCCCGAGGGTGGTCGCCACCAAGGTCCCGGTTGACGAGCTAAAGGAGCAGACGGAGTTAGAGAGTGAGTGGATGACGGTCCCTGGGAAGTTGCCGCTCCCCTGGTTGTCGACGAGCCGACCGACTAGGTTCACTCGCTCTCCAAAGGTCAAGTAGATGGGTGGGCTTCTTCGCCCGGAAGGGACCGGCTGCAATGTCATGTAACGTTCGACTTGTCCGTCTGCGCGAGTCACGACCAATTCCACTTGAGTGCCCTGTGTCTTGGGAGGCCCCACCGAGCCCCGTCCAACGCGAGAGACTGAGATGTTATCAAGCCCAATATAAGCAGGCAGGCTAAGCAATCCGCTGAATCTAATCGTGGTTGCCGGGCCAATTGCGTTGAACGTCAGCGTGAATCGCTGCCATGTTTGGCCGATTGATGACACGAGCGAAAAGTCTTGCTCCGCATCACCCGCGCTGACTCTCAGACTCACGTTTGTCGTGAAAGCAGAGTGGGTACCGAGATCGAACGATACAACGTAGGTTGCCCCAACAGCCGTGGCAATCGTCTGTTGAACGCCACCGTGCGGCGGGCTATCGCTATAGCCGGTGAGGTCAAGCGACTTCACGCCTTGGGACGCATGCAGCCCGTTGAATGGATTGGGGTCTGCGATCCAGGCAATTGAATCCCCAGAAATCTGCCAACCCGACAAGTCTGAAGCCCCGACGGCTAGTGACATCGTGTTCTGCCCGTTGGGGACAAAATTGCCCTGCTCAAAACTCCCGTTCTGGACGAGATTGGCTCGCGCGAGTGTGCCGAACAAAAGAATCGCGAAAAACAGTGCTCTCATGATCTCCCTTCAGTGGCGAAGCACCACCCAAAACAGGATACATCAAACTCCCCGCAAATCCGGATTACTTCGTCGTCTTTTTGACCAGCGCCCGGGCACCCAGATCGCGAAGCTCCTGGATCGTCTCATCGACCTCGGGCACGGGCTTGTCAAACGAGAGGAGGGCGAAATGGGCCATCTCAAGGGCCAGCTCCAACTCACCCAGCACCACTCGCTCCACCCCGAGCTCTTCGAAGAACTTGGCGTCGGCGTAGCTGTGCGTACGCACACACGTTACGATGCCCGGATTGATTTTTCGGGCGTATTCGACGATTTCGCGGGCTTGGGACTTGGCGGGAGTGGCGACGATCAGCATGTGGGCGTGCTGCAAGCCAGCATGGCTGAGGACACCGGGACGCGACGCGTCACCGAAGATCGTTGGGATACCGCGCTCCTTGAGGCTGTCGATGATCGTGCGGTCTTGATCGACGACCACGTAAGGGATGTTCTCACGTTCGAGGGCTCGACCGACCGTGGCACCGACCCGGCCATAGCCGATCATCACGGCGTGGTCGCGAGACGTGTGCTCCTCCATGACCGTGATGTCTTGCGCACGTGTCCGACGTTCGAGCATCGCTAGAATTCGAGGAAAACGACGAAGGAATCGGTCGATCGGCTCGACCGTGCTGAAGATCAGGGGATTGACGGCGATCGAGAGGATCGCGACGGCCAGGATGATGCTGAGAGCTTCGGCAGGCACGAGCTTGAGAGACATGCCGAGTCCCACCAAAATGAACGAGAACTCGCCGATCTGGGCAAGGCTGGCCGAAATCGTCAACGCCGTGGCGAAGGGGTAACGGAAGAGCAGGACGATGAACAGCGATGCCAAGGATTTGCCGACCAGCACGATGAACAGCGTTGCGACCACTTTGATCGGATGCTGGGTCAGTACGGTTGGGTCGAACATCATCCCGACTGACACGAAGAAAAGGACCGTAAACGCCTCCTGGATAGGCAGCATCTCGGCCCCGGCTTGGTGCGAGAGGTCGGATTCGCTGATCACTACGCCCGCGAAGAACGCACCGAGCGCGGGCGAAACCCCAAACAGCGCGGCCGCCCCGAACGCGATGCCGAGGGCGACGGCCAAGACACCGAGCGTGAAAAGTTCGCGGGAGCCCGTTCGCGCAACTCGACCGAGAAGCAGCGGGATCGCTTTCTTGCCGATGATCAGCATCGCCACGACGAATACCGTGACCTTGCCCAAGGTTGCCGCGAGGGTGATCCAGAGCGGGGTTTGGTCGTTTTCCGCCGCTGTACCCCCGAGTGCCGGGCTGATGGCGGGCAAGACGACGAGCGCGATAACGGTCACCAGGTCTTCGACAATCAGCCATCCGACGGCGATCCGCCCGTTGACGGTCTCGACCAGACGCCGCTCCTTCAACGCCCGCAGGAGCACGACCGTACTGGCAATCGAAAGGCATAGGCCGAATACGATGCCCGCGCCCCACGTCCAGCCCCAGTAGCTGACGAGCAGCAGTCCGAGCATCGTAGCGACCGAAATCTGGGCGACGGCACCGGGAATCGCGATTTTGCGGACGGCGAGCAGGTCCTTGATCGAGAAGTGCAGGCCAACCCCGAACATGAGAAGGCTGACCCCGATCTCGGCAAGCTGCGACGCGATCCCGGCGTCGGCAACGAATCCCGGCGTGAACGGACCGATCGCCATCCCGGCAACCAGGTAACCCAAGAGGAGGGGCAAGCGGAGCTTCGCCGCAATCAGCCCAAAGACAAACGCGAGCCCGATCCCCGCGGCAATCGTGGCGATGAGGGTCGTTTCGTGGTTGATCGTTCCACTTTACCCCTCGTACCGCTGGCAACCTACCGGCGCGCCACGCCCTTGACGATTGCGCCGTGATTGGGATCTGGGACGCCGGCTGGTAGCAAGCGGTACGGGTCAGTCCTCGTCGACGACGTCGACTTGGTCAGCGAGCGCCTTATCGACCGGGACGTGGACCGTCGGCATGGCGACGTGGGTCGGGCGCTGGGGCCTCGATGCAAACGCGCCGGTGAGAGCCTTCTCGCGAACACCCACCCGCTCGGCGCGTTCTTCTGCACCGGGGGTGACCGGCCACAGGCTGTTGTCGGCCCAGTAGCTGTTCATGAACTCGCGCCAAACGCGCTCATAGACGGCTTTCGTCTGGGTGGCCAGGCTCTCCCAATTAAAGTCTTTGCTGAGCCGGGCGCGGGCGGCTTCTTTGAGTTTCTCCGCTCTTACCGGATCCTTCAGCACGTGCAGAATCGCCCAAGCGAGGCTTTCGGCGTTGCCTGCGAAACTGAGGGTGCCGGTCTTGTCGTGGACGACAACTTCCTTCAGCCCGCCCGCGTCGCTCGTGACGACCGGGGCACCAGCTGCCATTCCTTCCAGCGCCACGATGCCAAAGGGCTCGTAGAGCGAAGGAAAAACCGCGACGTCGGCGATGCGAAAGACCTGGTGAAGCGAGCGGTTGGCCATGAAGCCGGTGAAAAGCACCTTTTGCTCGAGGCCATACCAGCGAACGAACTTCTCGAGCCGCTCGCGATGGCCACCGCCAACGATGACGAACTTGGTGCGCGGCTCGTCGGCAAGGACGACGCTCGCCGCATTGAGCAGGACGTGGATGCCCTTCTCGCGAACGAAGCGCCCGACGTACATGACGATCTTTTCTTCGGGCAGTGCGAACCGGGCCCGCCAGTCGGCCCGCTCCTTCTCGGTCCAATCGAACTCGAATTTCTTGGCGTCGACACCGTTGTAAATGACATCGACCTTGTCCTTGGGGCAGTTGAACGACTTGCCGACCTGCTCGCGCATGAACTCGCTGCACACGATCACGCGCCAGGCCTCATAGCTCAGCCAATACTCCTGCTCGTGGATGTAGCGCTGCATGTCGTTGTGCAGCCCGTTGTTCCGCCCTTCCTCCGTCGCGTGAATGGTCGCGATCATCGGAAGCTGGTACTCGTATTTGAGTTCACGCGCGGCGTCGAGCGAAAGCCAGTCGTGGGCATGAAAGAGGGTCGGCTGTCCGCCGGGACGCCAGTCTTCCAACAGTTGACGGCACCGCAGGTCGGTCGCTTTGTTGAGAAGCTGGATTTCGTGGATGAAGTTGTCCGGCTCGTGATCCAGGTGGACTCGGTGGACATGGACGCCACCTGAGTCGACTTCTTCGTCAGGGGCGAGGGCCGTCGCCTTGGTGATGACGTGGACTTCGACGCCCTGTTTAACTAGTTGGTGCGACAGTTCGTGGACGTGCGGACTGATTCCGCCGACGATGCGCGGCGGGTATTCCCAGGACAGCATCATCACGCGCAACACGCTGGGATTATGGCCGAGAGATTGCCGGTTGTTAGTGCGCGCCCCCTCCCTAACCCTCCCCCGAATCGGGGGAGGGGACTCGCGGTCAGAAACTGGGATGCCGTCGCCAATTACGGAAGCAGGTCCCCTCCCCCGATTCGGGGGAGGGTTAGGGAGGGGGCGCGCACCAACAAGGGAGTTACGACTTCGGCTGTGAGACGTAGCGCAGATAAGGTTTCAGCTTCTTGAACGAGCCGAACATCTCTGTCGCAGTCTCGTCGTTCACCGACGGAAGGACGATAACGTCGTCGCCTGGCTTCCAATTCACCGGCGTGCCGACCTTGTGCTTGTCGGTCATCTGCAGCGAGTCGACGGCACGGAGGATTTCCGCGAAGTTGCGACCCGTCGGCGCCGGGTAGGTGAGGGTCAGGCGTAGCTTCTTGTTCGGGTCGATCACGTAGACCGAACGAACCGTAAACACATCATCCGAATTCGGGTGGATCATGCCGTACGCGTTGGCGACCGTTCGGTCGGCGTCGGCGAGAAGCGGGAAGTTCAGGGCGACGCCTTGGGTCTCCTCGATGTCCTTCACCCAACCTTCGTGGCTTTCGAGCGAGTCGACGCTCAGGCCGAGGACTTTGACACCGCGCTGGTCGAAGTCGGCCTTCAGCTTGGCGACCTGGCCAAGCTCCGTCGTGCAGATCGGCGTGAAGTCCTTGGGGTGGGAGAACAGGATCACCCATTTGCCCTCGGCATAGTCGTAAAGGTCGATCGTACCGGCGGTCGACTCTTGTTTGAAATTCGGGACCACGTCCCCTAACTGCAACGGCATTCTGGTTCCTCCAATGAATCTTCTCGTGGCGAGAAGGGATATTGTCAGTATATCGCCCGTCCAGGGGTAAAACCCGGGCATGCTTGCGACGCTTTTGGCTTTCGTCTTGGATCAGTCCGGTCCCGCCGACCTCGTGATCGAGAAAGCGCGGATTTGGTCGGATGGCCAAGTCGGGTTCGCCGAGTTCGCGGCGATTGACGACGGACGGTTCGTCTACGTCGGCAAGGCCAATCCGCGCCGCATCGGGCCGAACACGAAACGCATCGACGCGAAAGGCAGGGTCGTCATCCCCGGTCTGATCGACTCTCACATCCACATGCTCGGCGGCGGCGCGGGTTTGCAGAAGCTCGATCTGCGTCCGGCGAAGAGCAAGGAGGACTTCATTCGGCTCGTGAAGGAGTACGCGGACAAGCTCGACCCCAAAGCTTGGATCGATGGGCGCGGGTGGTCGGTGGAGAGTTGGCCGGTCCAGGACCCGCCGCGCAAGGAGTGGATCGACGCCGTCTCGGGCGGGCGTCCGGCCTTGCTTGAACGAATGGACGGCCACTCTGCGCTGGCGAACTCCGCCGCGCTCAAGCTCGCGGGCATCGACAAGAACGGACCCAAAGACCCTCCCGGCGGCCTCATTGACCGCGATCCGGACGGCGAGCCAACCGGCATACTGCGCGAGTCGGCGACGGGACTCGTTGAGCGGCTGTTGCCCAGTCCGACGCCCACTGAGACCCTCCGAGACCTCAAGCTGGCAATCAAGCACGCCAATCAGCACGGGATCACGGCGGTCGCGGACATCACCGGTCTTGGCGCGCTGCCGATTTACCAAGAACTCAAGAAGGAGCCGATGACGATGCGGTTCTTCCTCTATCCGTCGCTCACCAACTGGACATCTGCGATTCCGGTCGCGAAGGCGTTTAAGGCAACACCGGGGTGGCTTGAAATCAAGGGGTTCAAGCAGTACATGGACGGCAGCCTCGGCTCGCACACCGCCTACATGCACGAGCCGTATCCGAACAACCCGCCCGACAAGGGCAAGGACTACCGGGGTCTGCCGATGCCGGGCGCGACCGACGGCACCTACGCCAAGAACCTCGCGGCGGCTTCGAAGGCAGGCTACCAAGCCATCACGCACGCGATCGGCGACGAGGGCAACCACCTGCTGCTCGAACTCCTTCAGAAGAACTTTGAAGGCCTCGCCGACGGTCGATGCCGCAGCGAGCACGCACAACATCTCCTTCCAGGAGACATTCCTCGCTTCGCCCAACTTGGCGTCATCGCGTCGATGCAGCCCTATCACAAGGCCGACGACGGACGCTATGCCGAGAAGCACATCGGCGCGGAGCGCTGCCATTCGAGCTACGCCTACAAGCGCCTCCTCGACGCGGGCGTCGTGCTCGCGTTCGGTTCGGACTGGCCCGTCGTCTCCCTCAACCCGTTCCTCGGCATGGAGGCGGCGGTGACCGGCAAGATCCTGACCGGCGATATCTGGGAGCCGCAGAACAACATCCCCGTCACCGAGGCCCTGCGTGCCTACACGTCGAGCGCCGCCTATGCGATGTTCGCCGAGAAGGAAATCGGCCGCGTCGCTCCGGGTTTTCGCGCCGACTTCGTCATCCTCAACCTCTCGCCGTTCGATCCCGGCGTCGACTGGAGCAAAATCAGGCCCGAGTCGGTGTATGTCGAGGGTCGCTCGGCGCTTTAGTCGTGAAGTTCTCCTTGTACCGCTGGCATCCTGCCGGCATCTCCTCCAGCCACGTCACGCGTTTGCAGAAGATGCCGGCAGGATGCCAGCGGTACTTTAAAGTCCGAGGTCTTCGACGAGACGCTGCTCTGCGAGTTCAGCCGAAATGAGGACCATGGGGAGGCCGTTGCCGGGGTAAGTGCTGGCACCCACATAGTAAAGGCCGGGATGGCTGCGGCTCCGGTTATTGGGGCGGAAGCAGGCGCTCTGAAAGGTGTTGTGTGCGAGCCCGAAGGCGGCGCCACGGTCCAGGTTCAGGACGTTTTGCCAATCATGAGGCGTGAAGGTTGCTTGGGCGCGGATGAGGGCGGGATCGAAGTCGGTTTCGCACGCAAGACGCCTGAAGGCTGCGTGCCGCAGGGCCTCGACCTCCGTCTCGCCAAACGGGCGGTCAAGATTAGGGCAGGGGACGAGGATATAGAGATTGAGGTGTCCCTGCGGGGCTTGGCTGGGGTCGGTGCGCGCGCTGATGCACGTGTAGAACGCGGGGTCCTCCGGCATCACGCGGTCGTGGAAGAGGGCATCGAGGTTGGCGCGGTAGTCCTTGCCGAAGAAGACGTTGTGGTGGAGCAGGTCGGGTAGTTCGCCCTCGTAGTCGAGGTAGAACATCATCGCCGAGCAGCTCGACTTCCTGGGCCGGGTCGTACCGCTGGCAACCTGCCGGCGTCCGCCTGCTAACGTTCCGTTTGCGTCGCCGGCAGGTTGCCAGCGGTACGGCGACGGCAAATCCAGTTCCCGTTCGGCGTAGGGCAAGTCAGCATTGCAGATGACCGCGTCTCCGACCAAGACCTCGCCTGATTCGAGCCAGACGGACTTGCCATCGATGGCGGCGACTGGGGCGTTCAACTGAATCTCGGCCCCGCGGTAGGTCGCCAGCGCCGCGATCGATGTGCCGATCTGGGTCATGCCGCCCATCGGATACCAGATGCCCTCCCCGTACTCCATGTAGGTCAGTACCGCGTACACCCAGGGTGCCTCGAAGGGCGAGAGGCCGAGGTACATGGTCTGGAAGCTGAACAGCATCCTCAACCGTGGATCGTCGACGAACTTGCTGACCCGCCGGTACAGATTCGCGAGCATGTGATGCTGCACCACCATGCCGAGTCTCCCTGGAGTGAAGAGGGCTAGGGGGGAGTTCCAGTTCTGGCGGACGAAGTTCGGGACTGCCGTTTCATACAGGGAAGCGAGTTCGCCAAGGAGTTTGGGGTAGGCGAGGGCGTCCTTCTCACCCGACAACGCCTCGATTTGGCGAACCATTGTTGCCGTGTTCGGGGTGCCATCGATGCGGGAGCCGTCGGCGAAGAACGTGCGATAGCTGGGATCGCATAGCCGGACGTCAAGGTGGTCTTCGATGCGCTCGCCGAGGTCTTCGAAGAGCCGCTTGAAGGGGTCGAGCATCATCATCAAGGTCGGCCCGGCGTCGAACCGGCAATCGCCGACCCGAATTTCGCGATCTCGACCGCCGACTTGGTCGGTTTTTTCGAGCACCGTGACGCGGTGGCCGCGGTGTGCGAGTCGTGCGGCGGTGGCAAGGCCTCCCACTCCGGCACCGACGATCAAAAAGTGCTTGCTCAACGTTGCGATTCTACGAGAGGGCCCGGTGTTCGGTGCGCGCTCCAGCCGATCACGGCGATCGCCAGAACCGAGATCGCGATCATCCACGGGAATCCGCGCATCGCTCCGATCCCGGACATGAGGAGGACGTGACCGGCGAGAACCGCGGTCGCTGCCCTCGATTTGGACTCTCTCTCGCCGGCATCCGATTGGGGCGTGCTTGGGAGTTCTCGCCGTGACCTCTCCCCTGACCCCTCTCCTCCGCCACCTAGACTGTCGCTGGCCGGGACATGCGGGCGCAGGAGAGGGGAATGCCGGACCGCTTCGAATGTCAGGGCTCCGAGTGTGGCGACCACGAACCAACCGAGGGCATTGAGAAGCGGAACCCCGAACAAGCCCTCGCCGAGCGGCCAATTTGGATCGGTCCACTTCCAATACCCAAGCGCCTGAGTCAGCACCGGCTCCTTAAAGAAATCAATGGCACTTGCAAGCAAGCCAACCATCAACCCCAACCGAATGCCATCGAACCATCTCGAAAGGGCGACGGTAGCTCCGACCACGATCAACACCCAGGCAAAGGGAAGCATCACCGGAAACACGTGGCCACCCGGGAGCGGAATCGTCGGCCACCAAGCGTCGGTGTAGCGATATTGACCAAACGGCAGACCGGTATACAGCCCGCAGATCTCCGCCACGATGCCAAGAACCAGAACGGCCACGGAAGCCCAAAGTTTCCCCCTCTCCAGTCCGGTGGAGATGGGGGCGGGGGGTGAGGTCCGTGTTGGCCCCGACATCACGGCCATTACGCCCAAAGCCAGCGTCAGCACGGCAGCAACCGGAGCGATCGGACCCGGATCAAGCCCCCCGAACACCTGCAATGCCGTCCCACCGAGCGAAAACAGCACAAACGCCAGATAGACTCGAACCAGGACGGGGAGTGAACGCATCAGAACAACGGGAGCCGGTGATTTCTACGCTGTCTTTGGCAGGGACTATTGCCGATGATGAAGTGAGGAGTATAATGCGGTTTCGCGGAGAGATGGCTGAGTGGACGAAAGCGCCCGCCTGCTAAGTGGGTAAGGGGGTAACCTCTTCTCGGGTTCGAATCCCGATCTCTCCGCCAGGCTGAGACACGCGCCTATGAGTCGACTCGTACTGATTTTGGTGTTGGGTCTGGCGGCAGTGGGAACTGCTTTCGGACAGACGCTCGACGAATACCTCAAATTGCGCAAGCAATTTGGGATTCAGCAGTCCGCAGGGGCCGCCGCCTTGGAAACCTTGGTCGGCACTCGCGTCCTTGAGGTCAAAGGCGTCGTCAAGGGTTCGATTCAGACCGAAGACGGAACTCTTCTTCTTCTTCACAGCGACTCGGGCAGCCTCACCATTGACGTTGACAAACTTCCCGAGTGGCTCTCGGGCAACGAAGTTCCAGCCCGCCTGATCGTAAGAGCAACTCGGATTGCCGAGGGGGCGGCTTTGGAAGCCAAACTTCTGGGGGCTGCTGCCGACTATCAGATCAAGGCGATCGAGGACAAACTCAAGAAAACAGTCGTTAAAGCGGTCAAGCGCCCAGCCAAGGCACTCGTCTCCCGCAAGAAAGGTCGGCCAGCGCCCCTTGGTGGCTCGCTCCCCGGGCCCAACTGGGACCTTCCTGCGAGTGATGCGCTGCCATTCTATGTCGACTACATTTCTCGCCAGAACCCGAGACTGGGTCAAGCCGAAGCTACTCGAATTGCCCAAGGCGTCATCGGCTTTAGCATCAAGTACGGCGTAGACGCCCGCCTGATCATGGCCATGGTTCTTTGCGAATCTGGCTTCGATCCGAACAGCACGAGCAAGGCTGGAGCGATGGGACTTGGCCAACTGATGCCGGGAACGGCGAAGGGAATGGGTGTCGGAAACGCATACGACTCCATCGAGAACCTTTACGGGACGGTCCGTCTCGTACGCGGCCACTTGGAGAAGTATCACGCCCAGACGGGCGGCGATCCCTGGAGATCTCTGATTCTCACTTTGGCAGCCTACAACGCGGGCAGCGGGGCCGTGAGGAAACACGGCGGGGTTCCACCCTACAAAGAAACGCAGAACTACGTCCGAAAGGTCACGGCAGCTTACAAGCGACTCTGCGGCGAATCGTAGGGAACTGGCTGCTAGGCCTTTGTCCGTAACCTGGGCATGGACAATTCCATTTCTCGACGCGAGGTCTTTGGCCTTGCCGGAGCCCTCGTTATTGCACCATCCCACGCCCTTGGTGCGCTTGAAATCCAAAAGAAAGAGCGATCTCCCGCTCTCGAGCCCTCGGTTGTCAAGGATTTCGTCGGTGCGGGCCACGGTGACCTGGACAAGGTCAATGCGATGCTGGCGTCCACTCCCGGTCTCTTGAATGCCACCTGGGATTGGGGTGGAGGCGACTTCGAGACCGCGATTGGAGGGGCCGGACATATGGGTCGGGCGGATATTGCCCGCTTTTTGATCGAGAAAGGGGCTCGCTACGATATTTTCGTTGCCGCGATGTTGGGGGAGCTGGCCACGGTCAAGGAAATCCTGGGATTTCACCCTGGTTTGCTAAATTCGGCCGGACCTCACGGGATCAGCCTCATTCGTCATGCCGAGGCTGGCGGCGAAGCCGCCAAAGAGGTCTTGGAGTATTTGAAGAAGCTGAAATAGTAGAGATTTGAGTCGAGTTTTCGACTTTTTTCGTGCGAATCCCTAAAGTTGCGGCACTTCATGCCAATATTAACACCGGAGCGAAACCTGGCCACATGGCCTTCGCGCGAACCGAAGTTCGGGGAAGCGACACCCCAGGGCTCGACAAACTGACCGGAATCGGCTCCATAATAGCGAGGCGAATATCTCAAAAAGGGCTTGCTGGGCCTGATTTGGGTGCCTTCAGACGGGAATTTTGGGTTTTTCAGGCGGTTTGACGCCGGGAGCACTTGATTGTTTCGGCTGAAGGTAGTATATTTGCCGATAGAGCCTATCCGTATAGAGAGGGATCTCTTGAGAGGAAGGCGGGTCTAGCGGTTCGCGCTATGACCTTGGTACGGGCGAAACGCTAGACGGCCCGGGTCAAGGATGACGCGACCTCTTGACTGACATCTACGGCCCCGGAAGGGGAGTTGAGGAGGTTGTAAATTGAAGCGTACGCTTTTAATGGCACTGACACTGCTGGGACTCGCCTCTGGGGTCCTGGCTCAGAGTGAGCGTTCCTATGACAATGCGTCGGCTGTCGTCACGTACAACAGCGATAACACTCTGGGTGATAATCTTGCAGACCTGAATGACTGGCTGAACAATGCCGGCGCTTACAGCGAGGGTGGCGGATTCGCCGATTGGCTCGTTCAGGAGCAGCTCGACGGATTCTTCGACTATTTCTTCGTCGTTGAGTCTGATCCTTTCTTCGATGAGTTGTTCGGCTACCGAGCGCTCAGAATTCGTGCATTCGTTGATGGCGAAGAGATCGTTCTTCCGCAGGACGACTATCGAATCGTCGACGGCATTCTCGGTTGCTACTACGGCCCGGGTGGACCTGGCGAAGGTCGGCTTGAGATGGGCGGCGGTGCCTGGGGTAACGAGTTCGGTAACGCTGAGCAGTTCCCGGTCAACGACCCGCTGTTCCTTGCTGGCCGACAGCGAAACCTGACCAATGCCAACTTCCCGGCAGCTTGGTCGAGCAACGCGACGGGCAGCCCGGCGGTCAACATCGGCGTCATCGACACCGGTTGGGAGAATGGAACCATTCTCAGTCCGTTTGGTTTCCAAGCTCACCCTGATCTGCTTGGTAAGGTCACCAACGAGATCAACTTCACAGGATTCCTCGGCATCTTCAACGCTGCCGACATCGATCCGCTGTCGCACGGTACTCGTGTTGCCGGTCTTGCCGGTGCTGCGACCAACAATGGTCTTGGCGTCGCTAGCACGGGTTATGACTCGAACCTGACGATCCTCAAGGTCGCCAACTTCTCGGCACCGAACGCGAATCAGACGGGCGCAGTTCCGTTCTTCAACACGTTCTTGGCGCTCTTCTTCGGCCACACGTTCTTCGGATGCAACATCCTGAACGTCTCGTCCACCTACACGATTCCGGCTCCGTTCGTCTTCCTTGGCGACGTGGTTCTGAACTGGGTGACGCGAGGAAACGGCCCTGGAGGCTCGGGACTTCCGCCCAGCCTCGTGGTTGCCGCTTCGGGTCGCACCGCTGCTGACAACGCCCCTGCAGGCAACACCCTGCTTTGGCCGGCCAGCCGACCGCAGGTTATGGCCGTCGGTGGTACCAACAACGTTTCTGGCAAGTTCGCCAACGGCGAGCTGATTGAGTCGTTCCTCAACACCAGCCGACTGGGTGCAAAGGTGGAAGCCTCCGCCGCTGCTGCCGGCTTGGTTTCGACTGAGCGATACAATCTCGCCTTCATCGGCGGATTCCCGTGGCCGTACATCGGCGACTTCAGCGGCTACACCGCTGCTGGCAACGGATTCCCGAACCCCGTGACCTTCGACTTCGGTCAAGGCACGTCGTTCGCCGCACCGCAGGTCTCCGGCCTCGCCGCCACCCTGTGGGCGTTCGCAACGAACCCGTTCGATGTCCCCAGCCTGAACATCAACCCGTTCTCGATGGCTGACTTCGTTCGAGCCCGCGTTGGCCGCAACACCGACATGGTGATGCCGACCGCCGGTGGCCGAACCGCTGCCGTCAACACGGGCCGCATCAACGCAGGCCGAACGGTTGCCTACGTCGATCGAATCCTGCTCCCGACCCAGTCGGTGGCTACGGCTCGACTCGGCACCAACCTCAACGCTCGCGTCGTCCTCGACCGTGCATACCTGACCCCGCAGCGCGTGAACATCTCGTCCAGCAACGCGGGCCTTGCCAAGCCGAAGGTCACCACCGTGACCGTCCCGGCCGGCCAGACTCAGGCTACGTTCGGCATCCAGATCAACCGTGCGTTCAACATCGCGGCTCCTCTCAACAATCGACAGAAGGTTGAGATCAAGGCCACGTTCCGCGGAACGACTCAGGTCGGTCAACTCTACATCGTCCGCTAAGATCCACCCGGATACTTAGGAACGGTGCATGCCCCTCGAAGCAATTCGAGGGGCATTTTTGTATTCTCGACGGCTCCCCGCGACACCCTTGTCACGCTAAAGGTGAGGTTTAGGTTTGAACCTTCCGAAACTTAATGTAATGGTTGAGTTTCTCGTTCGGCTGGGCCTCGCGGCGCTGGGTGTCGGTCTCACGGCAGCTTTCGCGCCCGATCAGTTCGACCTCGCTTGGAAGGTGGGATCGATCTTCGCAGCCTACTCGCTCCTTACCTGGCAGATGGAAAGGCGCGAAATGCGGAATCCGGGCATCAGCGGGTTCATTGCCGTTGCCGACGCGGCCGTCGTTGCCTTGATGGTGGCCCGGCTCGGCGGACTCGAGCAGTTTGGCTTCCTTGTCCTTGCTCCATGCGCCTACGCGGCTGCTCGTCATGGGTCCAACCCGGCCGCCATGGCTCCCATCGCTACGGCATGGATCCTCGTTGCCGCCAACCTGACCTCCAAAGCCCCGCCAAGCAACAGTCTGCTCGCGCAAGCCGTCGCTGTCCTCGCCGTGGGGCTCCTGCTGAGTCAGGCTCGTATCGTCATGACCGTCACCCGCCAGATCGAGCCTCCAGCTCCCCAGCCAACCGAAGGGCCGGAACCCATCCATTTCCTCGAGTTGCGGGAGAACTTCCGACGTCTGCGGGACTACGCGCGCGACTTGGAGCGCAAGAGCCGACGAGACCGGCTTGCAGTCCAACTGTTCGACGCTTCCAAAGGCCATGGTGAGAAACTGCATCAGCGCCTCGCCAAAACAATGCAGGAAATCACAGGGGCAGATGGACTTACCCTCCACACGGCCTCCCAGGTGGGCGACCTCATGGTAGTCCGAGGAACGACCGGGGAGTTTCCCGGGGCCATCGAATCGGTCACCTTCGACATCGGGCACGGCTTGAGCGAGTATCAGCTTCGCATGCGCATGGACCAAAAACTTCGTGCGCTCCGTGATGAAGCGAGCAAGCAGGTTAGTGGTTCGGTGCTTCTTCGAGATCGTGGCAAATTGGTGGGCATGCTCTGCATCAGCCGTTCGAACACTCTTCAGTTGGAGGAATCGATTGCCAAGGCTCAAGAGGCGGCTCCTTACCTTGCCGCGCTCATCCAGGAAGAACTGGCTGGCGAAGAGCTTCGACGTCGCCTCGCCGAGCTTGAGACACTCTACGGGATCGCCGCGACGACAAATGGCGCAGAAACGCCGGTGACGCTGTCGTCCAGAGTCGTACGCGAACTCTATGAGACGATGGGACTCCAGCACATCGCCGTCCACGCAATCGATGGTCTTGAATCCATTCAACTCGCGGGCAGAGGAGCGCAGATTCGCCTTGCCGAGAATCTCAATTTCGGCAACTCGACGGGCATCCGAGGCTGGCTCCAGAACGGGGCGGATGAGCTCTATTTTCAAGACGCTCCCAACGATCCGCACTTGGACCGGCTGGAAGCCCTCAAGCGCCGAGTGGGTAGTTTCTGCCTCATTCCGATCCGGTTCGGCGCCGGGCCCTATGGCTTTCTCACCGCTACCACGAATGCCGTCGGTGGACTGGACTTGCCCGAAATCAGCACGCTGCGAGCCGCCACGGCAGAGCTCAGCCGCGCCATTGCCCGATTGGAGTGTTCGATGGCTGGCCCGGAAGGGCTTTGCACTCCCAAAGAATTCCAGGAAGCCGTGGGCCAACATCCTTTCGGATGCTTGGTCTATTTGGAACCGATCCGGCTGGACGAACTCATCGCAACCTTTGGTAAGCCAGCACTCGATCATGCTGCGCGCACACTGGCCCACCGCCTGCTGAGCCAACTGCCTGCCGGAGGACTGTTGTGCCGTCGACCAGAAGGGGACCTCGTGGCCTACCTGCGAGACGTGGAAGAGACGTTCGCCCGAAGTTGGGCTAATGAGGCTACAACTTTGGCGAGTATGGCTCCGCTCAAGACGCCAGACGGTCGTGTCCGAGTTCCTTATGGAATTCGAGCCAAAGTGGCGCGACTTGCCCCCACAGAGATGCTCTTGAAGGACCCGCAAACGCACCAGTTTTCAAGGGTCTCAGCCTCATGAGTGAACTTTTCCCGCATGTTTGCCAAGGCAATCTGCCCCCGCTGGTGGCTATGCTTAACGCACTGCATTATTGTGAGCCCAAATGCACGGCGGCGACCTGGGCTTTGCTTGGAGGGATAAGTTAAATGAAACATGACCAGCCTGCGCGTCCACCGGAGAGAAGAACCTGCGCAGGCGGTCCTTCCCCCGTTGAGCTGACTCAAATCCTGGAGGGTGGCGACGTTGCCGGCACGATTCGAAAGGGGCGCCTTGCCGTGCGCCGAGATCCAGGGAATGTTGCACTGCTCGAAGTCCTCGCACGCGCACAATGGGCCGCGTGCCGGTACGAGGATGTATTGCAGACCACGCACACACTCATCCGGCTCCTGCCCAGTGAGCCTGGGTATCGACTTCTCCAAGCTATGGCGTATCAAGCGATGGGTCGGTTCGGCTTGGCGGTCGTCACCTTGCGACAGTGCCTGAGCGAGACCCGATCACAAGCCATTCACTTACGGGCCGAACAGATGATCTCGGATCTCGAAGAGATCCAGACCGAAGCCGTGCGGCGGCTACGCTCAATTGATCTTGTCTTCGACCGCGACTTTCGGGCAGATCCAGAGCGTGCGTGCCGTGAGCGAGGTTTCGAGCTTTCTTGGTTCGTAGTACCCATGCCCACGGATCGCCCTGCTGCCCAAACAGGCTATGGCCTCGACCGGGCCTAGGCCTGGTCCTTGACCCAGAACTGGGTGGTGCGGTATATTCTTGCAACCTAAGCGGGCGTAGCTCAGTGGTAGAGCATCTCGTTGCCAACGAGAGGGTCGAGGGTTCGAATCTCTTCGCCCGCTCCAGAATTCCAGCCTCGATCATTGGATCGGGGCTTTGTCGTATGGGACCTTTGACGAGTCGCCCGAATTGAGTTGGGGTACCTTACACTCTGATCACCGCCGATCACCTGTTGCGAACGACGCCTCGTTCGCGCATCGGACTGAGTTCAGTCCGGCCTTGACACGGGTTGACGTGTTCCGCCTTTGATGGAGGTTGGCATGATCGTGCCCCTAAGACGGCTGAGCCTGCGCGAGGCTGTGCCCAAATCGAATCTCACTTCCGCTGAAGAGCGCGCCACGGCACCCGACTCGCGGGCCAACAAGCCCACGTTCTTCGAGAACCTCGAAGCAATGTGGAGTCAGTTCGCCGCCATCGTGCTTCCCAAGGCGGAGTGATTCAGACCAGCGCATCGTCCCGCTTCGGATTGATGCGCTCACTCGGGGGTCCCGAGACGATCCGACAAGGCGGATCGTCTCAACTCCGAGACCGACTGGTACCATATTCTTATGCCCAGCCCAGCCAAGCGACTCAGTCTCATTCCGCCTTACCTTTTCGCCGAGATGAGCCGTATCAAGGCCGAAGCGATCGCCCAAGGCGCGGACATCATCGATCTCGGCATCGGCGACCCCGATCTGCCGACCCCCGTGTCGGTGCGCGAGGCACTGAAGCGCGCTGTTGACGATCCGGCCACCCATCGCTACGACGAAACCCCGCGCGGCTGGATGTCCTTCCTAGAGGCTGCAACGGCTTGGTACGAGCGTGAGTTCGGGGTCCAACTCGATGCCCGGACCGACATCTGCCAGCTCATCGGAAGCAAAGAGGGTCTCGCCCACCTCGCTTGGGCCTATGCCGAAGCGGGCGACACCGTCATCGCCCCCGATCCTGGCTACACGGTTTACAAGGTCAACTCGCTGATGGCGGGGGCCGAGGTTCACGAGACGCCGCTGCTGGATGCGAACGGCTTCCTGCCCAAACTCGACGACATTCCGACCGACGTCGCACGCCGGGCCAAGCTGTTCTATGTCTGCTACCCGCACAATCCGACCGGTGCGGTTGCGACCCCCGAGTTTTATCGCGACGCGGTGAAATTCTGCCGCGACCACGATATCCTGCTGGTGAACGACATGGCGTATGCCACCGTGACCTACGACGGCTTCCGAAATCCGACCGTGCTGCAGGTCGAGGGGGCGAAAGACGTCGCCATCGAGTTCCATTCGCTCAGCAAGATGTACAACATGACCGGCTGGCGACTCGGCTTTGCCCTTGGCAACTCGGACGCCGTGGCTACGCTCCAAAAGCTGAAATCCAACCTGGATAGCAAGCAGTTCCCCGCTATTGCCGAGGCGGGTGCGTTCGCCCTGAACACCGTTGACAACCGCGAGACCTTGAAAATCTATCAAGACCGGCGCGACCGGCTTTGCGACGGCCTGAACCGCATTGGTTGGAAGGTCAGCAAGCCGAAAGCGACGTTCTACATTTGGGCTAAGGTTCCCGTCGAGGGGATGTCGAGCGCCGAGTTCGCTTCTGAGGTCCTGAAGAAAGCCCACGTGCTCATCATCCCGGGCAACGGCTACGGTTCCACTGGCGAAGGCTACGTTCGGATGTCGCTCACCTTGCTGGGCGATCAGGACGGTGAGCGGTTCGACGAGGTCGTGCGTCGGATTCAGGCTTCCGGTCTGATTCCGAGCCAGGTTCATGCCTGAAGCCTTACTCAAAAACTGAAGTCAAGCTTCCTCTGATGCTTCGTCGCGAGTGGAGGAGAAGTCCAGCACCTTGCCGACAAACAGTTCCAAGGTGCTAGAACGACTTATGCAGCCTGCCCTTCAGTTCGTTCGTTTCGTTAGTTTTGTCTCAGACCTGATCTTGATTACCACAGTTCCCGTCGGCACCTTGATCTTCTCGTTAACGACCATATCCATGCTGTAGTGCATCCCGGTCGCGACGTCGACTAGAAGTGTTGAATTCATCGAAAACTCAATCGGGACGCGCTGCTTGTTGGCTTCCATGGATAACCTGCCTGAACCGGTCATCTTCAGGTGCGCAAAGGTGTCCTTGTTTCGACGTTCAATCCGAGCTATGGAGACTCTCATGTTGATCGTGCTCCCACCGACAAAAGAAAACTGTCCAGATCCCATCGCCTCTAACATATTCTTCAAATCAATGGCAATCGGCCAAGAATCACCGACCCGTAGTCTCTTCGATGGATACTGAGGGGTCATGCGCATTGCCGATTCCATGCCCTTCGCCATGAGCGCCCCCGTCTTGCCTCCGCCGCTCGATGACGCCGACAGGACTTTATAGAGGGGCGAGAGGGTCATCGTGACCTTCAGTCCGTTGACTTCGCTCGCGCTCTTCGAGGGGCTGGCAATGTTGCTGACCGAACTCTGGAGTTTTACGGCTCGGCTGTTCGAACTGAGAACATTGATGGTTAACGTCGACTTGGATGTCTCCGAGCGCGGCTCTCCAATCCCGCTCATCGAGACTTCCTGGGTAGCCTGGTAAACGTAAACCGAACCAACCTTTGGCTTGAGCCTCAGCAAAATAGAGTCCTGGGCGAACGCAGTCGTTACTGGCAGAATCCCCAAAACCAAAGATGCTCGTGATAGATTGCGGAGCATGGTGCAGAATAGCTGATCGAAGTCGTTGGCGGCGACGTGTACGGCCCGGAAACTCGGAATCCTCCCACCCGTATGCAACTTCGGGCAGTGTTTCTTTGATATGCCAGGATACAAGCGATGGTACGGGTGTCAGTCTCTATCGACCTCGACAACGGCCTTATGGCCCTTGCATCCGCCCTCTCGGGAGTCGCGACGGTCGTCTCAAAATCCGCACCCAGCCCCGAAACGGTTTACTGGGTCACGTCGCGTGCCACCGATCAGCAACTCGACTTGCCTAACCTGCAAGCCGTCATCGTGCCCTGGGCAGGTGTTCCGGCCGACCTCTGCGCACAGGTCGCGGCTCGTCCCCACCTGAAGCTCTACAACCTCCACCACAACGCCCTGACCACCGCCGAGATGGCGGTTGGCTTGCTCATCGCCGCTGCTCGTGGCCTCGCTGAGGCGGATCGACAGCTGCGGCAAGGCCACTGGTACGGGAGGATGGACGACCACAGGAACGTGCTTCTTGGCGGCAAACGCGCGGTGATTCTCGGCTACGGCGAGATTGGTCGCCACGTTGAGCGCATCCTACTGGCGCTGGGGATGGACGTTTGCGGGATCGGCCGTTCGCGGGTTGCACACCTCGATGAAGAGCTTGCCCGCTCGAACGCGCTCGTCATTTGCGCACCTCTGACCCCTGAAACCCGAGGCCTTATCGATGGGGCGCGAATTGCCCTCCTGCGCCCTCCGCGCCTCCTCGTCAATGTCGGTCGCGGTCCCATCGTGGACGAGACGGCCCTCTTCGAGGCGTGTCGCGACCGCATCCTCTTCGCGGCGGGGATCGACACCTGGTACGCCTATCCCAGCCCCGACGATCAGCCACCAGTCTGGCCCTCGAAACATCCGTTTCACGAATTGAGAAACGTGGTCCTCAGTCCGCATCGCGGAGGAGACGGCGACCAGACGGAGCACTTGCGACTGAGGGCGCTGGGTGAGCTCATTTCAGACCTCTGCAACGGGGTCGATCGACGCGCGGTGGACCCGCTGCTGGGTTACTGAAGGGTCCGTTTAGGTTCGTCACGATTTCGTCACGGTAGCCCCCACATAATGTCAGCTAGCACTTCGTGGCAGTGGCACTATGCATAAGTACATTTCACTTTCGGCGATCTTGGCAACCGTTGCTCTCGCTCCTTCGGCAATGGCCCAGGTGGAGTTCTACTTCTCCACCGGAAACTTGGGTGACGGCAACACGCGCCTGACCAGCGACACCGTCACGTCATCGTCGTGGGTCGGGGAGTACGACATTATTGTCGAGAACAAAGGGGTGACACCGAAGTTCTTTAACGCCGGAACCCTCATGGTGGGCTGGGGAAGCTCGGTGACCGAAGGACCGACCGCCATTGACACGATGCCAAACGCCATTTCGCTCTTCAACCCAGGCGCGGCAAACGGCAACGTGAACGGAAACCCCAACATTCCTGCGCGAAACGACTCGTTTTTCGGTGGCGGTCAAGCATGTCGGATGGTCGGCGGAAGGGGAGCGGCCGGACCGGCCCGACCGTATGGCTTCCACATACCGATAGACGTTCCAATTGGAAGTCAGTGGTCGGTCAGTCCGGGCGAGAAGCTCTTCATTTGCAGGATCAAGATCAAGGACAATGGCCTCTTCGCTTTCGGCGGCAGCCGCGACCTCGTCCTGTATGACGCTGGATACGGCGGCAGCTATACCACAGGACTCTACTTCGGCCCGAACCCACCCCTTAGAGCAGGCGTTGCGCTCTGGGAGTCCACTAGCCGGCTGACCCTCAACGGACCGGTTTCGAACCAGGCTCCGATTCTCGCGCCCATTGGCAACCAGACCGTTGATGAGGAAACCGCGCTCTCGGTTGATGCGAACGCAAGCGACCCCGACTTCGGTCAGATTCTGACCTTCTCGCTTTCCGGTGAGCCCGCTGGCATGACGATCAACCCGAGTTCGGGTGTGATTTCTTGGACGCCGACCGAGGCCCAAGGTCCCGGAAACTATACGTTCGATGTCCGCGTGACCGACAA
Organism: Fimbriimonadaceae bacterium; assembly: GCA_019694835.1. Next base: position 59,642 of record JAIBBE010000132.1, on the reverse strand, counting down.
CGGCGCGCCGACTGCGATGGACTCCGAGACGATCACGGTTACGGTGAACGAGGTCAATCTAGCGCCGACTTGGAGCATTGTCCCCGCCCAGAACTCGAGCGAAGGTGCTTCGTTCTCGCTGAATGTCTCGCCGAACGCATCCGACGCGGACATTCCGGCGAACACATTGTCTTTCAGCCTGGTCACTGGCCCAAGTGGCCTGACGGTCTCGAGCGCAGGCGTCGTATCGTGGTCTCCGGGGGAGAGCGACGGCGGGACCAATCCGATCGTCACCGTCCGGGCCACCGACAACGGCACCCCGAATCAAACCGCGGACGTGTCGTTCACGATCTCGGTGTCCGAGACGAATGAGCCACCGGTGCTTGTCAATCCGGGCACTCAGTTCGGCGCTGAGGGTTCCCTCTTCTCGCTGCAGATGTCCGGCAGCGACCCGGACCTTCCGGGCCAGATGCTGACGTTCGCCAAGGTCGCTGGCCCTGCCGGTTTGACCGTTTCGCCGACCGGCATGGTCGCTTGGACGCCCGGGGAGAGCGACGGCGGAACTGCACCCAGCGTTACCGTGAGTCTGACAGACGGCACCGCGACTGTTCAGCAGACTTTTGTACTTTCCGTAGCTGAGGTCAACCAGCCGCCAGTGGTTGAAGGAGTCGTCGACCGCTACGGCGTCATGGGCACGCTGTTTTGGTTGGTCCTCGACGTGACCGATCCGGACACGCCCGCCAACACCTTCACCTACTCGCTCGGCGCAGGCGCGCCGTCGGGGATGACGCTGGATGCGGCTGGCTTGCTCAAGTGGGTTCCGACCGGTGCCCAAGTCGGGACGCATACGTTTGATATTAATGTCACGGACAACGGCGTACCAGCGGCGACCACGTCGCGGACGGTGACGATGACCGTGGCGTCTGCGGGGCAATTGGAATCGTGGGGCACGAACGGCCTAGGGAGCAATAAACCTGGAGGGACATTCATCGCAGTTGCGTCGGACCATTGGTGCGGTCACGCCATAAGGCAATCAGGTCAATTGGTGGCATGGGGACAGAACTACAACAATGTTCAGTCAGGCACCCCATCCGGGGCCTTTGTATCACTTGATTCTACATACCAAAGCCGTCTGGCTCTCAGAAACAACCTGTCACTAGAAGGCTGGGGCTATGGCTGGCAAGTGAATGGTCTCTACAACAGCGGATCACGACCGTCGGGCACGTTTGTTGCCTGCAGCATCTCTCCGTCGGCATGCGCGGCCATTAGGTCGAATGGTGCGGTTGTAACTTGGGGCAATGGTCCTGGGCAAGGCGCAGTACCTCTGGGCAAATTCCTAGGAGTGAGTGTTGCCGATTTACACGGTGCCGCCATTCGTTCAGACGGCACCATTGTGGGTTGGGGTAACAACTGGAATGGAGCCATTCCACCACCAAGCAACGACAAGTTTCGTGCCGTTGTCACAGGCGGTGGCGGTTGGACCGCTGATCGATCATATACGTTAGCGATCCGTACCGACGGTACGCTTGCCGCTTGGGGCTGGTCCACGATCACGGGGGCACTACCATCAGGAACATTTCTATCAGTCGCTAGGGCTGAGGGGCATGCTGTCGCGTTACGCTCAGACGGTATTGTTATTGCCTGGGGTACCGGAGCATTCGGATTCCTTGGCACCCCCACCCCGGCTTGCTCCGGAATCGGCACTGCTGCTTCGCTTGGTACTGCCATCCGCCGCAACGCCCCGCCCGTCCTCACCAACCCAGGTACTCGCTCCGCGACCGAGCACCAGAACTTCAGCCTGCAACTCGCCGCAACCGACACCGAATCGGCTGCAGCGACGTTGACGTACAGCCTTGTCTCCGGTCCTGCCGGAATGACCGTCAGTTCAACTGGCCTGGTCAGCTGGACGCCTGGCGAATCGCATGGCGGCACTACCGTCAATGCCACGGTGCGCGTTTCGGATGGTATCGACACGGATACACAAACATTCGCGATCAACGTTGCCGAAGCCAACGGAGCACCGGTCTGCGTCAACGATGTCGAGACCGTGGCGCGCGGCACCTTCAAGGACATCGACGTACGCGCCAACGATACTGATCCGGAGGGCAACACGTTCTTGGTGACGGGCGTGACGGTGCCATTTCCCAACATCGGGTCGGTTAGCATCGTCAGTGGGGGAACAAGGGTTCGGTACGCGGCACCGAGCAGCCCCTTATACAGGGGCAAGAAGACGAAGTTCACCTATACCGTAACCGACGCCCTTGGGGCAACAGCTTCTGCCCAAGTCGAGATCACCATCAAGTAGCAAGATGCGAGTTTAGCAAACGATCATGAAACTCAGAACAACCCTCTTAGCCCTCGCCCTTCTCGGCGGTCTTTCTTCGGCCAAAGCCGCGACCATCTCGGGAACCGTTTCCTTCACAGGCTGGAATGCTCCGGTCGTCGGGATCCAGCTCGAAATGTACATCGTCGACTGGTCGCTCCAGCAACTCGTCGACTACGGCACGTTCACAGTGGGAATCGGCGGGACCTATACGTACGTTACCAATGCCTCTATCCCGCCCGGCACCTATGACCTGTACGTTAACGGTGATCGCTGGCTGCAACAAGATTCCGCGAACGTGAGCGTCGGAGCGACGGCAGTCGCCAACTACAATCTCATTCCGGGGGATGTCGAAAATGATGAGGCTGTGGACATCGCGGACTATGCTCGCGTTCACTTCGCCATGTGGTCCACATCTGGGTCGGTCAACTGGGATCCCTACGCCGATCTCGACGGTGACGGCTGGGTCGATATGATGGACTACTCGCTCGTGTCCTACTACTACGGCATGGTCGGCGACACTTTCTATTAATCACGAACAGGGGGCAGCCCGGCCTATGCCGGGCTACCTTCTAAACTATGCCGCCAAATCGGTCTCGACACACCCTTTGGTGATCGGATCGCTGGCGGGGAGCGCCAGTTTCAGAAGCTCCCGCACATCCGTCGTGTCATCCGGAAACACCGCGTGGCCGAGGTGGGCGGTGACTGCGCCCGTCGGAGACTGCTTGCCCTGAACCCATGTCTGCAAGCGCTGGCTGAGGCGCTGGCGAACGATGGAGGTACTGGGGCCGGTGCTGGGAAGGATGACGCCGAAGCCGTTGGGACCATAGCGGCAAACGATGTCTAGTCGACGGACCGAGTCTTTGAGGAACTCCGCGGCGTCGGCGAGGAAGTCGCGGACGGACGCTTCACCGTAGAAACCCGCCATCTTCTCCAGGCCGCTGAATTCGATGATGATCGTGGAGAGCACACCTTCTCCGCTGGCGGCTCGGTGGACCTCTTCTTCGAGTCGCTGCTTAAAATAGTCCTCGCTGTAGATACCGGTAACCGGATCGATCACGGAGTCGTCGAGCACCGACGCTTGTCGCTTGAGCACTCGATCCTGCTCTTCCTCGTTGGCCAAGATGCGGCGGAGTTTGCCGAGTGACTGGCGGAGGATGTGGGACACGTAATTGCACGAAATCCCCAGTCGGTGAGCGATTTCCGTCTGGTTGAGGCTGTCGAAGTGAAACATGACCAGCACGTCGCGCTCGAGGTCGCGAAGCTGCTGCATTGCCGATTCAAGGAGTACCCGGTCCTCGACCGAAAGCTGCTCCGGGCAGAAGGCGGCGGCATCCAGATTGTCGCCCTCGGCCCCGTCGTCTTCGTTGGTCGGCGCGGCGTCGAGCGATGCGATCTTGAGCATCTCCTGCGTCTGGAAGACTTCTCGCACGGCTTGCTCCGTGACGCCGAGTTCGGTTGCTATCTCCAACTCCGTCGGAACGCGGGCGAAGCGCGCTTGTAGGACGCCGGTCGCCTTGTTCACCTTGTGCCGCAGTTCCTGCAGCCATGCCGGATGGCGAATGGTCTGGGTGCGATCACGCAGGTAGTGCTTGATCTCTCCCGCAACGAGATGCGTGGCGTAGGTATTGAACCGGACGCCCGCTGCCGGATCGAACTTGCTCAAGGCGTTGAGCAGTCCAATGAACCCGACCTGGACGAGATCTTCGTGCGACTCCAAGCCGCTGAAGCGGCGTGCAGTTCGCTCGACCAATCCAGCGTACTGGATCATGATCATGTCCTTGAGGTCCGGGCGCGGATCCTCCAGATACCTCACGACTAGGTCGTCAGGGTCATGTTGAAAGGCAAAAGCCTCAGCCATGTGTCACTCCGTTGATTATTAAGATAAACCGGAATCCTTTCCGGCCCCTGCGGCATCGGTCCTTGACACCGAAGGGTTGATGAGGCGGGCCACTCGACCCGCCGGAAACCTGTCTTTTGACTTCAGCTCACGCTGTTCACGAGTTTGAAGATCGGGGTCATGACCGAAATCGCGATGAATCCCACGATGACGCCCATGAAGATGATCAGCATCGGCTCGATCATCGAGGTCAGGCCTTTGACCGTTGCTTCGACTTCGCTGTCGTAGAAGTCACCGACCTTGACCAGCATCTCCGAGAGTCGTCCTGACTCTTCGCCGATGTCAATCATGTGGGTGACCATGCTCGGGAACAAGCCGCTCGCCGCCAGTGGCGCCGAGAGTTTGTTTCCCTCGCGAATGCTGATCCGGGTTTGGTCGATCGCGCCGGTGAGCACCTGGTTGTTCAGGGTCTCGCCGACGATTTCGAGGCTCCGCAGCATGGGAACGCCGCTGTTGATCAAGGTACCGAAGGTGCGGCAGAATCGAGCCACGCTCATCTTGAGCGAAAGCTCGCCGACGATCGGCATCTTGAGTTTGAGAAAATCGAGTTGGTACTTGCCCTTGGGCGACTTTGCCCAGAATTTGAGTCCGACGAAGGTGCCGCCCATCATGAGCAGAATCACCCACCAGTAGGCTTGCATGAAGTCGCCCATTCCGAACAGTGCCGCCGTAATCGGCGGAAGCTCGACGTTCATGCCGGTGAAGATCTCCTTGAACTTCGGCAGCACGAAGCTGAACAGGACGAACAGCATGAGGAACGAGAAGATCAAGACGAGGACGGGGTACATCATCGCACCCTTGATCTTCGCCCGGATATCGGCCTCGTACTCGAGGAACCCAGAGAGCCGCTCTAGGATCGTATCGAGGATGCCGCCGACCTCGGCAGCGCGGATCATGTTGACGTAGAGCTTGTTGAAAACCGTCGGATGCTTGGCCAGCGACTCGTTGAGCGCGAGACCGCCCTTTACGTCCGCCGTGACCGACTCAAGGGCTTCCTTCAGAGCGGGATCCTTGGTCTGGCTGGTCAAAATGTCCAGACAGCGCAGAATCGGAATTCCAGCGTCGATCATCGTGGCGAACTGGCGCGAGAAGATGACGAGAGCCTTGGGCTTCATCTTCTTCTTGCCAAAGGACATCTGCTTGGCCTTCTTGGTCTGCTTGATGTCCAGACAGTGCATGGACTGGTCCCGCAGTCGTGCGAGAACCAGGCCTTCGCTGTCGGCCTCCATGACGGCCTTTACCGTGCGGCCAGTGGAATCGATCGCTGTGTATGCAAAATGCGGCATCCTGCCTTGTAGCTCCTTTCAAGCTCGGTCTAGCCAGCGCCTGACCAAGTCAATTGTCGGCAGGCTTCAGGGGCTTCCTTCCCCCTTCGTCGGCAATTCCCGGCATTAGCAGAAAAGCCGGTAATTCTCTCTGTGCTCGCGACTTCACGGCGAGGCAATTCTCTCGCTCTCCTCTCATGGTGCTGTCTCGCCGAATGTACGGTGGTGGCAGCACCACCTTTCGGAAAATTCCACAGAACAGGCAGGCTTAGCGGGCGTCAAATGAAGAGAATCGGGAAAATGCCCAGGCGGGATGAACACATCTGAGCCAAACACCGTATAGATGTGGGATATAATGCCCGATTCCCGCACGCGAAGGCCTAATCCATGGAAGAGCTCGACACAACCCCAACCGTAACTACTTCACAAATGCTCCTCACGCCCGAGGGCTACACCCGGTTGCATGCCGAACTCGAGAACTTGACCGTGAACAAGCGAGCCGAGATCGCCGAGCGCCTCCGGGACAGCAAGCAGCATGGCGAGTTCAGTGAAGACAACAGCGAACTCGACGAAGTCAAGTTCGAGCAGGCAATGGTCGAAAACCGGATCAACGAGCTCAAGGCGATCTTCGCCGGCGCCCAGCAGCTGGAACTCGACATGATTCCGACCGATTTCGTTGGCGTCGGGTCTTATGTCACCGTCAAGGACGTCGACCGCGGGGCCTCGTTTGAGATCCGGATGGTTGCCAGCATCGAGGCCGATCCCGATAATGACTTGATCAGCAATGAGGCGCCGATGGGAGTGGCATTGATGGGCCGGAAGCTGGGTGAGACGATTGAATTCGACGCCCCCGCCGGGCGGCTCCGGTACAAGATCGAGCAGATCCGCCGCTAGTTGAGAAGCCGCACGAGGGCGACGACCTCACGGTGTCCGGCAATCGCTTCATCGAGGGTCGAGTACTTCCCCGCGACCCGGTAGCTACCGTCCGGCCGGTACACGCACGTGTTCCAGAGCACCGGTTCCTGGCCGAACGGGGCATGGTCGAACACGAGGAAGGCCGTCGAGACGGTGAGACCGGACGGGAGTTTCTCGCACGCCACACATCGCCCGTGAAGGCTCGTCAGCTGTTTGGCGGCTTCGAGCATGTCGCAAGGCACCGGCTCACCCCACGAGTTCAATTTGTAGTAGTGCGGCCGCCCCGACATCGACTCTAGCTTATCTGAGCTTGGCCCATTAAGTCCAGATATTGGTCATATTAGCCCTATAGGTCATATCAAAAAAGGAGAGCGGATCCCAGCGGGATCGGCTCTCCTTAGGAGGGTTTCTGGGACTTACTTCTTCGCGGTCTTCTCGACCGAAGTGATGAGCACGTGGCCCGTCTTCGGATCGTAGTCGACTCGAACGTCGAGTGTGTCCTTGAGGAAGCTGACCGGAACGACGCTGCGGCCACGATCGATGAACGGGGCGAGTTCCAGCGAGTACGGAACCTCGTTGACCATCGCCGTCTTGTCGCCGATCTTGAAGGCGATCTTTCGACCTTGGCCCTTCGCGGTTACCGATTTGGCGGCGTCGGTCCACTGAACGGTACCGCCCGCCTGCTCGAAGAGATAGCGGAAGGGAGTCAACGGGACGCCGGCAACGACTCGCGGCAGAACGGCGTCGAAGTCAACCATTTTATTATTGAGCAGGATGCTGAAGGTTCCGATGTTCGGTAGTCGCGTGCCGTAGCCAACCGAAGTCAGAGCGACGTTGGTCGCGGCCTTGACGGTGTTGACCGGCGGAACCGGATTGACCTTGGGAGCAACGGCCGGAGTGACCTTCGGAGTGGCCATCGCGACCGTCTCGACCGGGGCCGAGATCGGCTTCGTGCCAACTGGATTCGACTTCGGCGTAGCGACCACGGCAGGCTTCACCGGCGTGGTCACTGCGGTGGCCACCGGCGTGGCCTTCGGGGTCGTCAAGACCGGCTTGGTGTCCGTCGCCATTCGTGTTCCGGTTGGGGTAAGGCTCTTGGGGCCGGTCGGGATACCAGCGGCGATGCCAGCCGGCTTAGTACCGATCATCTGGCTGACCTTGGCCCAGATCGGGTCCAGCATCACTCCAATCGCGCCGCCGTTGTTTTGGGGCTTGAGGTTGGCAGCAGACGGATCGCCATCCAGGTTGCGCGTGTCGACTGGCGTGTCGGTCTTCTGCTGACCGTCGAGGTTTCGTCGGTCGGTGCGTCCGCCCGGATTGTTCACGAAGACTCGGGTCTTCGGGGTCTTGAAGGTCGAGTTGTTCTCGTCGACCACCCAAGCTTCGAGGTCGTACCAGCCATTTTCGAGGCGGGTCGTGTCCCAGAAGTAGCTGTAGGGCGGGAAATTCTTGAGTGTCTTGAACTCGTCGTTGACGAAGAAGCTCACGTACATGTTCTTGAATTCGCGCTTCAGGCCAACCTTGATCTCGACTGGGCCGGTGACGGTAGCGCCCGACTTCAGACCGTCGAGCAGCACCGGCGACTCGACGCGTCGGTCAGCAGTGATGCGGGTCTTCTGGGTGCCGACGAGTTTGCCGGTCGAATCGTACAGGCAGACCTCAACGAGGTTCTCGCCGTCGATGAGGGCGGCCGTGTCGAGGGTGAAATTGGTTTCCCCGTTGGAATCTCGCGGGCTCACGGCGCGCGAATTGAAGCTGACTCCGTTGATCTTCAACTCGACGAGCGAGACGCTGGCGCCCTTGTATTTGACGGTGAGGACGGGGCTGTTGAGCGCCTTATCGATCAAAATCGACGCGTCCTGAATGAACGCTTGAGAAGCGCTTGCAAGTACGGCGACTCCCGCCGCGACAGCCATTGCTCTGATACTCCGAACCATGACGAAACCCTCCTGGTCTCGGGCGGCCACGCACATGCCGCCCATTAACCTCTATTGTCGCACTTCACACGCCGGATGTCAAGCACTTCGACCAGTTTCGACGGGAATCTTACGGGGGCGGTGAACGTTCATAATCTCCGGTATGAATCTGAATATGAGGAAAAGAACTTCTTTCACCTTTTGGGCGGGGGTGATCGCTATGGTGGCGGGGGGCGTGCTGCTGGTCGGCTGCGGAAAGGCCGATGAGGCGAAGACAGGGGCCGACCCCAAGAACATGTCGGCCAAGTCTCCGACTGATCCGATGGCCAAGACGACCCCTGGCAAGCTAGAAGTGCCTCCCGTTGAGAAGCACAAGAGCGAAGCGCCCCCCAGCCCGGATATGAAGGGTGAATGGGTGCTCGAGCCCAGCGAGCGCCAGCGCGTCATCAATGCTCAACTCGTGGCCCGCGGAAAGAAGGCCCAAGAGACCTCACTGAAGATCGAGGGCGGCAAGTTTGAACTCAAGACTTCGGTTGATCCGGTAGAAACTGTGATTACCGGCGATGCCAAGCAAGAAGGCACCAAGATCATCTTGACAGCGACTGCGGCGGAGTCGACGATGGAAGGGAAGAAGATCAAGTCCCGCATCCCCGAGCCCCAGACCTTCACGCTCCAGCCCGATCAGCTGACGATCAAGGACAGCGGCGGGCTCGTGTATGTAAGGAAGTAACGTAGTAATGTACTTTCGCCGTCCCGGCGATTCCCTTACTCTCATCTATCGCCAGTTCGGCCTAGGTCCTCAGCAGAATCGCCGGGACGGCGAAAGCACATAAAGAGAGCAGGTAGGGAATCGCCGGGACGGCGAAAGTACGATGGTTCGGTACAGTGTGGTGCCGATGCGCATTCCGTTTGACAGCCTGTGCCTGACCGCCGTCGTTACCGAGCTCCAGCAGTGGATCGGGGCGAGGGTGCAGGGGGTGCGCCAGCCTGACTCCCTCACTCTCGTTATTGGGCTGTATGCGGGCAAAGAAGTCGGCCTGCTTCTGAGTGCAGACGCCGAGTACGCTCGGGCACACCTCGTGAACCGGCGTCCCGGCAAGATGGCCGAGCCGCCCGCTTTTGGGCTGGAAGTCCGGCGTCGGATCGACGGTGCGAGGCTGGTTTCGGCAAAGCAGTGGGGCCTCGACCGCGTCCTCGATCTCGTCTTCGAGGGAGCGGAGGGGCGCTATGCGTTTATCGCAGAGCTGATGGGGAAGCACTCGAACCTCATTCTCGTCGGTGAAGATGGGAAGGTCGTGGCAGCGGCGAAATGGATGGGGGCAGGCAAGACCCGTCGACCGATTCTCCCCAATCAGCCGTACCTGCCGCCGCCCTTCGAGCCGCGGCCTCCGCTCCTTGACGCCAAGCCAGGCGATGATCTGCGCGACTTCGAGGGCGCATCTCCGCTGGTTCAGCGCCTCATCGCGGCGACGAGCTTGGAAGACGTGCAGGCCCGCTGGCGAGAAAGGGCGTTCCAGCCCGTGTACTGCGCGGGGGTGGGTGCCTATCCGCTGTCTCTCGCCGCCCTGGGTGTGGCTGAGGTGCCTCGAGAGTCGATCTCGCAGGCGCTTGAGCAGCATTTCGAGGAAGCGACGCAGCGGCGGTCCATCGACCAACGCAGGCAAGGCCTTCTCACCCAGCTTCGTCGCGTTGCTCTGGCTCGCGAAGTTGCCCTGGCCAGTCTGGAGGAGGCGGCTGATGCGGCGAATCGAGCCGGGCAGCTTCAGGAACGGGGCCAGATCATCCTCGCTTACGCTTCCTCGATTCCCGAGGGCGCGAGCGAAGCGCAAGTATGGGACTTCGTGGGAAATCCCCTTACCGTCCGCCTCGATCCCGAACTCACGGCCGCCGAAAACGCCAATAAGCTCTTCGACAAGGCCAAGCGAGCCAAGGGCGGAGCGGCGATGGTGGCGGAGCAGAGGGTGCGGCTGGGGCAAGACCTTGCCGCCCTCCAGACAGCCATCAAGAAAGTCGAGGACGCGGAGCGGCTGAGCGACCTCGAGGACATTGCCAACGAAGCTGAAAAGCGACGATGGCTCCATCACCAGCCGCTGCCAACCACCGTCAAGAGCGAACGTCCGTACCAGGGCCACGCGATCCGCGAATTGGTGGCTCCCGGCGGCTGGAAGGTGCTCTATGGGGAAAATGCGGAGTCGAATGACTACCTGACCCTGCGCCTGGGCAAGCCCAACGATTGGTGGCTGCACGTTCGCGGCGGGGTCAGCGCGCACGTCATTCTGTTTACTCAGAACCAGCCGGAGAAGGTCTCGCGCGACGCGCTGCTCTTCGCCGCCAAGATCGCGGTACGCAATTCGCCGAGCAAACACAGCGGGTATGTCCCGGTTGACTACTGCCTCAAGAAGTACGTTCGCAGGCCGAAAGGTGCGCCCCACGGGACCGTCACCTATACCCACGAAAAGACCCTCCATGTCGAGAACGATTAGGGGTAGCCTCCGGGCTGATGTCGTCGAAGCGCCTGCGTATCGCGATTTTCACGGACAGCGCCTTGCCGATCCTGAATGGGGTCAGCGTGAGCATCGACGCGCTCATCCGAGAGCTTCGCGAGCAGGACCACAGCGTCCACCTTTTTACGGCGGCCCACTTTCGCTACCGCGACCCTGACCCGAACACCTACCGCTTCTTCGCGATCGGCACGCCGTGGACGAAGGCCTATCCGCTAGCGATTCCGCCGTTCTATCCGATGCTCCACCAGTTCCGGCGGCACGAGTTCGACTTGATTCACACCCACACCCCGTTCACGATCGGGTTTGTGGGCTTACGCTGGGCTCAATCGCACGAGATTCCGATCGTGTCGACCTATCACACGCTGTATGACAAATACGCGCACTACATCCCGTTCTTTCCGAAGCGCTACGTCCGCTACAAGATCGCCAAGCACACGAACTTCTATTACAACAGCGTCGACCACGTGATCACGCCGAGCCAGGCGTCGATGAAGTGGCTGCGGCGGCATTCGGTGAAGCGTCCGATCACCGTCGTGCCCACCGGGGTCAGCCGGAGTCAGCCCTATGACCGGTCGGAAATCCGCGCCCGCCTTGGCATATCGCCCGACCGACGTGTTCTGCTCTACGTGGGCCGCATCGCGAAGGAAAAGAACATGACGACGTTGTTCCAAGCCGTGGCTCTGGCATTCGCTCAGGACCCGTCGCTGGTCCTCTGGCTGGTCGGCGACGGCCCGGCCCGCGCCCAGTGTGTCGAGATGGCGCGCGAACTCGGCATTGGCGACCGAGTGCGGTTCGTCGGTTTTGTGCCGCGCGAGGAGGTTGACGCCTACTATGCTGTAGCGGACCTGTTCGTTTTCGCGTCGATGACGGAGACGCAGGGACTGGTGGTGAGCGAGGCCATGACGTATGGTCTGCCCGCCGTGGTCGTGATCGGCGGTGGTGCGGGTGCCGCGATTCGACATGGCGAGAATGGCCTGCTGGTCAAGAACGACCCCGAGTCCATGTCCGCCGCGATCCTTCGGTTTATGTCCGACGACGGCCTACACGCCCGCTTCTCCGCCGAAGCCTCCCGCTCGGTGCGGGGGTACAGCAGCGCCGACATGGCCGCCCAAGTGTTGGATGTGTACCGCCAAGTGCTTGGAGCCCAAAGTACTTTCGCCGTCCCGGCGAAGGTCTGAGGTCAGCCGGTAGCCGGTGAAAGGCCGCGATATCTACAGGGAAGGGAATCGCCGGGACGGCGAAAGTACACTCTCGTGCGACCCGATAATCGCCGGACGGCGAAAGTACTTTCGATTCGCACCATAATCGGCCATGAAAGCCCTGCCGATGCTTCTGCTGCTCGTCCTCTGCGGATGCGGGCCGACCAAGGAAGATCCGAGCGTTGCGGGCACTTGGGCCTCGTCGGCGGCAACACCCACGAAGCTGATCCTCAATGAGGACCGGACTTACCGGCTTGAACTCAACCCCGACGTCGTCGAAGGGCGGTGGCTGCTCAAGGGCCAGTTGCTCACCCTCAGCCCCAGCAAGGTCAACGGCATGACCCAGGACGAGGCACTGATGAAGTCGACGAAGGAGATTCAGGAAATGGGGAAAGCGTCGTTCGACGTCGAGAAGTCGATGCAGAACTGGGATCTCGAGCTCAGCCTCGACGGCAAGACCCTCTCTCCGGCTCCTGGGCATCGCCCGGGCTCGGTAGTGATTACGGAGACGTTCCAGAAGCAATAGCCGGCAACCGACAATCTTCCTAGGTTCAGCGCCCTTCGGGTATCACACTGGAAGGAAACGCGCGGGCTCGGCTGAACGTAGCCATACCTATCAGTTTCCCCACGGAGTCAGTTTGAACAAGACAGCACGCACGCTCATCCTCACGGTTTTCGTCGCCATCACCGCCGTTCTGCTCATGAACGCGCTGAACCCCAACGCGCTCGGTCTGGGTGGGTCAAAAATCACCCAACTCAAAACCGGCGATTTGACCCAGAGGATCAAACAAAAGCAGATCGAAAAAGCCAATTGGCAGCAGACCGAGATGACGGGCACGCTCGAGGGCGGGCAGCAGTTCGTGGCGACGGTGCCGCCTCCGACCGACCCGGCGGGTGCCGATCTGAAGAAGCTGATGGACGACAATGGGGTTCCTTACAATCTCGAAAAACCCCCGTTCAGTTCCGGCCTCATCGCGTTCCTTTCGATGTTCGCGGTCCCGGTCCTGCTCTTCTTCCTGATCTGGTTCTTCTTCATCCGTCCGGCTCAGGCGGGGGGCAACCAGGCGCTGAATTTTGGCCGATCCCGGGCCAAGCGCGTCGGTGAAACGGGGCAAAAGATCACTTTTGAGGATGTGGCTGGCATCGAAGAAGCCAAGCAAGAGCTTTTCGAGATCGTCGACTTCCTCAAGAACACCAAGAAATATGTCGCGCTCGGGGCGAAGATCCCGAAGGGCATCCTGCTCACCGGACCTCCCGGCGTCGGCAAGACTCACCTCGCCCGAGCCATCGCGGGCGAAGCCGGTGTGCCGTTCTTCCACATCAGCGGCTCCGACTTCGTCGAGATGTTTGTTGGCGTGGGTGCGGCTCGTGTTCGCGACCTGTTCGAGACGGCTAAGGCCCACCGCCCGTGCCTGATCTTCGTCGATGAAATCGACGCAGTCGGACGTCAGCGCGGTGCCGGTCTTGGCGGCGGTCACGATGAGCGCGAGCAGACGTTGAACCAACTTCTGGTCGAAATGGACGGTTTCGATCCCAACGCGGGCGTCATTATGATCGCCGCGACAAACCGACCAGACGTTCTCGATCCGGCGTTGCTTCGCCCAGGCCGTTTCGACCGACAGCTTGTCGTCGATCCGCCTGATGCCAAGGGTCGCGAAGCTATCCTTCGCATTCACGCTAAGGGCAAGCCCCTCGATCCCGATGTCAATTTGGAAACGATCGCCAAGCGCACGCCCGGATTCACCGGCGCGGATCTTGCCAATGCGCTTAACGAGGCAGCTCTGCTCGCCGCTCGGCGCAACCAGACGAAGGTCCAGATGCTGGATATCGAAGAAGCCCTCGACCGCGTCATGGCCGGCCCGCAGCGTAAGTCAAGAATTATCGACGCCAAGGAGCGCGAGGTCATCGCTTACCACGAAAGCGGTCACGCCATCGTGGGAGAACTGCTCGACGGTTGCGACCCTGTGCATAAGGTCACCATCCTTCCGCGCGGAATGTCGCTGGGTTCGACGTGGTCCTTGCCCGAGCAGGACAAGTTCATTGAGAACGAGCAGGAGCTCCTGGATGATATCTGCGCGCTGCTCGGTGGACGCGAAGCCGAAGAAGTCGTGTACGGAACTGTTTGGACCGGCTCGAGCAGCGATCTCGAGCGTGTGACCCGCATTGCTCGCGCCATGGTCACGCAGTTCGGCATGAGCAAGCGACTCGGTACTCTCGCCATCGGCAAGCGGTCGCATAACCCGTTTTTGGGTCGCGACTACTACGAAGAGCGGAACTACAGCGAAGACGTTGCCAAGCTCATCGACGAAGAGGTCCACAACATCGTGTCGACCTGTCGAGATCGCGTGAAGAAGATGCTAACCGAGAACCGGGACAAACTCGACGCCCTCGTCAGAGCGTTGCTTGATCGGGAAACCCTGAATCGCGAAGAGTTCCTCGCCGTCCTCAATGGCGACCCACTTCCGGCGCTTTCGGCTCGACCGGATGATCCTGCCGTAGGACCGTCGTCGGATGGCAAGGAAGGCGAAAAGGCCGCCCAGCACCTGCCGCCTCCCCGGTTTGAGCCGGGCCCAGCCTAGGACGGTCGATCGGAGCAAAAAGAATGGGCGGGATCCTAAGGGATCCCGCCCATTTCTCTTCGGTTTAGACTAGTCTCCCGAGAGACCGTAGTTCGATGAGAGGATCGCGTAGTCTGCGATGTCGCAGGCATCGTCGCCGTTGACGTCGCTGTTCGGATCGTAGCCGGCATCACCGAGGCCGAGGTTGTACGAGCCCGAGATGATCGCGTAGTCTGCGATATCGACTGCGTTATCGTTGTTGCAGTCGGCGGCGATAAGCGAGTAGCTGATGCCGAACACACCGAAGTCGGTGAGGTTCGACACGGTCGTTCGGAGCCGATTCAGCCACTTGTTGCCCTTGACGGCGATCGTCACGGCACCGCGAACTGCAGTGGAGACTTCAAAGACGCCGTTGGCATTGAGGGTTGTGTATTGGGTGTCGAGCACCACCATTCCGGCGGAGTCACGAATTTCGACGGCGACACCCTGACCGGAAGGCGAGGCAACCCAGTCCTGAAGGACGACGCTGCCACGGATCGTGCCGGGAACGACGGCGTCGATCGTGAGATTGTCGTGGTGAAGGATGTTGTAGCCCGTCGCGACGCTCCAGTTGTCGGCGTCGGTGAACGACGATCCAACCGTGTAGGACGTCATGTTGACCGGGGTGGTGACGCCGACCTCCGTGTCATCGAAGAAGGCACAAGCTTGTGCCGTCGAGAGGTTCATGCAGAGCGTAGCCAGATACCGGGTGTTGCTCACCGGAGTCAGCGTGGGGTGGACAATCGTGACATCGCCGACGAGGTCGACTTCGCCCGTGAATCCGCCGCCCTCAACGAACCAGAGGATGCCGGCCATGCGTGCGAACGGGCCACCCTGGTAGGCGTCAATGCCCATTCCTGACGAGGCACGATCCAGCGGATCCGTCTCGATGACCCCGACGGACTGGGCGACCACGATGGTGCGACCGCCAACGGGGGTGTAGCTATAGTCCTGCCATGCCCAGTTGCCGACGCCGAGGGGACCGGTGTCCACGTTGTAGCTCTTGGTGCCCAAGGCATACGGGCTGGCGCCGACGGTGTGGTAGCTAGCATCCGACGACTGAACATTCCAGGCAGGGCTACCCTGACCGGCAAGGGCACCATCTGCATACGAGTCAAAGTCAACGTTCGCAATCTGTGCCGAAGCGCCCGCGACCATTGCGGCTCCACAAGCCGCGAGGAAAAATCGTTTCATTTACCAACCTCTCTTAAGAAAGTAATCTCAATCCTTACAGTGACGGAGCAAAGAAGGCTGAAAGTTCTTTCATTGTACTTCACGTTAGGTTCGGGGGTATACTGATATTTCCCAAAATTCGCACGGTGCAGGTGCTCGCCTGGGTCCCCATGGGGTCGCGAGAGTCACGCCTGTTCCGGAGGAAAACCCAGGAGGCATCCATGGCTCAATTGAGCATGAAAGAACTGCTTGAAGCGGGCGTCCACTTCGGGCATCAAACACGTCGTTGGAACCCGAAGATGAAGCGCTATATCTATGGAGCGCGCAACGGCATCTACATCATCGATCTTCACCAGACGATCAAGCTTTTTGAAGAGGCTCTCGACTACATCAAGGAAATCGTCGAAGGCGGCGGCAACGTCCTGTTCGTCGGCACCAAGAAACAAGCCCAGGCGGCCGTCAAGGAAGCTGCCCAGCGATCCGGCCAGTATTTCATTGCCGAGCGCTGGCTGGGCGGCATGCTGACCAACTGGAAGACCATCCAGAACCGCGTCAACCGCCTGAAGGACCTCGACCGAATGGAAGCCGACGGCTACCTCGAGCGACTGCCCAAGAAGGAGCAGCTCAAGCGGAAGGAAGAGCGCGATAAGCTCAACCGCTACCTTGAAGGCATCCGCAACATGCCCGGTATGCCGAGCTGCATGTTCGTCGTCGACCTCAACAAAGAGAACATCGCCGTACTCGAAGCCCGCAAGCTCGGGATTCCTGTCGTCGCGATCGTCGATACGAACTGCGATCCGGATATGGCCGACGTGGTCATCCCCGGCAACGACGACGCCATTCGCGCGATTCGTCTCGTGACCGGGAAGGTCAGCGACGTGATTCTCGAAGCCCGACCGCTGAGTGATGCCTTGACCGAAGGCGTGATCTCAGAGGAAGGCGAACTGCTCGATGACGGCGCCGCGATTCCGGTCGACGAAGAACTGCTTCGCGCCTTCGCTGGCGAATTTGGCCTGGAAGACGACAAGGAGGATTAAGAATGGAGATTGATGCCAAGTTAGTCATGAAACTGCGCTCTGAGACCGATGCTCCGGTCATGGAGTGCAAGGCCGCCCTCACCGAAGCCGGTGGGGACTATGAGAAGGCCAAGCAGATCCTCCGCGAGAAAGGTAAAGCAGCTGCGGCGAAGCGAGCCGATCGAACCACGAGTGCCGGTGTAGCGATGTTCGTCGCCGATGCGGGGAACAAGAATGTCGGTGGCGTTGTGCTCGAATCCGAGACCGACTTCGTCGCCAAGAACCCGGACTTCATCGCCACCGCTGAGATGATCGCCAAGGCCTATGTGGACCAAGACCCCACCGCTGATCCCCTGGCGATCAAGGCGGGCGACAAGACGGTCGGTGCCTTGGTTGAAGAGTCCGTGGCCAAGATTCGCGAGAATATCAAGGTTGCCAAGGCCGTCCACCTTTCGGGCAGCAATGTCGCCGTCTATGTCCACCACGACAAGACCAAGGCTGCGGCTGTCGTCCTCGAAGGCGACTCTCCCAATCTGATGGAAGCGGGGCAAAAGCTCGCCATTCAGTGTGTGGCCTCATCTCCGAAGTACATCGAGAAGGAAGAGGTTCCGGCCGACATCATCGAGAAGGAAATCGAGACGGAGACCCAGCGCGCCGTCAACGAAGGCAAGAACGCCGACGTTGCCGCCAACATCGCCCGTGGTCGCGTCAACAAGGAGTTCTTCCAGACGCAAGTCCTCCTCGAGCAGCCGTTCTATGCGGACAATAAGAAGACCGTGAGCCAGTACCTGAAGGAACAGGGCGGCACCATCAAGGTCGTTGGTTTCACGAGACTCGCCGTCGGCGAGTAACCGGCTTAAGGCGCGAGATTTCATGCCGCCACCTTCCCACGGGTGGCGGCCTTGTTTGTACGCTGCGTCCCGAGGGTGGGTCAATGAACCTTCAGATCGTCACTCCGAGTCCCAAGGCACGCTTGCGCTCGCGTTGGAAAGAAAACAATTCGGGTGGCCGGGGTGATGAAATTGTGCACCCCGGCGCTGCCAACTGCAGAATCCTGTCACCGAACGGCCGAACCGGGGTGCACAATTTCATCACCCCGGCCACCCCCTTGGCCATCCTCCCACGGATTGGGGGCCTGGCTTTTTCTCAACCGAGCTTCTGGGCCTTCAGCCAGTCCTCAATCGCCTTGCTCTCCGCGGGCTTCATGTGTTTCGCCGTCTTCTTGAGGACCTCCATGAACCACGCGATTTCCTCGGGCGCGGCGGGATGCCCGATGTTGCCCCCCTTCTTCCCTTCAACGGGCCGGATGGAATCCATGATCTTCTTGCCGCTCGGATCGAGGACCGCGAAGTAAGGGATGCCGGTCTGAACTCCACCGGTCAGTTTGGTGAGCAGTTCGCCGCCGCCTGGGTTCATGAGGCTTGCTTTGTCCGGCTGCTCCATGACGTCGACGCGGACCGTCACGTAGTTCGCATCGAAGACCGGAGCGAACTGCTTGAGTGCCATGAAGTCCTCGAACTTATGGCACCACCCGCACCACGAAGCATGGAACACGACCAAGACGTTCTTCTTCTCCGACTTGGCTTTCGACCCAGCTTCGGCGAGGAGGGTCTTGACGTCTTTGGGGGTCTGGGCGAATGCGCCGACGCTGATCAGGGCGACGAGGGCGAGGGAGATGAGGCGAGTCTTCATGATCGCATTGTGGACGAAATGTACCGCTGGCGTCCCGCCGGCATTCCGGATTCCCCAGATCGGAAGTTCACGGTGTCACCTCTCACCCAACCCCTCTCCTCCGCCGCCAAGTCAACCGCAACCCAGATCGAAGGGGCACAGGAGAGGGGAATCGGACATCGGTGTCAGAAAATCGGTGGCATGGGGATCCACGGCGTGCGGTAGCCTCCTCGCATGATCCGGTTGCCATGCGAGGACGAAATGTATGCTGCTGTCGAAGCGAGCGATGCCAGCTACGATGGGATATTCGTCGTCGCGGTGCGCACCACCAAGATCTTCTGCAAGCCGTCATGTCCGGCTCGAACACCGTTTCGGAAGAACGTCGAGTTCTTCGCCCGAGCCTCCGATGCACTCCATGCCGGTTATCGACCGTGTCGTCGTTGCCGCCCGATGGACCGGGTTGAGCGGGCGCCGGATTGGGTGCAGCGGCTAATGAAGTCCGTGGACGAATCGCCTGAACGGCGATTGCGCGAGCAGGACCTGCGCGACCTAAGCCTTGATCCCTCGAGGGTTCGGCGCTACTTCAAAAGTCATTACGGGATGACTTTCCACGCCTACCATCGCGCTCGGCGCATGGGTCAGGCACTTGCACAAGTCCGAAAGGGAGGACAAGTGAGCGATCTCGGTTTCGACCATGGATACGAGTCAGTCAGCGGTTTCCGCGATGCGTTTGCGAAGATCATAGGCGAACCGCCCGCCAGGGCCCGCGAACTGCCGTGCCTCTTCGCCCGTTGGCTGGACACCCCGCTCGGGGCAATGCTGGCTCTGGGCAACGACGAGGGGCTGGCGCTGCTCGAGTTCGTCGACCGGCGGATGCTGGAGACCCAACTGCACACGCTTCGGCGTCGCTTCGAGTCGGCCATCGTCCCCGGCCATCATGCCGTGCTCGATCAGATCGAATCGGAACTCGGTGCCTATTTCGAGGGTGAATTGACTGAGTTTCAAACTCCCGTCGTCCTTCGCGGGACGGACTTTCAGGTCGCGGCTTGGCGCGAACTCTTAACGATTCCCTACGGCAGGACCCGATCGTATGGCGACCAAGCGGTGGCCATTGGGAGGCCCGATGCGCAGCGCGCCATCGGTCGGGCCAACGGCGACAACCGCCTCGCGATCATCGTGCCCTGTCACCGAGTGGTCCGCTCGGACGGCACGTTGTGCGGATACGGAGGCGGACTCTGGCGAAAGCAATGGCTGCTCGACCTCGAACGCGGAGCTTCCGGCCAGTTGAAACTAGAGGTTTAGCCGCCAGCTCCGCGTAGCGAACAAGAAGTCTTGCCGGACTCGACCTGCAAACGTACCAGGTTTTCGCTGAAATCCTTGGTTTTTGTCCGGAACGCTGTTACCCTACGTTCATCTCGCTGTTCCATACAGCCGAGTCATTTATATATCGAATGGAGAACACCTAATGAAGTCTCTTGTGATTACGGCGATGGCCGCTTGTCTTTGTAGTTTCGCTTCCGCTGGCGTTTGGGCCGAGGTCGGTGATGCTGGCCCTCTGCCCCCCGGACAGATTACGGTCGGTGCGGGTTCGCTCGACTTGATCACCGGTCACCTCGGTGGACCCGTCCCGGATGAAGAGGATATGTACTGTATCCATATCCCCGATCCGCATCACTTCCGTGCGACGACGGTTGGTTTGACCAGTATCGACACCCAGCTCTTCCTGTTCAATTCGGCAGGCATGGGCGTGACGTTCAACGACGACAGCGCCTCCACATTCCAGTCGACTCTGACCAGCGCGTTCCTGACGTCGGGCGGAATGTACTTCCTCGCGATCAGCGCGTATGACCACGATGCCATGAGCCCTGGCGGCGAGATTTGGCTCGACGGACCATTTGGCGCAGAGCGTGCTCCGGATGGACCGGGTGCGGGCGGCCCGATTGTCGGTTGGGCTGGCAGTTCGTTCTCCGATGGCGAATACGGCATCCGCCTCGAAGGCGCTGAATTCTGCGAGCCGGTTCCTGAGCCTGGCACCATGGCTGCTCTCGGTCTCGGCGCTCTGGCCCTGATTCGTCGGCGGCGCAACAAGGCCTAAGCCTCTTCGTTCCGATCCTCCCAACCCTGCCTGCTGTTGCTGGCGGGGTTGCTTTGCTTGCGGCCAACCCGCCCTCACCCGGCGAACGGATACAATGAGCCCGATGCCGGTTGGCCGATTCCTTTTATGCCTCCACTCGCACATGCCGTACGTTTTGTCGCATGGCAAGTCACCCCATGGGACGGACTGGATTTTTGAGTCGGCGGCGGAGTGCTATCTTCCGATCCTGGATGCGCTGGATCGGTTGCGAAACCAAGGCATCGCGCCTCGCTGGACGATCAATATCTCGCCGATTCTCGCCGAGCAGCTTGACGATCCGAGCTTCAAAGAGGGATTCTGCGAGTACTGCCAGGAGAAGATCGATGCGGCAATCGCCGACCAAAAGCAGTTCCACCTGAACGGCCCGCTCTGGATGGAGGGGCTGGCGGCGATGTGGCAGCGGGTCTACACGCGCGCGCTCGTCCAGTTCAAGCACCAGTGGAACCGCTCGATCTGCGAGGGGTTCAAGTTCTTCCAGGACGAAGGGATGATCGAGATCATCACGTGCGGCGCGACCCACGGCTACTTCCCGCTCCTCGGCACCGACGAGTCGGTCCAGGCGCAGGTCAAGCTCGGGGTCGACACTTACAAGAAGCGCTTTGGCAGGCAGCCGCGCGGCATCTGGCTTCCCGAGTGCGCCTATCGTCCCGCCTACGACTGGAAAGCCCCAACCGGCGACGATCAGAGCACGTGGACGCGTAAGGCCGTCGACGAAATCCTGCGCGAGAACGGCCTGGAGTACTTCTTTGTCGATTCGCACATGATTCGGGGCGGTGAGCCGCTGGGGACGTATGCCGCCAACTTCCCCCAGCTTGCCGAGCTTTTCGCGCGGGCCAAGAAGATGTTCACCCCGCCCGCTGAGTACCGTAGCGAGTACGAGCACTATCAGGTGGGGCTCGGAGTCACCTGCTTCGCCCGCGACCCTCATACGACGGTCCGCGTCTGGTCGGGTGATGTTGGCTATCCAGGCGACCCGGCGTACCTCGAGTTCCACAAGCAGCTTTATCCCGGACGGCATCGATACTGGCGGATCAGCGAGAACAAATCGGATCTAGGCGGCAAGCAGCCGTACGATCCGTGGAAGGCCTACGAAAACATTCCGGCCCATGCCGAGGACTTCGTGAAGCTGGTCAAGGCGACGCTCGCGAACTACAAAGGCGTGGCGGATCGGGTGGGGACGCTGGTCGCGATGTACGACACCGAACTCTTCGGGCACTGGTGGTGGGAGGGACCGGAGTTCCTCTATGAGGTTGCCAAGCAGATGCACGCTGACCCAGACCTGGAGATGGTCTCCGGTGGCGATGTGATCGACGAGGAGCCTGCACGGCATCACATCCATCTGCCGGAAGGCTCGTGGGGCGAGGGCGGCTATCACCACATCTGGATCAATAACGACAACCTGTGGACCTGGGAGAAGCTTTACGCCGCCGAGAAGAAGATGCGGCAGATGGCGCGCGAATACGCCACCGGTGCGGCCGAGCCTATCGTCATCCAGGCGGCAAGGGAGCTTTTGCTCGCCGAAGCCTCGGACTGGCAGTTCCTGATCTCGACCTGGGCCGCTCGCGACTATGCAGAAATCCGATTTGCCGATCACGTCGAGCGTTTCGAGCGTCTAGCAATGATGGCGGACCGTGTTCATACGGGTGTAAAGCTGGATGCCGAGGAGACCGAGTTCCTTGAGGATTGCCGGCGCAAGGACGCGGCCTTCCCCGAATTGGATTTGAGCTACTGGGCGAAGCTGGACAAAGTCCCCGCCCCGGTCGCATGATAAAAGCTATGAGAGATCGAAGAGTTCTGGTGTTGGTGTCCGCGCTGGTGATGGTGGGCTGCTCGGGCAAGAAAGAGGACGTGGCTACGAACTACACGCCTCCCGACACAACCTTCAGCGGTGGCAAGGATGCGCCTCGAACGGAGCCCGACTCACCTGATGCCACCAACCCAGACGCCTCCAATCCGACCAAGCCTGGTCCGTCCACACCCGATGCCGGACCGAAGAAGGACATTCCCACGATTCCTGAGCCGCCGAAAGTGAACGTCAAGATTGCGCCGCCGAAAACGAACGGTTGGCAGGAGTCCGACCTGACCTTCGAACAGCTTGGAGACCGTGTAGGCCAAACCATGAAGAGTCTTAAGGGCGTCGTCGGCATCGCATCCTTGATCCTGGACAATGGCGAGCTTTCGGGACGCGTGACGAATACCTACAAGATCCGCAGCGGCCAGGAATTCGCGATTGAATACAACCTTCCCACCGACCCAACGAAGACCGGGCGACTGATGGCCAACCCGGCCTCCGGCAAGGCCATGCTGGAAGCTGGAACGTGGAAGAAGATCCCGTCTGGTGGCAACGCCAACTTGGTGGAGACTTGGTCCCTTAATTTCCCCAGAGAGATATTCGATGGCTTGGTCACCGGGCAAGACAGTTGGAAGCCCCTTTTTGCCGAGCTTGCCCAAGGCAAAGGTGGATTCAAGTCGACCATAGAGATGCGGCAGGTCGTTCCGAAGGACGGGGGTCCTCCGCAGAAGTATTATCGCGTCCTGGCTACCCGGACGACTCCACGAGCGGAGGAAATCGAAGCTCGCTTCGATGCCCAGCACTTCCTTCCGCTCGCCATCCGGGTGAAGACCATCCGGAAGAACGGGGCGAAACTGGAAACCCAATGGCAAGCCCGCTGGTCGTGGAGCGAGCCGATGAAGGACGAGGATTTCAAGTTTCCACGTGTGATGTAACTCGCTTTCCCGACGGTTGACCCTTGCGTCGCCAGGGATTCAAGCCGCCGCAAGCATAGCTGGCAACCTGCAGACGACCTTGTACCGCTGGCGTCCCGCCGGCACTCCGGAGAGACCCCAATTGCGCCACCGTTTGAAATGCCGCGTGCCGGCGGGACGCCAGCGGTACAAGGTCGTCTGCAGGTTGCCAGCAGTACGGCCGGGCCGGGTTCCTCCAGCTTAGGGACTGCAACCAAAGTCCCAATCCGAAAACAATGCGGGGCGCGAAGGGGACTTACCTTTCAGACGGTGCGAAAAGAGCACCGCGCTTAAACCGAAAATATCGGAGGAACCATGCGAAACATCAAGAACCTTCTCACTCTCGCCACTCTCGCCAGCGCTGTTGGCGCACACGCCGTCCTCGTTCCCATCGCTCCGTTTGGAACGCCGAAGACCGAGCACTTCAATCTCGCCGCTGGTGCCTATGCGGGCTTCCCCGGCTTCGCTGGCTTCGGTGGGTTCAGCCGTGTTCCGGCCGCCAATGCGCTGGTCGTGACGGGCGCCCCCCTTCTGCCCCCGCTCTCCGCTCCCCATGCGATGTTTGGTCGCGGCACGAACGTGATGATCCGCTTCCAAACCTACCAGACGAAGTTCGGCGGTCACTTCCGAGTTCCGAACGCCGGTATTGCGGTCACTCAAGCCAAGTTCATCTTCCGCAACGCAGGTGGAGGCATCGTCGGCATCGCGGTCGCTCCTGTCAACAACCTTGCCTGGCAATGGCGCGGTTGGGGCTCGACCATCCCGTTCATCTCGGTGGAGATCCAAGGCAACGGCCCACTTCCGGGATACGTGGGTATGGACTACCTTCGCGTCAACTAAGCCTTCAACCCAAAGGAGACGACAACGCCGGTCCGGCCTCATTGAGGTCGGCCGGCACTTTCTTTGTCCTCCAAGGAGTGGCCGCTTTCGTCCCGGTGATTCTCGTCGGCACCTCTCCCCCACCCCCTCTCCTCCGCCGCGATCGTTTAGGGCTGGCCAAGGCTTGAGGGCGCAGGAGAGGGGCGCTAAGTCGGTCGGCGGGCGATGCAATCGCGAATGAGTGCCAGGGTCGCTTCGCGGTCCGGGCCAACCAGTTCGAGACGAGGCGGGCGGACACGCTCGCTGCCCATGCCGACTTCCTCCTGAACCAGCTTGATCAGCTGGACAAACTTGGGTACCGTGTCCAAGCGCAAAAGCGGGAGGAACCACTCGTAGAGTCCCCGCGCTTCCTGAATCCGTCCCTCCATCGCGAAGTTGAAAAGGTCGACAGACTCCTTAGGAAAGGCGCTAACGAGGCCAGCGATCCAGCCGACAGCGCCTGCTTCGACGCCTTCGAGCAGGATATCGTCGACTCCGACGAAGATGGCAAGGCGGTCGCCGAGAATCTCGCGGATCGCGGTGACGCGCCGAATATCTGCGCTCGACTCTTTCACTGCGTGCAAGTTCGCGTGTGCGGCAAGCTCAGCGATCTGGGTGGGCAGGATGTCGGTGCCGTAGGCAATCGGGTTGTTGTAGAGCATGCAACTCAGGTTCGTCGCCGAAATGATCGCCTCAAGGTGGGCCCTCGTCTCGCGCCAATCGCCTCGATAGACGTAAGGCGGCAAAACCATCAGTCCTTGACATCCCGCGCCTTTAGCCGCTTTCGCGAGTTCCACTGCCTCCTTGGTCGAGAGCCCGGAAACCCCAGCGACGATGGGCACTTGAACAGCTTCTACACAGGTTTCGAGGATGGCGACCTTCTCATCGAAGGTGAGCGTGGCCGCCTCGCCCAGGGAACCAAGCGGAACGATTCCTTTGCAGCCCGCCTCGACCAGCCACTTCACGTGCTTTGCCAGAAACTCGTGATCGATGATGAGGTCGGGTTTGAAAGGGGTCGTAATTGCCGGGAAGACACCGTGCCAGTGCATCGCCTATTTTAGACTGGTAGCGGGTGGCGGGGGACGGGTAGCGGGGAGCTTCTGAAGCGGCGCGATGAATCATAAGGGACGGGTGGCCGGGGTGATGAATTGTGCACCCCGGTTCTGCCAAACGCCAACAGCCTTCCGCAATTGGCAGCGCCGGGGTGCACAATTCATCACCCCGGCCACCCAGGCGAGGCTAACCCCACAGTGCTTTCTTGGCTCGCTAACTTTCTAGCTGGCTTGCTTCAGGTTCTCGCCCTTGCGTAGCAGAACCGGTCGGCGATCGTCGTCAATGACGCCTTCCAAGACAACCACCTTCTCGACATCTTCGCTGCTCGGCACTTCGTACATCACCTCGAGCATGAGGTGCTCGATGATGCCTCGAAGGGCTCGTGCACCGGTCTTGCGCTTGAGGGCCTCGCGTGCGATTTCGGCGAGTGCGCCGGGCTTGACTTCGAGCTGGACGCCGTCGAGTTCGAAGAACTTTGCATACTGCTTGAGCAACGCGTTCTTTGGCTCGGTCAGGATTCGCACGAGCGTGTCTTCGTCTAGCTGATCGAGAGTGGCTACCACTGGCAGTCGACCAATGAACTCGGGAATCAGGCCGAACTTGATGAGATCGTCGGGCAGCACCTTCTGCAAGATGTCCTTGTTGCGCTCCAGCTTGCTCTGTGGCTCTGATCGGAAGCCCATCGTATTCTCGCGCTGGCGCCGCATGATGATGTCTTCCAGACCATCGAAAGCTCCACCGCAGACGAACAGGATGTTCTTCGTGTCGATCTGGATGTACTCCTGCTGCGGGTGCTTTCGTCCGCCCTGCGGGGGCACGTTGGCGGTCGTCCCTTCGAGAATTTTGAGGAGCGCCTGCTGCACTCCTTCGCCGCTGACATCTCGGGTGATCGATGGGTTGTCGCCCTTTCGGGAGATCTTGTCGATCTCGTCCACATAGATGATGCCTCGCTCGCAGAGTTCTTTGGCCCGCTTCGAGTCCATCTGATCGGCCGACTGGTACAGCTTGAGCAGGATGTTCTCGACGTCCTCGCCGACGTAGCCCGCTTCGGTGAGGGCAGTCGCGTCGGCGATGGCGAAAGGCACGTTGAGCATGCGGGCCAGGGTTTGGGCAAGGAGGGTCTTGCCCGAACCGGTTGGCCCGATCATGAGGATGTTGCTCTTGGAGAGCTCGACTTCCGAGTTGGCCGCTTCGGTTACCCGTTTGTAGTGGTTGTACACCGCGACCGAAAGAGCACGTTTTGCCTGCTCTTGGCCAATGACGTAGGAATCCAGGAACGCCACGATTTCCTTTGGCTTGGGAACTTGAGCCTTGCCAACCGGGCTCGCCGCCGTTCGACGGCTCTCCTTCGGCTGGGTTGCCTGCTGCTTGTCCTGATCATTTTGAAGAATGTCGTTGCACAGGTCGATGCAGTCACAGCAGACAGCCCCGTGCAAGCCCACGATGAGCTTCTTCACTTGATCCTTCGTTTTGCCGCAAAGGCAACATTGGTCTCGACGTTCCACGATCCTAGCCATAGCTCTCCTTTAGATTATCGTACACCAGGTCCCAGAACTTTATCGACAAGTCCATATTCTTTTGCTTCTTCTGCGCTCATAAAGAAGTCACGGTCACAGTCTTTCTGGACTTTGTCGACGGGTTGCCCCGTATGTTTGGCGATGGTATCAAAGATGATTTTGTTGTAGCGATTGAACTCAGCGAGGGCTACATTCATGTCCGCGATGGTGCCCTGGGTGCCCGCTGAGCCCTGGTGAATCATCACTCGCGCGTTCTCAAGGCAATAGCGCTTGCCAGCCGCACCGCCGCACAGCAAGACCGCACCCATGGAGGCCGCCTGACCGACGCAAATCGTTGCGACGTCGCACTTGACGATGTTCATGGCGTCATAAATCGCCATGCCCGCGCTCACCGAGCCTCCCGGGCTGTGAATATAGAAATCGATGTCCTTGTCCGGATCTTCCTTTTCCAGGAACAGGAACTGGGCGACGAGCAGGTTCGCGACGTAGTCATCGACGGCGGTGCCCAAAAACACGATGCGATCCTTCAGCAAACGGGACCAAATGTCGTAGCTGCGCTCGCCTCGAGCGGTCTGCTCGATGACGTACGGAACGCCCATACCTCGAAGTTCACTCATTGAATCCTCCATAATTCTCGTACGCGCCTTGCGGCCTTCCGTGATTATCCCCGCTGGGACCTTCGCCCGTCCGAGTTCCTCTCCTTTACATTGTGGGTCTCGGCCGGTCAAAACGCAGGTCATCGCTCCGAGGATTTGTCGAAGCAGGATTCGTGCCATTCAGCCATTCGCTGATCTACTCATCAAATTTGCGGGGAGGGGCGAGAGCCTCCAACCCAGATCGCTCGGTTGCACCATTTGCCCGCTGGGAAACGTCTTAACAATTTAGGCCCCCTTTATCAGACCATGACTCCGCGCCAGAAATTCGACGAGAAACTCGATCAAATCCGCTCCGACGTGGTGCGGATGGGCAATCTCGCGAGCGAAATGGCCCAACAGGCCGTCGATGCGATGCAAAACAACGACTTAACCTTGGCGCGCGAGGTCATCCAGTCCGACGACGAGGTCGACCGCTTGGAACAGGACACGATCCGGTCCACGGTGCTCCTCGTGATGCAGGAGGCGCCCGTCGCCAACGATCTTCGGATGCTGACGTCAACCCTCGGCGTCATCGGCGAAATCGAGAAAGTGGCCGACGATGCGGTGAAGCTGGCTCGACGCGCGACCAAACTCGGCGGACAGTTCCCCGGCGAATTGCGCATGGCCCTCCACGAGATGGGGCGCAAAGCTCGCCTTGCCTTTGCCTCAGCGCTACGGCTGTACACCGACTATTCGCACGAGTTGGCACGGGAAGTGATCGACTTCGACGAAGAAGTCGACAAGGCCTACTCAGAGGCGCGAAATCGGGCGGTTGAACTCATTCGGCAGAATCCGGATCAGGCCAAATCGCTCGTGCGGACGATCGACGCGTTCCATGCGCTGGAACACATCGCAGATCGGGCAGTGGCGATTGCCAAGCGCCTGCAGGTTCACTACGAATCGGTCGGCGAGCCCGCTCGCGAAAGCTGAATCCAGACGCGGGTGATACGCCGTCGGGCCATGTTCTCGACCCGAATCCGACCGATGTCCGTCTCGGCGATATCTCCCAACTTCGGAACGCGTCCGAGAGAGTTGATCACGAGGGTGGCGAGCGTTTCGGTCGGCGTCTCTTCGTCGGTATCCAAGCCGAGGAAGCTCAGGAGTTCGTCATAGCGGACATCAGCGCGAGCCGTCACCCGATTCTGGCCGATCCGCTCAATGGGAGGCCTCGTACTCTCCGGCTGATCTTCGAGTTCGCCAAAGACCTCCTCGATGATGTCTTCCAGTGTGATGAGGCCGCTCGTCCCGCCATACTCGTCCATCACGATCAGGATTTGGGTTTGAGCTTCCCGCATCCGGTTGAT
Source organism: Fimbriimonadaceae bacterium (assembly GCA_019694835.1). Next base: position 30,938 of record JAIBBE010000132.1, on the reverse strand, counting down.
CGCCCGTGAAAGGGTCAGGTTCTCAGGTACGGCCTCCACCGGACGCAGGATCTTCGCCAGGTCGAAGTCGGGGGCATTCCAAGTGCGCACCACGTCCTGGAGGTAGACGATGCCCTTCAGTTCGTCGATATCGCCCTCGCAAACCGGGATTCGGCTGTGGCTCATCCGCCCGAGTTGGGTCATCAGGTCGTCTCTTGGCGTCGCGATGTCGATCCAGCGAATATCGAGCCGGTGGATCATGATGTCGCTGACGTCGAGGCGGTCGAGGCGGAGAGCCTTCGAGACAACTTGGGCGTGCTCTTGCTCGAAGAGATCGGAACTACTCGACTTGAGCAGCAGGGCCAGTTCTTCCTTCGTGACCGCGTCGCCCTGAGTCTTGCTCATGTCGATGCCGAACAACTTGAGGATAAGGGCCCCAGTTTTCTCCACGAGCCAGATCAGCGGGCTGAGCACCTTGACGAAAATCCGAACCGGCGTACCGAGAGCAAGCGCCCATTTCTCTGGAGAAGCCAGCGTGAGGTACTTCGGCACCAACTCGCCGATGATGACGAAGACGAAGGTCACCAGAAACAACGAGATCACGAAGGCGACGGCCCTTGGAACCGACTCTCCGAAGAGCTTGGTGAGTTCCTTGCTGACGAACGGCTCCGTAAACGATCCAATGCCGATCCCGAGCATGGTGATGGCCACTTGGATGCCAGCAACATAGAGCGGAAGCTCGTCGAGCATCTTCTGCAGGTTCTTGGCATTGCGGCTGCCGCGCTTGGCGAGCGAATCGATGCGGCTGCGGCGGGAACTCACCAGCCCGTATTCGGCGGCAACGAAAAGGCCGTTCGCGAGGATCAACGCCGCACTGACGGCAAGCGCCGTGACCGGGTCCATGTGTGTGGCTATTGTATCCGCTTGGCGCGATTACTTCATGCGGACCAGCGGATCGAGTTTGCGGACGTGGTGATACCAGCGGGCTCGGGTGGTCGCCAACGTGCGTTCGTCGATCTCTCCGGCTACCGTGCGAATCGCAGAGGTGATCTCGACGCCTTCGAAAATGTGAAGCCGCGCAATCGGCTGAAGATCAGCGGGCAGACGTCTCAGAATGGATTCCACCCATTCGGCTTCCAGGCCCGAGCACTGCTGGAGGTATCCACCAACGGCTTCCTCGATGAACGGCACGCGCTGGACCGAACCGCCCCGCTTCTCCGCCCTTCGTTTTCGAATCTCATCCAGGGAAATCGTCTTCGCCGCGCTGTGCGCGACCGCCAGAACGTGTTCGCGAATGACCTCGGCTTCCCCATAAGTACGCGAGACCTTCTCGACGAGGATCGCAACGACATCGTCGGCGTCCTCGGGGTTGGCGATGCACGCCTGTGCCCAACGGAAGAGTTGGGCCCTTACCGTGCTGGCAAGCAGAATTTCGGCGATGTGCGCCGCTCTGGCTCGATCGTTCGCGACTCGAGTCTTATCCATGGTCCTACGGTCCGATTTCTTGACGAACGATGTCGGCGCTTCGTCGTGGACCCACTTCGTGTTTGATGGCCAAGGTTGGGGTGATGATGGCTGCGATGAGCAATCCCCCCAGAATCAATCGAATTAGTCTATTCATCTTCGGTCTCCCGATTGTCGCGCGCTGTGCACTGCGAGCAGGGTGTTGAGCAGCGGATGGTCGTCCGCGTTCTCGCGCAGTCGATTTTGACCCAATGCAAGGTCGCGATCGTACGCCTCCGCAAAAACCCGGTACGCCTCTTCCAGCATCACCCCTGCCAGTGCGTACTGGCGGTCGAGTTTGGTGAGTTCCGGGGTTGACGGATCGACTTCCTGCAGCGCCACCGCGTTGGCCAGGTACTCACGGGCCTCATCGAGGTCGCCAGCATCGTAGGCGTAGGCGGCGAGGTTGTTCTGAAGTCGCGCCGCGTAGTGAACAAGGTGGCCGTGCTCGATCTGCCCGGCAGTCTCGATCAAGTTGCCCGGCATGTTTCCATTGAGGTGCCGGGTCATCTGGGCCAGCAGGATTTCACCTTGCCGTCTTACCTCGTCGAGATCGCGGCGCAAGGCAAAGAGAATCGCCAGCCGATTGATCGCGGTCGGGTAGTGGACTCCCGCATCGAGGATTTCGTCGGCGACGCCGAGAAGGTACTCATAGTCCTTAAACCCCTCCTCGCTCGAAGCCACCAGCCCGTTTTGGACGACCGTCACCAAGTTGGCGAGGCGCCGGTCGCTTGGCAGTGGGAAGAAGCCCTTGGGCTTCGGCACCGACGCTCGCGGGTAGGTGTCGCCGAACATCCGCTGCAGCCGCCGCTCATGGGTGCCCAGCGGCCGCGCCTCGTCCCCGAAGGCATCCATCATATAGTCGCGCGCAAACTCCACAGTAGAGAAACGGAGTGGTCGGTCGCAACATAAAGACAATCAGACCATGATCGTGATTCGCCATGAAATCTGGATCGCCGCCGCGCCAGAAGTCTGCTTTGACCTGTGCCTCGATGTCTCCGTCCATCAAGACAGCGCGGCCCAAACGGGCGAGAGAGTGGTTAGGGGTCGAACGGAGGGCAAGCTTGAACTGGGAGAGGAGATCACCTTTCAAGGGCGGCACTTCGGGATCGTCTTCAATCTCACGGCTAAGGTGACGCAACTGGAGCGACCTCAGTTCTTCGTGGACGAGATGGTGCGTGGTCCGTTCCGCTCGCTCTGGCATGAGCACCGGTTTGAGGCGTCTTCGGGTGGGACGTCGATGGTGGATGAAACGCGAGTCTCCGCGACCTTCGGCCCGCTCGGTTGGCTCGCGGAGCGGGTTCTCATCCGGCGTCACCTGGCCAAGTTCCTTCGGAAGCGGGCGGAGTACATCAAGCAACTTGCCGAGGGCCTGGCCACTGGGCGGCCAGTTCAATGACGAGGCCAGGCGAGGCTGTCCCCATTCTTGACCACGAATCCGAAGAATCGGCCCATTGGCGAGTAAGCTGAAACCATGATTCGCGTCACGATTGATGGGGCTCCAATTGACGTGAAGGAAGGGGCTTCGGTGCTCGATGCGATCCATGCAGCGGGCCTGGAAATCCCAACCGCATGCCACGATCCGCGCTTGGAGCCAACCGGATCGTGTCGCCTTTGTCTCGTCCGCTTGGAAGGCGTCAATCGACCCGTGACGGCCTGCGCGCTGAAGGCTCAGGACGGCATGACGGTCGTTGTCGATGATCCCGATCTCAACGAGTCGCGGCGCGCGCAGATCGAAATGCTTGCGCAGAACTACCCGCCCGAACTCGTGGATCAGTTCCCCGAGAAGTCGTTCCACCAGTGGCTACGGACTTTCGGCTTAACCCCGGGGGGCACCCAGCGAGGCCAGATCGACACGACGAACCCGTACTTCCGGTTCGATCCCGAGGCCTGTATCAAATGCTTCCGCTGCGTTCGGATTTGCGACGAGGTCCAGGGGTCCTTCGTGTGGCAGGTGATGGACCGGGGCGAGGAAACGCATGTCATCCCGGACTCCATGGGGCCGCTTTCGGAGAGCACCTGCAAGAGTTGTGGGGCCTGCGTAGACGCCTGCCCGACCGCCGCCCTCGTCGACAAGACCCGAGAGGAATCGGGACAGCCCACCGCCTGGACGCGGACGACATGCCCTTACTGCGGTGTCGGGTGTGAGCTTTCGGTGGGGACGCGTGAGGGACGCATGGTCCAAGTTCTCCCCGTGCTCGAAGCGCCGGTCAACAAAGGACATCTTTGCGTAAAGGGCCGGTATGCCCACCAGTATGTTTATGCCCCCGACCGAGTGACGACGCCGCTCATCCGACGCAAGGGTGTCCTCGAACCAGCCACTTGGGACGAGGCCATCAGCCTCGTTGCTTCGGAATTCCAGCGCCTCATCGCGGCACATGGCCCAAACAGTCTCGGCGTGCTCGGGTCCGCACGAGCACCCAACGAAGACAACTATCTCGCCCAGAAGTTCGCACGGGTTGTGGTCGGCACGAACAACGTCGACTGTTGCGCGCGTGTGTGCCACGGACCCACTGCCGCCGCGATGAAGGCCACTCTCGGCACCGGTGCGGCAACCAACTCCTATGACGACATCGAGAAGGCGCGGACCTTCCTCGTGATCGGCAGCAACCCGAGCGAGAACCACCCGATCGTGGGGGAGCGGATCAAGCAGGCGGTTTTGGACGGAGCGAACCTGATCGTCATCGATCCCCGCCGGATCGAACTCGCTCAGCACGCCAACGTCCACGTCGCTTTGCGACCGGGCACCAACGTGCCGCTGCTGCACGCGATGGCCCACGTGATCCTGGAGGAGGGCCTGGCCGACTCCGAGTTTCTTGCGACTCGCGTCGCTGAGGTGGACGAGTTTCGTGCATTCGTCAGCGAGTGGACTCCCGAACGGGCCGGAGAGGTTTGTGGTGTCGAACCTGAGACCATCCGCCAAGCTGCTCGTTTGTATGCGACGGCCAAGCCCACGATGGCTTTCCACGGGCTAGGGATGACGGAGCACATTCAAGGAACCGAGGGTGTGATGTGCCTCGTCAATCTCGCCCTCATTACGGGCAATCTGGGCAAGCCAGGCGCGGGTATCAACCCGCTTCGCGGGCAGAACAACGTCCAAGGCTCGGCCCATATGGGCTGTGAGCCGAGCAACCTGACCGGCTTCGTCTCGCTCGACGAGGGCAGGGAGCGGTTCGGGGCAATCTGGCAAGCGCCGGTGCCGGAAACCAAGGGCCTGAACCTCATGCAGATGCTCGAGGCGGTGGATGCAGGCACGTTCAAGGGCCTCTGGGCGATCGGCTATGACGTCGTCTTCACGGTCGCTTCGGCGGCGGACACGAGGCGGCGGTTCGAGGGCATGGAGTTCGTCGTCGTCCAGGATCTCTTTCTCAATGAGACCGCCCGCGAATTTGCCCATGTCTTCCTGCCCGCGTGTTCGTCGTTCGAGCGAGACGGGACGTTCATGAATGCCGAGCGGCGGGTGCAGCGGGTTCACAAGGCGATCGAGCCGGTGGGTGATTCCAAGCCGGACTGGGAGATCATCCAGTTGGTTGCGGACGCAATGGACCATACCGCTGGCACCCTGCCGGCACCGCCAACTGAGGATTTGCACGGAGAGGCCAGCATGATGCCAGCGGAACGAACCTCTGCTGGGAGCTCTGCCGTGGCACCTCTCCCCCAACCCCTCTCCTCCGCCACCAAACCCGCTGAGTCCGAGGCTCTTGCGGGCGCAGGAGAGGGGGGCCATGCCGGCGGGACGCCAGCGGTACGCATTACGGGCGCAGGAGAGGGGGGCCGGACCGGGTTCTCGTTCCGTTCGGCTGAAGAAATCTGGGAGGAAGTGCGAAAGGTATGGACGCCAGGCGGAGGCATGAGCTATGCGCGTCTGGAGCAAGCCGGACTCCAATGGCCTTGCCCGACCGAGGATCACCCCGGGACCCAAATCCTCCATCGCGAGCGCTTCCCGATCGGTGAAAGAGCCGCCCTCAAACGCGTCGAATACGTCCCTACCCCCGAGGTCACGTCCTCCGAGTTCCCGTTTATCCTCAACACCGGCAGGACGCTCTACCATTTCAATGCCGGCACCATGACGGCACGAACTCGCAACCAAGAACTGCGGCCCTCGGACACCCTCGATATGCACCCGGATGACGCGATCACCTGTGGCATTGCCGCCGGAGAGAGGGCGAGGGTGATCAGTCACTATGGCGAAGCCACGTTGCCAGTTCGCCTGGATTCCGGGCTTCGACGCGGTGAGGTTTTTGCAACCTTCCACTCGCGCGAGATCTTCTTGAACCTGGTCACCAGCCCTCGAAAGGACCGCATCGTGGGTGCCCCCGAGTACAAAGTAACGGCGGTTCGGGTGGAACCGGCTTAGTCGCTCTCTTCCTTGGCCAAGAGATCGTCGATCCAACTCAAGCCCGCCATCATGTTCGGAAAGCCGATCGTGGGCGCGGACAGAATCACGACGTGCCGAACCTCCTCGGCGGTGGCACCCGAGAGCAACGCCTTGTGGGCGTGGCTCTTGGCCGCTCCCTCCATTCGCGCACCAACGGAGATGGCGAGTTTGACGAGCGAGCGAGTCTTCTCGTCGAGGGGACCCGCCTTGCCGACGGCTTCGCCGTAGGCCTCGTAAGCCCCGCCGACCTCGGGGAATTCAGTCATGAAGCGTTGGTAGCGTTTGGGAAGTCGTGCCATGTCCTTAGCCAGTGTATCTGTTGTGTTCAAATGACTCGCAGGGAGCTTGCCTGGCCGTACCGCTGGCATCCTGCCGGCACCGCCTGCGGAGTGATTGCACAGGGAAGCCGGGAGGATGCCAGCGGTACGAATTGGCGACATCAGCAGGCATAAGCAACATTCCCCACCTTCCGCCAAACCATCACTCGGACCATCGTCACCGCCCAAATCGCAAGACCCGTGAGCTCCACGAAGCCAGTCGCACCCATCGGCAGGAACGCGGAAGGCGCGTAATCGGTAGCGATTTCGAGGCCGACTCGAGCAGCGTTGCCGAGGTTCAGGAGCCAGAAGACCGTCCACAGTCGCGGGAGCTGCCGATCATCGATTCCGTTCATTCGTGACGCGACGTGGAAGCTGACGCCGACGATCATCTGCGAGATGAATCCGACCGTCACGGCATGACGGATCGCGCCGGTGAACGCGTGCGAGAAGGGCGCGTTGATGGCCATCAGGTGATAGGGCTCTAGCGCGAGAAGTCCACCGGCCGCGAGGAGCCACCCAAACGCGGCCCGGATGAACTTATGGGAACGGTAAGACTCACTGAAACGCTCAAAGACGCCCAGCGACACGACGACGCACGCCGCACCCAGCGCCAGCAAGATGCCGCCCAACCGGAACCAGATTCCGTGACCCCACTCCAGTCCCGATTCGAAGTAAACGACCCAGCCGGTAGTGCGAGAGATCAGGCCGAGGGTCCATAGCCCGAACCCCGCCAGTCCCCACGAGGGCAGAGCGGCGCGGAAGCCAAAGCAGGTGCTGAACTTGGTGAGCGAAACCCCGAAGACCATCATCGCGACGAAGCCGAGGAACTGGGTTTCGCGGTAGGGCGCGAACCACTTGGCGATGAAAACGGTGGAGTCCTGCGCGCTCGCCTGGTGGGTCATGGCGAAGACGACGGGTTCCACCGCCGAGACAACCGTCAGCCAGAACAGCGAGGCAAAGACGAACGTAGTCTGCCAGGTGAGTCCCTTGCCCGACCGGTGCCGATTGGCTCCAGAGTTGTAGAGGAAGAGCAGAACCGCGACGAACTGCATCAGGCAGGCCACGACGCCGACCGGTACCCAAAGCCCACGGTCAACCCGCGCCATCGGCTCCGCCACGAACCGCAAGGCGATTCCGGCGCCCATCAATCCGAGCGAGGTGTACGCGAGGCGATGGAAAACCTTGGCCTTGGCCATTGAGGGCGCATGCTGCTGCAGCGCAAAACCCATGATGAAGAACCCGACCCATCCAAAGAGCTGCGAATTCGCGTGGGCGAGGATGTACGGCGTCCACGCCGAAGCGGTGTACGTCCCGTTGAGCGCGATCCCGGCCAGGGCAATCGCCCCGAGGAGGCAACCTGCCGTCAGTACCGTCAAGATTCCGGCGAGGAAGAACGGGCGATAGATCGAAACATCGGCGCGTGCGTTCCGGTTAGGAGCAGGGGATGGCACGATTCGCAGCATCGTTAGGGGCCGCTGGCTCATACGATGAGCATGCCCAGTCAGGCTGGCCATTCCTATGACCTCGGTCATAGGTCGACGCTAAAAGCGGACGGAGTAGCCCACGCTCATGAACGTTCGGTCCTGGCGAAAGAGGGCTTTGAGCGAGATTCCTCGGAAGGGTCGAAACTCGACGCCAGCCGTCCAGCGAAAGCTGTCGTGTTCGCCCAGCAGGCGGATTCGATCGCCCAGTGGCAGCATCGCCCCGACGAAAAAGCCTCGCAGGCTTTGGGTCCCGGCACCGAGCGTAAACTCGGCCGGAGTGTTGCTGTCGCTGGCAACCCGATAGGTCGTGGCCAGGTAGAAGGCTCTGCCATCCGCCGTCCGATTCATCGCGTCGCGAACCCCAACGCTGATCCCAGGTGAGAGATCGGTGACTGGTGTGATGTAGTTGTAGGAAAAGTTGAACGAGCCTATCTGGGGGTTTGGCGAGAACCGCTCATAAATGAGTTCGGCGTCGAACTGGAGCCCAATTCCCATGCCGATGAAGCCCTGCGTGAAATCTGGCTTCCCTCCGAACATGACTTCACCACGCAGTTCATTCTGAGGCAGCTTCTTGCCCGTGGGAATCAAGATCAGCCGCTCAGCCGGGGCCGGGACGACGGCCGCCAACAGCAATGTAAGGATCAAGAAGCGGCTCACTGGGCGGTTATACCGCGGATTCCCCCTGGACCTACTCCCCGTCGAAGACCGGCTCCATCATGTGATCGACTTCACCGGCGAGGATGTCGCGAGCGATCGATGCCGCGAACTCACGCATGGCAGGTTCGGGATCGTTGGCGGCAACCCAATTCAGGCTCTCAATAATCTGCTCTCGTCGCGCAGGAAGCCATTCGGCGAGATGGAAAGACGCATGAACTGCACTCCGCCGACCGATCCGGCTCGGCGCGCGGAAGCACTCGATGAGGGCGTCAGCAGCAGGCTCGTTCGAGACATGGCCCCCAAGCACCACTCCTGCTTTGTAAATGGTCCGCGCGTAGTCGTCCGGGGCGTTCCAGATGAGGTTGCGGATTGCGAGGATGGCCTGATGCTGTGACTCGGGGTCGGGACAGAAACTGCTGAGGTCCTCGAAAAGGTCGAGGACGCACCATTGGGCGATCCGTCGATGCGGGTGTCGATCGTCCTGAAGGATCCGGATGAGGGCAGGTCCGAAGATCTTCGAGCTAGCGTAGGTCTCGATCCGCGAACGGGCCTCGTTGGCCACATCTCGGTCGACGCAGTACAGCAGCCGAACCCAATCGGCGGGACCTAGATCGGAGAAGCTCCCCCCGAAACGACCCGGTTGCCCGAGCGTCTCGGCGATGATCTTTTGCCGAGCCAGGAGCGGGGCGCACCGGTTTTCCAACTCCCGAAGCATCTCGTGCAGGGACTCGCCGCGAGCGTCCACCCAGTAGCGGTCGCAGCGACCGAAAACTCCATAGGGTGTACGCGCCACTTTGATCGGATGCTGAACGCCATCTACTTCAACGAAAGCCTCGCCGGTCCAGTCGCTTTCGATGATGTGGTAGCTCGGCGCGACCGGGTGCGGGGGCCAATGGAAGGGTACCCGGTGGTTCGGTTTGATGGCCGTGGTGTCGCCGCCCGCTGCCTTCACGGCGCGGCTGATCGCTTCTTCGACGGCTGCCACGCATTGCTGCGCCTTTTCGGCGGAATCGGGCATGGCGGTGAGTTTACACAGACATGGTCGCCAAGCGGTACAAGATGTGCGCGTAGATCCGGCTCATCTTGTAAAGATGGTCGATCTTCAGCCGCTCGTCGGTTTCGTGGGCGTGGCCGTCGCCTTCCCAGCCGGTGCCGATGCTGACCGTGTTGGGTACCGCTCGGGCATAGGTTCCTCCGCCCATGACACCCGGCTTCGGATTCTCACCCGACTCCTCGGCATAGACCTCGCAAATGGCCTTCACGAGCGGGTGATCCAAGGGGAAGTAGAGGGGCGGGCTGTCGTTGAAGTCGGCCAATGCACAGGCGTAAGGCTTTTCGGTCAGCGCCTGCAGAACCCGATCTCGAACATCGTTGCCCTTCCAGGTCACCGGGTATCGGACGTTGAATGTCATCTGAATGCGGCCTTTGTCCGAGGTCACGATGCCCACGTTGCAGGTCAATCCTTTGCTGACGTCATCCGCACCCGAAATCCCGAGTCCGCCGCCTCCGATGTGGCAGGTTTCGAACAAGTCGTCGTAAACCTTTCCAGTCGAGATTGGACTGATTTCCTTCAGGAATCGGAAGATCCGAATCGCGGCTGAATCGCCGCCGAACGGTTCCGAGCCATGGGCGGCCTTGCCGATCGCTTTGATGCTCAGGACATCTCCTTCCCAGGCGAACTCCAAATTTCGATCCCAGCTGTCAGCGAGTTTCTCATCGACGTGCTTGCGGGCGGATGCGGCGACTCGAATTCTGGCTTGACACGAATCGATGACGATGTTGGGTCGTTGGCCGCCGTTGATCTCCAGCAAGGCCATTTCGCCCTCGACCGGTTCAACCTCGACGACGAAGTTCGCGATGCCTTTCTCCGCATGATAGAGCGGCCAGCCCGAGTCCGGGGCGATGCCAAAGGTCGGCGCCTCTTCGGTCTGGACATAACGTTCGATGCACTTGAAGCCCGATTCCTCGTCGCATCCGAAAACGCTGCGGATGCGGGCCGGGACTTCGGGGAAGCACTCCTTGATCGCCCGCGCAGCGAAGAACGAGGCAATCGTCGGACCCTTGTCGTCGACAGCGCCGCGAGCATAGACATACCCTTCATCGATGTCCGCATCGAACGGCCCGTGCTTCCAGCCCGGACCTACCGGAACCACATCGAGGTGACCCAGGCTCATGACCAGCCGTTCTCCGGACCCAAACTCCGCGTATCCGGCATATCCCTCGAGGTTCTTGGTGGTCATCCCCCACTTCGATCCCAGCGAAAGCATGAAGTCCAGCGCAGCCCGGTTCTCCTTCCCGAAGGGTGCGCCTGGCTCGGCGTCGGATTCGATAGAGGGGAATCGAAGCAGTTCGCGGTAGGTGTCGAGGAGCTCGGTTTCGTGCTCGACGAGCCAAGCCTGGAGTCGAGCGACGTTTGGGTCGGACATGGCCTATTTTGCCGCTTAACCGAGATTCGCCGCCGACCAATACGACTCATATGACCTCTACGCCTTATCCAAACGACACCTGAACCCAGTCGATGGGAGTAGGATAGGCCCATGAAGAGTTTGCTTTGGGCCCTCGCGGTCGTCTTGATGGGATGTGGCGGCAGTTCCACCCAACCTGCGCCGAAAACCAAGGTTCACCCGCACCCGAACCTGCTGAACAAGGCCCTCGCTTCTCCGAGCGACCCACTTTTGGCGACGTACGCCTTCATCGGCTGCAATCGCATCTCCGCAAGCGACCAGTCGAAGGACCCGCTGGCAAATGGCAGCACCGCCAACGTTCCTCAGCTCAAACAAACCTTCACCGACCTCGTCAATTCGACCCTCGTGCCGATCAAGCCGAACTACCTCTTCAACGCGGGCGATATTGTCGACAACGAGGCGATCGATGACGGCACCACCCTCCAGACCCAGCTCAACGCCTGGGCGTCGGCGTTCAAGAGCCTTATCCCGGTGCCGATGATCGGAATTCCGGGCAACCACGAGATGCTCCAGTCGACTGGAGGCGGAGAGCCGGGCGAGTTTCCAAACCCACCAACTCAGGCGATCTGGCAGTCGTGGGTGACGACCAACGGCTTCAACGCGAACTCCGGCAACGGCCCGACCCCAACCAGCTATCCGGCTGACAATCTGATGTTCGACGATTCGAAGATGAGCTACTCCTTCGACCAGAGCTTCACGATCGGCGGACAGTCGATGAAGATCCACTTCGTGATCGTCAATACCGACACTCAGAATACGGTCACTTCGCCTTTGAATTCCAACTACAAAACGGCAGCGTGGATTCCGCTGAACTGGATCAAGGCCGACATCACCGCGGCTGCTGCGGACAGCCAGACCAAGGCGATCATTATGATGGGTCATCGACCACTGACAGGGGTGCCGAACGCGGGTGAATTGCCGGTCGACCCGGGTCTCAGCAGTCAGCTCGTGACGTTCCTCGCCGGGCAGCCCAAGTTCGCCTGCTACCTCGCCGCCCACGCCCACCTGTGGACCTCCAACCCGATTACTTCAGGTACCACGACGATCCAACAGTTCGTCGTCGGCAATGCGGGCAGCGAACTCGAATCGAATTGGTTCGCCGGTACGCCCGCACCCCCTCAGTGGCAGGCGATGGGCGCACCGTATTACGGCTTTACGGTTTTGACCGTGCGCCAGAGCGGGAACATTGGGCTCTATCACGTCTGGCGACCAGCGAACGCAGACCGAAAGAAGTACTACCTCCCCGGACCCACGATGGTCTCTCAGGCGACGCAGGAAGTCGTGGTGTTCGACATGACGCCCTAAAGTCCCTGCTGGCTGCGACCGCAGTGAGACGCTCGTAGCCCCTTTCGAGGACATGCGCCAGCGAAGGCTGTTCGGTAAGATCGAACGCAATGGAGGATGCGAGGGATGCTGGCGTCAAGTGGTGGATCAAGGTCTTGGTCCTCTTCCACATGTTCGCCATCACGTTCTGGTCGATCCCTGATCCGCCCGACCGCCTCAAGATTTGGTCGGACGAGCCGGACAGTCCCCTTCTGAAGACAGCTACGCCTCCGTTCGGCACCGACTGGATCCTCGTTAAGAACCGGCAGTACCTGAAGAAGTCGCCGCTCTCGCTGTATCTGACCAAGACCGGCTTCTGGCAGTACTGGGACATGTTCGCGCCCAATCCGAGCAACCTCGATGTCTGGGCAGATGCAGAAATCGAGTACGCCGACGGAACGAAGGGTCTGTACCAGTATCCGCGCGTATACGACTACTCGATTCCCGAGAAGTACATCAAAGAGCGGTACCGCAAGTTCCTCGAGCGCGCTCACAGCGAAAGTGAGCAGTGGCTCTGGCCCGTGTTTGCCCAGCGCATCGCGCTCGAAGTTTACGAGCGGCAAGGGAAGATGCCAGCCAAAGTCATCCTCCGGCGTCACTGGCGACGCATTCCGGACTACCCGACACCTCCCAAGGACGACTACAACATCTACAACTACTACACCCACGTCGTGGACCAGGCGAAGGTGAAGGAGCAGGCGGGTCCATGAAGGTCTTCAAGGACTTCAATCGTTGGATGTTCGGCTATGGGTCGCCGGTCGCATTCGGCCTGTTTCGAGCGCTCATGGGCTCGCTGATTTTCATTAACTTCGTGATGGTCGGCATCGACTTCGATGCGTGGTTCAGCGAACGCGGATACGTCCCGTGGCGAGTGGCCGAGCGTTGGTTGGGCAATCCGCGCTTTGATCTGATCGCCGGGGTCACCGACACGCGCCTCGTGGCCGCGTTCTATGCCTTGGTGACGTTGGCGGCGCTGTTTACCGCGATCGGTCTGTTTACGCGTCCAGCTTCGATCATCACGGCCCTTGGCATTCTGTCGCTGCATCACCGCAACCCGATCATCCTGCATGGCGGGGACACGGTGCTTAGGGCTTGCGCCGTGTATCTGGCGGTTGGGCCGAGCGGAGCCGCTTGCTCGGTCGATCATTGGTTGAGGCTGCGCAAAGGGATGGCACCGGCCATCCCCGAAGCAATGAGCATGTGGCCGCAGCGTCTCGTTCAATACCAAGTCGCGATCATTTACGTAACGACGGTTTGGGCGAAGTGGCAGGGGAGTCACTGGCGCGACGGCACGGCGACTTGGTATCCAACCTTCCTCCGTGAGTTCGAGCGCTTCCCCATCCCCGGCTTCATGCGTGAGCAGCCCGTCTTGGCGATCACCACCTACGGGACTCTGCTCACCGAACTCGCGCTGGGCACCCTCGTCTTCTACCGCCCCTTCCGCAAGTGGGTACTTCTGGCGGGTCTGCTCATGCATGGTTATATCGAGTACTCGATGAATATCCCCCTCTTCGCGTTCGCGATGTGCAGCATGTATGTGACTTTCTATGACGGTGACGAGGTCTCGGCGTGGTGGGCGATGGTGAAGGAGAAGTGGGGGGCACGCTTCGCCCGGAAGGTCGCTGCGCCCGAAACGGTCGGCTGAACCGTTCCAAATAGGTCGCCTCGGCACTAGACTTCGGCCGAGACCGGGTCGCTCTTTGGCGGCATTATCGATTCGCCGCTCGGTCCGCCGGGCCCGACTCGCGTCGTGACCAGGCAAGCGCCCCAGCCGCCGTCTTTTTTCAGAGGTTCGGCTCCCTCTATCGCATAGAGCTGTTACGCCGCTTCCATCGGCCGAGGGCTGCTCACCCCCGCTAAGCCCGCATGACCAGGCAAACCGGACTTTCACGACGATACGCAAAGGACCTTGCGAGATCCCTCACGCTCCCTCCTGACCGAAGTCGAGGGAAATAGGCTGCTTTCACTCTACACGGACCGCTCTTTCGCTTCGTAGCAACTGGGATTCGAACCCAGATACTTCTGATAGTCAATCAGATGCCTTTACCATTTCGGCTATGTGCCTTCCCGAACGACGCGCGCGGTCCGGCGTTCCGTACCTTGTTAGGCACAAAATGCGCCGCGCCATCCTGCCCTTCCCCACACCGCGGGTACCAGACGGTCATCTCGGAGAACGTACTCTGCCTGAGCAGAGCCCGCGACCCGGGCGACTGGAGACGAGCCCTTCCGGCGGTCCGGTCGAACCCAATCCCCTCCTCTTCGGCTTTCACCCCTGGACCTTTTGCAGAAACGTCGCGGACGCAAACCCGCCGGACCTCAGCACTTGCCGTCGGTCCCCGTTTCGGCCTTCCGGATCAACCCCCGACGTGGTCGGAAGTCTGAGAAGCCTCGGATTGCATAGCGGTCCGCTCTCGCGGCGGCCGGGATGGGGCCCGACCCTTTTGCCTTGTTACCAAGGTTTATCCTTATCCTGGGCCATGCCCCAGGCCACTCTTTCGAGCGGATGGATATTGTAACGCTTGGACCACGTGGGTCCCAGGACTCTCCATACGCTGAGACAAACAACCAACGGCTACCGAACGCAATCGGTAGCCGTTGGATGGTTCGTGCCAACGCGTCAGCGGACTAGCTCGTCGTCACGGTGATTTTGTCGACGATCATCTCCACTGGCCCCGTCGAGATGAAGCGAATCTTGCACTGGCCATTGAACTGAACAAAGCGGGACGGAACGTTGGTCAAGGTCATCGACGTATTCGCCAAGCCAACACTGGGAAGTGACACTGCTGAACCGTAAACCCACTTGCGGGCCACGAAATCGTATATCCACATCCCGATGTTCGACGTGCCGAGCTTTGCCCCTCGCACCGTAATCGTCATGCTGCGGACAAAGGTCGGGTTTCCGAGGTCTCCAACAATGACGTGCCAGTCGATTCTTGGATCTGTGCTGTTTGTCCAGAAGCGGTGAAGATTGCCATCGGCCTGGGTCATGGCCGAAACCCCACCTCCGCCGTTGGCACCTTTTTCGACGCGGTAGCCGAGAATGCGGCCGGTAGCGGCCTGGGCGACGAGAGTGGCGAGCATAGTGGTGGCGACGACGGCGAGTTTAAGTGTGTTCTTCATTTTGGTTTCCTCCGATGTTTCGCTTTCGCGATAACCATCAGACGGTGCCCAAAGGTCGCTGGACGACGGAATGTGCCGCCCGTCTCATCCCGAACGAAGCCTGTCTTTAGTCAGGTTGAACAAGGGCCGTGTAGCGTGCGGAGCGGCACCTCTAGCGTCACAGGACCTTCCGGCTATCCATTTCGGGAGTCGTGTCCGTGCGGAAAGATCAGATTGCGCTGGACCCCATTTGGCTTCGCGACAAGGCCATGGGATGCATCGGATCTTTTTCAAGATTTCACCGGGTATGGCTTGCACTGGCCGGTTTACTGAGTGCTAGAATTGCGCTATGGGAGAGAAATCAGGCTATTGGCGATGGATTATTGCAGTCCTCGCTTTCTTGTTGGTTATGGGCGCGGTGGCGTTCATGGGTGGCATTGTTGAAGGGTCTTCGCTTGGCTGGCTTAACTGTCCACCGAGCCCGTCGTAGGCGACAGGTGACGCGAAGTCGCCCGACATGGCGAGCCGGTTAGCCGAAAAGCCGACCCAACTGATGAATCCCCACCGCGGCGAGGTAGGCCAGGGTGGTCATGTAGACGAACATGAAGAGCGGCCACTTCCAGCTGTTCGTCTCTCGCTTGACCGCGGCAAGTGTCGCCATACACTGGCAGCAGAGGGCGAAGAAGACCATGAAGCCGACTGCGGTCCACGTAGTCATGAGCGGGCGACCGTCAGGCCACTTGGCCCCCTGAATCGCGCCGCGAAGATCGCCCGAGTTCTCGTCGACATCGCTGCCCAGGTTAAAGATGATCCCCAGCGAGGACACCACGACCTCCCGCGCGGGAAAGGCCATGAGGATCGTCGTGGAAATCCGCCAGTCGAAGCCGGCCGGAATGAACACCGGCTCGATGGTCTTGCCAATGCGGCCGAGATAGGAATTCTCAACTTGGCGCTGTCGAACGAAGTTGTCCTCGCCGATCTGTTCCTGCTGTGCGGGGGAGAGCTGGCGGTATTGGGCCTGGTAGGCGGCGGAATCGGCATCGCTGCGCGGGAAGTAGCCGAGCGCCCAGATCAGGAGGGAGAGCAAGACGATGATCGAACCGGCCGTTTTGACGAAAACCTTGGCGCGGGAGAAGACGGTCAGCCATACGTCTTTCCACTTTGGCCACTGATAGGGCGGCAATTCGAGGACGAAGGGAAGGCGCTTGCCCTTGATAATGCCGCGATTCAAGACGAGGACGACGGGGATCGCGACGGCCAAGCCGACCAGGTGCATTCCGAACAGCGCGACGCCCGCCCAGACGGCGCCGAACTTGGGCTGAATGAACGCCCCGATCAAAAGGATGTAGACCGGCAGCCTCGCCGAACAACTCATCAGTGGCGACACGAGAATGGTCGCGAGGCGGCTCTTGGGGTCGGGCATGACGCGGGTGGCCATGATCCCCGGAACCGCGCAGGCGAAGCTGGACAGAAGGGGAATGAAGGCTCGCCCGTTCAAACCGCACCAACTCAGCAGACGGTCCATGAGGAAAGCGGCACGCGCGAGGTAGCCGGTGCCCTCCAAGATCGAGATGAAGAGGAAGAGGATGACGATCTGGGGCAGGAACGTGAGCACGGATCCCACGCCAGTGAGAAGCCCGTCGATCAGCATCGACTCCAGGATCGGTGAACCCGACAGCAGGGGTCTGAGCCGGTCTCCCATCCAGTCGAAGGCGAATCCGATGCCGTCCATGAGCGGGCCGGAAAAGGCGTAGATCGACTGGAAGACCACGAACATAATCGCGGCGAAAACAATGAGTCCGAAGAAGCGGTTGATCAGGATCGCGTCGATCCGATCCGAGGTGCGGAGGCGCTTTTGGGCCGCATCCGGCACGACTTGCGCGCGCAGGCGGGCCGCCCAGTTATAGCGGCTGGCGGGGTCCGTGCACGCCTTCTGCTCGATCTCCTGCGACCGCTGGATCGCCTGGCGGACCGGTTCTTCCAGTTCGGGCATATCGCGGATGCGGTCGAGCAGGGGCATGGGGTCGTCGGTCAGAGCAGTTCGTATCTCCGCCCGGCTGATGTCGTACCCGTTGCGGGCAAAGCGCTCGCTAAGCTCCTCGATATCGCGGTCGATCTCCGGCTTGAGCCCCACGTCGAGGACGGCAAATTTGGGCTCCCGCAAGTTGGATTCGATCGCAAGCTTCAGTTCTTCCAGGCCGACACCCTTGTGCGCGATGACGGGGATGACATCGACTCCCAATTGACTGGCCAACCGGGGCGCGTCAATCGGGGTTCCGTGCCGCTTCAGAACGTCGGTCATCGTCAGCGCCACGACCATGGGCAGGCCGATCTCGCTGAGCTGGCTCAGGAAGAAGAGGTTACGCTCCAAATTGCTGGCATCGACGACGCAAACCAGGAGGTCGGGCCGTCGCTCGGTCTCCGACCGGCCATGCACGACGTTCGTGGCAACTTCCTCGTCGACGGACTGGGGGGTGAGGCTGTAGAGCCCGGGCACGTCGACGAATTCGAGTTCGTGGTCGCCAATCCGGGCTCGCCCCGACACCTTCTCTACCGTCACGCCGGGGTAGTTGCCCACCTTCTGGTGCAGCCCAGTCAGCGCATTGAAGAGCGACGTCTTCCCCGCATTGGGATTGCCGACCAGGGCGATGACGGGAGTGCCAGTGGCGACCATGGGGTGCTACTCGGCGAGGGCCTCGACGAGAATCCCGGCGGTCTCGCTGCGGCGCAGACACAACCGGTAGCCGCGCAGGAAGATTTCGACGGGATCGCCGAGCGGCGCGACCTTGTCCACCCAGAATTCCGCGCCCTCGGTGAGGCCCATCTCCTGCAGTCGAGTGAGGACGCTGGAGTCGCCTTCGACTTGCACGACGCGAGCGCGCATGCCCTGCTTGAGTTCAGAGAACGGAACCGGCGTCTGCTTAGCCACCACGATGAAACTATACCTAAATGGAAAGATTCACCCGCAAAGGGCGTTGTCGCGAAAAAGTGGGACACGCGCTGGGCCGATTTCGGGCTGGCCGGAACAACGCACATCGAATTGCCCCGCGATCCCGGAAGACACGAACCCAAGGCGGCGGCGCCGATTTAGGGGATCGTGACGACGGTGATCACGTCCGAATAGTCGCCGGTCGGGGCGTTGTCGGCGAAGCCCTGGACCCGGTAGTGGCGCTCCTCTGGCATTCCCGGGGTGAGGGGCGGGTCTTCATCGATGTAACTCGCCTTGTTCAAGATCGCGGCCTGCGTCCACGGCCCCGACCCCTGCTGACGCCAGAGCACGACGACGGCGTAGCCGCCCTTTTTCACCCGAAGGGAGATTTTCGAACCGGGGAGAGCGGTTGCCGACACGCTTGGGGTCGTCGGCTGCTTCGGCGTCTGGATAATGCCCATATCGACCCCCATCTGTCGGGTGTAGGCTGGGTTGGCCTTGATCTCATTCACCAAGCGTCGGGTGCGCGCGGCGATGTTGCCGAGGGTGCCGGGGGGAAGGACAATCGCGGCCGGGGCGGTGGGTGCGGGTGGCGTTGGGGTGTTCAGCAGGCCCTCCAGCATCTGGTCCCGGAAGGCAAGAACCTCGTCGCGGTATCGGATCGCCGCCTCCGCAGCAGCCAAGGAGAGCGCCACGTTCTGAGCGTCGACCTGCGCTTGGGCGACCACGGCGGGCGAGATTCCGAGCACGCCCGCGTAGCTGGCCAAAGAGGCTGCGAACTGCGCGTGCCACTGAACCCGTTTACTGTGACGTCGCGGATAGAAGTCGAAGGCCATGTTCTAGGAACGCCGCCAGCAGCGGAGAAGGTTCCCTCACCAGCGGAGAACTCTCCGCAACCGACGGAGAACTCTCCGCAACCGACGGAGAACTCTCCGCAATCGACGGAGTATTCTCCGCAACTGACGGAGACATCTCCGCAACTGACGGAGACATCTCCGCAACTGACGGAGACTTCTCCGCAACCGACGGAGTGTTCTCCGCGACTGACGGAGACTTCTCCGCAACTGGCGGAGTGTTCTCCGCAACTGGCGGAGACTTCTCCGTTATCAGCGGAGAACTCCGTGGCGCAGCCGCCCGACCCGCTCTGACTGACATTGAAGTTTGGGGGAGAATTCCGGAAGGCCGCCCAGCGCGGGCGGGACGGCCGCGCCACGGAGGCGCTATTCGTAGGTCTCGAAGGGGTCGGGCATCTCGATGTACGAGTGCCGGTCGAGGGCGCAGCCGTTCCAATCGAAGAGATAGAACTTCGGGTTTCGGCGCTCAAGAAGCTCCTTCACCAGCTTCGCGCGGCCCTTGGCGCGGGTGTTCGAGGGCGGATCGGTCATGGCGTCCACGATGTCGAGATCGTCGGTGATGCGGGCTACCCCCTCGACCTCCTCCCACCCGTAGTACAGGCTCTTGGCCGGGTCGATATTGTGGTATTCGAGGTCGACGGAGTGGAGTGCGTCGTCGTCCCAATCCAGCCCCTCCTCCGCGCGGTACGCCTCGATGATCTTGTGTTTGGCGACCCAGTCGAGCCGATCCGCCATCTCCATCGGGTCCTTGGCGAGGCCGTCAAGCGTCGATTCCCACTCCTGCAACACCCAATCCGTCTGCTCGTCTTCGCCGCGATAGGGTTGCGCGAGTTCGAGGTAGCGGCGCTGGATGGCGATGGCGTTGCTGCGGGAGCCGTCGGCCATGATCACGTCCCATTGGTAGGTCGGGTCGCGGCTGACATCGCGCAGCGCGACCAACGGCGAGGCGATGAGCAGATCGTCGGGCACGCGGTGCTCTTCCAGCAGGCGCAGCACGACCGAGGTCGTCCCGACCTTGAGTGCGTAGGCGTACTCGTTCTGGTTCGGCTCGCCGAAGAGCAGATGGAGGCGCTGCATGCCGTCGTGCGAGTAGTAGTGCTCCCATTTCGGGTTGATCAGGGCGCGATTGAAGCGCACGCGGCTGGCGACGGTCTTGAGGATGTGGTCCGCCCGCTGGCTCAGTTGGTAGTGCACCCTCGTGTCCGGGAAGACGGAGTAGATGTTGCTGACCCAGATGTAGTCGATCGGGTGCTCCATGACGTCCTGGTAGTCGGGCCGCGTGCCGGGATTGGCGAGGATATGGCCGCCCACCCGCCCCACCCCGGCGAAGATCTGGCGCGTGACCAGGAACGGATAGAGGAGCGAGGCTTGGTACGAGAAGAAGTCCTCTTCCATCTTCACGAGGTAGTTCTCGTGGCAGCCGAACGTGTGCCCCCCGAAGTGGTCGACGCTGTTGTTGTAGACGCTGACCGCGTCGTCGATTTCGAGTTCCTTTAGGGCCCGCACGATCAGCCGCTGCCCGGCTCGGTCGTTGGCGACGAGGTCCTTGAGGACTCGGCACTCGGCGGTCGCGTATTCCAGGTGCGAGCCGACCGCGTCGATGTACATGCGGCCGCCGTTGAGCAGGAAGCCTCCGCTCTTGGCTGGTTCGAAGACCTCGTCTCGCGCGTGAAGGTCGATCGCGCCGATCTTCATTTCGAAGAAGAGGTAGTCCTTGATGAGCTCGACGATGCCTTCGGGGTCGCCCAGATTGTCGTCGGCGACGAGACACCCGAACTCGGTTTCCAAGCCAAAAATCCGATCTCCGGGCGAGCGCATGGCCTATTCTACGCATGGACCGCGATTCGTACCGCTGGCGTCCCGCCGGCAAGCGCTTGAGGAAGCCTCTCGCCAGAGGCGCTTACTTACTGAGGAGCGGGAAAGGGAGTGCCGGCGGGACGCCAGCGGTACGGCGGGCTCCCCTCTTCTGCGCCCACCGACTGACATGATCGCTCGGCTTTCGTGGCGGAGGAGAGGGGTTGGGGGAGAGGTGATGGGGAAGGATCGTCGATTTGCAGGACACCGGATGCCGGCGGGACGCCAGCGGTACCTACTTCAGCGGTCCCACGTTTCCCGATCCGCTGACCATGAGGTTGCCACCCTGCCTCGGCGGCGTGGGGGCGAGGTCTTCTGGCTTGCCGTGGGCGTTCCACATCGTGTCGGAACTGTCGAAGATCAGGGGGAGTTTCTCGCCATCTTCGACATCATCCTTGTACTTGCTGGAGAAGGCGTCGTTCATGGCGTAGCCGAACACGTCGGGGCCGCCGGGCTGGATGAGGGGGTTCTGGAATTTCTTGATGGCTTCCTCGGCGGCGAGGTCACCGGTGCGGATGTAGGGTTTGATCCTATCCATCCACACCGCGCCGGGCGGGAACGCCTCCTCGCTCTCGTGATAGAGCATCATCGCCATGTAGAGGTTCTTCAGGTTCTCCTTGCTGGTGCCCTGGTACTTGCGCATCTCCACCGAGTCGAAGTATCCGCCCTTGTAGAAGTCGAGCAGAGGCGGTCCGAAGCGCCAGCCAACGTAGCCGATGCCGAGCAGGAGCAGCAACCCGATCGCCTTGAACACTCGCTTGCGCACGGGGAGATTATGGGGCAAGGAAGCGGTCGGCACGTCGAGGCGACACGATTTCCGGCTATCCCGCAGCCGGGAGTTGGAAGAGCTTGACGGTCGTGTAAGCGAGGAAGACCGCCGACAGGGCGAGCATCGTGAGCTTGACCGGGTCGCGCTTGAAGGCGGTGGTAATGCCGGAAAAGAACAGCACGATGGTGAAGTAGACCGTGATGAGCGTGAACTTGTCGCCCATGTCGTTCGCTTTTCGCGCCTTCTCGAACATCTTGGTGCTCTCGGCCTCGGTGTCGAGGGCTTCGCCAAAGAGCTCCAAGGCATAGGCATCGGAATCGGTCGGATGCACGCGCGTTTTCTTCTTCGCCGACTCTTCATCGGCCCAAACCAGGGCTTCCTTGAGGCGATCTTCCATGAATTCCTCCTCGATGGACTGGGCGATTTCGGCGTCGACTTTGGCCTTGTCGCCCGTTTCCCTCTCGGACGCCATGATCCGGCTCTGCCACTCCATCCAGGTGATCATGTCGAGGGTGAAGCCCTGAGCCGCCTCGAGCTGCTGCCGATTCGATTCGTTGATCTTCGCGATCCCAGTGCTGTAGCCGTCGAGGCTGTTGCCGTCGTACATCGAGGCTTGGTAGGCGGCGTAGGCAGCGCCGAGGGTGGCGAGGCCGAGAATAATGGCCGTCGAGACTTCGATGATGGTGCTGCGGCGGTTTTCGGCCGGGGTGGGTTCGGTGCCTTCCATGGGGCGATTCTACAGCCTGATCTGGCCGGGTCGGGCGCTGTTAACGCGGACTTTGAGACGGCACGGCGCTTGGGGCGAGGCGGACGGAAGCGCAGAGGGCGACCGAAAAGGAGGTTGTTCTCATGAGCGCGAAAACGGCTTGGGATCGGCATCGCATTCCGTATAATGAATGAGTGGACTACCGGCCGTACATTAAGTCTGACCCTCAGATTCGATCTGGAAAGCCTTGCGTCTCAGGAACGAGGATTAGCGTGTTTGACGTGCTTGACTATCTCGCGGCGGGCATGTCGGTCGAGGAAGTCCTCGCCGATTTTCCCCAGCTCACTCGCGAGTCGGTCCTAGCCTGTCTCGCCTATGCCGCAGACCGCGAGCGCAAAGTCGCGCCTTCGCAAGCATGAAGCTTCTCTTTGATGAGAACCTGTCATCTCGACTCGTGCCCCTTCTCGACGACCTGTTTCCCAGTTCAGAGAGCGTGCTGACCATTGGACTAGGAGGCGCGTCGGACGAGGTTCTCTGGAGATACGCGATCGATCAGAAGATGATCGTGGTGAGCAAAGACTTGGACTTTGCTGAGCGTGCCTTTGCCGCGCCGTCTGCTCAAGTGATTTGGATTCGACTAGGGAATTGCTCAACAGAAGCAGTTCACCTGGTTTTGCGGAACAGCTTGCATCGGATTGTTGAGTTCGCCTCGTCGAGCGACGCCCTTCTCGAACTGCCATGAATCCTCATGGCCTCAGGATCTCAAGCAGCTCCCGGTCCACGTTGTACCCATCGATCATCTCGTACTTCGCTCCCGGGCGCCCGTGTTCGACTATCCCGAATGCGCCCTTGAACTCCCAGAGCGACCATCCCCACCCATATTCCCGGAACAGCGAGACCAAGTCGCGAAACCAGCGTAGGGCCACGTCGTTCTGGGTTTGGTTGTAACACCCGAACTCGCCGATGTGAACCTGCCGGCCCTTTGACGCGACCTCGCGCCATGGCGCATAGAATTCGTGCAGAGCATCCCGATCCCAGGCATGGCCCCACCAGTTGCCACCCGGATAAACCGGTTCGTATCCTTTCCAGCCGTCCCACCAGTTCGCGCCGTGGTGGCTGACGGGCATCGGCTGGTAGCCGCGTCCGGAGTGGATGAGGTCGAGGTCGGCGAGTTCGGGCATGGCGATATGCCCGCCTTCAAGACCGTCGATGACGATCGTTCGCTTGGGGTCGATGGCCCGGATCGCGGCGACGATGCGACGGATGAGCTTCTCGTGCACGTCTCGGGTCATGCCGAATTGGCCGATATCGGGAGGCTCGTTGATGAGATCGAAGCTCAGCACCTCGCCCGGAATGCCCCTGTAGCGCTGCGCGAAGGACTCCCACTGGAACACGAGACCGTCCTGGGCTTCCTTGTCCTCCCACAGATTGTGCCGCTCGATGTCAGGCCGGTTGATGCAGTATCCCGGCACACGGTGCATGTTCAGACTGAAGTGATGCCCCCGGGACCGGCAGGCCTCCAAGTAGCCGTCTATCTTCTCGAAGGTCGTTTCCCGGAGCTTGAAGTAGTCCGCATCGATGGTCCAGAAGCGGTAGTCACAGGCGAGTCGGGCGAAGTTGAAGCCGTGCTTGACCAGGAAGTCCAGCGCCTTTTCATCGACGTTGCCAGGTTCGGCGTCTGGGGTCCACGAGGTGAGCCATTGGAAGTTGAAGCCGATCCAGGGCGTCATAAGCCAACCGCCGAAGCCGTATGCTCAGCGTGTCGCAGGTGGTGTTCCAGGCTGAAAATCTCCGAAACCTCGTCCGCCGACAGGCGCTCTGCGACGTCCGGGTCGGACTCGATGGACAACCTGAAGTCGTGCCCCTCCCACGCCTTTGCCGCATTGCGCTGGGCGACTTTGTAGGCGTCCTCGCGGGCCATGCCCTTGCCAATCAGGGCGATCATCACATGCTCGCTGAACACAAGGTCGCCCATCTTTCGCATGTTCGCCAGCATCGTCTCGGGAAACACCTGCAGGCCCCTGAGGATGGAAGTCAGGCGGTTGAGCATGAAGTCGGCGAGTTGGCAGGAGTCAGGGAAGACGATGCGCTCGAGCGAGGAATTGGTCAGGTCGCGCTCGTGCCACGTGGCGACGCTCTCCAGCATCGCGTGGGCGTTTCCCCGGAGCAGGCGGGCCAGGCCGCAGACGGTTTCGCTGTTCCAGGGGTTTCGCTTGTGGGGCATG
Organism: Fimbriimonadaceae bacterium; assembly: GCA_019694835.1. Next base: position 6,393 of record JAIBBE010000132.1, on the reverse strand, counting down.
GCGCTGCTGCCGGTTTGGCCCGCCGCGAAGGCCTCTTGGACTTCGAGGATTTCGGTGCGCTGGAGGTTTCGCAGTTCGGTCGCGATCCGCTCCAGTCCGGCTCCCATGAGGGCGAGGGCGTTGAGGAAGGCGGCGTGGCGGTCGCGGTTGATGATCTGGGTGCTCGCCTCGTCGGGTCGGAGGCCGAGGATTTCGCAGACACGCTTCTCCAGTTCGGGCGAGGTGATGGCGTGGATGCCGACCGCGCCGCTGACCTTGCCGACCGCCACGTCGCGCTTCACTTCTTCCAGCCGGGCGATGTTCCGCGAGAGTTCGGCGTGCCAGTTGGCGACCTTAAACCCGAAGGTAATTGGCTCGGCATGGATGCCATGGGTTCGTCCGATCATCGGCGTGTTGGCGTGCTCCTTGGCCAGCCTCGCCGTCTCGGCTTGGAGCCGCCCCGCACTGTCCAACAATACATCGCACGAGTCGCGGAGCATGATGCCGAGGGCGGTATCGATGACGTCGTAGCTGGTGACCCCGAAGTGGATGTACCGCCCCTCCGGGCCGGTCGTCTCGGCCAGATTGCGGACGAAGGCCATGAGGTCGTGCCGAGTCTCCTGCTCGATTTCGTCACTGCGTTCGAGGGTAAAGCTGGCCTTGGCCCGGATGGTTTCAAGGGTTCCGTGCGGAATCCCGCCTGCTTCCGCGTGGGCCTGACAAATCGCGATTTCGACCGCCTTCCAGGTTTCGTACTTGGCCTGTCTCGACCAAATCGCGTTCATGGCGGGAGTCGTGTATCGCTCAATCATCGACCTGGATTGTACTGGGCGAGGAGAGTGGCGCGGGCATCCTGCCCGCGTAAGACCAATTTGCAGGGGGAAGCGTCGAACTCCAAGGATCGGCCAGCGCGGGGTTTCTGTTTCACTTGGAAGCGCTTGCCACCGCGGGCAGGATCCCCACGCCAATCTGGGGAGGTCAACCCGAGCTGTCTGGTCCTGCGATCAGGAACCGATCTTGAGAGAGCCATTGGAAGGAAATGTCTTCCCGAAGCGGTTTCTTGACAACGAATAGCGCGCGGAACGTTGTATAGCCAAGGTGTTCAGCCATTACGCAGGCTCCACGGAGATGTGGGCCGAGCGAGGCCGGAACCCTCATATCCTCCTTCCATTTCCCGTTCTCTTGGCCGAGCACGAAGAAATGGTCTTGTGATAGGGCAAAGTCGACCACGACTGCGCTGTCCGCCTCAGATGCAAGTTGGACGATGGCACCAAACAGCTTGGCAATCGGCGATTGGCTGTAATCTCGCTGGCAGATCTCGAAAGCGGTTTCCTCGGTCGATGACAGAGCGACGATTCGGGTCCGTAGATCGCGAACTTCGGGAATGAGGGCCTGCTCTTCGTCGCCGGTGAGGTCGTACGCATGTCGTAGCTCTTCAAGGGCAATTCGGAACCGAAGACTGTCAGGCGGTGCGCTCAGATGAGCCAAGTATCGGGAAGCCAGTGGGGACAGGTTCTGACCTGGAACACGCACCTGTTCCAGTCCAAAGGATCTACGAAGTGCCCGTTGGAAGAAGCCGACGAAACTCACCCATCGGCTGCGCTTTCGTCGCTGTGGCTCGGACGAGGCCGTTAGGTCGGTTTCCTGGTCCATTAGTTGGGTCAATAGTACGCGAAATCTAGTTGCAGGTTTTCCGTTCCATTTGGAATGCTTGCCAGCGCGGGCGGGACGGCCGCGCCACGGTGCCGAGTAGAATCCCGGCATGAAGGTTGCGGTGCTCGGTGCGGGAAGCTGGGGCACGGCGCTGGCGATTCTCCTGGCCCGAAATGGGAATGAGGTGACTCTGGCCGGGCGCGATCCGGACGAGATGGAGGCGATGCAGGTTCGCCGCGAGAACTTTCGCTATTTGCCCGGCTTTGCCATCCCACGCGAGATTCAGATCAAAGACCTCGCGGAGCCTATGGACGGGGTTGACCTTTGGGTGGTCGCGGTTCCGTCGGGGGCGGTTCATTCCGTCTGCGGCTGCATTCGGGGCGAATCGCCGTGTGTGCTGATGTCCAGCAAGGGTCTGGAACCCGGCTCTGGCGAGATTCTCACGAACGTCGTCGCGGACCAGGTTCCAACCGCCGAAATCGGTGTGATCAGCGGCCCCAACCTAGCGGTCGAGCTCGTGCGCGGGATTCCCACTGTTGCCGTCGTGGCATTCGAGCGCGATCAAACGGCCGAGCGGGTGCGAGACGCGTTCTTGAATCGGACTTACCGGGTCTACATCGGCACCGACATCGTCGGCGTCGAACTCGCGGGTGCCTTGAAAAACGTCCTCGCCATCGGCGCGGGTTCGATCGACGGGATGGGGTTTGGCGACAATACGAAGGGTGCACTGCTCGCTCGCGGACTGCACGAAATGGCCCGACTTGGGGCCTCGATGGGAGCGCGGGTCGAGACATTCTTTGGTATAGCCGGGGTCGGCGATCTCTTCGCGACCGCCAACAGCAAGCTCAGCCGCAACTACCGCGTCGGATTCGGGCTTGGGCAGGGCAGACCGCTGCAGGCCATCTTGGAGGAACTTGGCCAAGTAGCGGAAGGCGTTCTGACGAGCGAGGCGGCCGTAGTCTTGGCCCACAAGCACGGTGTCGAGATCCCGATTTTCGAGTCCTTGAACGAAATGATCCGGGGGCGGCTGAAGCCCTTGGACGGTGTGTCTCGTCTCATGGAACGACTGCCCAAACGGGAGACATTCGCGTCGGATTGCCATGCGTAAGCTCTATGGAGTCGCCGGGATCGATGAGGCGGGCCGTGGGCCTCTGGCCGGGCCGGTCGTGGCGGCTGCCGTCGTCCTGCCTCGCGGCTTCGACACCTCCGAAATCGACGACAGCAAAGTGCTTACCCGTTCCAAGCGCGATGAACTAGCGCTCCGGATTCAAGAGAAAGCGCAGTGGTCCGTTGCGGTGGTGGATGTCGACGAAATCGACCGCCTGAACATCCTCTGGGCGACGATGCGGGCGATGGAGATTGCGCTTTCGGGCCTTGAAAAATGTCCGGATCGGGTTGTCGTCGACGGCAACCGCCTGCCGCCTGGCTTCATCGAAAACCCTGCTCTGGAAGCTAAGGCTATCGTTGATGGCGACGCCAAGGTCGCCTGTATCGCGGCCGCGTCGATCATCGCGAAAACCACTCGCGACCGCTTGATGACTGAGTACGCCGAATCCTATCCGGGCTATGGGTTTGCCAAGCATTTCGGCTACGCGACGCCCGAACATCTCGTCGCGATTCGCGAACTCGGCCCCTGCGATCTCCACCGCCGCTCATTTTCACCGGTTCGCGAGATGCTGCTTCAGCCATGCCTAATCTTCGACAGCTAGGCGCCGAGGCAGAGGATCGGGCGGCGACTTATCTCCTTGGGCTTGGCTACACCTTGGTAACTCGTCGGTTCAAAGCGGCACATGGTGAGATCGACCTGGTGGCCCTCGATGGCGATACCCTCGTGATCGTGGAGGTGAAGTGGATTCGGGGGCGAACGCGACTCGCCGAGGCGGCGATCGACGAACGAAAGATGTCTCATCTGAGCCAAGCGGTGGACGAGTACCTCGCCAAGACCGGCGAACACGACCGCGCCGTGCGCTACGACATCATTGCCATCGATCCGACCGGGCTGCGACACCACATCGACGCATTCCGGGGCTGAAGACGCCAAGAACTCCCCTCCCTCGTTTCGGGGGGAAGGGAAGGGACTTCGGATGTACCGCTGGCGTCCCGCCGGCATCCCCCGTACCGCTGACAACCTGCCGGCGTCCGGGGAAGGGATGCCGGCGGGACGCCAGCGGTACGAGGGGACTGCGCTCCAAAATAGGGGCATGCCCGAACTTCCCGAAGTCGAAACTGTGCGCCGAACCATGCGCCGCGCGCTCCAAGGCAAGAAGATCATTGAGGCCGAAATTCCGCCCGACGAAATTGTGCTGTCGGGCCTGCCGCCGGATTTCATCGCGGGTGTGTTGAAGGGGGCGACGGTGACTGACATCGGGCGCAAAGGCAAGTACTGGTGGATCGAACTCGACCGTCAGCCGTGGCTCATGGGGCACCTTGGGATGGCTGGCTGGATTCGCGAACTGGGCGCTCCGACAATCAGGCTCCGCGAGCACGGCCAAGCACCGATGGACGACGAGGACGGGCGGCCGCGCTTTCTCAAGATGCTCCTAACCGCCGAAGATGGGTCGCGGATTGCTTTTACAGATGGAAGGAGACTTGGTCGTCTCTGGGTCGGCAATCCCGCCGAAGATCAGCGGATTCTCGACCTCGGCCCCGACACCCACGACGCGCCATGGTCAGCGAAGGACCTCCATGCGATCCTCGGCAAGCGCAAGGCTCCGATTAAGGCTCTCCTTCTGGACCAGGCTCTCTTTGCCGGGGTCGGCAACTGGATCGCGGACGAAGTGCTTTACCACGCGAAGATTTCGCCCAAGCGCGAGGCATCGAGTCTGTCAGCTAAGGAAGTCGAGAAGCTGCTTAAGGCGCTGAAGATGGTCCTGGAGAAGGCAGTCGAAGTCGGTGCGGACAGCGAAAAGTACCCGCCGGGCTGGCTTTTTATGCACCGCTGGGGCGGGAAGAAGGGGACCGACATGATCGAGGGGAAGCAGATTGTCCGCGAACAGGTCGGGGGCCGAACGACGGCTTGGGTTCCCGAAGTTCAGAAATGAAGCCGCAGATCGTCCGAATCAGCGCATACGGGTTGCTCGTTGAGGACGAACGCCTGTTGCTGTGCCGGATATCAGATCGCGTTCCCGGGGATGTGGGCAAATGGACCTTGCCCGGTGGCGGTCTCGACTTTGGCGAAGCGCCGGTTTCTGCCGTTGTCCGCGAGGTGGAGGAGGAGACGGGAATCCACGTTGCGGTTAAACGGTTGGTCGAAGTCGAGTCGGAGAATTTTGACAACGACGACCGGCTCTTTCAGGCCCTCCGGATCATTTACGAGGTCCATCGTGTCGGCGGTAATTTGCGGAGCGAAGCAGATGGCTCAACCGACCTCTGCGCGTGGTGGACGAGGGACGAGATCAGTGAGCTGCCACTTGTCCCCCTGGTGGCAAGGAGCGTCCCTCTCGCCTTCTCAGCTTGAAGCTAGCGTTGAAAAAATACCGGGTTTTTTCTCGCGAGGACCGAGATTGGCAGGATTCTTGTATACTGTGAATACGTATTCTTAGGTTCGTGCTTAGAGCCACGATCCTTGTTTGAAGTTAGGAGAAGCATCAATGAAGAAAATTCTCGTTTTGGCTGCACTGGCAGCCGTCGTTTCTGCGAACGCTACGGTTTACACCGACTCAACGGGCGACGTCATCGTTCCGGGCTCCCCGTTCCCTCACCTCGACATCGCGTCGATGGAAATCACGAACACGCTTTCGAGCATCACGTTCAAGTTCAACCTCGTCGGCGACCCCGTCGCGACCGACTGGGGCAAGTACATGGTCATCATCGACAGCGTGTCTGGCGGCGATACCGTCAGCAACGGGTGGGTGCGACCGATCAGCATGGCGAGCGGCGCCGATTCATGGCTCGGTTCGTGGGTTGACGGCGGCAACGGCTTCGAGAATCGCGCCTGGAACGGTTCAAGCTGGTTCTTGGCTGGCGCGACGTACAATTCGACGCCTGGGATGTCCATCACGAAGGACAGCAGTTCCGTCTCGCTGAGCCTGAATCTGAGCGACCTTGGACTGAGTGTCGGCAACACGTTCCAGTTCGACGCCTTCAGCAGCGGCGGCGGCAGCGGTGATGGTGCGGTGGACTCGCTCGGCAATCCGAATCCGCAGATCACCAACTGGGGCGATCACTCCGAAGCGCGAAACCAGCGCTACACGGTCGTTCCGGAGCCTGCTTCGATGACGGCTCTCGCGCTGGGCGGCCTTGCTCTGATTCGACGCCGCAGGAACAAGTAAGGCCTTTCTGACCGAGAGGGGACCTCTGGCCGCCGTAACTGGCGGCCTTTTTCTTGTTGCAGGCCCAAAAACACGTGGACCTGTCAAAACTTGGTGTACAATCTGGTGCGGCTAGGTAAGTGTCCGATTTCCGATTCCTGATTGGCTTCTGCCTCTGAGTAACGAAAGTCCCCGAAACCTAAGCCTGGAGGCAGAATGGCAACCAAATCATTGTATGTAGGGAACCTTCCCTATTCGACGACGGAGTCGGCTCTCGAAGCCATCTTCGCAGAATTCGGCGGCACCAACGCCCGCATCATCGAAGGCCGAGGTTTCGGCTTCATCGATGTCGATGCGGACAAGATGGACGACGCTGTCAATGCGAAGCACAACGCAGAAGTCGATGGCCGACGTCTGACCGTCAACGAAGCTCGCCCCCGCGAAGCACGTCCTCGCTATGAGGGCGGCGGCGGTGGTGGCGGCGGATACGGAGGCGGTGGCGGCTATGGCG
>JAIBBE010000096.1 GCA_019694835.1 Fimbriimonadaceae bacterium | reverse complement strand
CGCTTGGACCAGCGCCGGGTTAATAACCCGACCGTCTGCCTCAGCAACAACCAGATCATCGGCTTCGTCGAGATCGGAAGGCAGTCGAACCCGGATCTCGTCGACCAGACCAACCGCGAGGGCATCATCCAAAACAAGGCCTTCGATGATCTCCGCCGGCTGGTCATTTTCGTGCTCCAACAGCTCGAGCAAGAGCGGCTCAGCCGACGTCACCCTGTCGAGCGCCGATCCGAGGCTCGGCGAACGGCAGCGCACGAATCGATCAGCGAGAAGCTCACCGAACTGGTCGAGCAGTTGCCCGAGGTGAAGGGCCGTGAGGCCCAGTCCCTTGTACGCGACGTCCGGGAGCACGTCGCGCGCCAGGAGGAGAGGCATCGCACGTTCATCTCCGGCTACTCCGAACTCGCCGCCGTGGGCCAAGCCGTGCCGGGTGTCCTTGGTGCGATCGATCCACTCGTGCGCGAGGTTCAGCACGAGATTCAGCGGCTGCGAAAGCTCCTGGCCGGCCAGAAGGGTACCGGCGTCACCGCTGCCATGCGCGCGATCGAGCGCGGTTGCTCGGGCATCGAGAAGCGCCTGCAAGTCCTTGCACCTATGCAGGGAAACCACAGCATACGTCGGCGCGCCATCGATGTCGTAGAGACCCTGAGGGCCATCCAGGGCCACTTCGCCCCGCTTCTCGACGAACGCAAGGTCAAGCTCGAAATCCTCGAACCCGAGGGCCTCGCGCGGGCCGAGATCCGACCCGAGAACCTCTACCGCGTGATGCACGCACTCATCGCCAACTCCCTTGACTGGCTCCAGGGCATCTCCGCTCCCGAGATCCGGGTCGCGGTGTCGACCGCGGAATCGGAGTGCACGATTATCGTCTCCGATAACGGTCCAGGAATACCCGCCGCAATGCAGTCGAGAGTGTTCGAGCCGATGTTCAGCGGCCGTGAGGGCGCTCGCGGGATGGGACTGACGATCGCCCAAGACATCGTGCAGGGCTGTGGCGGTGACATCGCCGTGGTCAACGACCGGCGCCGGAAGGGCGCAACCTTCAAGATCACCCTGCCTCGCAAACGCCCGCGGGTCATGGGCCAGCAGACTCGTTAGAAGCTACGGCGACAGCGTGAATCCCGCATCTTGAAGGCGTCTCAATGCTGCAAGGAGATGGCGAGCCTGTGTCGCCGAGGGTGCGAAGCGCGAGCCCATTCTGATGGCGAGCGCCAGAAGCTCGTGCTCGACATCCGTGAGGCATCGGCGCGCGCTTGGCCATGCGGCAGCGCGCTGCCAGAGCCCCTGCTTTGAGAGCCGAACGACCTCGGACATGTCGTGAATGGCCTCGGTCTCCCGCTCTTGGCCCCGCGCCCGGTTCTTGTCTGCGATCTCGTCGTCAAGGGACTTTACGTCGCTCTTCAGTCCGTCAACGGTGGCCAAGGGGGTAGCAGCGACCTTCTCCCAGCACTGTGCCTTCTTCGCCCATTCGGTCACGTTGGAGTAGGGAGGAGGAGGGGCCACGAGGACACCCAGGATCATCTCCCCCGCAATATCGAGCTGCCTCATCACAGCGTCTGATACTCGCTGTGCCTTCCACACTCGATCGAGGTCGAGGACGTGCCCAGGGAATCTCTGCTCGACGAGCAGCACCAAGCGCGCCACGGAATACGCCACAATATTTGCGCGATATCCATGATTATACCATTTTGCCCGAGACACGACCCCCTCTGCCGTAGAGAAGAGAATGGCTTTGGCTACCAAGTGCTGAAACCAGCGCTCATTGAACCCTGCAGGCTGAAGGTCATAAGCAGCGGTGATTGTCTCGGCAAACTTCACAAAATTCTTCTGTGCACCAAGGCTAACTACATGTGGCAACATTCTCCATGAATTCTCGAATTTGGCGAGATCAGTCTTGGTGATGACCTGCTCCTTCGGATTCTGGAGCAGGAACTCGCGCTTCTTTGCCTTGTCCAGTCTGGCGTACTCGGTCTGGTACTGCGCACGCGCACGTTCATAGAACCAGTGCGTCAGTTGCCTCGACCCGACCTTAGCAGGGGCCCAGAGTCGTCTAGAGATCTCCTCAACCTTTCGATGAAACGAATGATTCGCAAAAAGGTCGGCGTCGCTTACCTTGTTCTGGGTATTTGCATAGCGGGAAATCTCTGGAATCATCAGGTCGGCAACCTGAGGACTTAGAACCGATAGCTTCATCTGAACAAACACAGCGTCCAGCGCAGCCCTGTCCTTGAGCTGCGCATTGTAGAGCGAGGCCGTCGTCTGGCCCCCATTCACGATCTGCAAGTTAGTAACCCGCACGATGCGAGTCGCAGGACCGACCCCCTCGACCTGCACCGCGGTCGCTGTCGCGGTGATGCCGTTGTTGAACGCAAAAAAACGATCAGGACGCTCGATGATGGTACGACGGATCTCTTTATTGATTTTTCCGCGTGTACTTAGAAATGCTCGAACGTTTCCCTCAAGGAGCCGGCTCCCATAGTCGCTATACAGCTGCGCCAGCATGGCTCCCGGTACGACCCCGAGATACGCTGCATAACCCGCCTCCCCGATTCCCGCAGGAAGGACAGGCAGACCTCCAGGCGCGAACGGCGCAAGGTCGATTTCCATGTCTTCTCGCCCGCCGGCGGCTGATAGTTGCTCGAAGCGTGCGAGATCCCAGATGTGTCGCTCAATCCTCACACCTTCGAGCGGTTGGCGTTCGACCTCCTTGTATCGTGCCCCTACGAGTGCATTCGTTACAAGCAGCACCCGCACAGTCCGTACTCCGGCACGGGCATCGAAAATGTGCCTGGCAAGGTCCGCCGCAGGCAAACTCGGTTCGAGTGTATCATGAAGACGGCCTTCGAGCGCATCCGTCACGAAGTTGATGGCCTGAGTGAAGCAGGTATTGATCTCCGAGGTCGTCAAACGTACAGGAGATTCGCCTAGTCTTGGATCGGCGACGATAACACTGATGCTACCATCAAGCAGCAGGTCATCCATGCAATAACCATCAACGCCGAGAGCCCGATTGCGCGAGCCTCGTCCCTGGTAGTAGCACGGGACCCAGTCTTGCAAGGTATCAGCGCTCACAAGGCGAGCCATGAGTTCGTCCACAAATGCCACCCTCGTCAGCTCGCCGCTGGCTTCGGTGCGAGCTACAATTCCCTGCATCAGGTCCGTAAGAAACTCGTTGAGGTTATCGGACACGACATCGTCTCCTATTTCCAGTTGTCGACCAAAAACTCCCCGACTTCGTCAAGATCAATTTCGTATTTGCAGGTCAGTATTTGCCGCGGCAGGTCCGTACGCTGAAGGCGCGGGAAGCCCGTCCGAACGCTGTAACAGGCAACACTCCCAAGCCGGAGAAATCTCTTGTCGTACTCCGGTCTGTCCTCAAAACCCGCAAGCCAAAGGGAGTCCTCAAGAAGCTCCTGGCTGCCCGGGACTCCCAGGGTAGCACTGCGTGCCCGGGTCACAAGCTGCGCGAAGGAAATGCCGTCTGAACCACCATCAGTCAGGAGCTCGACTTCCTGTGTCCAGAGAAAGACTGGCAATCCAGCATCGGTAAGCTGCTCCAAGGAGGAAATGACTGCGGTATGCCGCTGTCTATGAACGGCCTTGACCTCGACCTCTCTCTGGGCAAAGACGAAATCCTTTGGAGCCCCTCGAGGACCTACCCATGCCTGCACCGCCGCCCTGACACCGAACACGGGGATCGCCTGGTCGACCAAAAACGAAAGCTCTCCGGCGAGGCCGCGGAGTTCGTTGTCGGAGAGGACGCCCGAGACTCCGCGCGAAAAGAGCTTCTGCCAGCGCGCCAAGCGATCCACGATGGCCTCGCACGGTGCATCGGGGCGCTCTCGACAGGCCAAGTCCAGATCTTCCACCAAGCGGTTGAAGAGGTTTCGAAACTCCGGGCGCTCCAAACGCAAAACCAGTCGCCATGCCTTTGCCGCACGATGTCGAACCTCAATGCGGACAGCGGCTAGCACTGGTGGCTCAGGAGGGCGACCGCAGCACTTCACCATGACTACCCGGTGTCCCTGCTCCGTCC